>NZ_AZVV01000009.1:0-337817 GCF_000514395.1 Pseudomonas sp. URMO17WK12:I12
TTGCCGATGATTTTCGGCACGCTGAGGTTCTGGAAGATGCGCTGGTTGATGCGGTGCGCCAGGTAGGACAGTTGCGGGCGCAGGGTCACCGCGTAGCGGGTCAGGCGTTTGCCCGAATCACCCTGGGCGGCACGGTAGATCTGGCCGTGAATGCCGCTGCCGTCCGGCGAGAGCTGCAAGAAGGCCGGTTTGTGCAGCAGGGTTTCGAGGTCCAGGGACGGCTGTTCACTGACCAGCTCCACCTCAAACACGAACGGTTGGCTGATCGCCTCCCGGCCTTGCAAGGACAGCACCTGCAAATCGCTGGAGAGACCTTCGATGGTCAGGGCAAAGTGAGTCTGATTGGCCGGCGCGAACATCCCTTGTTCCTCGTGCAGTGCTGCGGCGTGCGCCAATGGCCGAAAAGGCCTCGGCAGACGCAAAAATTCTGGAAGGGCGAAAACAACATCGACCAGCAGAGCTGGCCGATGCTTGAGACGGTCGGCCTGATTTAGGCGACCGGCAGACGCCAGTCATCGGAACCCGAAGTACCGGAAACTTCGTGGGTCCAGGTGATTTTGCGGTAGGTGAACTGCACTTCTTCCAGGTGCGTGAAGTGCGAGTTCGACGGGTCCTGGCAGTTGTGCATTTTGTTGTTGATGGCGACGATGATGGCGTCTTCCAGTTTGGTGGTGTAGTAGTGCTCTTGGGTACCTTGAGCCGAAGTGCGGTACCACTGGATAACGATTTCGCTCATGCGCTCGCCGGAAGTCAGAGCGGCTTGCAGCAGTGGCGAGGACTTGTCGTAGACCTTGGTGATGACCACAGGCTTGTGAACGCGCTGACCGGTTGGCTGGCCGGATTGCGGGTCACGCGGGATGATCACGTCGTGGCTGAAAGCCTGAACCATGACCTGGTCTTCGTGGCCTTCCTGGTAGGTGTTGCCAACCGAATCGGCGGTGAACGCGCCGGCGGTGATCAGACCTTGTTTTTCGCCCATGACGGACATGTACGCTGGTGTAGCCATGGAGGTGCTCCTTGCTGAAAATTTAGGGTGCCCGGGAGGCGATATCGCCCGGTGGGTGCCTGACTGTTATCAAGGAGCGTGCCAGAAATGTTGAGGGCTATATAAACGGGGGGGATGGCCGAGGTTTTTCAATCGTTTGGGTGATTTTCAAGGGAAAACACCCCTCAAAGTGCGCAACTTCTTGCGTAGTACTGCGCAACTTCTTGCGCACTTGGCTGGAGGCCACGGCGGGCTTGGCGCTTAGCGAGATTGGAGGGCGTTTTCGCAAAATAAGTGCGCAACTTCTTGCGCATCAAGGCCATGCGCTATCATTCAGAGGCTGGCGCCGATTTGCTCGACTAATTGAGCAAAGTCGGTAGCTGTTTTTACCGAGTGAGTGCGCAACTTCATGCGCGTAATGGCATTGCGACACCAAGTGTGTGTCTCGAAAAAGTGCCAGTAGTTGTAAGCAACTGGTCACTGATATTCGTTTCTGGCTGGAAATTTAACCACGCCCTAAAAAGAAGGGGCTGACCGTCCGCTTCTGGCCGATCTCTGCCTTTCGCGAAGAGCAGCAACCGACCCGATATAGTCGGTCATGGGCCATACGAATAAGCACAAGTCAGATCTCGTACTCCGGTGTTAAATCGACCGCCTCTTGCGCTCTTGGAAAAGCAGCATCTCTGCTTCGGGCCCTTGATCGAGTGGAATCAAGGGCCACCTATTGAGAATTATTCGAAGAATCTGTCTATGCCCATTAAATGGGGTCTTTAGGCTGATTACTGCCCCGGATCGACGCGTGTTAAGCGTCGGCGATCGAAGAACTAAACGGTTCTGACGGCCAAAGGTTTGTGCCGACGATACAGAATTGTCGTCGCCGTGAACCCGCACACCGCCGCGAACATCAGCCAGTAGGCAGGTGATGCCTTATCGCCCGTGGCCTGGACAAGCAGCGTCGAGATTGCCGGGGTAAAACCGCCAAACACCGCGGTGGCCAAACTGAAGGCCAGTGAAAACCCGACGACCCGCACGTTCTGTGGCATGACTTCGGTCAGTGCCGCGACCATGGCGCCGTTATAAATGCCAAAGAAGAATGAGAAGTACAGCAGAACAGTAAGCAGTCGTTCGAAACTCGCCGCCTCTGCCAGCCAGTGCATGGCGGGATAGGCGGTGAAGATGCACAGCAACGATATCGCCAGCAACAGTGGCCGACGGCCAATGCGGTCGGAGAGGGCGCCGCCGATGGGCAGCCAGATAAAGTTGCTGATACCGACCAGCAGTGTGACCGCCAGGCTGTCGGTGGTGCTCAGGTTCAGTACTGTCCTGCCAAACGTCGGTGTGTAGACCGTTATCAGGTAGAACGTGGTAGTGGTCATAGACGCCAGCAAACCGCCCGCCAGTACGGTGCGCCAGTTGTCACGCATCGAGCGAAACACTTCGCGAGTGGTTGGACGATGGCTGCGAGCAGTGAAGGCAGCGGTTTCTTCCAGTGAGCGGCGAATAATGAAAATGAACGGGATGATCACGCAGCCAATGAAGAACGGAATACGCCATCCCCAATCGGCGATTTCAGCGGCTTGCATCGTGGCATTGATCGTGTAGCCCAACGCGGCCGCGACGACGATCGCCACCTGTTGGCTGGCCGATTGCCAACTGGTGTAGAAACCGGTGTGCCCGGGGGTGGAAATTTCCGCCAGGTACACGGAAACACCGCCCATTTCCGCGCCAGCGGAGAAGCCCTGTAGCAGCCTGCCCAATAACACCAGAATCGGTGCCGCCACGCCGATGGCGGCATAGCCCGGCACCAAGGCGATCAATACGGTACCGGCGGCCATGATCGACAGCGTCACGATCAGCCCCTTGCGACGACCCACCTTGTCGATGTACGCGCCCAGCACAATGGCACCTAACGGACGCATCAGGAATCCGGAGCCGAATACCGCGAAGGTCATCATCAGCGAGGCAAACTCGCTAGTGGCTGGAAAGAAGGTCCGGGAGATGTAGGTCGCGTAGAACCCGAACAGAAAGAAGTCGAACTGCTCGAGAAAGTTACCGCTGGTGACCCGCAAAATGGCGCCCAATTTGGACCCCTTGGCTCGGGTTGTTGCCGTTGTCGTTTTCATCATGGCTACCGTTATGCTCACTATTGTTTTTGGAATGAGTGCTTTAACCGTCAGTCGCTGCCGGCGTTGATCGGGTTGGGTTGACGCTTCTCGATGGCGTGTTTGAGCAGCGCTGCGCTGCGGAATATTCCATGGGCGAATTTGCTGTAGGGCATGGTCAAGAAAAACGCCATGACCAGGCCGAGATGAATCGCCAACATCAAGCCCAGGGCGCTGGTTTCACGCAAAGCCAGTAGCGCCAGGCCGCTTGCGCTGACCAGAAACAGCAGCGCGATGAAGCCGCGATCCATGGGTTTTTGGTTCTCATCGCCGTGCGCAGGGTTGCGACGCAGGTTCAGCCAAAGCAGACCCGCCGGGCCGATCAGCAGGCCGATGCCACCGGCAATACCCAACATCACCGGCAAGCTGAAGATCGGATAAGGCGCCGACCACTTCAGCAGATAGTGAAAGAGCGTGGCGATACCGGTGGCGGCGAAGCACAGCATGAAGCCGTAGAAGGTGAGGTGGTGGAATCGGCGTCGCCACAAGGTGAATTGATCGTCGGCATTGTTGCAGCCTTCGCCATGGCCGCCGTCCAGGTATTTGAGCTTCGCGACGTTGGCCGTAGCCTCCAATGCCGCGGACGTTTTCAACGGCAGTGGCGCTGCGACCGGTGAAACGTTGAGCCAGAAGCGCCGTACACCCAGGGTCAGTGCCAGTACCGCAAAGCCGAACACTGAGCCGAACATCAGCGCCAGGGTGTTATGCGGGAAAATCTGGTAGAAATTGCCCCCGGGAATGGCCGTGAACAGGTTGCCCATCAGCATCAGGGTCAGGCATAGAAACAAGGCCAGTGCCCCACCGGAAGCCAGTGCCAGGGTCAGGCCGTTGCGCTGATACAACCTGCCCATTACTTGCGGCCAGGCGTATTCGGCGTAGGTATCCAGGCGCACTTTGGCCATGGCTTTGGGTATGTTGACGTCGAATTCGTGTGGGGCGGCGTACTGACAGGCGTGCAGGCACGCGCCGCAGTTATGACACAAGTTCGCCAGGTAATGGATGTCGGCCTGAGTGAATTCCAGGCGCCGGGTCATCGCCGGAAATACCGCGCAAAAGCCTTCGCAATAACGGCAGCTATTGCAGATGGTCATCTGCCGCTGGACTTCACTTTCGTCGAGATTCAACACCGGGATCAACCCGCCCGACGCTTGGGGATCAAACAGTTGCATAGCGAGACTCCGTGTTTGCAGATGAAACGCCAAAGCCCACCGAAGCGGCCGCCTGTACACCGGCGATGCGGCCGAACGCGGTACCGATGGCCATGCCGATGCCGGCGGTGTAGCCCTTGCCCAGAACATTGCCGGCCATCATTTCTCCCGCGACGAACAGGTTGGGGCTCGCTTTGCCGTTGAAATGCACGGCAGCGGTTTCGTCGGTGGCGAGGCCGAGGTAGGTGAACGTGACACCCGGTTTAAGCGGGTAGGCGTAGAAAGGTGGTTTCACCAATGGCCGCGCCCAGTGGGTTTTGGCGGGCGTCAGTCCTTGGGTGTGGCAGTCGTCCAACGCCGTGTGATCGAACGTGCCAACGCGGCAGGCGTTGTTGTAGTCCTCGACAGTCTTGACGAATTTTTCTTCAGGCAGCTTCAACTGGCGGGCAAGGTCTTGCAAAGTATTGGCGGTGGTTCCGGGAAAGACCGGCGGCATGAAGCGGCCGATGGCTTGTTGATCGATGATCGAATACGCCTGCTGACCGGGTTGTCCGGCCACCAGACGCCCCCAGATCGCATAACGTTTTGGCCAGAAATCCTCACCTTCGTCGTAGAAGCGTTCGCCATCACGATTGACCACCACACCCAGCGATACGCAGTCGATTCGGGTGCAGATGCCGCCGTCGTAGAGTGGCGCGCGGGCATCAATCGCGACCATGTGTGCTTGCGTCGGATCGCCAATCACATCTGCGCCCAGGTCGAGCATGCGCCGTAGCAAAATGCCGGTGTTGAATCGGGTGCCCCGGATCAGGAAATTGTCCGATGGCCATTCACCGCGTTCGTTCTGACCCCAGGCTTCGCGCAGCCATTCACGGTTGGATTCGAAGCCACCGGCCGCCAACACGCAGGCCCGGGCTTCAATGCGTTCTGCGGCGAAACGCTGACCATCGACCTCATGTTCGCCCACATGGGCGGCGACGAATTTACCGTCGTCCAACTCGATGTCGGTCACTTGCGTGTTGTAGCGAACTTTTACACCCAGGCGCTCGGCGCTGCGGAAATAGGCATTGACCAGCGCTTTGCCGCCGCCCATAAAAAAAGCATTGGTCCGCGCCACGTGCAGCGCGCCGGACAGCGGTGGCTGAAAATGCACGCCGTGTGAACGCATCCAGTCGCGGCAAGAGGACGATGCCCGAATGGCAATGCGTGCAAGCTTTTCATCCGTGAGGCCACCGGTGACCTTCAGCAGGTCTTGCCAGTATTCTTCTTCCGGATAGGCATCGATCAGCACGTCCTGCGGTTCGTCGTGCATGCACCGCAGGTTACGGGTGTGTTGGGAGTTGCCACCGCGCCAGATTTTCGGAGAGGCTTCCAGCAGCATCACGCTGGCGCCCGCTTCTCGCGCCATCAGAGCGGCGCACAAGGCAGCGTTGCCACCCCCTATGATTAAGACATCGATCATTATCGCTCCTCGATTTGCAAGGAGGCGGGAACGAAGTGCTCCTTGCGAGTGGGGAGAACGATAGGGTGAGCAAGGAGTGGCCGAAAGGCTGTGTTTGACGCGGGGTGTTTAGTTTTTCTAAAGGCTTTGTCGTCAGAAGAGACTAATGGGGCCGGGATGAGGAAGGATCAAGCGTCTACACCTTCTATCCATGTAGCTCCAGGCCACTGTTTGTCGACCACCAGCTGTCGTGCCACATCGACGATGACCAGACGCGTTGCCAGCGCCGCCGGAGAAAGTTCGTCGTCAGCCAGCGTCGCCAGAAGATTACGCCGGCCCACATGGGGATCGGCAATCCTGATCACTGAAAGTCCGGACCCGTCTTTCAATGCAGCGGCCGCCCCCGGTTGTATCGTTGCCGCATGACCTGCCCGAACGGCGTTCATCAAAACAGCGAGACCGTCGACTTCCATAATGACGTTGGGTGTTAGCCCGACCCGCTCGAACGCGCTCATCAATGCCGAGCGCAATCCATGTTGCGCGCTGGGCATCACCAGCGGCAGGCCGCCGAGGTCTGCTAACTGCACGCTATCACCAGAAGGCGCTTGAGGCAGGCTGGGCGAGGCAATGACAAACAGCTTTTCATCCAGCAGCGGAGTCACGCTCCAGCGTTTACCCCCTTCGAGCTGGAACAGGATGGCCAGATCAATTTGCCGTGCGTTGAGCTGCGCCGCCAAGTGGCCGGAAAGCATTTCCACCAAATGCAGTTGTATGTCCGGATAACGCGCACGCATTGCGTTGATCAACGGCAACGCGAGCACCGTTGCCGTAGTCGGCGGTAAACCGACGCTGACATAACCGCTCATTCGCCCGCGATGGGCGGCCATGATTGCGTTTTCCGCCTGGCGTAGCGTCAATTGGGCATGGTGTAAAAACGCAAATCCGGCGCTAGTGGGCGTCACGCCGGTAGAGGTTCGATTCAGGAGGCGGGTGCACAGTTCGCTTTCCAGCTTGGAGATTTGCTGACTGAGGGCTGACACACCAACGTCCAGTTCAAGTGCCGCACGCCCCAGACTGCCAAGCTCGATGATTTTTACGAAATAGCGCAGTTGTCTCAATTCCAATGTGGCGGCTCCTCGCGAATTTGTTTTTCAAATACCTGAACGTTCGCCATACAAGTTGCGAAGCCCGAAGAGGCAGCATTCTCGCAGGTTTGGGCTGACCGTTGAGCGCGTGCGCGTTGTCGAGGATGGTAGCAGCTGACCCGAAGCTGTCTCGAGACTGTGGCCACCGACCCTGGATTTCATACCAGGGTGCCTTAGACGGCACTTCGATGGGTTGCTGCTTGTCGGTAAAGGTCGTGTCTAGCGGACCCAACGCTATAGATATCCAGTCTGCGTATTCACCCCGGCTTCGCGACCAGAACAGCGGCGAACCGCACTGGCGCCATATTGATGAATGCTTAGTGCTTGCTGATCGTTGCCAGCGCGTTTCGCACACTGTCTCCAACCCCACAGGAACCTACATTGTGGAATAATTTTTTACATTCATAGGATAAGCTGATCAATCTGTCTGATCCCGAGTGCGCACCATGGCCATAAACTTCGACCTCAACGACCTGCAAGCTTTTCGCGCCGTGGTCGAGCAGGGCAGTTTTCGCAAAGCCGCCGACGCCGTGCGTATCTCTCAGCCTGCGCTGAGCCGGCGCATCGAAAAACTTGAGGACGCCCTCGGAGTACGATTGTTCGAACGCACTACACGCAAGGTCAGCTTGACTCAGGCCGGGCGCGGTTTCATGCCCAGCGTCGAGCGCTTGCTGGACGATCTGGACGTGGCGCTGCTGGGCATCAGCGAAGTCGCTTCGACCCGGCTAGGCCATGTCACGGTGGCCTGCGTGCCCTCGGCAGCGTATTACTTCATGCCGCGCGTGATCGCCCATTACCACCGGCAGTTCCCGAGGATCAAAGTAAAAGTGCTCGACTCCAGCGCCCACGACGTACTCAGCGCCGTCGTCAATGGCGAAGCCGATTTCGGTCTGAGCTTCATGGGTACGCTGGAGACTGAAGTCGAGTTCGAGCCATTGGTGCAGGAAGGTTATGTACTGGCCTGTCGGCGCGATCATCCGTTGGCGGGTCGAACCAGCGTGACCTGGGATGAGTTCTATCAGCAGGATTACATCTCGCTGGACAAGACCTCGGGCAATCGCTTTTTGCTGGATCAGGCGCTGACCGGCATCGTGCCGCAACGGCAGAGCATCTGTGAAACCCGGCATGTGACGACGATGATCGGCTTGGTTGAAGCGGGGTTGGGGGTCGCTGCGGTGCCGCTGATGGCGATGCCGGCAGCGGATCACCCGATTCTGACGCGGGTACCGCTGACCGACCCGCAGGTGATGCGCAGTGTCGGCCTGATCAAGCGCCGGGGTCGCACGTTGACCCCGGCTGCGTTGGAACTGGAACGGCTGGTGGTGGAAATGAAAGTTCAGGTCAGCGACTGACCGAATCCAGCCCGGTGGCCTTGACATCCGGTTGAGCGGCCGAGGACGCCAAGTACTCCAGCAACGCCTTGGCTTCAGCCGGGTGTTGCGCGCCTACGGGAATGCCGGCAGCAAAACGCGTTACCGATTGCACCGACTCTGGAATCTTTGCCACAAAACTTACGCCCGGCACGGGCAGCAATTCGCTGACCTGCTGGAAGCCCAGTTGGTAGTCGCCGGTGGCAACCACCGAACCCACGGGGATTTTCGGGATCATCTTCGATTTGGGTTTGAGTTGGTCTTCAATGCCCAGGCGCTTGAACAACTGATCCTCGATGTACACGCCGCTGGCGCTATCGGAATAGGCGACGGACTTCGCGTCGAGCAAGGTTTTCTTCAGTCCGTCAACGGAGCTGATGTCCGGCTTCGTCGCGCCCTCACGCACTACGAGCCCGATTCGGGAATCGGCCAGTTCAACCCGTGAAGCGGGATCAACTTTGCCTTGCTTGATCAGGTCATCGAGGGCGTAGCCGACCATGATCACTACGTCAGCCTTCTCGCCACGGGCCAAGCGATTGGGGATCGCTTCCGGCGCCTTGCCCATCGATGGGCCAAGGGCGGTGTCCAGCGTGTTGCCGGTGGACGCGGCGAATTTCGGGCCGAGAACTTTGTAGGCCGCGGTGAAACCGCCGGAGGTCATCACGCGGATCTCTTCTGCCTGGGCGACGGAGCTCAGGCCGAGGCTGGCCACCAGGCCGAGGGCGGCGAAATTAAATAGTTTGTTCATGGTCGTGTTCTCACAAAAGGGCAGGTTCAAGACATCGCCGGTTGCAGGCGGCCGGTGGAGCGGCGGTAGAGATACAGCGTCGCGCACAAGGCACAGAGTGCGGCGAAACTCATCCAGTAACCGGGTGCGGCCTTGTCGCCGGTGTACTGGATCAGGAAGGTCGACATCGCCGGAGTGAAACCCCCGAACACTGCCGTGGCCAGGCTATACGCCAGTGAAAAGCCGGCAACACGGACTTCGACCGGCATGATTTCGGTGAGCGCCGCAATCATCGCGCCGTTGTACAAACCGTAAATGAACGACAACCACAGTAAGACCAACAGCATGTTGACGAAGCTTGGCGCGTTGACCAGATAAGTCAGCGCTGGATACGCCGTGGCGAGGGTTAACAGCGCCATGGCGATCAGCACTGGACGCCGACCGATGCGGTCAGACAATGCGCCGCCAATGGGTAACCAGAAGAAGTTCGAAACACCCACCAGCAAGGTCACCAATAACGCATCGGACGTACTCAGGTGCAGCACGGTTTTGCCGAAGGTTGGCGCGTACACGGTGATCAGGTAAAAAGCCGTGGTGGTGAGGGCGACCATCATCATCCCGGCGAACACGATGACCCAGTTCTGCGCGAGGGTGCGGAACACATCGCCCATACTCGGCCGATGTTTGCGCGCTTCGAACTCCTTTGTTTCTTCGAGGTTACGGCGCAGGAAAAAAATGAACGGCACGATCATGCAACCGACGAAAAACGGAATCCGCCAGCCCCAATCGGCAATCATTGCCGGCGCCATCCACTGATTCAACCCGTAACCCAAAGCCGCCGCGACGATAATTGCCACTTGCTGGCTGGCCGACTGCCAACTGGTGAAGAAACCTTTGTTGCCCGCCGTGGCGATCTCCGAGAGGTACACCGAGACGCCCCCCATTTCCGCACCGGCCGAGAAGCCTTGCAGCAAGCGACCGATCAGTACGATAGCGGGCGCAAATAACCCGATGGTTTCGTAACCGGGCACCAACACAATGAGAATCGTGCCGCTGGCCATAATCGACAGCGTCACGATCAACCCTTTGCGCCGACCCACATCGTCGATGTAAGCACCGAGTACCACCGCGCCCAACGGACGCATCAGGAAACCCGCGCCAAACACCGCGAAGGTCATCATCAAGGAGGCAAACTCACTACTGGCCGGGAAGAACACAGCCGCAATCTGCGTAGCGTAAAAACCGAAAAGGAAGAAATCGAACTGTTCGAGGAAGTTGCCCGAGGTAACCCGGAAAATGGCACTGGCGCGTGAACGCCCGGAAGGGTTTGATGTTGTCATTGACCTGTACTCCACCGCTTTTATGACGTGCGCTGCCTGGACGCGGCGCACGGTTCTTATTAGGGCGAATGGTGGAACAGGATGATCGATATGATAAGTGCATTGTTGGCATGCATTAATGCGCGAAACAGATCAATGCGAGCGAAGGAGAGGGTCGGTAAACGTAGAATCCGATCTCGTCGACGCGACTGCTAAACATGGGACTGGGGAAAAAGAGACAAGAGTAGGCTGGAGCTTACGAAGTCGTTTGCAAAATATCTATGGCCGATGTCGGTGCAAACGTCATCACCCTGCAGGTGACGGCCTCTAGCCGAAAAAAGACGTAGGCTGAGCGTTCGCTAATGGGCGAATTCTGCCGGTCGCGACCGGCAGTAAACGATCCAATGCAATCAGCCGAATCAGGACGTAGAGTTGCCGAAACATTACGTCTGCCGACGGATTTATCGCAGCCGTAACAGCGGCCATAAGGCAGGCATTAGAAGTAATACCCAATGTTGATATTGGTCCGGTAGTACCAGGTATTGCTGCCAACCGAACTGGTATTGGTAAAGCCCGTACCGTTTTCCGCGCCGCCATAGGGGTTGGCGTTTTTTGCCCAGGTCAGATCGACCCACGCCATGATCGGCATGGCCAGGAACTGTGCGCCGACAGTGTACATCTGCGAGTCGTCCCAACCGCTCTTGTCTTTCATCATGCGACTGTAGTCGTTGTAGAGCTTGATCTTCTTCAATTGCCCCAGTTTCGGCGTCGGGATGTCATAGCCGACGTTCAGCGAAGCAATGGTGGCCTTGGAGGCAATCAGATACGCGGGCGTCAGGCCGTTACCGCCCATCAGCACCGAGTCGTTGCTGACACCGGTAGGGTTTTTAGGGTCGTACTCGTAGCGAATGCCTTGGGTGGAGACGGTCCACGCGCCGGCGTTGATGATGGCGTGGATACCGCCGGCCCAGTAATCGCCGTCGTCTTTGGTGGTGGCGTTGTAAAGCTGGGCGGTGGCCACCGACGCGCCGATTTCGGTTTTCCAGCCGTCATTAATAAAGGTCCGCGCGACCCGGGCGTTGATCTGGTTGTGTTTCTCGTTGTCCTGGCGCGACTGGGTGAAGGGGATCGCATTGTCCTTGAGGTCGGCGTAACGCCCGATTTCCGGCGAGTAGCGAATGTCGGAAGGCAACATGCGCGGGAAGTACCCCAGTTGCAGATCCCAGTCCTGATCCTTGTAGCTGTATTTCAGGCCTGTGCCGGCGCTGACGCCATAGCCCATGAAGAAGGGCAGGTGATAGCTCCAGCCAAATTGTGGATAGGGTTCCAGACCAAACGGTTTGAATGGAGCGCCCAGTTGCAGGTTTGAGTTGCTGTTCAGGCGGTAGCCGACGAAGCCCCGGTCGATGGAGCGTTTGCCGTCATCCTGAAACCAGTAGCCGACATCACTGTAGAGATTTTTGTAGGTCGCCTGTACGTCGACACGGAAGGTGTCGAAGAGAAAACGCCCGTTGTTTTCGGTGGTGTCCCAATGCTCGTCGCGGTAGTTGGTTCGCAGGGCACCACCGATGTCCAGACTGCTTTCGCCATCGTCGCTGCGCCAAGCGATATGCGGAAACGGCTTTTTACCGGTAGTCGATGTCACGGGCGCGGCGGGACCGGGTTCACCGGCGAAGCTCACGCAACTGCTCATCATCAGTCCCATACATATAAGGTAATGCTTCATGTTGACTCCGCTGCTCAATTGAACGCTACAAAGTGACTGGCAACACTTTTCCGTTCGCCTTAACAGTGGCGATGGGTGGATAACGGCGAGTGTTGCTTTGATTAAGTGCGTTTCTGTTTTTGTTGTTTTATGGGTAATACGGCGTATGGCCTATGAACTCAGGGTTACCTGAGCAGAAACTATGCCAACTGCCAAAAGTCTGTTGGGTGCTTAAAAACTCAATAAAAACAATTGTTTATATGGTAAACATATTTGTTTGTATTGCCCATGAAACAGGCGCGTCGAGGGGTAACGAAACTGCACGTTCAGTGTGCGTTTTTTATTTCACGCGCATAAAAAAGGCCGACATATCTGTCGGCCTGTTTAACCCTGGAAACTTGATACTCGCGTTATAGATCCAGTACCAATCGCCGACTCTTGCAACCCGACACACACACCATCATGGATTTGTTGGCCGCACGTTCGGCTTTGGTCAGCACGCCGTCCCGGTGGTCGACATCACCTTCCAGTACGCGTGTTTCGCACGACCCGCAGACCCCTTCGCGACAGCTGTACTCGATGTCGCAACCCGCCTCAAGCAGTACGTCGAGCAAACTCAAACCCGGCTCGATCGACAGTGTCTTGCCGGTTTTTTTCAGCTCGACGCTGTAGCTGCTCTGCGCGTCTTCAGACGGCGGCAGTTCTGCCGCCGTGAAACGCTCGATATGCGCATGAGGGTAACCGAGGCCTTCGCAGGTACTTTCGAAAGCATCGAGCATCGGCGTCGGGCCGCAGCAATAGAAGTGCGTATCGCTCGGCTGACCCGCCAGGTAGGCGCTCAGGTCTGGCGGCATGCCCTTTTCATCGTTGAAGTGATAGACGACTTTGGCACTCAAGCCGCTGAGTTCCTCAACCAGCGCGGCTTCCTGTCGCGAGCGGGCGCAGTAGATCAACTCGGCGGATTTTCCCAGCGCCAGCAGTTGCCGGAACATGCAGTAGATCGGCGTGATACCGATACCGCCAGCCACCAGCACGCTATGTCTGGCACTGAGGTCGAGCTGGAAATTATTGCGCGGCGACGAGATTGGCAGTTGCATGCCGACCCGCAGCTGCGCATGCACAAATTCCGAGCCGCCACGGCTGTTGCGATCTCGCAGGATGCCGATCACATAACGGCCTTGATCGCTTGGCGAGTTGAGCAGTGAATAACTGCGCACCAGTCCGTTGGGTAAGTGCAAATCGATGTGCGAGCCGGCTTCAAACGGGGCGAACACCGTGTCGCCAAACGGCCGCAACTCGACGCTGATGATGCCTTCGGCTTCGTAGCGCAGTGTGTGCACGCGAGCGGTGAGGGGGGAGGAATGGGACATCGGTCACCTCTTTTCGACAGTACGCAAATCGAGATCGAGACGCGCGCCGGCCTCGATCTCCACCCGCAGTTCGGGAAACACCAGCGCGCTCACTTCAACCAGCGTGGAGGTAGGAAAAACCGCCTGACCTTCGAAGAAGTCACGCCGTGCGCGACCCACTTCGTCCTTGTCGGCGATCTCGGTGACATACACCGTCAGCCGGTAAATGTTGCCGATATGCCCACCCGCCGCCTCGACCAGCGCCCGGACTTTGTTCAACACGACCAGTGTCTGGGCGTAGGCATCGAGCGGCGCGTCTGCCACAACGGCCAGGCGTGTAGCGGGATGGCCGGTCATGCCGGACATCACCACTTCATTGCCGATCAGCAAGGCATTCGACCAGGTGGCGCTGGCCGGCTCGATCAACGAGCCGGCCTGAACACGTTGCACGGCTGCGTTCATGGCACCTGCTTCGCGTCGATCAGCTCCAGTTGGGCCTTGGCCGCGTTTTTCAGGTAGCGACGCAGACGCACCACACCCAAGTCATGCTGGTAGAGGTTTTCCCGCTGGTTGGCGTCCGGTTCCATGAACTCGAGCAGCACCCGGTCCTGTTCCAGCACTGCCCAGTGGCGTGCTTCCAGGCGGTTTTTGTAGAGGAAACGCCAGGTATCGCGCTGCCAGCCGGTCAGTGGACGGCAACGCCAGTGGAACACCGCGGACAAGGAGCGGCTGCTCGGCGTGTAGCTGCCGATGATGGTGAAGTTGCCGCCCGGGCCGCCGGTTTTCGGATAGGGGATTTCCAGGCGCAGCCAGTGGCAGCCGTTATCCATGAACTCGGTCCAGTCGAAATTCACCCCGCGCTGGCCTTCTTTCTCGAAGAAGAAACCGTTGTCGGTGTCGCGGGTGACGAACTTGGCGGTGGCTTCGCCTTCGCTCATGGAGTGCGACATCTTGTGCAGGTAGGTGCCGTGCATCGGGTCCATGACGTTGTCGATGACGTAGCGATAATCGCCTTTCCATTCTGTGTAGCAGAGGAAGCTGCTCCATTCGGGGGAGGTCAGTTGCTCTGGCAGGACCAGCTCCGGAGGGGTGTCCACGTGCGGATCTGCAGCGTTGTACAGAAAGATCGCGCCAGCGGCTTCACGGGTGTGAAACATGCGTGTCGGGCGGCTGCCTTCAAGCTTGCAACCAGGGCTGCCGGGGACTTTGGTGACGGTGCCGTCACAGCGCACTTCGACGCCGTGATAAGGGCATTGCAGACGGTCACCCAGCACCGGTCCCTGGGACAGCGGCGCGCCGCGATGAGGGCAATGATCTTCAAGGGCATGGACGCTGCCGTCATTGTCGCGCCACAGGGCGATTTTGTAGCCCAGACGGCGAATTGACACCGGTTTTTCGCCCAATTGATCGGAGGGCAGGACCGGGAACCAAAGGTTTTTCAACCCGTTGGCCAAGAGGTTTTCAGCTGGATCGACGGTTGTATTCATGTTCATTTCTTATTGTCCTCCGGCGGGTCATTCGCCCAGCCGAGCCATCAGGGTTTTATAGGCGTCTGCTGTCCACTCTCCGGTGGTCAGCGGGCAGGGCGGCCCGGCCAGATTCAGGTGCGCGAGCAGATCGGGCAATTCGGTCACTCCGTTGCCGAAGGCGCGCTCGATGGAGTCGCCGAGCAACTCTTCGAACTGGGTGTTCGGACGTTTGCGGGCTTGATGGGGCTCCAGGTAGGGTTCGGTATTGCTCATCTCATTGATCTCCGTTACGTACCCGTTCGCGGATCATTTCGCGCACGGGAATAAAGTCATACGTCGGGAAAACTTCGGTGCTGAACACGCCCCAGGCCGACCGTTCGAGCTCGACGTTGAGGGTCGGCAGCAGACTCGGCGGCAACCGCAGGGTGACGATCTGGCCCAGGCCCATGGCCACGGTCCAGGACACCACCTCGACGCCTTGCGGGGGAAACCGTTCCCACCAGTCCTGCTGCTTCATGTGCCGCTGAATGTCTTCCAGGTTCTTTGATTGGTCGTGCTTGAGCAGTACGGTCACCAGCAAGGATTCGCTCATGGCTGCGGTCCTGCTCACGCCACGTTCGGCATCGGCACGGCCCAGGCGTCATAGCCATAAACCCAGTCGGCGTTACCGCCGTCCTTGAGCCATTGGTTGCCGCGCGAGCCGATCTGGATCTGGCTGGTGCGTTGCAACCGCGCCTGCTGATAAGCCTGCAGGGCATCGGCGATTTGCGCGGTGCCGGTCAGGTCTTGCAAATGGCGAGCGAGCACCACCGCATCTTCGATCGCCTGGCCGGCGCCCTGAGCCATGAACGGCATCATCGGATGGCAGGCATCGCCCAGCAGCGTCATCGCCCCTTTGGACCAGAACGGTAGCGGATCGCGTTCATACAGCGCGGTCTTGAGCACCTCGTTGCACGCATCCAACAGAGCGCGAGCATCCGGGTGGAAGTCCTGATAATGGCTACGCAACTCGTCGGCATCGCCGGCGCTGGTCCAGGACTCTTCATGCCAGCTGTCTTGAGCGGTGGTAGCGAAGATGAAAATGTCCCGACCCTGGTTCAGCGGAAACGTCACGATCTGGCTTTCCGGTGTCGGGCCCCACCATTTAGTGAACGCCTGAATGTTCGGCACATGGGCCACGCGTTCGGCAGGTACGACGGCGCGGTAAGCGACCACTCCGGTAAAGCGCGGTTGCTCATCACCGAACAGCGCATTACGCACTACCGAATGGATGCCATCCGCACCGATCAACAGATCGGTGAAGTGACGGCTGCCATCCTTGAAGCGCAACTCGATGCCGTCGGCGGTTTGCACGACGTGGTCGGCGCGTTTGCCAAACTGCACCTGTTCTGGTGGAAAGACGTCCGCCAGCGCGGCCAGCAGATCGGCGCGGTGAATGGTCAGTTGCGGTGCACCGTATTTCTGTTCGGCGGCATCGGACATTTCCAGGCGCGAGGTTTCCTCGCCGCTGTCCCACAGGCGACTGATCCGGTGCGTTGGACGAGCGGCCGGAATGCGCACGGCGGCGCCCACCCCAAGACCATCCAGAGCACGCACGGCATTAGGGGTCAGGTTGATATCGGCACCGACCCGCAAAAAGGCTTTCGACTGTTCGAATACGGTGACGTTATGGCCTGCGCGATGCAGGGCGATGGCGGCGGTCAGGCCGCCGATTCCGGCACCGGCGATAGCGATATTCAGCGAAGACATGGACGACTCCTGCTCAGGATTTCGGTTTGTCGGTGAGGAACTTGCCTTGCGGCGCTTCGACATGTTGCTGGCGACGGGTATTGCCATCGATGCCGCCGGCAATCGCCCACTCAGCGAACATCGTCGGGCCCGGCTCGAAGTCCCGTGGCTGCCATTCGCCGGTCAGTTGGTCTTCGTCGGCGTAGTACTCGACCAGGGCGCCGGCCGGGTTCTTGAAGTACCAGAAGAACGCCGAAGACACCGGGTGTCGGCCCGGGCCGATTTCCGTGGCCCAGCCGCGACGGGAGATGTGCATGCCGCCGCCGAACACTTCGTGCACATCGCGCACGGTGAAGGCGACGTGGTTCAAGCCGGCACGAGGGGCGGGCAGTTGCAGCATGAACAGGTCGTGGTGGCCACCTTCTTCGGCGGTGCGCAGGAACGCTCCGCGATCCGGATAACGGTCCGAGGCCTGGAAGCCGAAGCGCTCGTGATAGAAGGCTTCGCAGGCATTCACGTCCTTGACGAAAAACACCACATGACCGACTTCGATCGGCGTGGCGCGGTCGTAGATCGGCGCGGCTTTGTTGATCCGGCCTTTGGTCTGCCAGGTGTTATGGCCGCTGCACTCGATCTCCAGGTCACGTTTGCGGGTCACCTGCAGGCGGATTGCCAGGCCGTTAGGGTCGGTGCAACCGATGCGGCCATCGGCTTCGATGAAGCCCGGATCGTTGGCGATTCGTTCGCTATAAAGCTTCAAGTCGGCGTCGCTTTCGACGCCCCACACCACTTCGCGCACGGTTGAACCGGCTTCGATGGCAGGTGGCAAACCGGCCTTGTTGATGTCGGCGAGCACCACGCGGCAACCGTTGAGGGTTTCGAAGATCACTTCATCAGGCTGCTCGCTGACTTTAGTCAGGCCCCAGTCGCTGAAAAAACGCACGCTGGTGTCGAGGTCCTCGACGCCGTAGGTGACTTCATCAATGCCTAAAACGCTCATAACCCAACCTCTCGTTGCGCACCGGCCCAGGCCAGTGGCTGTTCATTCATGCCCCAATAAAGGCTTTTCTGTTCCATGTACTGCAGGATGCCGAGGCGACCTTTTTCACGGCCCAGACCGCTGTCGCGCCAGCCGCCGAACGGTGTGGAAATCGAGAACTGTTTGTAGGTGTTGATCCACACCGTACCGGCCTGAATTTTTCGGCCCAGTGCCCAGGCGCGTTTGTAGTCGCGCGTCCAGATGCCGGCGGCGAGGGCGTACAGGCTGTCGTTGGCCTGTTCGAGCAATTGCGCTTCGTCATCGAAGGGCATCGCCACCAAAACGGGGCCGAAGATCTCTTCCTGACAAACCTGTTGGCTGTTGTTCAGGCCTTCGAGGATGGTCGGCGGGTAGTAATAACCCTGGTCGTACACGCCGCCGCTCGGACGTTTGCCACCGAGCAGCAGGCGTCCACCTTCGGCCAGCCCCAGAGCCACATAACGCTCCACCGAGTCGCGGTGGCCGGCGCTGATCAACGGACCCATTTGGGTACGTTCATCGGCCGGATCACCGACGCGCAGTTCGGCCGCAGCGGCCACCAGGCGCGACATGAACGGCTCATACAGCGCGCGGGCGACGAACAACCGCGAGCCGGCGATGCAGGCTTCGCCCGAAGAGCTGAAGATGCCGTACAGCACACCCGCCACCGCGTGGTCGAGGTCGGCGTCGTCGAGGACGATGGTCGGTGATTTGCCGCCCAGTTCCAGCGACACCGGCATCATCTTGTCGGCGGCGATGTGGGCAATGTGCTTGCCGGTTTTGGTGCCGCCGGTGAACGACACGCGCTTGACCAACGGATGACGGGTCAGCGCATCACCGAGCAGTGAACCTTTACCCGGCAGCACACTGAGCAGGCCTTTAGGCAAGCCTGCGTCTTCGCAGATGCGCGCCAGTTGCAGGGCCATCAACGGGGTGATTTCCGCCGGTTTGATCACCACCGCGTTGCCCGCTGCCAGCGCCGGAGCGACCTTCTGCGCCTCGCTGGCAATCGGCGAGTTCCACGGGGTGATCGCGGCGATCACGCCCATCGGTTCGTACACACTCATGCTGACGAAATCACCACGGGACGGCGTGATGGTTTCTTCGAGGGTTTCACAGGCCGAAGCGAAGAACTGGAATGTGCCGGCGGCGCTGGCCACCAGGGCACGGGTTTCGTTGATCGGTTTGCCGTTGTCCTGGCGCTGCAATTGCGCCAGTTCCTCGCTGCGCTCACGGATCAGCTCGGCGATGCGGTAAAGCACGCTGGCCCGTTCGTGAGGTTTGCGCTGCGCCCAGCCGCTGTGCACAAACGCCTGATGGGCACCTTGCACGGCGTCTTCAACGTCGTCGACACTGGCGGCATTCAGCCAGGCGACGGCTTCGCCCGTGGCGGGGTAACACGTGGCATAACGCTCGCCGCGACCGAGGCGCCAGTCGCCGGCAATGCAGATCGGTAAAGTCTGTTCGAGAGTCATCGACGGTCCCCTAAATCGAAATCGCGTGGGCGTGGTTGCCCAAGGCGCGGACGACGCTGTAAACGGTCAGCGCCGAGGTCTTCGGGTTGGCCAGCAGCGGTTTGCCACGCAAGCTCAGTTCGAAACCGCCAAAAGCGCCGCGAGCCTCGAAGTGATGGACGTTCTCCTCGCTCAGCGGATCGGCGATCAGCGTCACATGGGTGCGATCCAGGCCGAGCCCGGCCAGCGACAAGGTCGCGGCGACGTTAGCGTTTTTTGGATAGAGCCGTGCCGCTTCCCGGGCGCTGCCCTGAAAAATCACCGTGGCTTCGGTAATGTTGTCCAGGTCACAGGCCTGTTCAGCGGGAGTATTTTTCCAGGCTTTAGCCGGTTTGCGGCCGGTGTAATTGACCGAATCCAGCCCGCCGACTTTGGCCGCCGACAAGGCGTCGATGCCGCCGATAGCGCCGGGCAGCAACTCGATGCGGGTCTGGCCGCGTTCGGCTGCTGCTTCCAAGCGTTCAACCAGGCCAACTTCGGACAGCGCGCCGACCGAGACGATCAGGCAGGCAATGCCACGTTCCAGCGCCGGCAACACATGTTCTTCGATGGCGCGGTGGCCGGCGCACTCGACCAATAGGTCCGGGCGGGCGTCGGCCGGTAAGGCGGTCAGCACCTGCGGTGGTTGCTTGAAACTGGCCAGCCGCTGGCGTACCAGTTCTTCAGACCCGGTCGAAGCGATGACGTAGTCAACGCACAGCTGCGGGTCCTTCTCCAATAGTTCGAGCACGCCGACGCCAATGGCGCCGCAGCCGATCATGGTGATATGCAACATGACGAAGTCCTCAGGCCGTGGCTTTTTGCGCTTTGGTTTCGCTGTTGGGCGGACCGGCGAACTGGGTAGCGAAGCTGCCGACGGCGAGCATGTCCACTTCCAGCAGGAACGGGCCGGGTTGAGCCAGTGCGCCGTCGACCACGCGGCCGAAATCCTTCAGGTCGGTGACCAGGCCGTGGCGCAGGTTCAGCGATTCCGCCAGCTTGGAATAATCAGGGGTGTGCAGGTCGACGTAGCAGTGACGGCTGCCGTAGACCGCGTCCTGAATGTTGCGGATCACGCCGTAGCGCTGGTCGTTCATCAGCAGAATCACCACGTTGGCTTTTTCTTGCACCAGCGTCGCCAGTTCGCCGAGGTTGAGGATAAAACCGCCGTCACCGGCCAGGGTGAAGACTTTGCGCTCAGGGGCTGTTTCAGCCGCAGCGACTGCCGCGCCGATGCCCATCGACAGGCCCTGGCCAATGCCGCCGCCGAGGGCATGCACGCCAGCTCGCGGGTGGAACAGGGTCAGCAGGCGGTTGCCCCAGATGCTGTTGGACAGCGTGACGTCGCGTACCCAGGAGAAATTGCGCCCGGTGATGGCTTGCAGCTGTTCGACCATGGCCGAGTACGGGCCGAGGTCGGCGATCAGTTGCGTGCGGGACTTTTCGCGCACTTGCTTGAGCTCGGCAAGGAAGGTCGGATCGATTTGCAGCCGACCTTCCAGACGATCCGCCAGACCTTCAAGTGCTAGCGCCGAGTCGCCACAGATGAACAGTTCGCTGTTATAGCTGCGACCTTCGATGGCCGGGTTGGCGTCGATGCGCAAAGTGTTGCGTGGCAATTTCAACGCGTACTTGAAGGTTTCATTGCTGCGCAGACGGGAGCCGGCGATCAGCAAGGCATCGCAGCTTTGCAGGAACTGCTCGACCAGTTTGTTTTGCGAGAACGCGCCGAGGCAGCGTTCGTCATCTTCGTTGACCACACCGCGACCCTGGGTCGAGGTGATCACGCCGACGCCCATGTCCAGCAGGCGTTTGACTTGAGGCCCGGCGTGTCGTGCGCCGCCGCCGAGCCATAGCAATGGACGGGTGGCGGTGGCCAGTCGTTCGGCCACCAGGTCCAGCGCTTCGGGCGCGGGGACGGCCACTGGGATTGGCAGCGGCGAGAGGTCGGTCGGCATCGTGATAAAGGTCGACTGGATGTCGATCGGGATTTCCACGCTGACCGGCCCGGTGGGAGCGGTCAGCGCAGTCTGCACGGCCAGCTTCATGGTGCTGATGGCGGTTTCGACACTGCGCACACGGAACGCAGCCTTCGATACAGCCTTGAGCATGGTCAGTTGGTCGCGGGCTTCGTGGATGTAGGCGAATTCCTGATCCAGGTACGGTGTTTCGATCTGCCCGGTGATGTGCAGCAGCGGTGTGCCGGCGGTCAACGCTTCGACCATGGCGCCTGCGGCGTTGCCGGCTGCGGTGCCGGTGGATGTCAGGCAGACACCGAGGCCGCCGGTGGTGCGGGCATAGGCGTCGGCCATATTAGTGGCGCCGGCTTCCCCACGAGCCATGACGAAGCGGATATTTCCGCGAACGGCGAAGGCATCGAGGATCGGCATGTTGTGGATCGAGATCACGCCGAACGCGGCCTTGACGTCGCACTGCTCGAGAAACGCGGTGATGGCGGCGCCAACGGTGACAGTATTTTCATTACGCATGACGGGACAGGCCTCCAGAAACATCGATATGGCTGCCTGTGGTGTAAGCCGACAGAGGCGAGGCCAGAAACAGGATCGCGCGGGCCGCTTCAATCGGCAGGCCCAGACGCCCCAAGGGAATGTGTTTTTGTTGCGCGAGCCGGGCGGTCCATTGGGTCCAGTCCAGGTCCCGCTCTTCGCGGGCCTCGAAACGTCGGCGCCATTGCCCGGACTCAACCAGGCCAATGAGGATGCCGTTGACCCGAATACCCTGACCGGCAAATTCGGTGGCCATCGAGCGCACCAGGTTCATGACCCCGGCGCGAGCGGCCGAGGTGGCGACCATGTGCGGTTCCGGCTGGCTGGCCAGCAGCGAGTTGACGCAGACGATGGCCGCGTTCGGCTGGCGTTGCAGCTGTGCCATGAAGGCGTGGACCGGGTTGATCACCGAGAAGAACTTCAGGTTCAACTCTTCGGTCCAGGCGCTGTCGGTGGTGTCGGCGAAGGTCGACACCCGACCTTGCCCGGCGTTGTTGATCAACACGCTGGCCGGGCCCAATGCGGCCAGACTGGCGGCGGCAAACGCCTTGACTGAGTCCGCATCGAGCACGTTGCAAACTTGGGTGAGCAGCCGTGCTTCGGGGAAGCGTTGACGCAATTCGGTTTCAGCGTTGCGCAACCGGTTTTCGTCCCGGCCGCAAAAGGCCACGGCCGCGCCGGCTTCGAGCAATAACTCGACGCAGGCCAGGCCAATGCCCGAAGAGCCACCGGTGACAATCGCGGTGCTGTCTTGCAGTTGATAAAGGCTCATCTCAATCCCTCATCAATGCAGTGACGCGGTGCCCGTCATGGGCAGCAGCGCTGTTGTAGTTGAGCAGGCGCGACAGTTCGTCGGCGCTGCGGCGCACTTGCAGGAGCAACTCGTTGAAGTTGACGTGAGCGATCTGTGCGGTCGGGATCGTGACGCCCAGCGCGGCGACGATCCTGCTCGTCTCATCGCGCACCGGGGCGGCGACGGTCGAGATCGTTGACTCGAAGAAGCCTTCGCTGCTGACGAAACCGCGCTGGCGGTCAGCCTGAACCAGGTCGAACAGTTCCATCACGGTTTTCGGCGTGCACGGCGAGAACTGCTCCAGATGGTCTTCCGGGTACAGCTCACGCAACTCGGCCAGCGACAAGTCTTCGAGCAGAATTCGTCCGAGGACAGTGGCGTGGGCGGGCAGGCGAGTGCCGACGTTGACCGCACTGGAGAACACTGACGGCGGCGAGACCTTGGCCACGTAAACGATCGAACGACCATCGCGCACCACCAGGTTGCTCGGGTAGTTGAGGCGGTCGCACAAGCGAGCCAGCAGCGGCTGGCCCAGTTCGGTCAGTTCCAGCGAAGCCAGGTATTCAAAGCCCAGGCGTAGCACCGACATGCCCAAGCGGTATTCATTGCCGCTGCGGGTGACAAACCCCATGGTTTCCAGGGTCGACAGCAGACGAAATATGGTCGAGCGTGGCAGTGCCAGACGCCGGGCCAGTTCTGGCGCTGTCAGCGTGCGATTGCGCCGGCTGAATTCGCAGAGCAGCAGCAGACCGCGCTCCAGGCCCGGCACGATGTATTTGTCCTGAGCGTCCTTCAGCAGATCTGAATCGTTCATAGAGATGCACCTGTCAGGGATTCTTTAATGGCAAAGGCCAGACGGCCCGCCACGACATAAGGTTGTTCAATAGGGCTGGCATGCCCGGCATCGGCAATCAGGTTGAACGTGGCGCCCAACGCCTTGGCCAGGGTCAGGCAGCTTTCGGGCGCGGTGATGCCGTCGGCCTCGCCGCAATGCACTTCGCAAGGCATCGACAGCGGTGGGTGCCGCAGCAGGTCATCGCTGCACAGCAGTTCAATGGCCTGGCGATAGCCATCGGGATTGAGCCGCGCCATGTTCCATCGCACCCAGGCCAGTGCTTTCGGGCTGGCGGCGGGTGAAAGCATGTAGGGACTGCGTTGCTCGGCCATCTGCTGAATGCTCAGTTGTTCCAGGGCACGCAGGCGTTTGTTGCGCACTTCCTGACGCTGCAACGCGCGTGATGGATGGCCATAGCCTTGGGCCGGGCTGATCAAGACCAGCCGGCTGATCCGTTGCTGCTGCACGCCGCTGGCGAACGCCGTGGCAGTAATCGCGCCCAGGGAATGACCCACCAGCACACAGCGCTGGATGCCCAGTGCGTCGAGCAGTTGCAGCAGTCGTTCGGCGTAGTCCGAAGCGTCGGGGGCCAGCGATCTCAGCGGCGTGGAATCACCGTAGCCGGGCGCGTCCCAGGCAATCACCCGGGCGCTCTGGCCAAGCTCCTGCGCCACCTCTAACCACGACGCCGAGCCTGAGCCGATCCCGTGCAACAACACAATGGCCGGCCCGGCCCCGCATTCGCGAAAGGCTTGGCGACCGCCGGCGATCTCCAGCGTACGCACCGGAAAGTTCAGGGCCAGTTGTGCCTGGAGGTCAGCCGTGAGCGGCGAAACGAGATTATCGATGGCGTACGACATGGGCTTATCCGCGCTTGATCGAGGCCAGAGGGTGTTCTGGCGGGTAGGTCGGGGTCAGCGGTTTTTTCGCGCCGAGCATCACGCACATCAGCGCGTCTTCATCGCCGATGTTGATCTCTTCGCGGTACACGCCGGGCGGCACGGAAATCACGTCGCGGTCGGTGAGGATGGTTTCGAAGCGCTCGCCGTCCTTTTCGATGATCACTTTGAGTTTGCCGCGCAGCACGAAGAACACTTCTTCAACGTCAGTGTGCAGGTGCGGCGGGCCTTCATGACCGGCCGGAATCACCATGGTCGAGAACGTGAAATTCTCCGACGGGATGGTGTTCATGTCGGTGCTCACGCCGGTGCCGCCGGTGCCGATGTAGCGCATTTGCGCACGACGGAATTTCGGATCGTAGTCGGCCTGGAACTTCAGCGCGTTCCAGTCGTACTTGCGCGTGTCATAGCGAGCGATGCGGGTTTTCATCCAGCTTTCGAGATCGCTGCCGGCTGGCTGTTCCCAGCTTTTCGGGGTGTCTTGCTGTGCTGATAAATCGGTCATGGCTGTCTCCAGATCAAGTCAAGGCATGACGAACCCGCCGTTGACCGGCAAGGTTTGTCCAGTGATGAAACGGGCGAGGTCGGACAGCGCGAACAACACGGCGCCGCTGACGTCTTCGGGAAGTTGTGGGCGTTGAATGGCCCGGTGATCGTTGTACAAACGGTGACGTGCTTCGGGCACGTAGGCGGTCGCTTCGACCAGCACCAGGCCCGGCGCGATGGCGTTGACCGTGATGTTGTCGGTGCCCAGTTCGCGGGCCAGGCTGCGGGTCATCGCGATGATTGCGCCCTTGCTGGCGACATAGGCCAGCAGGTTGGGCGCACCCCACAGCGGCGTGTCCGACGCCAGGTTGACGATGGCGCCATGACCGCTGGCGCGCAGGGCCGGCAGACACGCCTTGGTCATCAGCCAGGTGCCGCGCACGTTGACTTGCATGACCTGATCCCAGGTCTCGAGGCTCAGCTCTTCGCAGGTCTTGCCGCCGGAATTGGTGATTGAAGCGTTGTTCACCAGGCCGTCGAGGCCGCCGAGCAAGCGGGTGGCTTCAGCCACGCAGGCATCGATCGAATCGGGTTGCGCCAGATCAACTGTCACGCCATGCACGGTCAGGCCTTCGGCGACGAGTTCAGTGGCCGATTGCTGGACGCGCTCGGCAAGAATGTCGGCGATCACCACGTGGGCACCGGCGCGGCCGATGGCCTGGGCAAAGGCATAACCCAATCCGCGGGCGCCCCCGGTGACCAGGATCCGGCGGCCTTCGAGCAAACGATTGAGGGCCGTCATCATTGGGTACTCAGCATGGCTTTGGGCATGTAATGCAGAACGCGTTTCTCGGCCCAGACCACCGCGCCGTAAGAGAGCACACCGATCAGCGTGAGCATCACAATGGCGACGAATACGCCCGCGGTGTTGCCCTGACCTTCGGCATCGACCAGCAGGAATCCCAAGCCCTGGTTGCCGCCGACCAGCTCACCGACGGTGACGCCGATCACAGCCAGGGTGGAGGCAATGCGCAAGCCCGAGAACAGCGCGGCCATGGCCGATGGGAACTCCACCAGGCGGAAGATCTGCCAGCGACTGGCGTTCATGGTCCGGACCAGGTTGATCATGTCCGGGTCAACGGTGCGGATGGCCGACAGCACGTTGATCATCACCGGGAAGAACACAATCAGGATGGCAATCAGGATCTTCGGGTAAATCGTGTAGCCCAGCCACATCACGAACAGCGGGGCGAAGGCGACTTTGGGGGCGATTTGCAGGGCCAAAATGTATGGCGACAGCATGGCTTCGGCAGCGGGCGAGAGCCCGAGCGAAACACCGATCGCCACACCGAGCAGAGCGCCCAGGCCGAAGCCGACGATGATCTCGAATGCGGTGATCAAGGTATGTTGCAGCAGACCGCCGGTTTGCCACATCACCACACTTTCCTGGGCCACGCGGCTCAGGTGCGGCATGACGAATTCGGGCATGCCGAGCAGTCCCGGGCCCCATTGCCAGAGCACCAGGAACAGGATCAGCAGGGCAACGCTGCCGAGCATGGAGTTATTGAGGTTTTTCATCGTGTCGTTACCTTGTTGTCACTCGCCGTTATTGCGCAGCTGTTTGGGTGTCGATGAACTGATTGGTGTACAGGTCGTCGAGCTTCGGTTCCTGGTTGACGATGCCTTCGCTGACATAGAACGTGCGGACCGCTTCCAGCCGCGCCGGATCGATGCGACCCAGTACGGTTTGGTTGGCGTAGACGTGTTCGACGTAAAGCTTGAAGACCTTCTCCAGCGAATCTTCTTTGCCGGCGTAGGCGGGGACAGCTTTGGCGAAGGTGAGTGCCGCGGCGTGCGGGTCCTGGATGATGTCGCGCATGCCTTGCAGGGTGGCCTGGACCACGCCGCGAACAATTTCCGGGTGCGTCTTGATGGCGTCGTCCGACGCGAGAATTGCCTGGGCCATGCTTTCGAAAATTTGCGATTGCGGGATCAGTTTGATCTTCACACCGGCTTCTTCGGCGTTGACCACCCAGTCCGGTACGCCCGCCATCGCCTGGGCTTTGTCAGCCGAGAATAACTGCCAGACGCCCGACGGGCCGGCAGCCTGGATGTTCACGTCGGTTTTGCTCAGGCCTGCTTTTCGAAGGGAGGCGAGCAAGGCGTAATAGGTGGTGTCCGAGTAGGACATCACCGTCATGGTCTTGCCCTTGAGGTCAGTGATCGAGTTGATATTTTCGGCGGCGTTGGTGGCAATCATAGTTACACCGCCGGCGCCCAGCACGGCGACGGAGCGCACCGGAATACCGTTGGCCCGCACCACAATCGGGGTATCACCCAGGGCACCGCCGAGCATGGCGTTACCGGCACCGATCTGCTTCGCCACGTCCACACCGCCCTTGGCCGCGATGAAGGTCATGTTCAGATTCTGCGCGGCGTAGTAACCCTTTTGCTGGGCAATGATCCACGGGGCGAACGCCGGCGAGTTCGGCGGCGCCGGCAACAAGTAGGTCACGTCGGTGGGCTGCGCCTGCGCGGCGAAGGCCATGCCCAGGCCGAGCGCAATGCCGCTGGCCTGGCTGAAGCGTTGAAACAGAGACTTGAACATGCGTACTCCTGAATCGGTTGATGGCCGCAAGGGCGTTGATCAATGCAGTTCGGTGTCTTCGCCGACTTTCAGCAATTCCATCAGGCGACCGGCCAGCGGACCGATCTCCGGCAGCTTGCGGCGCTCCAGCGGGTTGTCGCGAAACGGCAGGTCGACGTTGATTTCTTCGATGATGGTGCCCGGGCGGGCACTCATGACCAGCAACCGGTCGGACATGGCGATGGCTTCGATCAGGTCATGGGTAATGAACAGGGCGGTTTTCTTTTCGTCGAACAGCATCCGCGCCATGTCCTGCTGCAGGATCATCTTGGTCTGCGCATCCAGGGCCGAGAACGGCTCGTCGAGGAACAGCACTTGCGGGTCGATGGCCAAGGTACGAGCCAGGGCTGCACGCTGCCGCATGCCGCCCGACAGCTGGAACGGGTAGTGGTCGGCAAAGCCTTGCAGGTGGCAACGATCGAGCAGATCTTTGGCCACGGCCTGACGCTTAGCGGCCGGTACACCTTGAATTTCCAGGCCCAGTTCGACATTGCGACGAATGCTGCGCCATGGCATCAGCAGGTCTTTTTGCAGCATGAAAGCAACTTGGCGAACCGGACCTGTCACCGCTTCACCGCCGACAAACACTTCGCCTTCGGAAGGTCGATAGAGGCCGGAGCCCATGTTCAGAATGGTGCTTTTGCCGCAACCGGAAGGGCCGATGATCGACACCACTTCACCGCGGCGAATCTTGAAATTGACGTCGCGAATGGCAAACGGCGCTTCGGACTTTCCTTTGGCCGGGAAACATTTGCCGACATTGCGAAATTCAATTTCGATGGGCTCCAGATCTTCCTTGGGAGCGGGTTTATTCCATTGAGGGGCGATGGCGTACATCTCGTTCACAGCCATTGGGAAGGGTCTCTGGTCTGTTTTATAGGTGATACGGTGTTTATTGCATGAACAATGCCACTGAGTTGCCCAGTTGGTTTTTTCTTAAAAAAACCTTTCTTATTATGAAGTTACGTTGAATTTCTCATTTCACGCACGTTTCATATATGAAACAAGGTTTCCTGTGTGGCACGAAATTGCACATTTGATGTGTATTACAGGGAAACTGCGAAAGGGAGGATGCTTGGTTCAGTAACGCCGAACGCGGGAACATGGCGGATTTGTTTCAAATATGAAACGAGTTACTTCATGTGCCCGTGTACTTATATAAGCAGGAGTGATTAGCGGGGAGGTAAGGGGCGTGAGGTTTACTGCGCGGATAAATACCCGATAGTTTGGTATGCCGCAGGGAGCAAGCCACACCTTTGCCTTGTGCGAACACTGCGCGGTACTTTTTGATGTGATGAGTGGGGGCTTTTTCCAGTTCCCGGATCAAGTGCGCAACCATCCAGACGTTACGTTTGAATGGACGTCCCGGGACACGTTCGAGGATGCCCGCCACCTGCCCATACGTTACGGTGTCACCAGCAAGGTAGACGATTTGGAGGTGAAGCCCACACCGGCTCATCGAACCGCAGAAGTCGAGAGCACCCAGACAATGATCGGTTGTTTGCCCACCTCAAGCGCTTCCTGAAATTGGATCGCTTGCGACTACGTGGCATGAGTGGCGCGACCGATGAGTTCATGTCGCCGGCTGGCCAAATTTACATCTCAAGGGCCACCGGTTACGGGATAGGTGCGCCTGCACTAAGCAAAAAAACTCAAACTAACCCAATAGCAGAGCAGCAAAGATCAACGAAGAGCTGAGAAATCACTCAAGTGGTGAGTAGGCTCTCTGGCGGTGATCATGCTTGAGTTCAGGCGAGCTGAGAATCCGATTGTTTTCAACAGAAATCGGCCGATTTCAGCCCTTCCCCGAAGGACTGATTTGGGTCGTCTTCTGCCGGTCATTACCAGGGGGGGTGCTGGACAATGGGACGATGACCTGAACGCAGAGCGCGGCTGCGAAGCTGTCGAGTTTTGGCTTTTGCGCCGTGACATCCGGGTAGCCGACCTGCTACATATCGGCAAGTTGGACTTGATCTCTACCACTTGATTTAGCACTGTACATCGCGGTATCAGCGCGCCGAATGAAGGCGTCAAACGATTCTGATGGAATCCACGTGGCAACGCCGAAGCTACACGTC
Source organism: Pseudomonas sp. URMO17WK12:I12 (assembly GCF_000514395.1). NCBI lineage: Bacteria > Pseudomonadati > Pseudomonadota > Gammaproteobacteria > Pseudomonadales > Pseudomonadaceae > Pseudomonas > Pseudomonas sp. URMO17WK12:I12. Next base: position 29,305 of record NZ_AZVV01000009.1, read on the forward strand.
GCCTGTCCAATATCATCAAATGGCAGGTTGCTTATTAGAGCTCGAAGCTTTTCTGCCAGTAGCCTTGTATCGTTCAGTTGGCTATCCGGGCAGATCAATGCAAACTCTTCTCCGCCTGTTCTGCACAACAGATCGGTTTTGCGTGTTGCCGAACGTATTCGTGTGCACAACGACTTCAAAACGTTATCACCACACTGATGGCCCCAGCGGTCGTTGATGTGTTTGAAGTGATCGACGTCAAACATGATCAGCGACAGAGGGCGGTATTGCACGTTAGCCTCGATGAGCAGGCGCTCCATCAACTCTTCGAAGTATCGGCGGTTATAGACTCCGGTCAGGTGATCGGTAATGTTCAACAACCGCAAGTCTTTCGTGCGTTCATCAACCAGCGAGAGGGCGCGGGCGCGCTGCGTAATCAGCAAGTACACCATCAAGGTCAGCAGCAGCGTCAACCCAGCTCCGAACACGATAATTAGGCTGATGGACAGTGCGTAGCTGTTGGCGACCAGAAATGTTGGGCTGGGTCTAAACTGGATCAAGTAATTTTGGTCGGCTACTTTCAGTAGCCGCTGCGCGTACAGCGCTGAAGGGGCCGCAGGGGCAATGCTCTGATAAATGTTTTCCCCTTGATGCTGTGTGTCGATCAATGAAAGTGTCACGTTCAGTCGTTGCAGACTTGGTAATGGAATGCCTTGTTCCATCAACGAAGCCAAGCGTACGGTGGAGACAACGAACCCCTGCAAATTATCATCGTTCAATGGAACCTCAGGGGACTCCTGGAATACAGGTGCGACAAAGAAAATCCCCGACTGCCCATTGGTCATTTTCAACGGTTCCGACACAACTATTTGACGTGTTTCTCGTGCCTTGCTCATCAAGGCTTGGCGACCGGGGCGAGCCAGAACATCCATGCCCGGTATTATCTTTACGTCGTCGCGCTTCAATAAGTAGAGCAATATCCAGTGTTCAGGCCGGCTGGCGAGGGGGACTTTTTCGCCGGTGACGGGATTAATTTCATGGTATGAAAAATCACGGGTGCCATTGAGAAGCGCCTTGGCGCGAAACGCTTGGAGATCCTTCTCGAGAATCCTTGGTACCCAGCTATAGGCTTCGTCCTCTTCCACTAGAGGCGTAACGAATCCCAGAAACTCCTTTTCAGTGACATCGTCGGCGTTGATAAAGAAACGCCTTACAACGTCTAGTTTCAAGACCTGAGTATTAAAGCGTCGTTGCAGGCGACTGAATCTTTCGTCGACCTCCAGTTGAAAAGCAACGCTAACGGTACGTTTCTCTGACCCTACGAACAGAATCAGCACCAAGAACGTGACGGCGACCCCAGCCAGGCACACCAGACCGCAAAGGGTCACGTCTGATGCTTTGAGTGCGTTCTGACGAGTAGACATCATTTTGTGTTCCTTGCTCATCGCCAACAACAGCGTGCAGTGACTTGGAGTACTTTTGCAGTATCGGCACGCCCGTCGTTATCTTTATAAGGACACCTTGGCCGACCCTCAGCAGGCTTCGGTCGATAGGCATACGGCAGCCAGTTTGGCTGCGCTCAGGCATGCCCAAGCTGGCAAATGGCAAAGTCGCGCAACCCGCTTTTCTGGATCTTTCTCGACCGACTGCTTTTGGCCGATTACCGATTGATTCAAGAGACAACATTGCTACCTCTTTCACCCTCCGTAGGAAGTACGTGTCAGCCCATTCAACAACACTTGAGAGCTTATGTTTAAGCACCCTCAAGGTTACGTCCTGAAAGCTACAAAACCTTGTGCCTTTGCCTACGGGTACGCCAGAATCCGCCGGCTTGTGCGCTTTTGGGCCTCTCGGTAACTTGACTCGTGTCACTGCCCATCAGTGATCGGGTTTCGCAGCCCGGGTAATCTCTAGACGCACAACGTCTACGTCCATGAACAGATGCTTCGTCAGGTCTGTCCCTCATGTCATGTCATGGCGGCTGTGCGTGGGAGACCTTCGGGTCTGCCGGGTTCCTAGAGTCCTGGTCTGCGAACCCGCGTACAGTTGCCACCTTATTTTTCGTTTCGCAGCGAATCGTGGCAGCTCCATTTCTCTAGGAGTTTCACCATGTTCAAGGTAACCCCCAATCCACCAGACACCGATCCAGTGTCCCCGTACGAACCCGATTCAAAAAAGCTCAACGAGGCCGCCGAACGCGCCCTCAACGTCCACTTCCCGTCGAACGCCGACATCAAAGCCACCCCGCGAACACGCAGCACGCTATTTTCCGTGGACCCGAAAGCCACAGCCGAAACCCTGGCGGTTTTTTTGGTCGAGACACTGGCTTCGCTTGATGTGATGGTCCACCACTTGGTGGATCATCTGGAGGGGGAGGCGCGCTACGCGCTGCTGGGCATTTCCAACAGCATCATGGTGGCAGAGATCACGGCGAATGGAGTGCTGGATAAGATTGAGCCAGCTGTGTGACCGCTGTTTTGTGACGAAGGAACTTGCCACAGGTTATTCGTTGTTTCAGCAGGGTGTGCAGTCAGAAGCCCCGTCCCCTCTGAGGGGGCGGGGCTTCATGCATTTCACCTCCTCGCAATAACCCGGTGATCAGCCATGGATTACTGAATCGTCAACGCCACATGCCCCTTGTTATTCCCATAGCAATTCCACGCGTCATTGGCATAGGCATAGAGATACCCCGAGCGCTTCGGCGTGTACGTGCAGCCGTGGCCGATGAGGAAGGTTTCCGGTTTCAACAGGACGCCTTTGGCGTCGACACCCTCGCTGTTGGCGATTGCGCCGACGAGACTGAACCAAGGGTAATTCTCGTGGCGGCGGGTGAAGTAAAAGTTTGCGTCGCTGTTGTTGAACAGCTTGCTGTACCAGGTTTCCAGTTTGCCCAATGCCGCGCCGGCCACGTAGGCCAGTTCGCTGGGTTGAAAATGCTTGCTCACTGGCCCGGCCGGGTCGCAAACGATCGAGGCGTCCAGCCACTCACCGCTGGCGCTAAAGGTGTACGTGGTGCCAGCGTTGAGCCACAGGCCGGTTTCGTTCCACGGCTGGCGGGCGGAGATGTCCAGTACCAGCGGGTTAGGCGGTGCCAGCAAGCGTGCTTTGCGGTAGGGCGATTGGGTGATGGGGGGGACTTTCTGCCGGTCCAGTGCTGATGTGTGGAACAACGTCTGTTGTGTGCTCATGTCGGCCACGCTGCGGGGTTGAGTCGGCAGCACAGTGAACACGCCATCACAGGAGTCGTGCAGGGTGTCGTAGAGGTCTGGCTTGATCTGCTTGACAATATTGGGGTCAAAAATCAGTCCGGCCGCGCTCGCCTCATCAATCATCCACTTCAGCGCGCCATTGGCCAGGCCGCAGTTCTGGTAGCCACCGCCGACGTCTGAATGCACGCCGGGGAACCAGATTTGCTGGAGGTCGGTGCCCGTCGGCGGCTTGCTCCACAGCGTCGGCTGGAACGAGGCGCGGCGTTCGTCCATCGCCAACGCGTGGCGGGCGTACTTGACCGAGGGGTGCAGCGTGGTGTCGTGGAAGGTGTAGCGTTCGCGATTGTCGAGCAGATTGAGCAATGCCATGTCGTCGGGGATGCCCAGCGCACCGACGGTGTCCCAGACCCCAATGAAACGAATGGGGATCGAATTGCCAGCCTTGTTGTGGAACTGCCAACCTTGCGCATCCCAGTCTTTGCGCTCCTCGGTTTTACGCCGGTAGCCGTAGGTGAGCAGGGTCTGGATGCGCGTCCAGACCTCGGCGGGTGGTAACCCGACGATCTGCAACAGCCCGCAGCGGCCAATGAACCCGGCAAGGCTGCGCACCGTGTAAGCGCCGCGGCTGAAGCCGAACAGGAAGATGTTGTCGCCGGGCTGGTAGCAGTAACAGAGCTTCTGGTAGGCGCTCATGATGTTGTCATCAAGGCCGGCACCGGTGCCGCCGCCGACGGCTTTATCCCACCAACTGCCATTGGTGCCGACACCGGGGTGATAGTAGGTGGTTTGTGCTACGCCCTTGGCGTTGTCAGCTACGGCGTTGTAAAGCCGCACCACGTTGGTGGGGGCGGGGATGCCTTGGTCGAGTTGGTCGGGGGTGTTCCAGGTGCCGTCGCAGCAAATCACCAGATTAGTCATGGCAAATCCTTTTTCCCGGCTAGCAGGTGCCGGTTGACGAAGCCCGACGGCGGGTTTGGCTGCAGACTGCTGGCCAGTATCAGGCGTGTCGGGGGGAAAGGGCAGCAAACAAGATTCAAGATCAGCACCGCTTGGGCGTCAAGCGGTGCCAGCCTAAAACGCGGCAACAACCCTGCCTCAGTCCTCCAGCGTCTCTGGCGAAACGACCCACACGCTGCACGGCATTTTGTACAGCAGGTGTTCCACCGTACTGCCGACCAATCGCTCAATGCCACGATGACCGACCCGGCCCATCACGATGACGTCGATGCTATAAGCATCGGCATAACTGGAGAGGACCTTGGCCGGGTCGCCCATGATCATGTGCTGACGCTCCGGCGGGATGCCATTGCGATCAGCCAGATCGCGGAAAGTCTGGCCCTGTGCATCGAACAGTGATTTGGCTTTGCCTGAAGAGAAAAACGCCGACGCATTATCAAAGCCGAATTCGTTAGCGCTGATGGAGGAAAGGTCATGGGCGTAGATCACATCGAGCTCAGCGTTACAGATGCTCGCCAGTTTCGAGGCTTCGCGCAGAATCCTGTCGTTGAAACCCGCGTATTGACCGTCACGATGGAACGGGTCGACCGCGACGAGGATTCTTCGCGGCAGCGCGTGCTGCACATTGCTGACAAAATGCAGCGGCACCGGGCATTCGCGCAGCAGATGGATATCCAGTGGCGTGAACATCAGGCGTGACAGCAGCGATTCATGCTCCAGCGCCTTGATCAGTACCGCCATCGGCTGTTCTTTGAGGTGAATGAGGATTTCTTTCAGAGGTTTTTCTACCCAGACCACCTCCGTGGTGACGTGCACGCCGATTTTACGCAAGGGCCGGGCTTGGTCTTCGAGCCATTGGCGATGACGCTCGACATAGCCCAGGCGCATCTGCTCCAGCGCTTGTTCGTTGACCAGACCGGCGGTCGCCAGTCCCTCCAGGTAGTCGAACGCCACGATATGCAAGGCGGCCCCCGCAGCCTTGGCCAATGCTGCGGCCCGGTCGAAAGCGGGGCTGTTTTCCATCAGCGGCGAAACGACCAGCATGAAACGTGATTGCTCAGACATGACAATTCTCCCGTAGGTCATCGCAGAAACCCTTGCACTCAATGTCGACCGTGCGTTTGGGCCGTAAGGCCTGGTTCTTATCCTGCTGCTGGAGAGGGGGGTTGGGTTTGATCTTTGTCAAAGAGACGGTTGACCGGTTTCAGCGCCTGACGCGCGGTCAATCACAGGCGGCCTTTCACAAAGTATTGACCATTATCAATTTCCGTTCCGCCACCCAGGTGCAGTCTTGCGTCAGTGCCCGACTCCATCGCACGACATGGCCGGGGGCATTCGTCATGGCCATGATTTGTTGGCACACCGGCGGGACAGGTGTGTTGGAGATTGCGATAACACCGTGATGACGGATGGGTGATTCTCGAGGTCGACGGGAGGTGTTTATGATCATTGCAATTACAGAAAAGCGGACGTCCCATTGTTGGGTCGTGCACCTGGATAACCTGGAAGTGAACTTCAACCGCCAAGAGGAAGCTCAGGCGTTCGTTGGTCAACTCAAGGCACGGATCAACGCGCCGCATAAATGGCCAGACACCGCTGCCCAACAGGTATTTATACGGGAGGCACGGGGTAGCCATTTGGCGACGACCATTGAGTAGTCCTGGCGCTGTTCACCCGTGGGCAGACAACTTGTTGTCTTGAACGTTTAATCAGAGGACGGGGTCAGGCCACTGAAGCGACAGGCATTGCCGCCGGTTTTTTTGGCGTGGTACATCGCGTTGTCGGCTTGCTCAAGCAATGCCTCGGCGCTGACACCATCAGCGGGAAACAGGCTGATGCCGACGCTAATGCGCGTTTCTATATGATGTTTATCGATCATGAATGGCTGATCAATCGCGGCAATCAGATTATTGGCCAAGGCCTCGATCTGGTCCCGTTGATCCACACCCGTGATCAGAATCGCAAACTCGTCGCCGCTCAAGCGGGAGACGACATCGGACCTGCGCACGGACCGGCCCAGGCGTTCGGCAACCGCTATCAGCAGCTTGTCGCCACAGCCGTGTCCCAACGTGTCGTTGATGGACTTGAAGCGATCCAGATCGATAAACATCAGTGCCAGCGACTGTTGGAATGTCGTGGCGTGTTCCATCGCCTGTTCAAGCAGATTCAGAAACAATCTGCGGTTAGGCAACCCGGTCAAGGTGTCGTGAAACGCCAGTTGCTGCATATTCGCGCGTTCCTCATCCCTCACTTTGAAGTTATGCAAAATGGCGATGAAGTGCGTCACCACCCCCTGATCGTCAATCACTGGGGTGATGACCTGATTGACAGTGCAATGACCTCCGTCCTTGCGTCGCTCGACCATCTCTCCCTGCCAGGTCAGCCCCGCCAGGATCGTCAGCCACAGGTCCCGATAAAAGGTGGTGCTTTGTCGTCCCGAAGAAAGCAGGTGCGGGGTTTTCCCGACCAGCTCGGGCTTTGAATAGCCACTCAAGAGGCAGAACGCCTTATTGATCCAGACGATGCAGCCCGTGCGCTCGGTGATCAATACCGGATTTGTCGCAGCGTCCAATGCTCTTACCAACAACTGCTGGTCATATTCGATCATTGCCCCCTCCGATACCGCCATTGATGCGTTAAGCCCCAATTCAGGGTAGGCCGAAGGGAAAGGGGGGCGGTTGATCAAGATCAAGTCAGCCGCGGCAGGAACGCTCAATCTGGATGCCTGTTATCTCTATCCTGATGGCCGTGTGCCGAGGTGCCCCATGTCGCAGACTCAGCGTTTACTGTTAATTGCCCCCCCAGCCATGACCCGTACACCGGCTTTCGACCGTGCCGCCGCGCTGGCACTGGCCATGCAATTGCCGTTGCACATCGTCGCGTTCGATTATTTGCAAGCTTTGGCGGTGGCCGGTCTGTTTGCCTCTGAGCAAATGAGTCTCGCCCGTGATGGTTATCTGCAAAGCCATCGGCAATGGCTCGCGGAGCAAGCCGCGTCGATGAGCCAACAGGGCGTGGAGGTCACCAGTGAGGTGGTGTGGGTACAGCACCCTTATGAGGAGGTTTTGCACTACGTCAACGAGATGCCACTGGTACTGATTATCAAGGATGCCCAGGAAGAGTCGGCATTGAAGCGCGTGTTTTTCACGCCACTGGATTGGCAGCTTCTGCGCGATTGTCCGGCGCCGGTGCATCTGGTGACCAATGCCGTTCATCCACGCCCCCGCAATGTGCTGGCGATCATCGATGTCTTGCGCAGTGAAGACCAGGACCATGTATTTAATGACCAGATCATTGACGCAGCCGCCAAGCTTGCCGCCCTGTGTGATGCCCGGCTTGATCTGGTGCATGTGTACGACTGGACGGCAATCTATGCCCAGGACATTGGCTTTGGCGCACTGCCCATGGCCACGGGGATCTATGAAGCTCTGGGGGCGGCGCAGCACGAAGCGTTTGCAGCCATCGCCGAGCGACATGGCGTGCCACCGCAGGATCGGCATTTCATCGAGGGGTCACCGCTGACGAGTATTTGTGATTTTGTCGCCGAGCATCATACGGACATCATTGTCATGGGGACGGTGCAGCATTATGGGTTGAACAAATTGTTGGGGACTACCGCCGAACAGCTCTTGCACCGGGCCCCCTGCAGTGTGCTGGCGATAAAACCGGGCAGGGCGTTGCAATCCTGAGTGCCAAAGCGCCCCACGATGTGCCGTTGGCCTGCACATCGTGGGGCGCTTGTTTACAAGCAGAGGCGGTGAATCACCTGACGGGCGTCATCGGGGTCATTGTGTGTATCGAAGCCCAGTGTCCGGGCCAGGTCGCGCATTGATGTATTGCTGGCGGCGTCCACCGAATACATCTGGCGAAAGCCGTTTTTGCGAGCCGTCTTGATCAGATGCTCCATCAGCAACGTCCCCAGCCCCAGGTGCTTCCAGTCGTCGGCGACCGTCACGGCGCATTCACATTCATGCTCATCGGTGGCGGCGTAACGGCTGATACCGATCTCGATCAATTGGCCGTTTTCGTGAACCAGCGCGATGTAGGCGACGCGCTTTTTGTTATCGGTGTCCATCAACTGATCGAGCATCGCAGCGCCGGGCTCGTTGATCTGTGCGAGAAAACGCATGTGCCGGGATTCGGGCGACAGTCGCTTGATAAACGCGTATTCACGGTCGCGGTCTTTTTCTGCCAGCGGCCGGATCAATACATGCCGGCCGTCCTTGAGCGCTTCGATCCAGTATTGCCCGAGGACCGCGGCGTAAGCCGCTGCAGCCCGTTCGTTGTGGTCTTTGACGGTAAGCATGGGGAGATCCTCCATCCGGTTTGTACAGTGTGCGCGCGGTGACGAACCGCACGGCTCATTCCTTTCTACGCCGTTGGCAGCGGTCAAACCTGATCTGGATCAGATGCCCGTAATGTGGGGCGCTGATTGACGTGTGTTTGATGTAAATCAACGGGAGGGAGGGTGCCGAGCGCAGTCTTGGAGCAACCGGCGCTTAACGACCGGAGTCGAGCGGAGGTGTGTGATGGGTCAATTTCATCGTTTGCTGCTGATTGCCGACCAAACCCTGCATCAATCTCCCGCCTTGCTGCGCGCCGTCGCGCTGGCCAAGGTGAGCGGGGCGGCGCTGGATGTGCGGGCCTTTGTCGAGCCGGCGCCGATCGTGCATTTGTGGGAAGAGAAAACGGACGACGCCGGGTACCAGCGCTACTTGCGCCGCTATCGTCGCTGGGTGGCGGATGAGGTGGAGCAGCTGGGTGGCCAAGGGCTGGATGTCACGGTGGAAGTGATCTTCACGACCCATCCATTGCTGGATATCCTGAAAACGGTTGAAGAACTCAAACCCGACCTGGTGATCAAGGATGTCATCCTGGAGCCGGTGCTCAAGCGAGTGTTCATTACTCCACTCGATTGTCATCTACTGCGCGAATGCCCGGTTCCCGTGCACCTGGTCAATCAGGTTCGTTACAGCTTGCCGCACCGGGTCGTGGCCGCTGTGGACCCGTTTGATCCCTCGACTCAAATCAGCGGACTGAACGACACCATCATCCAGACGGCCAATGCCCTGGCCCTGCAATGCGACGCCCCGTTGCACCTGTTATATGCCTACGATTTGTCGCCCGCCTTCAATGGTGATGCGCCACTGTCCGGGGGGGGCTGGGGTGTGGACTACATCGAGGAACTGCGTGAATCCTTGCACCTGGCGTTTGTCACCCTGGCGGATCGCTACGGCGTGCCGCCTGAGCGGCGGCATTTCGTGATGGGCCTGCCGGTGCCGGTGATCAGTGAATTTGTCGAGCAATACCTGGCGGATGTGGTGGTGATGGGCACTGTGCACCGAGTGGGGATTGACCGCTTGATCGGCAGTAACACCGAACGGGCGCTGTATTCGGTGCCGGGCAGCATTCTGGCGGTCCGGCAGGGCGTCAAGGTGTGAGCACGATGGCGCCATTGAACTGACCGGCCCGCAAGCATTCCAGTGCCTGGTTGGCATCGTCCAGGGCAAAGCGGGTGACGTCGCAATGCACGGACGTGTGTTGCAGCTCCTGAAAAAATGCCGTGCCGTCGTCGCGGGTCAGGTTGGCTACTGAGCGAATGCTGCGTTCGCCCCACAGCAGACGATAGGGGAACGCCGGGATGTCGCTCATGTGAATACCGGCGCATATCACGCATCCGCCCTTGATGGTCGTGGCCAGGGCCAGCGGCACCAGCGCACCGACAGGCGCAAAAATCAGGCTGGCATCGAGCAAGTGCGGCGGTGGTTGATCCGATGCCCCCGCCCACTCGGCACCCAAGGATCGGGCATAGTCCTGGCCTTCGTGGTCATCTGGTCGAGTGAAGGCATACACCTTCTGCCCTCGGCCTCGCGCCACCTGGATTGCCAGATGCGCTGCCGCCCCGAAACCATAAAGGCCCAGGTGACGTGCTCCTTTGGCCATCTGTAACGCCCGAAAGCCGATCAGCCCGGCACACAGCAGCGGTGCCGCTTGAATGTCCGAGAGACTGTCGGGAATCGGGAAGCAGAAACGCCTGTCGGCGACGGTGTATTCGGCGTAACCACCGTCCAGATGACATCCGGTGAATTGCGCCTTATCGCAAAGATTTTCCTGGCCTGAGGTGCAGAACGCACACTGACCACACGTCCAGCCAAGCCACGGTACGCCCACTCGCTTGCCGATCCAGTCGGACGTGACGTCAGCGCCCACTGCAGTGACTTCACCGACGATTTCATGACCCGGCACCCGCGGCAGTATGGCTTGCGGTAATTCCCCGTCAACCAGATGCAGATCGGTGCGGCAGACCCCGCAAGCCAGGACTTTGATTAATAGTTGGTGGGCGGCGGGTATCGGGATGGGGCGGTCTTCCCGTTGCAAGGGCTCGCCGGCAACCTGTAGCACCATGGCACGCATGATGTTTCTCCAGACGTGCAAGTGTCAGCGCTGGGGACGGTGACAACCGGCGACGAGTTGCTTGAGCCCTTCCAGGTCCAGGATCTTTACCTCTCGGCCGGCGATTTCCACCAAACCTTGATCCCGAAGGTGAGCAATGCCCCGGCAGATGGTTTCCAGCCGCAACCCCAGGTAGGAGCCGATTTCTTCGCGGCGCATTTTCAGAACGAAGTCCCTGGATGAATAGCCACGGATACTGAAGCGCTGCGACAGGTTCAGTAAAAAGGCTGCCAGCCGCTCATCCGAGTTCATGTTGCCCATCAGCATCAGCATGGAGTGATCACGCACGATTTCACGGCTCAGCAGCCTGTTGAGGTTGTGCTGCAGGGACGGCAGGTTTTGGGCGAGTTTCTCTAGCTGCGCAAAGTGGATGGGACACACTTCGCTGTCCTCGAGGGCAAACGCATTACAGGCGTGTTCGTCGGCACTGATGGCATCCAGACCGAGCATCTCGCCCGGAATGTGAAAGCCAGTGACCTGTTCACGCCCATCCACTGACAGCATGCTGGTCTTGAATGAGCCGATGCGGACCGCGTAAAGCGAAAGCAGGGGATCTCCCGTGCGGTACAACGCTGTCCCCTTTTTTACCTTGAATCGTTGCACGATCAGGGTATCAAGGCGTTCGACTTCCGGGCCGCTCAAACCGATTGGCAGACACAGCTCCAGCACACTGCAGTTGGAGCACGCTGCCTTTAGGTGATGAATTTGAAGTGGGCGGGTTTCAGGCATGGGGAACGACGCCATCTGGGTGGAGTGAATTAAGCATAGGTGGTCGTGCCCCACACGCGAATCTGATTGCGGGGTATGGCGGGGTATTCGACGAATGGGGAATGCCCCGCGCGGATTGGGAGCCGAGATACAGGGGGCCCTCCGGCACCTTGACTGGCGCCGCCACTTTGAAACTTGATGTAAATCAAGTCCTGAGCGTTTCAGGCACCCAGAATCGACCCATGACAATCGGCAGGTCCGACGATGGGCGGGGAACTTCATGAGTAATTTTCTGAATGATGAGCAACTGGAAGGGCTGGACGCCTACTGGCGGGCTTCCAATTACCTGGCTGTCGGGCAGATCTACCTCAAAGATAACCCCTTGCTCAAGGTGCCCCTGACCCTGGCACACATCAAACCTCGGTTGCTGGGCCATTGGGGGACAACACCGGGGCTTAACCTGATCTACACCCACCTTAACCGCCTGATCAACCAGTACGACCTGAACATGCTTTTTATCGCAGGTCCCGGACACGGTGGGCCTGCGGTTGTTGCGCAGACCTATCTGGAGGGGACCTACACCGAATTCCGTCCGTCGGTGGAGCGCAATACCAACGGCCTGATTCGTCTGTTTCGGCAGTTTTCCTGGCCGTACGGGATCTCCAGCCATGTGTCGGCACAGATCCCGGGCTCGATCCATGAAGGTGGCGAACTGGGTTATTGCCTGGCCCACGCTTACGGCGCCGCCTTCGACAACCCTGAGCTGATCGTTGCTTGCGTGATCGGAGACGGCGAAGCGGAAACCGGTACGCTGGCGGCCAGCTGGCACTCCAACAAGTTCCTCAACCCCGCACGTGACGGGGCGGTGTTGCCGATCCTGCACCTCAATGGCTACAAAATCGCCAACCCCACGGTGCTGTCCAGAATCAGTGAAGATGAACTGTCAGCCCTGATGTATGGCTATGGCTACGATCCTTATTTCGTTGAGGGCGATGATCCGGCGCAGGTGCATCAGGCCCTGGCCCGGACGCTGGATACGATGGTGCTGAAAATCCGTGAGATTCAGCGCGAGGCGCGCCAGACTCGGCAATCCGGAGCGCCAGAACGGCCGCTTTGGCCCATGTTGGTGTTGCGCACCCCCAAAGGCTGGACCGGCCCGAAATTCGTCGATGGCCTTCACGTCGAAGGCACCTGGCGTGCGCATCAGGTGCCTCTGGCCGATTTCCAGCAGCCGATTCATCTGCGGCAACTGGAGGAATGGCTCAACAGCTACCGCCCGGATGAACTGTTTGATGCCAATGGCGCCTTGCAGCCCGAAATCGCTGCACTGGCTCCCACCGGCCACCGACGCATGAGTGCCAATCCCCACGCCAACGGTGGCTTGCTGTTGCGGGCGCTGGATCTGCCGCAGTTCACCGACTATGCGGTGAAACTCGAGGAGCCTGGCAGCCGGCGCGCGGAGGCCACGCGGGTACTGGGCACGTTTTTGCGCGATGTGATGAAAAACAACCTGTTAACGAAAAACTTTCGTTTGTTCGGCCCGGATGAAACGGCCTCGAACCGACTGGATGCGGTCTACGAGGTCAGCGCCAAAGCCTGGATGGAACCGCTGGAACCAGACGATGTGAACCTGTCGGTCGATGGCCGGGTCATGGAGATCCTCAGCGAGCAGGTGTGCGAGGGCTGGCTCGAAGGCTATTTGCTGACAGGTCGCCATGGTTTGCTGTCCTGTTACGAGGCGTTCATCCATATCGTCGATTCGATGGTCAATCAGCATGCCAAATGGCTGAAAACCGCTGCCGAAGTGCCGTGGCGCAAACCCATTGCTTCGCTCAATTACTTGCTGACGTCCCATGTCTGGCGTCAGGACCATAACGGCTTCTCCCACCAGGATCCGGGGTTCATCGATCTGGTGGCGAATAAAAAGTCAGACGTGGTGCGGATCTACCTGCCGCCCGATGCCAATTGCCTGTTGTCGGTGGCTGACCACTGCCTGAAAAGCCGCAATTACATCAACGTCATCGTCGCCGGCAAACAACCGGAGTGGCAGTGGCTGGATATTGATGCGGCCATCCGACATTGCCAGACGGGGATCGGCCGTTGGGACTGGGCATGCCGGGATGATCAGGACCCGGACGTGGTGATGGCCTGCGCCGGTGACGTGCCGACCCTGGAAACCCTGGCGGCAGTCACCTTGTTGCGCGAGTACGTTCCGGATTTGCGCGTCAGGGTGATCAATGTGGTCGACCTGATGGTGCTGCAGCCTTCCTTCCAGCATCCCCATGGTTTGCCGGACACGGCGTTTGATGAGCTGTTTACGGTCGATAAACCGGTGATTTTCGCCTTCCACGGGTACCCCGCGCTGATCCACCGCCTGCTGTACAAACGCACTAATCATGACAATTTCCACGTCCGTGGCTTCAAGGAGGAGGGCGCGACCACGACGCCGTTCGACATGGCCGTGATCAATAACCTGGACCGTTATCAACTGGCGCTGGACGTCATCGAGCGAGTTCCCCGTCTGCATGATCAACTGCAAAACGCGCGGTCGCGATACTGGTCGACGATGGAAAAACACAAGCTCTACCTCATCGAGCACGGGCAAGACATGCCCGAGGTGCTGAATTGGCAGTGGACGCCTGTGGCCGATGGTTGAGGTGGGGGGAGCTGATCTAAATCAAGGTCACGCAGGCGCCGCAGGAGGACTCTAAAGTCACGCTGGCGCCTGATCCAGCGAAACGCCACCGCGAGCCTGGGCAGCAGGCAGCAAGCGACGTTCAACCCCCCACCTGACTGGAGGCAGATCATGAGCCAGTATCAACGGTTGTTACTGATCATCAACCCGGCCCTGCGCCATTCCCAGGCAATCCATCATGCCGCAGCACTGGCCAAGGCCAGCCATGCGAATTTGCATATTGCCGCCTTGATTGCTCCGTGGAAAATGTTGTCACTGCTCGAGGAAGGCGACCGGAAAATGGCTCGGGAGCGGTATCTGCAGGACCATCAAGACTGGCTGAAGGAGCAGGCAAGAAACCTGCGTGACCGGGGGATCAATGTGACCACCGAGGTGGCATGGGCGGATGACTTGCCGCAAGACATTCTCGATCACGTCTCGGACATGCAGCCCGACCTGCTGATCAAGGAGGTTCAGCATGAATCGGTGCTCAAACGTGCTTTTTTCACGCCTCTGGACTGGCATCTGCTGCGTCACTGCCCGGTACCGGTTTATCTGGTGGGCGGGAGCGGCTTTGTCTTGCCACGCAGGGTTGTGGCGGCGGTCGAAGTGTCGGAAACCGAGTCTCCCGACGACGAGCTCAATGACCGGATCATCCAGCAAGCCAGCGGCCTCGCCATACAGTGTGATGCCGAGTTGCATTTGCTGTACGCCTGCGATATTTCCGCCGCCTTCCTGGCAGACATGGATGGCCTGACGCTGGCTGACCTGACCAAAGCGCTGCGCAGTGACCTGGAGAAGTCATTCCTCAAGTTGGCCGGTCGGTATGGTGTGGCCTCTGATCGTCGACATTTCATTTTAGGAAACCCCGTCAAAGCATTGAGCGAGTTTGCCTACGATCATCAAGTGGATGTGATTGTGATGGGCAAAGTCCAGTCCCATGGAATGGATAAGCTTCTGGGCAGCACAACCGAGCATATTTTGTATCAGGTGCCTTGCAGCGTCTTGGCGGTCTGAAGAGGGCGGGGCGGTCAGACCCGACTGACAGGTGGGCGTGACAGAGAGCGCGAGGTCGGCGTTTGCTATTTGCGCTTCCAGTATTTCTGCATTTCAAGAAACAGAAACGAGGCCGTCCAGGTGATGAGTACCAGGCCGGTCAAGGCTTGCAGGCCGGTCAGGTATTTGAGATTGCCCACGGGCGAAATATCGCCGAACCCGATCGTCGTATAGGTCGTGAAGGAAAAATAGACGCAGTCCAGCAGCGAACCATCAAAGTTGCCTGTCAGGCCGCCCCATTCGCCGGAACGCACCATCAGGTAATAGACCAGCGCGAAGCACCAGACTTCCAGCGCATGGGCCAGCAGCGCGCCGAACACCCCGACAACAATCCTGAAGCGGCTCCAAAGCTTGAGCCGGGGCAGCCAATCGTTCAGGCGTAGCAGGCATTCGTAATGAATCACCACGACAACGATGACCACCAGTGTATTGATCAAGGTAACGGCCAGCATGGCAAACCTCCGGTGGCAGCGTAGGTGTGAAGGACTGCGCCAAAGGGGGGCGACAAGGGACGTTCCTCAGGCAGGTGCCACGTTCGGTTGTGTCGGGGCCTGGGCGGGTTTGATCGGCATCAGTGGAGGATATTCTTGCGGCGTCAGGGTTTCTTTTTCCAGCAGCAGGCGTGCACCGGCATCCAGATCAGCCCGCCGACTGTGGAGTAAGGCTTTCGCCCGTCCATAAGCTTCATCGAGCAGGGCACGAATACCCAGGTCAACTTCCCTGGCGGTCTGTTCTGAATAGTCTCGCTCGCCGCCGCCCATATGTTCGCCCAGATACGTCGCGCTTTGCCGCTCCAGCACCGACTGCCCAAGTTCGTCGCTCATGCCAAACCGGGTGATCAATTGCCGGGCGATATCAGTGGCACGGGCCAGGTCATCGGCCGCCCCGGTAGAAATCTGGCCATAAGCAAGGTATTCGGCGGCGCGTCCGGCCATCAGGACGACAATCCGGTCCTTGAGCATCTGGCAGCTGATGAGGAAGTGATCTTCGGTCGGTCGTTGCAACGTATAGCCCAGGGAACCGATGGCGCGAGGCACGATTGATACTTTGTGAACGGGGTCCATGGCCGGCAGGCTACTGGCAGCCAGGGCATGCCCCATCTCGTGATACGCCACCACCTGGCGCTCCTCGGGGCGTAGCAGGCTGCTCTTGCGTTCAACCCCCGCGATGATACGTTCCACCGCGGCAGTGAAATCGTCCAGGTTGACCGACTCCGCGCCGCGGCGAGTGGCGACGATGGCCGCTTCGTTGACCAGGTTGGCCAGGTCCGCGCCCGTGAAGCCCGTGGTGATGTCGGCAATACGTTCGCCATCCAGGCCCGGCTCTGTGGTGATCTTTTGCAGGTGGACCTTGAGGATCGCTTGCCGGCCTTTTCGGTCCGGGCGATCAATCAGCACCTGACGGTCGATTCGGCCGGCTCGCAGCAGCGCCGGGTCGAGGATCTCTGGCCGATTGGTCGCGGCCAGCAATACAACGCCCTCACGAGGATCGAATCCGTCCAGTTCCGCGAGTAATTGGTTGAGGGTTTGCTCTTTTTCGTCATTGCCGCCAAATGCACCAACGCCCCGCATTTTGCCCAGCGCATCCAGTTCGTCGATGAAGATGATGCAGGGCGCCGCCTCCCGCGCTTGTTCAAACAGGTCGTGCACCCGTGCGGCTCCCACCCCGACGAACATTTCGACGAACTCCGACCCCGAGATCGAGAAAAACGGGACACCGGCTTCCCCGGCGATCGCTTTGGCGACCAGGGTCTTGCCGGTTCCCGGCGGACCGACCAACAGGGTGCCTTTGGGGATGTGCGCCCCCAAGCGTGCGTATTTGGCCTTGTCCTTGAGAAAAGAAACGATTTCCACCAGTTCGGTCTTGGCTTCATCGATACCCGCCACATCGGCGAAGGTCACTCCGGTATCGCGCTGGACGAACACCTTGGCCCGCGACTTTCCGATGCTCATCAACCCTCCCATTCCTTGTTTTTCCGCCATTGAGCGAAACAGGAAATGCCAGACCACCATGATGAGGGCGAACGGCAGCAGCCAGCCCAGCAGGCCGCTCAGAAAGGTATTTTCGTTGACTCCGGCAAAGCTGGCACCCGAATGGGCAAGCTCCGCCGCCAGCGCCGGATCGACCCGTTCCGTCGAGAACAGGGTGTGCCCTTCGATAGGCTCTTGCAGTTTGCCGCTGATCTGACCTGCTTCGACCTTTAAGTCGCTGACCTTTTGCTCCTTCAGCAATTGCAGGAACTGGCTGTAGGGAATGTTCTGCACAACGTGACGATCGACAAACAGTAACTGAGTGAGGGTGAACACGACAAACGCGATCAGGAAGTAGGAGAGGTTCCACTGGTGTGTTTTTTTCATGACGTTCACTCAGCAAGAAGACAGGGGCAGGGCAGCCCGCCTTGAGTCGCCCGGAGGGCAACTTCCCTATTGGCAGCGTTGATTTCAGGCTTGAACTCAAGTGCTTCCAGGATGGTTTTACGCCAACTCAAGTTGCTCATGACAGCGCCCTCTGTTTCAGGTGCGGCCTTTAAGCCGCCTGGACCCGGTTCACTTTTTCTACGCCCCGGCGGCATAAAAACATTGAGTTAAATCAACAAGGCTTCAGTGAGCCACTCACTCACTGTCAGCGAGCTATAAGTTGACAAAAATCAGAGTGCGCAAGTGCTGGCGTCCGATACTTTGGCAATCCAGGTGAAGTACACCGCTGCGATAAACCGAGGGGAAAAGTCATGAGCAAGCGCTTGTCCTTTGTACTACTGAGTATCTTGTTGGCAACGACCGCCGGTTGCAGTCATCGGCACGCTCAGGAAATTGACGCGCGATTGGAGGCCGCTGAAAACAACGCCGCGACCGCTCGGCTGCGGGCCGATGAGGCGTACAACAAAGCGGAGCAAGCACAACGGGCTGCCGATGAGGCCAACCAGCGCGCCAATCGAATAACCGATAAAGCGAAACTTAAATAATCAGCCATGGCAGGAAGCCTCAGGCTGGACGGCGGGCTGGCCGTCAGTCAGGTAAAAGCGCTCGCGGGACGAGGTCTATGATGCTCAAACTTAAACGTATCCTGTTGATTGCCCCTTGCGAAATGATCCGCACCCCGGCGTTTGATCGCGCGCATGCGCTGGCCTGTGCCACGGGGGCGCTGTTGCACATCGTCGCATTCGATTATGTGCAGGTGCTGGCGGTGGCCGGGTTGTTTGATCACGATGCAATGGCTCAGGCGCGGGAGGGCTACCTGCAGGTGCACCGACACTGGCTGGAGCAACAAGCCCGGTTTCATCAATGCATCGGTATGCAGGTCACCACCGAAGTCGTCTGGTCCAGGTCCACCCCTGCGCACATAGTGGAATACGTCAATGACTTCCATGCGGACCTGGTCATCAAGGACGCCACGCATGTGCCGGTACTCGACCGCGCGTTCCACCGGCCCCTTGACTGGCTGTTGCTGCGCGACTGTCCGGCGACCTTGCATCTGGTCAGCGACGCAAAAAATTCCAAGCCGATGAGCATTCTTGCGGCAGTCGATTTGTCCCATCTCGAAGAGCTGAGCCACGGGCTTAATGACCGGATTCTCGATCTGGCCTCGACAGTGGCGGCCTCCTGTGGCGCCGACTTGCACGTACTCAACGTCAGCAACTGGTCGGTGGTGGGGGATACCGAGAGAAGCGTGCCGACACTGAGCCTGGATAACAGTTTGAGCGATGCGATCAATGATGCTCAGCAAGAGGCCTTTGATGCGCTTGCCGAACGTTATTGCATCGACAAGAAACGCCGACATCTGCTGAAGGGCATCCCTCACAAGGTGATCGTGAAGTTTGCTCGACAACAGGCTTTTGACTTGGTGGTGCTGGGTACCGCCTATCATCACGGGATCGACCGGTTCATCGGCGGTACCGTCGAGAGTGTGCTGAACAAGGCGCCGTGCAGCTTGATGATCGTCAAGCCATCGCGCCCCCAAGGATGATCAAGGAGACGGCCATGCGAATGACATTTCTCGGTGCGGCAGGCACGGTCACAGGCAGCAAATACCTGTTGGAACACAGGGACCAGCATGTGCTGATCGATTGCGGCCTGTTTCAGGGCTACAAGCAACTGCGATTGCATAACTGGGACCCTTTTCAGCTGCCGGTCCGCGATCTCGACGCCATTGTGCTGACTCATGCTCATCTTGATCACAGCGGCTACTTGCCGGTGCTGGTGCGCAACGGTTATCGCGGGCCGGTTTATGCCACGGCGGCGACTTGTGAGCTGGTGAAAATCCTGCTGCGAGACAGTGGTCGCTTACAGGAAGAGGAAGCCGAGTTTGCCAATCGGCATGGCTACTCCAAACACGCACCGGCGCTACCGCTTTACACCGAACAAGACGCTGAACGGGCGCTGAAGCTGTTGCGACCCCTGGAGTTGCATCACCCGGTGAACATTGTGCCCGGCATGAGCATTAAGTTGCGCGGCGCCGGGCACATACTGGGCGCCGCCACCGTCGAAGTGGTGGCCGATGGCGTAACGCTGGTGTTTTCCGGGGATTTGGGGCGGCCGAACGACCCGCTGATGTTCGCGCCGGAAACCATCGAACAAGCTGATTTCTTGCTCATTGAGTCAACCTACGGTGACCGTCTGCACCCTGACGAGCCTCCGGAGAAAAAACTGGCCGAGGTCATCAATCGCACGGCCATGCGTTATGGCATCACGCTGGTGCCATCGTTTGCTGTCGGGCGTGCTCAATTGCTGATGTATTACTTGTATCGGCTGAAACAGACGCATGCCATTCCAGACCTGCCGATCTACCTCAACAGCCCTATGGCGACAGATGTCACGCGCTTGTACCAGCGCTTTCGCAGTGAGCATCGGCTGTCGCTGGAGGACTGCGAAGGCATGTGCCTGGGCACACACTTTGTGCGGTCGACTCGTGACTCTATTAATTTGGATCAGCAGCGCACCCCGGCGGTGATTATCGCCGCCAGCGGCATGGCGACAGGAGGGCGGGTGCTGCACCACCTCAAAGCATTGGCGCCGAATCCGCTGAATACCCTGTTGGTCCCAGGCTTCCAGGCAGGAGGCACTCGCGGTGCGCAGATCGTCGCCGGTGCGCCGTCGGTGCGCATCCACGGTAAAGACGTGCCCATCCGGGCGGAGGTGGTGCCCATGGAAACGTTGTCCGCGCACGCCGACGCTGATGAAATCATCCAGTGGTTGCGCGGGTTCAAACGACCGCCGAAGCATACTTATGTGGTACATGGCGAGCCCAACGCCGCGGATGTATTGCGCCGACGCATCAGTCTGGAACTGGGGTGGTCAGTGTCCGTGCCCGAGTACCGCGACAGTGTCGAACTGACCCTTGACGATCAGCCATCAAGCCTGCCTCTCTGACTTAAAACGCCTTGCCGATGTCCCGGCGAGGCGCATTGTCCTGAATACATGCGTCGTCGTACAACATCGACGGATGACTTCAGTCCCCGCGTGTCACTAATATCGCCCGACGAACAACAAGCCGTGAAGCCCATCGCCAGAGCGTTCAGCGATGATTTGGCTTTTAAAAGGGGGTGATTCTCTAGACCAACGGCAATTTTTCAGATTGACAGCGTCGTATGGGACTCGATATAAAAGGCACAGTTGTACGACGACAGACGATTAGCGATCTGTTCATCCTAAAAATAAGAAAGAGTGTCGGCCCATCATGAATTCAACCTGCGTCCTCACCTCGCTGAATGCCGCTGCTTCCGGTTCGTTCCTGACGCTTTACCCGTCTGCGCCATCTCGCCCGTCACAGGCGACTGTCCCGCCAAACGCTGCCTCGCATCACTGCATGCCCGGCTTGCGCCATTGAGATCGCGCTACGCGTGAGTTAACCGATAGCGCAAAACGGCTAATCGCAAGACACGGCTGAACCTGACCAGCCTTGGCGCGGATTCCTCGCGTTTTGGCGATGCTCTACGACACAATTGATCTCGCTTGAAACCGAGAGATCATCACCATAATCCAATAATAAAGTGATGCCATGAATCTGAACGAGCCCATCAATGCGCAACGCGTCGGCCAGGCGGTCGGCAAATACCGCTGGACGATCTGTGCACTGTTGTTTTTTGCCACGACCGTCAACTATCTGGACCGCCAGGTACTCAGTCTTTTAGCGCCGCAGCTGTCGACGCAATTTGGCTGGAGTAACACCGACTACGCCAACATCGCCTCGGTTTTCCAGTTTGTGTATGCGATTTCCATGTTGTTCGCCGGCCGCTTCGTCGACAAGATCGGCACCAAGAAAGCGTACATGTTAGCGATTGGCATCTGGTCCACCGGTGCGGTGATGCACGCCTTTGCAGTGCCAATGGGTGAGGGCATCGGCTTCCTGAGCAGTGCGCTCGGGCTGGCTGTCATTCCGGTGTCCATTGCCGGTTTCATGTTGTCGCGGGCGGTTCTGGCGATTGGTGAGGCGGGTAACTTCCCGATTGCGATCAAGGCCACTGCGGAATACTTCCCGAAGAAGGAACGCTCGTTCGCCACCGGCATCTTCAACTCCGGCGCGAACGTCGGCGCGATCCTGGCGCCGATCTGCGTGCCATTGATTGCCGGCATTTGGGGCTGGGAAGCAGCGTTCATCGTGATTGGCCTGTTGGGCTTCGTCTGGGTCGCTGTCTGGATCGCACTCTACGAGAAACCGGAGCAGCAAAAACGTCTGTCGGCCGAGGAACTGGCCTACATTCGTGCCGATGAACCGGTGCAAGTGGTCACCCCGCAAGTGTCGGGTGTCGCTGCCAAAAAAGTATCGTGGTTCAAACTGCTGACCTACCGCCAGACCTGGGCGTTTGCCTTCGGCAAGTTCATGACGGACGGCGTGTGGTGGTTCTTCCTGTTCTGGCTGCCAACCTATCTGTCGGCGCAATACGAGATGAAGGGCGCGGCCATCGTTGCACCGCTCGCCGTGTTGTACAGCATGACGATGATCGGCAGCATCGGCGGCGGCTGGTTCCCGAGCTACTTCATGGCGCGCGGCGACAAGCCGTATGACGGTCGTATGAAAGCCATGCTGGTGATCGCGTTGTTCCCGTTGGTGGTGTTGTTGGCGCAGCCATTGGGTTACATCAGTTTCTGGGTGCCGGTGTTGTTGATTGGTGTAGGCGCGTCGGCGCATCAGGCGTGGTCGTGCAATATCTTCACGACCGTGTCTGACATGTTCCCGCAAAAAACCATTGCGTCGGTGGTCGGTATTGGCGGCATGGCGGGTGGTCTGGGCGGTGTGGTGATGACGAAGATCGGTGGTTACGTGTTCGACTACTACAAATCGATCAACGACATTCACACCGGCTACATGATCATGTTCGCGATCTGCTCGCTGGCCTATCTGGTGGCCTGGAGCGTGATGAAGGCGCTGGTGCCACGCCACAAGGAAATCACTGACCTGTAAAACGGCGGTCCATGCAGTAGAAAGCCCCGTCCCACATCAGTGGGGCGGGGCTTTTTCGTTTCGGGCATCTGATCCGTATTTTCCTGGTCCATCTGCCTCTGTAATGCACTCAGTTGCAGGCTCACAATGACGGCCTACCGCGAATTCACAATGTTGGAGGCTCCAATGGGCAAGATGGCAATTTTCCTCGGTGGTTTTCTGGTGTTGACCATTCTGATTGGCGCACTGGCCACCATCTCTCCGACTTAATCCTTTGCTCTGATACGCGACTGCCGGTCAAACATCCTCCCGCCAGCGCCGCGCCTGCACCACCAGTGCCGGCGCAAAGTGCAGCACCACCATGCGCACCAGGTGATGGGTGAGGATGAACACGACATTCAACCCGCCGCTGAAGGCGACGAGGGCGATGGTCTCGATGGCGCCCGGCATGTACGCCAGCCATAGCGACAAGGGATTGCTGCCCAAAAACTGCCCGGCGACGCCGGCAAATGCGGCAGCGATCAGCAGCATCAGGCCGACCGACATCACGGCGGTACGGCCGTGATGCAGGAGTTCGCCGAAAGAGATGTCCTTGAATTTCGAACCAATCAGCGCGCCGAGCAGCACGGTCGCGAAGTCGACACTCCATGACGGCATGTGAAAGCCCTGCAAGTAACCGGACTTGAGGTAGACGCCGGTGAGCACGATGGCCGTGAGCATGAACGGTGCCGGCACGCCGATGTTCAGCAGCAAGCGACCGAGCAACAGGCACAAGGCGATCAGCGACAGCAGGGGCAGTGCCATGCTCATGTCTTGCAGGTTGCTGTCGGCCATCGCCAGGTGGGTCTGTCCGGGAATGCAGAAGCTGACGAGAAGGGTGATGGCGAGCAGTCGCACCAGATGCACGACAATCACTTTGCTGGACGCGCGTTCGGATTCGAGCAAGTCGAATATCGCAGCAAGTGCGCCGGGGTAGACCGCCAGCAGCGAATCCTTGCGGTTCCATCCGGCGATTTTCAGCAGCGCCAGGCCGGCCACCGAGCTTTGCACCATCAGGCAAAACAGCATCAAACCGAGGCTGGGGAGCATGGCTGCGACGGTGTGGCTGTCCCACGCGGTAAACATCAGGCCGGTCGCGATCCCCAGTACGATCTGTACGTAGCCGAGGCCGAAACGCAGGGTAGGGGAGAAGTGCAGACGACTGGCGATCAATGCCGTTGCCAGAATCGACCCCAGCAACAGGCCATGGGGAATGCCCGCGTATTGCAAGGCACCGCCGACGCCGGTGGCGATCAGTAAACAGAACAGGGTTTTCATGAGTCTTCCTTGATCGTGAATGACCGACACTTCCATTCGGGCCCGGCATGTTTTCCCACTGAATGGCACCAGGCGTCAAGAACGCAGGTTGACTCGTCAGGCATGTCCGTTAGGCGACATCTCCTGGCTTACTAGCGTTAGTCGGTAATCCGCAGAAGCGTTAGAGTCGAGATCACGTTCCTGGCAAACCCGGATGCCCTCGATGACGCGCCCTCGCTTCCTACCCGACAACTTCACCCTGACTCTGATCGGCGTCGTGCTGCTCGCCAGTTTTTTGCCCGCCAGCGGTCAGGTCGCGGTGGGCTTTGGCTGGCTGACCAACATCGCCATCGCGCTGCTGTTTTTCCTGCATGGCGCCAAACTGTCACGCGAGTCGATCATCGCCGGCGCCGGCCACTGGCGCCTGCATTTGCTGGTCTTCAGCCTGACCTTTGTGCTGTTTCCGCTGCTCGGCCTGGCGCTCAAACCGGTGCTGTCGCCCCTGATCGGCGACGACCTGTACATGGGCATGCTCTACCTCTGCGCGCTGCCGGCCACGGTGCAGTCGGCCATTGCGTTTACCTCCCTGGCGCGGGGGAATATTCCGGCGGCAATTTGCAGTGCGGCAGCGTCCAGTCTGTTCGGGATCTTTATCACGCCATTGTTGGTGACGCTGCTGCTGAATGTGCATGGCGACGGCGGCTCGACGCTCGATGCGATTGTGAAGATCAGCGTGCAACTGCTGCTGCCGTTCATTGCCGGGCAGATTGCGCGGCGCTGGATCGGTGCTTGGGTCGGGCGCAACAAGGGTTGGCTGAAGTTCGTCGATCAGGGTTCGATTCTGTTGGTGGTCTTCGGCGCGTTCAGTGAAGCGGTGAACGAGGGCATCTGGCAGCAGATCCCGCTGTGGGAACTGGCCGGGCTGGTGGTGGCGTGCTGCGTGTTGCTGGGGCTGGTGTTGGTGGCCTCGACGGTGCTGGGCAAAGCCTTTGGTTTCAATGTGGAAGACCGCATCACCATCCTCTTCTGCGGCTCGAAGAAAAGCCTGGCCACTGGCGTGCCGATGGCCCAAGTGCTGTTCGCCGGCAGCACCATCGGCGTGTTGATCCTGCCGTTGATGCTGTTCCATCAGATTCAGTTGATGGTCTGTGCGGTGCTGGCCCAGCGCTACGCCAAACGCCAGGAATCGGTTGCCGAACTGATGGCACAAGTAGATCCTTGAACGCCTGAGTTCCAAGCGTCGTCTGGAGTTGTGCATGAAGGTTGGCGTGATCTCCGATACCCATGGCTTGCTCCGCGCCGAAGCGGTGGCGGCGCTGGAGGGCTGTGAGCGGATCATCCACGCGGGTGACATCGGCAGCCGCGACATTCTCGATCAACTGGCATCCATAGCTCCGCTGCAGGTGGTGCGCGGGAACAATGACCTGACCGAGCCTTGGGCGGCAGATCTCGAGGATCTGCTGCGCTTTGAACTGAACGGATGGGGCACGTTGCTGGTGCATGACATCGCCGATGTTCCGGCGTTGCTCGATGCTGACATCAAACTGGTGATCACTGGCCATTCGCACCAACCGCGCATCGAATGGCGCGACGATACGCTATTCCTCAACCCCGGCAGCGCGGGGCGGCGGCGCTTCAAGCTGCCGGTGACGCTGGCGTTGATTGAGGTGCTGGAGAGCTCGATGGAACCGCGGCTGGTCTCGTTACTGGACACCACTCAATCAAACTGCAGGGGATCTCTGTTGTGGCTCAATACCGCTGATATTTCGAACCGAACTCAGGGCGGTTCTCCGCCACCACCACACCAGCGCGAACGGCGTTGTTCGGACTGATCAGCGCCACGCGTTCACGCAGTTCTTGCAGCCGATCCGCGCCGCCTTCAACGACACGATTTTCGATCAATCGATCCGAACCACCTTCCATCAACCGTTGCTGATGCTGACTGTGGGACACGGCATGGGCGGTGTTCGCCGATGCCAGGTTAGACAGACCGAGACCACCGACCAGTGCCAGACCAAGTGCCAGGAACGAGACTTTCGAGAAGTTGAACATGGGTGATACTCCGTGCGTTTAGTGTGAGTGGGTCGGTAGCGGCTGCTATCCGGTGATCACAGTTAAACGCTCGGGTGTATCGGTGATGTGTGCTGTAACCCGTCGAAATCGGGGTTTGCGTATCTGTCGCGGGTTCTTATACAGACGGATACAAAACCCCATCAGGATTCGGCGCCGAGCAACTCCACCGGGTAGGAGAACACGTAGCCTTCGCTGCGCACGGTCTTTATATAGGTCGGTTCGCGCGAGTCATCAAGCAAGCGTTGGCGCAAGCGGCTCACCAGCAAATCGATGGAGCGATCGAACAGGTCGGCATCACGGCCCTGGGTCAGGTTGAGCAACTGGTCGCGGCTGAGCACCCGTTGCGGGTGATCGAGAAACACGCGCAGCAACCGGTATTCCGCGCCACTGAGGGCGACCATGGTGTCGTTTTCATCGAGTAAGTGGCGAGCCGTGGTGTCGAGACGCCAGCGGCCGAAACCGAGCAGGCGACCGGTTTCGGTGATCAGCAGGTTCGGTGGCAGCATCCGTGTACGGCGCAATACCGCGTTGATCCGCGCGAGCAATTCGCGGGCGGCGAAGGGTTTGGTCAGGTAATCGTCTGCGCCCATTTCCAGGCCGAGGATGCGATCGGTTTCGTCATTACGAGCGGTGAGCATCAGGATCGGCGTGGCTTTGTGCTTGCCGGCGCGCAATTCACGGCACAGCACCAGGCCGTCATCGCCGGGCATCATCAGGTCCAGCACGATCAGGTCGACCTGATTGGTTTCCAGAAAATGGCGCATCTGCCGGCCATCCGCAACCACCGTGGTCCGCAGGCCGTTCTTCTTCAGGTAATTGCCCACCAGCTCGCGGATCTCGCGATCGTCATCGACGATCAGGATGTGGTTCACATGCTCCATTGCCCAACCCTCTTTTTATTCGATTCGGAGAATTGTATCGCACTGTATCGCAGGCGCTGTTTGACACCTTACGCCTTAATAACGCGGTGTTGACGACACATGGCAGATACCTGCGGGCGATTAAATGGCTTCCATCGAGACAAGACGACTTGCCTCACCGCCACCGACTATCGTCACCGCGAGTGCGGCAATCAGGGCGGTTGATCCATCCACTGAGTCGTGCAAAACAACCGACAAATGACGGGTAGGGAAATCACTATGAAGATGAATGTGTTGAGCCGTAAAACCGAATCACGCCGCCGCTTCCTGGCACCAACGATGCTCGCTGTTGCGCTGATGCAGTTCGGTGTCCTCAGTGCCGCCACAGCGCAAGCCGCGACCCCGACTGCAGAGCCGGTGGTGGCGAACGTGGAGTCGCACGACTCGTTCGGTCCGCTGAAGCACGTCAAGGCTGGCTTGTTGAATGTGGCTTACGCCGAGGTGGGGCCTGCTGACGGTCCCGTGGTGATTCTCCTGCACGGTTGGCCCTACGACATCCACAGCTACAGCGAAGTGGCGCCGTTGCTGGCGGCCAAGGGGTACCGGGTGTTGATTCCATATGCCCGGGGTTATGGCGACACGCAGTTCCTGTCGGACAAGACCCTGCGCAACGGCCAACCTGCGGCGCTGGCCAGTGACGTGATTGACTTCATGGATGCGCTAAAGATCAAACAGGCGGTACTCGGCGGCTATGACTGGGGTGCGCGTTCGGCGGACATCGTCTCGGCGCTGTGGCCGGAGCGGGTCAAGGCGTTGGTGTCGGTCAGCGGCTACCTGATCGGCAACCAGGCCGCAGGCAAGAACCCGTTGCCGCCCAAGGCTGAATTGCAGTGGTGGTACCAGTTTTATTTCGCGACCGATCGTGGCCAGGCCGGCTACGAAAAAAACCGTCACGACTTTGCCAAGTTGATCTGGCAGACGGCGTCGCCAAAATGGGTGTTCGACGACGCGACCTATGATCGCAGCGCTGCCGCGCTGAACAACCCGGACCATGTCGCGATCACCGTTTTCAATTACCGCTGGCGGTTGGGCATTGTGCAGGGCGAGCCGCAATACGAAGCGCTGGAACAGAAGTTGGCCACGGCGCCATCAATTACGGTGCCGACCATCACGATGGAAGGTGACGCGAACGGCGCGCCGCATCCGGCGGCCGAGGATTACGCCAAGCGATTTACCGGCAAGTATGAGTACCGGCTGATCAATGGCGGCATCGGCCACAACCTGCCGCAGGAAGATCCGCAGGCGTTTGCCAAAGCAGTGATTGATGCTGATCACCTGTAACCCCACTAACCCCCTGTAGGAGTGAGCCTGCTCGCGATGGCGGAGTGTCATTCAGCATCAATGCTGACTGATCTGGCCTCATCGCGAGCAGGCTCGCTCCTACAGGGGTAAAGGGTGTTAGTCGGATCGTGGGTTATGCCACGACCTGATAACACGGCACATACGCCGCGCCACCCGGCAGTTTCATCCGGTGCTGGGCGACGAACGCTTTGAGCAATTGATCCAGCGGACGCATGATCTGGGCATCGCCACGGATCTGATACGGCCCGTGCTGCTCAATCAGGCGGATACCCTTGTCCTTGACGTTGCCGGCGACAATGCCGGAGAACGCACGGCGCAGGTTGGCCGCCAGTTCGTGGGCCGGCATGGCCAGGCTCAGCTCCAGGTTGGCCATGTTTTCATGGGTCGGGTCGAACGGGCGCTGGAAGCCTTCGTCGATCTTCAGCAGCCAGTTGAAGTGGAACGCGTCATTGCGCTCGCGGCGGAACTGTTTGACCGCTTTGAGTCCCTGAGTCATCTGCCGTGCGACTTCCGCCGGATCGTCGATGATGATCTCGTAATGTTTCTTCGCCGCGTCGCCCAGCGTGGCGCCGACGAACGCGTCCAGTTGCTCCAGATACGGTGCGGCATGCTTGGGCCCGGTGAGGATGACCGGGAAGGGCAGGCCGTCGTTGTCCGGGTGCATCAGGATGCCGAGCAGGTACAGGAATTCTTCGGCCGTGCCCGCACCCCCCGGGAAAATGATGATGCCGTGGCCGACGCGCACGAACGCTTCCAGGCGTTTTTCGATGTCCGGCAGGATCACCAGCTCATTGACGATCGGGTTCGGCGCTTCGGCGGCGATGATTCCAGGTTCAGTCAAGCCGAGGTAGCGACCGCCGTGGATACGCTGTTTGGCGTGGGCGATGGTCGCGCCTTTCATCGGGCCTTTCATCACGCCGGGGCCGCAACCGGTGCAGATGTCGAGGCTGCGCAGGCCCAGTTCGTGGCCGACTTTCTTGGTGTATTTGTATTCTTCGGTGTTGATCGAGTGACCGCCCCAGCAGACCACGATCTTCGGTTCGACGCCGGGACGCAGGGTGCGGGCGTTGCGCAGCAGGTGGAACACGTAGTCGCTGATGCCCTGGGAGGTGCTCAGGTCGATGCGCTGGCTGTCGAGTTCGTTTTCGGTGTAGACGATGTCACGCAGGGCGCTGAACAGCATTTCACGGGTGCTGGCGATCATTTCGCCGTCGACGAAGGCGTCGGCCGGGGCGTTCAGCAGTTCCAGGCGTAC
This sequence comes from Pseudomonas sp. URMO17WK12:I12, assembly GCF_000514395.1. Taxonomy (NCBI): domain Bacteria; kingdom Pseudomonadati; phylum Pseudomonadota; class Gammaproteobacteria; order Pseudomonadales; family Pseudomonadaceae; genus Pseudomonas; species Pseudomonas sp. URMO17WK12:I12. The sequence continues at coordinate 58,564 of NZ_AZVV01000009.1, forward strand.
GCCGCGATCTTGCTGGTGGATGCGGATTTCAAAATCTTTGTAGGCTTCGAGAATGGTCTTGGCGTTATCGACATGGGCGCCGGTGTTGAGAATGGCCAGGGCGCACTGGCGGAAGATGTTGTAGGTGCTGCCGGAACCGGCTTCGCTCAGTTGTTGGACTTCGCGTTGGGAAAGGGTTTCCAGGCTGCCTTTAGGGCTGACCGAGGCGTTGATTACTTGTCTTTGGGTCATTCAGTGATCCTTAAAACGATGTCACTCGCCGAACCGCGCGAAGGGCATCCGAATAGTGTGTATCCATGGATGAAGATGGCACGAACTGCGCTATACCGCCATGTCCCCCGTTTGACGATGAAAAGATGAAAAGGAGCCCCAGCATAGCTAAATCCCTCGCAGAGGCGATAATGCCTGGCTTTCTTTTTGTCTCTGCTCCCAAGGAAACCTGTCGCGATGTTCGAAATCCAGCCGCAGAACGCTCAAACCTATCGACAACAGACGCGCCGCAGTACGGTGATTATTGCCCTGATGTTCCTCGCGCTGGCGATGGTGCTGTCCACGGCGGCGGTGGCGGTGTTCGGGGAACCCGGCGGCGACAACCTGCGGTATAACGTCGGCGGTGTGTTTATCGCGGTGTTGCTGATGGTGGCGCTGATGCGCGGCAAGTTCTGGAACCAGCCATGGATGGCTGCGGCAGTCTACGGCTGGCAGCTCAAACGCAGCCTGATGAGCATCACCAACATCATGCATCAGGTCACCGCAGCGGTGGCGACCGGTGATCCAGTGGCCATGAAACTGCTGCGTTTCTATCACCTGGGCCTGCACCAGATGCACGAGCTGGACGCCAACTCCAGCGACCACAGTCAGCTGGTTCGCGAAATGGATCAGCACAAGGCGCGAATGGAGGAACTGGGCATCGACACCGACCAGACCCGTCTGGATCCAGCCTGGCTTGAGGCGGTGAAGCAGGCGTCGAGATAAGGTTTCCCGACACAAACTCGTCACGGGGCCGGCAAATCACCTATCGTGTTTCTGATGCGACATCTAAAGGGCGAACAGGAAAAATCGCCCTGTCATAACAAATCAGGGACTGTCATGGGGAATCCGTCCATCAAAGATCCGATTGCAAACCCGCGTCCGGCCACGCCTTGGGTGCCCGGCCAGATCGAATCAAGGCTCAAGGTCCGCTATGCGGTAGTGCTGCTCGTGGCGGTGTGCCTGTCGATGACGGTGATCGTGTTCTGGGAAGCCTGGAACTCGCGCCAGTACCATCTGCAGGACAAAGAAGTGGCGATGTCCAACCTGGCGCAAACCCTGGCTTCGCAGGCGCAGGCGTCGATCAAACAGGCCGATACGCTGCTGTTTGCCTTGGTGGACCGCCTCGAAAACGAGGGCGTCGGCCCGCAGCAACTGCCCCGGTTGCAACGATTGCTCCGCGCTGAACGTGATGAGCTCAAACAACTGCATGGCTTGTTTGTCTACGACGAACAAGGGCGCTGGATCGCTAACTCCAATGGCGCAGAGGTGCCCAACGCCAACAATTCCGACCGTGAATATTTCATCTTCCATCGTGACCATACCGACCGTGGCCCACATATCGGTCGTTCGATAAAAAGTCGCTCGAGCGGTGAATGGATCATGACCGTGTCGCGCCGGATCAATTATCCGGATGGCCGATTCGCCGGGGTGGCGCTGGCCACGATCTATCTCAGTCATTTCCTTGAGCTGTACGACAGCATCGACATGGGCCAGAACGGGGTGATCAACCTGATTGCCGATGACGCCAGTATTGTTGTACGTCGGCCGTTCAAAGCGGCTGACATTGGCAGCAGCGTGGCCAAGGGGCCGCTGTTTACCCAACTGTTGCCTAAAGGCGATTCCGGCACGGCCACTGTCAAGTCGTTTGTGGACGGTGTGGAACGGGTGGTCGGGTTTTGGCGGGTCAGCGGTTATCCGCTGATCATCTTTACCGCGCTGGACAAGGAGGAGGTGCTGGCCAGTTGGCGCAAGGAGACGGCGCTGAGCGCGGGGATCGTATTGTTGCTGCTGCTGTTTCTGGGCGCGCTCGGTTATCGCCTCATTCACTTCATGAAGCAGCAACATCACTTTCAGCGCGTGTTGCTTGATGGCCAGGAAAAACTCATCGAGGTCAATCGCAGCCTTGAGCTGCTGGCCCTGGAGGACGCGTTGACCGGGCTGTCCAACCGGCGTCAGTTTGACCTGTTTATCCTCGCGGAAATGGGCCGCGCCCGGCGCACCCAGACCCACCTCGCGATGCTGATGATCGATGTCGATCACTTCAAGAGCTTCAACGACCGCTACGGTCACGTCGCCGGTGATGAGTGTTTGCGCCGGATCAGCTCGATCATCAAGGACAACATCAAGCGCCCCGGTGATCTAGCCGCCCGTTATGGCGGCGAAGAGTTCACGGTCGTGCTGCCTGGCACGGACTATGTCGGCGCTTTTCTGGTGGCTGAAAAAATCCGTCACGCCGTCCTGCTGGAGGACATTGAGCACCTGGACAGCGCAGAGGGCAGGGTGACCGTCAGTATCGGCGTTTGCGCCTACAACACGGCCTCGCAGGACCAGCCCGACGATGTGGTCACCGCAGCGGACAAGGCCTTGTATGTGGCCAAGTCCAGCGGGCGCAACATGAGCGTGATAGCCAATTGAGGTCAGATAAACCGGTCGCTGCCCTGGACCAGTTTGGTGGACAGGTACGACTGCTTGAGTTTTTCCAGCCACCACCCTAATGCCCGGCCGTCATGATCGCCGCGCCAGCCGGCGTACAGGATGTTCGGTTCGCGTGGGTCGGCCATCTGTTTTTCAACCAGCGTGCCGTTTTTCAGTAGCGAGCCCACCCGGTGCCGGGGCAGCCAGCCGACGCCCAGGCCATCGCATTGAGCGAGGACTTTGGCGCGCATGGTCGGCACCGCGAGCACCGGTTGGCCGCCCGACACGCCGTAGGTGCTGCCCTCGGTGACCCGCGACGAGTCCGCCACGACGATCGCCCGGTGCTGCGCGACCATGGCCCGGGAAATCGGTTCTTTGGCCTTGGCCAGCGGGTGTTTCGGTGAAACTGCGAACACCCATTCCATTTCTCCCAACTGCATCCAGCGCAGGGTCGGAATCGCCGGTGGCTCATTGGTGGCGCCAATGATCAAATCCGCGCGCCCTTCACGCAGGGCTTCCCAAACGCCTTTGAGCACCTCTTGGGTGATGCGCAGCGGCACGCCGGATTCCAGCGCATCAAACTCGTGGATCACCGGAATCAAGGTTTCGAATTCGAGCAATTCGTCGGTGACAATCCACAGTCGGCTTTCCCAGCCGTTGGCCACTTGCTGCACCCGTTGGGTCAGGCGGGACACGTCCTGCATCAACCGCGCCGCTTCGTTCACCAGCAACTCGCCGGCCGGGGTGAGCTGCAAGCGGTAGCGACGGCGGTCGAAGAGCAGCGCGTCGAAGCGTTCTTCCAGTTGCCGCGCGGCGTAGGACACGGTCGACGGCGCCTTGCCCAGGTGCGCTGCGGCCCGCGACAGACTGCCGGTTTCGCGGATGGCCTGGAGCAAAGTCAGGTCTTCAATCGACAGCATGGGTTCATCCTCGGCGTTGGTTTCAGGCGGCCCGGCGCAGTTTCCACTGCCTGAACAACCGACGATAGACCAGCACGTTGATCGCCAGCACCACGCTGCCCAGCGCCAATTGAATCGGCGGCGTCAAGCCGGCGGGGTAAATCACCGGCCAGATGTAGTGCTCGATAAAGCCGCCACCGTAGCCGGTTTGCCCGGCGGCCTGGCGCATGAGGTTTTCCCACGGGGTCAGCGGGCAGGTCAGGTGCAAGACTTCGACCATCACACCCCACGCAGCAGCAGGCAGGTGGGCCCAGATCAGCGGCCGCCATTTGAGTACCAGCAGCCCGCCGAACAGCACGAACAGAATGAACAGCAGATGAAACAGCACCAGCCCGTCGGCGGCGATCCGGTAAAACATGTCGACTCCCTGACCTGTTGGCGAATCGCTTCATGGTACTCGGACGTCTCCCGGTGTTCAGCGCAAATCCGCGAACTCGGCGCGCATCCGCCCGTTGTGCTTGGCGCGATAGAGCAATTTGTCGACCTGCTCGATGAACTCCACAGCCGTCGCCTGTAGCGGCGCGACCGTGGTGCCGACGCCCAGGCTCACGCTCAACAGCGGCGATACCGGGGAAAATGCATGGGCAATCTGTTGTTGGCGAATCAGGTGCAGGCATTTGCGCGCCACCAGCCGTGCGGACTCGGCGTCGGTTTCCGGGAGCAGCCAGACGAATTCTTCGCCGCCGATCCGGGCGATGAAGTCACGCGGACGATTGGCCGCCAGCGACAACGTCTGGGCCACCTGGCGCAGGCATTCGTCACCTTTGATGTGGCCGTAGTGGTCGTTGAATTGCTTGAAGTAGTCGATGTCGAGGATCAGCAACGACAACGGCAAACCGGTGCGCTGGGCATGGCCCCATTCGCGTTCCATGACGGTGTCGAACATACGCCGGTTGGCGATGCCGGTGAGGCCGTCCTGGAACGAATACTCTTCGAGTTGCTTCTGCAGCCGGCTCAGGTGTTCTTCGGTTTTCTTGCGTTCGCTGATGTCGAACATGAAGCCCACCAACGCTTCGACTTCGTCGTCCTTGCGCACCACGTGCACCACGTCGCGAATCCACACGTAGTCGCCCTGTTGGGTCAGTGCCCGATAATCCGCCTCATGATCGACCCCGGCACGCGATTGCGAGACGCAGAACTCCACCACGTAATCCCGATCGTCCGGGTGCATGCGCTCGACCCAGTCGTTGACCGTCACCCAACTGTCCTGTTTCCAGCCCAGCAACGCCTCGATCTGCGGGCCGATGTAGCTGAAGGTCATGGTTTTCCAGTCGATCCGCCAGGGAATCGCATTGGTTGACTCCAGCAGGGTTTTATAGACATCGCTATCGGGTTCGACTGAGCTCATGCAGGGCCTGGCCTCAAGGAAATATGCAGCGCCATCATGTTGCTACTATCGAGGCGAATCAAGCGCCCGGCCGATGAACGGAGCGCATTCGCTGCACACGCTCACGACGCAAGTGCGCAAGATTGTTCAAGCCATCCGCCGCGACGGCTGGCACAGTCTCGGGTCTTTCACCGGTTGTAGGGCGTTATGACGAATTCAATCATGCCGCGCAGTGCCTTTCTGCGTGGCGCTGTGGCGATCATGCCGCTGTCCCTGGCCACCGCGCCTTGGGGCTTGCTGGCCGGGTCCATGGCCATCGAGGCCAACCTCACGCCGCTGCAAGGGCAGGGCTTGTCGAGCATTGTGTTTGCCGGGGCCGCACAGTTGGTCGCCATCGGCATGCTCAAGGGCGGTGCCGGGGTCTTTTCGATTCTGCTGACCACCTTGCTGCTGACCTCGCAGCATCTGCTGTATGGCATGAGCATGCGTTCGGTGATTTCGCCGTTGCCGGGGCGTTGGCGGGTGGGATTGGGCTTTTTGCTCACCGACGAGTTGTTTGCCTTGACCAGTCAGCACGACAAACAGCAATTCAATCGCTGGTACGCGCTGGGCGTCGGGCTGACGTTTTACATTGCCTGGAACCTGTTCACGCTGGCGGGCATTGTGCTGGGCAGCAGCATTCCGGGGCTGGAGCATCTGGGCCTGGACTTCTCCATCGCCGCCACCTTTATCGCCTTGATTACGCCGGTGGTGCGCAACGTGCCCACGGTAGTGTGTGTCGCGGTGTCGCTGTTCTGTTCGGTGTTGTTCAGCTACTGGCAATGGGGCTCGGCGCTTGTACTGTCCGGATTGGCGGGTATGACCGCCGGTTTTATCTGCAACAAACTCTACCTGGGGCGAACAGCATGATGGTGTGGGCGGTGATTGTCGGAATGGGTGTGCTGGTGTTTCTCAACCGCTACGTGTTTCTCGAACCCCGATTGCCGGTGCGCTTGAGCAGCAATGCCCGGCAGTTCCTCGGGTTTGCCGTGCCCGGCATGTTGACCGCGATCTGCGGGCCCATTGTGTTCATGCCCGACAAGCAGCTGAATCTGCAGTGGGACAACCCGTACCTGATCAGTTCGCTGGTGGCGGTGGGGCTGGTGCTTTACACCCGTAACACCTTGCTCAGCATGCTCTTGAGCATGGTGTTTTTCTTTTTGCTGCGTTGGTGGCTCTGAGTCGAACGCTCAAATGTGTTCTACGCTTAATGGGTCCCTTCACTGGAAGAGAGGTGCGCATGGCCAACGATCAAAAACATCCGGATTTTGACGATGAGGATGAACCCACGGAGGAAGAGATCAAGCGGCAGGAACGTTTGCGGCAGGACTGGAAAAATGACGACAGTCGGGAGCTGTCAGAGCGCGACCAAGAGCGTCCGCTGAAGCCCTGACCCCATGCACCACAACCTTTGTAGCAGCTGACGAGCAGCGCGAGGCTGCGTTCGGCTGCGAAGCAGTCGTAAATCCTGCTGACGCGGTCTATCTGAAACACCGCATGCGTCGATTTTACGACGGCTGCGCAGCCGGACGCAGGCTTCGCCAGCTACAGGGTTGTGTTTTTGCTTGGATAAGTTAGATCGCCTCGTTCCAGCGTATTTGGGTGATGCCCAGTTGCGTGGCGGTCAACCGCGCGGCGTCGAGGGTGGCGTGTGCAGCGATCTTTCGCCCAGACTGCGGATAGGCATGGGCGGACGCCGAATGAATCGCGTCGACATCCGAAAACTGTTCGGCCAGTTTGAAGAAGTGCCGACGAACGCCTTCAAACAAGTAGTGCACGGCGTAAGGGACGAGCTCGCTCATGTCTTGCTCCTGAGTTCAGCCTGGGCTGGGGCTCAGCAGTTGAATGGAGAATTCAGGGAGATCTGCGTTACAAGCGGTGTGCAGAAATAACAAAGCTGAAAAGAAGGAGGCCCGCAGGCCTCTACTACTGTGAGTGCAACGAAGTCCGGTTCGTTCAGTTCTTGTGCTGAACGGCACCGGGCATCATTTTAAAGGTCTTCCAACGACGGAAAATCCGGATGGGAAGCCCGATAACCCAATTTCCTGTCGATCCATGCATTCAGCTCATTGACCATGACCGGCGGGGTGCCGGCGTAGGTGGCGAGGGTCGAACGCAGGATGTCGTTGATATTGGGGATAGAACGCAGGTTCCGGGTCTTTATGTATTGCCCGATAAAGCAGTCAAGTTGATAGCGTTCTGTCATGGACAGGTACACACACTCCAGGCTGCTGACTTGATTAATTACAAGATCGTCGCGCAACTTAGTTCTCTGCAATGCTTGTTGATTTTATAAGGATTTCCTTCTTTGTTGACTTTTTGGTCAACTTGGCGATGCCATTGGAAATGCGGCGCGCATCCTAACTTTAGTGTTAGTGAATGTATGTACGATAAAGACATTGTCGGACAAGCGGTTGAGGGCCGATTTCAAATACACGCAGCATGTGTTTCTGATATGAAACAGTCTGTGTAACGTTCATGCGTTGAAGTCATTGAACGATAACTTTCCTGTCTATACAGGACTGTTCAACTGATCAGTCCTGAACAAGCTGATCAATCAACGTACGAGACTGGTTTCTGACGTTACCGACCGCCTTGTCGACCCTGTACCACTCAAACATTTCACTGGGTTCCCCTTGCAGCAGCACCATCTGTTCGGCGCGTTCTTTGGGCGTGGCCGGGTCGAGCCATTCGCGCGCCAGTTCCGGCGACAACACCACCGGCCGCCGGTCATGAATGTCGAGCATGCCACCGACGCTGTCCGCGGTGATGATGACAAAACCGTCGTCGCTGCGTGGTTCATTGCCAGCGCCCGGGAACTGGCCAATGGCGGCGCAGTAACTCGGTGCTCCGTCCTGTCGACGAATCAGCCATGGCAGTCGCGTCGAATCACCCGCATCGACCCATTCGAACCAATTGTCGATCGGTACAATCGCCCGGTGAGGCCAGATCGCCCGAAAGAACGGACCGTGCGCGACTTTTTCAACCCGCGCGTTGATCGGCGCCGCGCGATCCTTGGCCCAGTGCGGGCGCCAACTCCAGCGCACCGGATCGGCGTGCAGCCCGTCCGGCTCAAGATGGAGCAGGGCGAGTTGAGTGGTGGGTGCCGCGTTATAGCGGGCCAAGGGCTCATCCCCGACGTGATTGATCATTGCGTCGGGAATGCTCAACACGGCAACGAAATCGTGAATGCCACGGTACTGCGACAGACGTCCACACATCGGCTGAACCTGCGGTTGGAAAGCGCTGACGGGAATGTTCAGCTTAGCTTTCGGATCACCCGTGCGTTGGGGGGACGGGTCGCGGAACCAAACACTGTGTACCCTGATCAAACCTCGGCCCGCGTCACTGACGGGGCGGCGAAGGAAGAGCGGGCGAAGGATTTTTGCCATTCATAGTGTTGACCGTCAGGGTCTGGCCCAAGGCAAAACATGAAGCAGCTGTTCAACATATTCTGCGTACTCGCCATTGCCACCGGGCTGGCAGGCTGCATTTCGGCCCCCATCGCACTGACCCCGCAGACGGAACACCGTCTACAGGCCCAGGCGCCGATTCGTTTTCTGCTGACTTTCGACGATGGCCCCAGCGCGTCGAGTTTCTGGAACCCTACCGCTACGGTGCTCGACAGCCTGAAGGACAATCCACTGCAACCCGACATCAAAGCGGTGTTTTTCGTGCAGACCGGTGCGCCGCGCGCCGGCGACAGTGATATCGGGCGCGAGCTGATGCATCGCGAACACGCAGAAGGGCAGGTACTGGGATTTCACACCGCAACCCACTGGCACACCAATCACCGTTCGCTGAGCCCGGAAGAACTGGAGCAGTCGCTGAGCAAAGGCAGTGCCGACATCGCGGCGATTACCGGTGCGCCGCCGACCCTGGTCCGCCCGCCATTCTGGAACTACGACAAACGCGTCTTCGCGGCGTATCAGCAGCACGGCATGCATGTGCTGCTGACTGATTTGAGTGCCAACGACGGCAAGATCTGGGGCTTTAACGCCAGCCCCCGGCGTCGCTCTCATATGCTGCGTTCAATGTCTGAAGTGCGTGAGCGCATCGCGCAGGGCGAGTTGCCGACCGTGGATGGGGTGATTCCGGTGGTGGTGACCTTCCACGACCTCAACCGCTACACCGCCCGGCATGCCCGGGAATACCTGCAAATCCTGATCGACAGCGCCAAGGCCACCGGCGTGCCATTGGCGCAAAAACCATTTTACGATGATCACGACGCCGTGCTGCGCGCGGCCATGGCGCGTACCGTCAAGGACAGTTCCCAGCCAGTGGAGCTGCCAGGGTTCTGGAACTGGTTCTGGGACAAGAATTCCCATTAAAACCTCGCCAATATGCGAGGCAAGTATCACTTTCAGTGAGCATTGGCTGGGGCGTAAAGGAAAAAGGCCATCTATCCTGAACAGGTTGATTTCGACCGACCGCCACGGAGGCGACAGCGATGGTTCCCATTTCAGTCCTTTGCAACATTGTGGAGTCTGGCTTCGAGCCACTTTCTTGCGAATGCACGAAGAGTGCCGACGGACTGCTGTGCATTAAGGTGTTCGAGCCAGCCACCGGGTGCATTCACTTATTGATCAATGGCGTGTCTACCGCTGAATTGACCACAGTGCGCGAAATCTCCGACCTGGTGGGCGAACTGCGTACCGAGATTAGAGCCGGCCGCCGGGCGTTTGCCGGCTGACGGTCAGGCCCGGGGTTGCAGCTCTCCGATCATTTTCAAACAATGATTCAACCCGGGTGACACATCACCCACCCTCCGACTGAGAATAATCGGCGAGGTGGCGTTGTCTTCCAGCAGCGGGGTAAAGCCAATGTCGTCGCGGTGCAGCAATTGCACCGAGGCCGGCACCAGCGTGACGCCGATCCCTGCCCCTACCAGACCGATGGCCGTTTGCAGTTCGTTGGTCCATTGCGCCACGTGAATGCTCACGCCATAGGACTCGAACAGTGCAATCACATGGTCGGCATAGCTCGGGCGCGGATGGCCGGGGTACAGCACAAATGGTTCCTTCGCCAATTCGCGCAGGCTGATCGGCCCGGCCAGCAGGGGATGTCCGGCGGGCAGGGCGGCGACCAGCCGATCTTCGGTCAGCACCGTTTGAATGATCGCCGGGTCGTCGATGCGTATTCGCCCGAAGCCAATATCGATCCGCCCGGCCTTGAGCGCCTGCACTTGTTGCAGCGTGGTCATTTCCGACAGCCCCAGTTCAAGCTCCAGAGGCTCGCCGCTGCGCAAACGGCGGATCAGTTCCGGCAGTACGCCGTACAGGGTCGAAGGCGCGAAGCCGATGCCCAGCCAGGTCTTTTCCCCCAGGCCGATCCGCCGCGTGTTGTCGCAAACCTTGTTCAGTTGTTCGAGCAGGGCGGCGGAGTGTTCATGGAAAAACCGCCCGGCCTCCGTCAGCTTCAGCGGCCGGCCACGCTCCAGCAACAACACCCCGAGTTCGTCTTCCAGTTGCTGGATCTGCCGGCTCAAGGGCGGTTGGGCGATGTGCAGCAGCTCGGCGGCGCGGGTGAAATTGAGGGTTTGAGCCAACACCTGAAAATACCGCAGATGACGCAGTTCCATGGGGCCTCCGAACGTCGGTCGTTTGCATACCTTAAAGGTATCAAGTCAGACCAATTCTATATTGGCATCGTAAAAAAAGCCGTACGAGAATCGGTTCCAGAACTTTAAGAACCTGATGGGTATCGACATGCGTGCAACAGCCATTGAATCGATCGAGACGATCATCGTCGATCTGCCGACCATCCGCCCGCACAAGCTGGCGATGCACACCATGCAGAATCAGACCCTGGTGATCATTCGTGTGCGCTGCGCCGATGGCATCGAAGGGATCGGTGAATCCACCACCATCGGTGGCCTGGCCTATGGCAATGAAAGCCCGGACAGCATCAAGACCAACATCGACAAACATTTTGCGCCGCTGCTGATCGGCCAGGACAGCGGCAATGTGAACGCCGCCATGCTGCGTCTGGAACGCAGCATCCGCGGCAATACCTTTGCCAAGTCCGGAATCGAAACCGCGTTGCTCGACGCTCAGGGCAAGCGCCTCGGCCTGCCGGTCAGCGAGTTGCTCGGCGGGCGTGTTCGCGATGCCTTGCCGGTGGCCTGGACCTTGGCCAGCGGCGACACCGACAAAGACATCGCCGAAGCGGAAAAAATGCTCGACCTGCGCCGTCATCGGATCTTCAAACTGAAAATCGGTGCCGGTGAAGTCAACCGCGACCTGGCCCACGTTATTGCGATCAAAAAAGCCCTGGGTGACCGCGCCAGTGTGCGGGTCGACGTCAATCAGGCCTGGGATGAAGCGGTCGCATTGCGCGCTTGCCGAATCCTTGGCACCAACGGCATCGACCTGATCGAACAGCCGATCTCGCGCAACAACCGCGCCGGCATGGCGCGCCTGAATGCGATGAGCCCGGCGCCGATCATGGCCGACGAATCCATCGAATGCGTGGAAGACGCCTTCAATCTGGCACGCGAAGGCGCCGCGTCGGTGTTTGCCTTGAAGATCGCCAAGAACGGTGGCCCGCGTGCCGTGTTACGCACTGCCGCGATTGCTGAAGCTGCCGGCATCGCCTTGTACGGCGGCACGATGCTCGAAGGCGGGCTCGGCACGATGGCCTCGGCCCATGCCTTTATCACCCTGAACAAACTGGCTTGGGACACTGAACTGTTTGGCCCTTTGCTGCTGACCGAAGACATTCTCAGCGAGCCGCTGGTGTATCGCGATTTTGAACTGCATGTTCCGCAAACACCGGGCCTGGGCCTGAGCCTCGATGAAGAACGCCTGGCGTTTTTCCGTCGTGACAAAACATCCACTTCCGTTCATCAAGCCTGAGGAGAGATCATGCTATTCCACGTCAAAATGACCGTGAATCTACCGGTCGACATGAACCCCGAAGCCGCCGCCAAGCTGAAGTCTGACGAGAAAGCCCTGGCCCAGCGCCTGCAAGAGCAGGGCACGTGGCGCCACCTGTGGCGCATCGCCGGGCACTATGCCAACTACAGCGTTTTCGATGTCGACAGCGTCCAGCAATTGCACGACCTGCTGATGCAACTGCCGCTGTTTCCCTACATGGCGATCGAGATCGACGCGATGTGCCGGCATCCGTCTTCCATCCGCGAGGATGACCGCTGAACCCAGCCTGTTCAGTTCGCTACGCTAATAATTACAAGATGAGGATCCACCATGAACGTCAAGATTTCCCACACTGCCAGCGCACAGAAGTTTCTCGAAGACGCCAGCGGCCTGCTCAACGACGCCGGCAACCCGCGTGTCAAAGCCCTGATCTACCGCATTCTGCGAGATTCGGTGAACATCATCGAAGACCTGGCGGTGACCCCGGAAGAATTCTGGAAAGCCGTCAACTACCTCAACGTGCTGGGCGCGCGTCAGGAAGCCGGGTTGCTGGTGGCCGGCTTGGGTCTGGAGCATTACCTCGACCTGCTGATGGACGCCGAAGACGAGCAGGCGGGCAAATCCGGCGGCACGCCACGGACCATCGAAGGCCCGCTGTACGTAGCCGGCGCGCCGCTGTCCGAAGGCGAAGCGCGACTCGATGATGGCCTCGATCCGGGTGTGACGCTGTTCATGCAAGGGCGCGTGTTCAACACCGCCGGCGAACCGCTGGCTGGCGCTGTGGTGGACGTTTGGCACGCCAACACTGGCGGCACTTACTCGTACTTCGATACCACGCAATCGGAGTTCAACCTGCGCCGCCGTATCGTCACCGATGCCGAAGGTCGCTACCGTTTCCGCAGCATCGTGCCGTCGGGTTACGGCTGCCCGCCGGACGGTCCGACCCAGCAATTGCTTGATCAACTGGGCCGTCACGGCCAGCGTCCGGCGCACGTGCATTTCTTCATCTCGGCACCGGATCATCGTCACCTGACCACCCAGATCAACCTCGATGGTGATCAGTACCTGCATGACGATTTCGCCTACGCCACCCGCGACGAGTTGATCGCCCACATCAGCTTCAGCGACGATCAACAACGCGCCGCGGCGCATGGTGTGAGCGGGCGGTTTGCTGAAATCGAATTTGACTTCACGCTACAGTCGACCGCCCAACCCGAAGAGCAACAACGCCACGAACGGGTTCGCGCGCTGGAAGATTGATAGCGCGATCAAACCTGTGGGAGCGAGCCTGCTCGCGAAAGCGGAGTGTCAGTCAACGTCGATGTTGAAGCTGACGCCGCCTTCGCGAGCAGGCTCGCTCCCACTGGGGTTTTCAGTCTGCCGACACAATGTTATGCGCGCTGTTCTAGAATGGAACTGACACCGCCAATAACAACAACGAGAGTGACCCGATGATGCACGCGCAACTGTTGAGTCAGCGCAGCAGAATATTCGACCATGCCGACCCTTACGCGGTGTCGGGTTACGTCAATCAGCACGTCGGCAACCATTGTATCCTGATGCCCAATGTCGGCCGGCCGCTGGCCAGCCTCGATCACCGCAAATTCGCCAGCCTGGACCTGTGCCGCATCAGCTACGGCGCCAGCGTGCGGGTGACCTCCGGCGCACTCGACAGCATCTATCACCTGCAAGTGCTGCTGCGGGGCAACTGCCTGTCGCGCGGGCGGGGTCAGGAACATTACTTCGCGCCCGGTGAGTTGCTGCTGATCAACCCCGATGAACCGGTTGACCTGACCTATTCCGACGATTGCGAAAAATTCATCCTCAAGGTTCCGACTCGGTTGTTTGAATCGGTGTGCGATGAACAGCGCTGGCGGTATCCGGGGCAGGGCGTGCGATTCCTGGAGAGTCGTTATCAACTCGATGAGCTGGAGGGTTTCGTCAGCTTGCTCGCGATGATTTGCCAGGAAGCCGAGGCCACCGAGCAGATTCCGCGTGTGCAGGAGCACTATGCACAGATCATCGTCAGCAAAATGCTCAGCCTGATGAAAACCAACGTCATTCGCACAAGCCTGGGTTCGCCCGCTTTCGAGGTGATTGCCGACTACATCGCACGCAACCTCAAGCACGACATCGACAGTGAGGAACTGGCACGCCAGGCGCGAATGAGCCTGCGTTCGCTGTACGGGTTGTTCGAGCGCAATGCGGGAACGTCGCCACAAAACTACATCCGGCAGAAAAAACTAGAGCGCATCAACCTGTGCCTCAGCGACCCGACGTGCAACGTGCGCAACGTCACGGAAGTGGCCATGGATTATGGCTTCCTGCACCTGGGGCGGTTCTCCGACAGCTACCGCAAACTGTTCGGCGAATTGCCCTCCGACACCCTCAAACGCCGCCATTGACCGACCACACCTCCCCGTAGCCGCTGCTACACGCAGCCTCGCAGCCTCGCAGCCTCGACAGCTGCTACAGGTTCCGCGACAACTGCAGTAAACGGATAAACGTCTGCACCCAGCGGATAGTCCGCCTCATCCCTCCGTCCTAGCATGGCCCTGCCTGAATAAAAACAATGGAGGCGGCGGCCATGTCCCTGCGACCCGAATACCTTCACTCCCTGCTTGAAGACGACAAGGAAACCGGCATCTACCGCTGCAAGCGCGAGATGTTCACCGACCCACGGCTGTTCGACCTGGAGATGCAACACATCTTCGAAGGCAACTGGCTGTACCTGGCGCACGAAAGCCAGATCCCCAATGTCAACGATTTCTACACCACCACCATGGGGCGCCAGTCGATCTTCATCGCGCGCAACAAGGACGGTGTGCTCAACGCCTTTATCAACGCCTGCAGCCATCGCGGCGCAACGCTGTGCCGGCACAAGACCGGCAACAAAAGCTCCTACACCTGCCCCTTCCACGGTTGGACCTTCAACAACTCCGGCAAGCTGCTCAAGGTCAAGGATCCGGCCGCGGCCGGTTACCCGGCGAGCTTCAACTGCGAAGGCTCCCATGACCTGACCAAAGTTGCGCGATTCGAGTCCTATCGCGGCTTCCTGTTCGGCAGCCTCAAGGCCGATGTGGTGCCTTTGGTTGAACACCTTGGCGAGTCGGCCAAAATCATCGACATGATCGTCGACCAGTCCGCCGATGGCCTGGAGGTACTGCGCGGGTCTTCGAGCTACATCTACGAAGGCAACTGGAAACTCACCGCCGAAAACGGCGCCGACGGTTACCACGTCAGCTCGGTGCACTGGAACTACGCGGCCACCCAGAACCAGCGCAAACAACGCGATGCCGGCGACAGCAACCCGACCATGAACGCCGGCACCTGGGCCAAGCAGGGCGGTGGTTTTTATTCTTTCGACAAAGGCCACATGCTGCTCTGGACGCGCTGGTCCAACCCCGAAGATCGCCCGCTGTACGAGCGGCGCGACGAACTGGCCCGGGATTTCGGCAAGGCTCGCGCCGACTGGATGATCGAGAACTCCCGCAACCTGTGCCTGTACCCGAACGTGTACCTGATGGACCAGTTCAGCTCGCAAATCCGCATCGCCCGGCCGATCTCGGTCAACCGCACGGAAATCACCATTTACTGCATCGCCCCCAAAGGCGAAAGCGACCACGCCCGTTCCAGTCGAATTCGTCAATACGAGGATTTCTTCAACGTCAGCGGCATGGCCACCCCGGACGATCTGGAAGAGTTTCGTTCGTGCCAGACCAGCTATCAGGGCAGCGTCACCACCTGGAATGACATGTCCCGGGGCGCCGAACACTGGATCGAGGGCGCTGACGAGGCGGCCAAGGAAATCGACCTGCACCCGCTGCTCAGCGGCGTGCGCACCGAGGACGAAGGCCTGTTCGTGCTGCAACACAAATACTGGCAGCAGACGATGCTCAAGGCACTGGCCGCCGAACAGTCCGAATTGATTGCCGTGGAGGCCGTGCAATGACCATCACCTATGACGCCGTGCGTGATTTTCTGTACCGCGAAGCACGCTACCTCGACGACAAGCAATGGGATGACTGGCTGGAATTGTACGCCGCCGATGCGTCCTTCTGGATGCCGTCCTGGGACGACAACGACGAGTTGACCGAAGACCCGCAGCGGGAAATCTCGCTGATCTGGTACGGCAACCGCACGGGGCTGGAAGACCGCATCTTCCGTATCAAGACCGAGCGTTCCAGCGCGAGCATTCCGGACACCCGCACCTCACACAACCTCAGCAACATCGAGCTGCTCGAACAGGCGGACGGTCTGTGCAAGGTGCGCTTTAACTGGCACACCCTGAGCTTTCGCTACAAGACCGTCGACAGCTATTTCGGCAGCAGTTTCTACACCCTTGATGTGCGCGGTGAAAACCCGCTGATCAAGGCCAAGAAAGTGATCCTGAAGAACGATTACGTTCGCCAGGTCATCGATGTCTACCACTTGTGAGGCGGCTGTCATGACGCATTCCATTGCATTCAATTTTGAAGACGGTGTCACCCGGTTCATCGACGCCAATGCCGGTGAAACAGTGGCCGATGCCGCGTACCGCCAGGGCATCAATATCCCGCTGGACTGCCGCGACGGCGCGTGCGGCACCTGCAAATGCTTCGCCGAGGCCGGTCGTTATGACTTGGGCGAGGAGTACATCGAAGACGCTCTCAGCGCGGAAGAAGCCGAGCAGGGTTTTGTCCTGACTTGCCAGATGCGTGCCCAGAGCGATTGCGTGGTGCGGGTGCCGGCGTCCTCGGAGGTTTGCCGCACGCGGCAGGTGAGTTATGACGCGACGATCAGCGCGGTGCGCCAGTTGTCTGACAGCACCATCGCGCTGTCGATCAAGGGTGAAGCGTTGAGCACCCTGGCGTTTCTGCCGGGGCAATATGTGAACCTCGGGGTTCCGGGCAGCGAGCAGACCCGCGCCTATTCGTTCAGCTCGTTGCAGCGCGACGGCGAAGTCAGTTTCCTGATCCGCAATGTGCCCGGCGGCTTGATGAGCAGCTTTTTGACTGGCATGGCGAAGGCGGGCGACCGCATGAACCTGGCCGGGCCGCTGGGCAGCTTCTATCTGCGCGATATTCGCCGTCCGTTGTTGCTGCTGGCCGGTGGCACGGGGCTGGCGCCGTTCACCGCGATGCTGGAAAAAATTGCCGAGCAGGGCAGCGAACATCCGCTGCATTTGATCTACGGCGTGACCAACGATTTCGACCTGGTGGAACTCGATCGCCTCGAAACCTTCGCCGCACGCATCCCGAACTTCAGCTTCAGCGCCTGTGTGGCCAACCCCGACAGCCAGTATCCACTCAAGGGCTACGTGACCCAGCACATCGAGCCGCGGCATTTGAACGAGGGTGACGTCGACGTCTACCTGTGCGGCCCGCCGCCGATGGTCGAGGCGGTCAGCCAGTTCATCCGTGAGCAAGGCGTCCAGCCTGCGAATTTCTACTACGAGAAATTCGCCGCCAGCGCGGCTTGAGTAGTACACGCGAAGGGGGCGGGACATTCAACGGGGATGTCGCCTGTTAGACCGCTATCGCGAGCAGGCTCGCTCCTGCAGGTCAGGGTTTTTTCACGAGGTGGGTATGAACAGATTTCACGAAAAAGTGGTGCTGATTACCGGGGCTGCGCAAGGCATCGGGCGGCGGGTGGCTGAGCGCATGGCCGCTGAGGGGGCGCGGTTGATTCTGGTCGACCGCTCCGAGCAGGTGTTTGAGGTGCAGCAGCAGTTGGGCCAACGTAATCAGGTGCTGGCCCTGACCGCCGACCTTGAGCAATACAGTGAGTGCAGCCGGGTGATGCGCACCGCCATTGAACGTTTCGGGCGTCTCGACGTGTTGGTCAACAACGTCGGCGGCACGATCTGGACCAAGCCGTTCGAGCACTATGCCGAGGAGCAGATCGAAGCCGAAGTCCGCCGCTCGCTGTTCCCGACGTTGTGGTGCTGTCATGCGGCGCTGCCGTTCATGCTGGAGCAGGGCAGTGGCGCCATCGTCAACGTCTCGTCCATCGCCACGCGCAGTATCAATCGCGTGCCGTATGGCGCGGCGAAGGGCGGGGTGAACGCACTGACCGCTTGCCTGGCCTTCGAAACTGCCGGCCGCGGGGTGCGGGTCAATGCAACCGCACCCGGTGGCACCGAAGCGCCGCCCCGGGTCATTGCGCGCAACACTGCCGAGCAAAGTCCTGAGGAAAAAGTCTGGTATCAGCAGATCGTCGACCAGACGCTCGACAGCAGTTTGATGAAGCGCTACGGCACGCTGGATGAGCAGGCAGGCGCTATCCTGTTTCTGGCCAGCGACGAAGCGTCCTACATCACCGGCATGATCATGCCGGTCGGTGGTGGCGACCAGGGCTGACACTCACTGAAAACAACCCGCCTATCCAAGGCCTGGCTTGAACACGCTTACAGGCGCCGCCGAAACGCCTTGACGATCTGGCGCGTGGCGTCGCTGGTGCTCAGGTTGTCGACCGTCTCCAGCGGGTGCCAGATGCAGTCGATGATTTCGTTTTGGGGCCGGGCCTGCTCAAGGTTCGGCACCGACGCTTCGTAGACATGGTGGCGGGTGCCGCCCGATTCCAGCTCCATGAGGTACAGCAGGTTGTCGGCGCCCAGGCCGGTTTCTTCTTGAAGCTCACGCAACGCGGCGCCCGCCGTGGTTTCACCGGGTTCGACTTTTCCGCCGGGCAAGCTCCAGCGACACCTGGTTTTGCGCACCAGGAGAACATGTCGGTCCAGTTCGCAAATGACCGTTGCACGTACTTTCATCGGTTACCTAACAATTGCGTGTCATAAAAACGTAATAAAAATGCAACATTCGGGCCGTGATCTCTATTTCAGGTGTTAGAGCGATGTTCTCAGCGAAAAGTGCAATTGAACGCTGGATTACTGACGCGACGTCTGGTCGGCACTTGAGCAAAGGTCGGGTGTAAGGTATTGCAGGCAATCGTCGGTTCCACTACCGAACAGGAGGTGACCATGAGTGTTCCGATACTGAATAAAATGCACATGAACGGTTATGACGTACTGAGCGTAAACAACGGCCCCTGGCGGGTTTGCACCCAAGGTGACCGCTTGGGGTCTTTCAGCAGCAGAGAGGAAGCGCTGGCCTATGCTGCATCGCTTCCCGCCTATAGAGCGAGGACGGTTCGCCCGTTAGCTCAGCAGTCAGAATGACGACACCCTTGAAGCCCCGGAATGCCGGGGCTTTTTTGTTTCAGAAGCGAAGTGCAGAGGATTTTAAACGCGACATTGGAGTGATAGGGTGGCCGTTTTCAATTCAAGGAGGAACCCATGTTGAAAGGGCGCTGGATGTCTCTGGCCTTGGTGTCTGCAATAAGTTGGGCTTGCGCAAGCCCGGCTCAAGCCCAGGCGTTGGGCGAAATTAAAACCAACCCGCAGGTCTGCGAAGCGTTCCGTGTATTGGCCGGATCGATCATGCAGTCTCGTCAAAACGGCGAATCGAAAGCCAGTTTGCTCGCCATAAAATCGGGCAACCCCGACCACGACACGTTGGGAGCAATGTTGATCAACGAAGCGTACAGCCAGCCCGTTCGCGATTCTCAAGCGCAGAAAAGCCAGGCAATCAACACCTTCGCCGATAAATGGCGGGATACCTGCAACAAGCCTGTTGCCGGCTAGTTCGCTCAGTAGCCTCCGCCACCGCTTGAGTGTGAGGGTTCCCTGGCTTTCTGTTGAACGTGACTCCATTGCGCGCAAGTCATGAAGCTTTTGTGGTCGACCTTGCCGTTGCCATCGAAGCTGACGTTGTACGATTGATGCTGGTCCGCGTGCGTCAATGTGTAGTCAAAACAACTGCCAGGCTGCACCGTGCGGTCGGTGATCGAGACCGGTTGACCGCCGATCTGCTGCACTTGATTCTTGCTCATCCCGGTCTGGACTTTGGCGACCAAGGGCTGGGTACCGTAAATATGTTCCTCGGTGCTGCAGCCACCCACCGCCAGCAGGACTGCCAGGGTGAACAGCGACTTGTTCATGACAGTGCTCCCGTTAGTGAGCCTTCTTCCGACTGATCACCTTGGCTTTCACTTCCTCGGCATAGCCCGCCAGGCGTGCTTCATCGCCCTGAAACAACGCGCATAACTTGAGAACGGCTTGCGCATCCACCTCATTACCCGCCTGGCGTAGCTGTTGCTCAATGCGCAGCAACTCGACCGCCGACCACCTCAAATCTGACGCAACGCTTTGCAGGTCACGGCGAAGTGCGTTTTCATCTTCGTTAAGCCACATGACGACCTCCAGCAATCTCTCGATAAGAAAGAGTAGTTCCATTTAGAACGGCGTAACGTTTGTTCGTCAGATTCCCGCGGGATAGAAGGTGCGTCCGTTGGTCGGGAAGTTGAGGGCGAGTGACCTTCGCGGTTGTCGTACGAAGGTCAATGAACTTCGTCAGGGCGGGGCCACACTCTATGAGCAATACCGATGACTTCAAATTTCATGCCCATGAGTTGATTGTTGACCTGGATACCGCCACCACAGAGATGATGAAGCTGATTTCAGCGCATCAACTGAGCGGCCCGGAGTGGGAGCGGGTCACGCAATGGCAGCATGAAGCCTATGAGCGGTGGATGGCTTATCTCAACGAAAGAACCTATCCAGAGCCTCCAGGAAACAATGCTCCACATTGAGTTGTATTCAATAGATGGATGTCCGGCCGGCGAAGCGTTACATTTCGCGTTTTACGGTATAAGGATGCGTCATGCGGATGTGGATTGGGGGAGTAACGCTGGCGATGCTGGCAGGTTGTTCGTTGCCGGCGTCTGTGGTGCCGGGTGAACCCAACGTCAGCAAATACAGCGACAAGCCGCCCAAAGAACTGGCGGCGTGTATTTTGCCGGCGTGGCAGAAAGAAATTCCGAAAACGACCCAGGTCGGCATTTCCAATGGCTATCGGCTGAATGCGCCGAGCATCATCACGGCGGATGAAATTCTCGATATCGTCAAGTACAAGGACGGCAGTCGGGTTTCGCTGTATCAGGGGCCACCTTGGGCCAAGTCCGGCGCCATGCGCAAAGCCGTGAAGGATTGTCTGTAAAGAGGCGCACCGGCCTTTTCAACTGGGTAATTCTTCCCAGCTGACATCGATCAGGCCGCCTGCTTGCGCGTGACTTCGAAGTGCCTCGTCGTTTTGTTGATCGTGATTTTGCCCATATGAAAGTCCCAGCCCTGAATGCAGGCAAGCGTAATACCATGCGTCTGCGTGACTCATGTGCGTGTCTGGCTGTACGAAAACGTGCCGGTCATCGTTGAAACGGTAGGTGATTTGAAAATAGCGAGTGTGAGTCATCCGATTCTCCAGGTGCTACCGCTACGACATTAATGGCGTAGTGCCAGTTCCTTTGGATTTCGGACTTCTGTCTGCATGAGCAAAAGGCAGAATGTGTACCGGTCATCGGACGCGGTTTACTGATGGTTGTCCCGACCCGCGTTGCGCCGCTCACTGCCTGACGGATTGCCTAGGTTGATCAGTCTTCTTTCTACCAGGATGTTTTCGAGCGCCTGGCGCGCGACGGGGTCCAGTTGGTGTTCTCGCTCCTTGAGCTCCAACAGGATCGGGCTCGACCAGGCGCGATAGGTTTTTTCGACACTGCGAATGGACGGCATTTATCTCTCCTTGATCAGGGTCCCACCTATGAGCGGGGGCGTTTGATTGCGTAGAGACCCTAGTTGAGGAAAGCGGTTTTCGCCAACAGATTGCACTGCAATGGTGCGACCGTTTCAGCGCATCACATTTTGTGCGCGCCGTTCTGCTGCGTCGATCTATCAGTCAGCAGCTTTTTCGAGGTGTTTTGATGGTTTGGCAACTGGTCGCTGAGGTCCCAGATTTCCAGCATTTTTGCGTATTCAAAGGCGTGGCGAGGATCCATCTGAATCCACTCCTTAAAGGCCAGTTTTTCCTCCTGCGTGCAGGTGTTTTCTTGTAAACGCATACACCAATGAGCGGCTTGGCTGAGGATGGCTTCGTCCATGTCGCAAGAGCTGGGTGGATTCATTGACTGCTACCTGTTTGGCCGGATAACGCACCTTACGAGGCCGTTTGGGAAAAAAATGTCAAAAAGAAGTCGAGTTGATTTCAATGCTTCGCGGTGTTCAACCACACCGATACACACAAACCGCTATTGTTCAGCACGAATAGGGCGCAGGGGAGAAGGTATGGGAGGACACTTGGCGGGGACTGAGGAGGGGAACTGACGACAACGCTCTGGTTCTTGGTGACCAGGCAACGAAGTGGATTGGGGATTTTCAGAAAACCGTTTTAATCGATGCATTTGCGCTATTAATTAGAGGATCTTTGATTTTCGCAGTCTCTCTTCAGTGCTGATGGGCAAAGGACGAAACGATGAGTAGCGAAAGTCCAGGTACTAAAGCTGAGCCTATTCGTATTCCGCGCACGATCTGGGCGCTGGGCTTTGTCAGCCTGTTCATGGATCTATCCTCTGAACTGGTACACAGCTTGCTCCCTGTATTTTTGGTGACGACATTGGGTGCGAGTGCATTGACCGTCGGCGTGATCGAGGGGATTGCAGAGTCGACCGCGATGCTGGTCAAGGTATTCTCTGGCGCTATCAGTGACTTTATGGGGCGGCGCAAAGGGTTGCTGCTGCTTGGATATGGTTTAGCCGCTCTGAGCAAACCACTTTTTCCTCTTGCGCATTCGGTTGAAGTCGTCTTTATCGCACGTTTTCTGGATCGAATCGGCAAAGGCATTCGTGGTGCACCGCGAGATGCCTTGGTTGCAGATGTGTCGCCAGCAGAAATCCGGGGTGCCTGCTTTGGGCTGCGACAGTCGATGGATACCGTGGGTGCTGTTCTTGGCCCCATTCTGGCCATCCTGCTTATGCTATGGCTTGCAGATATCCAGCGTGTGCTGTGGTTTGCAGTGATCCCCGCAACAGTAGCGGTGGTGCTCATTGTCGCTGGAGTAAAAGAATCTACCCAGGCCTCCAGCACACATAGATTCCGTTCTCCAATTCATTGGAGCGTCCTTCACGACTTCTCCTCCGGATATTGGTGGGTCGTCATTATTGGCGGGGTGTTTACACTTGCCCGTTTCAGCGAGGCGTTTCTGGTATTGCGGGCGCAGCAGATAGGACTGTCGGTCACCTGGGTACCGCTGGTGATGGTGATCATGGCACTTTTTTATGCGTTGTCCGCTTACCCGGCCGGCTGGCTGTCCGATCGTGTCAGTCGCACGAAGCTGCTCTGTGTGGGCATGGGGTTGCTCGTCCTGGCGGATCTTGTACTTGCTCAGTCCAGTTCCGTGATCACGATGATGTTGGGTGTCGCGCTGTGGGGACTCCATATGGGATTTAGCCAAGGCATTCTTGCCTCGCTGGTAGCTGATAAATCACCCAGAGAACTCAAGGGAACCGCCTTCGGCATTTTCAATCTGGTCAGCGGTGTCTGTATGTTGATGGCCAGTGTAATAGCGGGCGGGTTATGGCAAAGCGTTGGATCGGACAGCACATTCCTCATGGGGGCAGTGATTGCCTCCACAGCGCTACTCTTGCTGTTACTCAAGAAACAATAACGCCTCAGGCGAACAGGGTTGGCTCCTGGATAAAATCAACTGGATTTATTCTCGGAAATTGGAACCGGTGACTCTGGGCGTCTTTGTCGTTCAAGCCTTTCGAACAGCCCCATACCAGCCAACATGGCCATGACAAACACCACGCCCTTGAGAATGCCTGAGCCCATCAATACCCAAGTGCTCTGCTTTGACTGACTAGCTACTCGATCTTCACCGATATGATCATGTCTGCATGGCGCAATCCAAGGGCTAAAAGTGGATTTCCGCGGTTTTGAGACCCAGGTCTCGAAGCTCAGCGATCAAGTCATCCAGATGCCCGAAAGTCTCGACTTCTTCGTTGTCATCAACCAAGAAATAACTTCTCCCTGCGTCCTTCTTGAAGAACACAATCCACTCCTTGGGGTTAGTCGGGTTTGCGATTACATGGGTGTCAAAAGTCACGCCTTCGGCATGTTTGTCTTTCACATTTTTACGATTCATGTCAGTTACCACGCTACGCGCGTTCTTAAATTCTGTATTGGCAGTGCATGCCCGGCCAGCTCCATCTGAGCTTTCACTGTAAAAAATTACCAGCCGCACGAGGCGGTTGATCAAGGGCATTTAAATTATCACTGGATGTTAATATTATGCACATGCATCCACTGAGGATCTAGCCATGATTGCGATTGCTGAGGCATGGAAGGCGGGGTTGTTGGGGCGAGGACACTGGCTTCGCAACCTAGTGTCCGGTGTGATCGTCGGGGTCGTTGCGCTCCCCTTGGCAATGGCGTTTGCCATTGCGTCTGGCGTCAAACCCGAGCAAGGCATCTACACCGCAATCGTTGGTGGTCTGCTGGTTTCACTCTTTGGGGGAAGCAGCCTGCAGATTGCCGGGCCGACAGGTGCGTTCATCGTGATTCTGGCGGGAGTCACGGCCAAGCATGGCGTTGACGGTTTGCAAATCGCCACGATGATGGCGGGGGCCATGTTGTTATTGCTGGGGATGGCACGGCTCGGTTCAGTCATCAAGTTTATCCCTGACCCGGTGATTGTCGGATTCACCGCGGGCATTGGCGTGATTATCTGGGTCGGGCAGTGGAGAGACTTTTTCGGTTTGCCGGCTGTCAGTGGAGAGCACTTCCATGACAAGTTCTGGCATTTGCTCCAGGCCCTGCCGGATCTTCATGTCGCCACCACTCTGCTGGCGATGATTAGCCTTTTCCTGGTCATTACTGCCTCTAAAATTCCCGGACTCAAACGGGTACCTGGCCCGCTAATCGCAATGGCGGTAGCGACAGCGATACAGTCAATCGTTCATTTCGAGGGGGTAGCCACAATTGGCAGCGCATTTGGGGGCATACCTCAAGGCCTTCCAGCGTTGAGCCTGCCTGAAGTTACAATGTCTCGCGTCATCGATTTGATTGGTCCGGCATTCGCTATCGCCATGCTTGGAGCAATCGAATCGCTGTTGTCCGCAGTGGTGGCCGATGGCATGGCGGGCACCAAGCACGATTCCAATCAGGAATTGATCGGTCAGGGAGTGGCTAATTTGGTCTCGCCATTATTTGGCGGCTTCGCCGCTACCGGAGCCATTGCCCGTACTGCAACCAATATCCGCAACGGCGGTACGAGCCCTCTGGCCGGCGTTATGCACGCGGTCACCTTGGTGCTTATTATTCTGTTCCTCGCACCACTAGCCTCAAACATCCCCCTGTGCGCGCTGGCCGCGATTCTTTTCGTGGTCGCGTACAACATGAGCGAGTTGAAGCACTTCAAACGCATGGTCCAGCGGGCCCCACGCGCAGACGTTGCTATCCTGCTCATCACCTTCAGTCTCACTGTGTTTAGTGATCTGGTGATCGCCGTGAATATCGGCGTTATTCTCGCCATGTTGCACTTCATGCGTCGAATGGCCTCATCTGTAGAGGTGCAACAGGTCGTCGAGCACGAGCTAGAACACGAGTTGAGGGCCAACGGGCATGTTCGCCTGCCTCCAGGGACACTGATTTATACAATTGAAGGGCCATTGTTCTTTGGCGCGGCTGAGACCTTCGAGCGTGTCCTGGCTCAGACCCATACCGACCCGCGCCTGCTGATTATCCGCTTGAAGCGCGTACCGTTTATGGATATCACTGGATTGCAGGTGCTGGAGGAGGTCATCCAGCAACTGCACAAGCGGAATATCGTCGTGAAACTCTGCGAGGCGAACGCGAAGGTGCTCAACAAGCTTGATAGGGTAGGTATCTTGCAAGAAATCGGCATGGAGCATTACCACGCCGACTTCAACACCGCGCTGGATAAAGCTTTCACTCTCGCAGAGGGTAAGTCGATCCTCTAGCAGCTAACTGCCTGTATTGGGTTTATGACTTGGTGCCGGTGGCATGCTTGCTCTTGGTCGAATAGCTGGCACCGTGGGTGTCCAGGTAGTCACGAATCAGTTGACGGACAACCTGCGAAGACGTCAGGTCTTGCGCTGCACAGAGTTCCTCGAACGCTTTTTTCTTGACGGGATCAATGAGCACAGTGAGGCGCGCAGTCTTACTTTCCATGGTGTATTCAATCACTCAAGTCGCTAGATGTTAATCAAATTGTAATGGCCTTGTCCGGTGCTGTCACTGTGCTGCCCGCGCCCTGGACTTTTCTCATGAGAAAATATTTGGCTCTCGCTGTGGGCACTGGCTTGGACGCGTGGCGAAATCCGCCATGCCAAGAGGGGGGCGTTCCCGTGGGTCGTCCGGACGCAGACCGTCGCCGATGTTGTCAAGGCCCAGGGCAAACCGGGTGTGCTTATTGATGAAGTCCTGGTTCACCGTGCCGCTTTCAATGATGTAGTTGGCGATGTGGTTTGCGTTCATCAGCCCGCGATAGTGGGGAATCTCCAGCCGAACCTGCGTTCATACCAGGTCACGATGTTTAGACAGGCCTCCAATCAGGTTTTTCTATCGAGCAACGGTGAAATGGTCGCTCCTGTACGTTGATTATGATGAAGCACGGTGAGTGTGGGGGCTGTGGCTTTCTTGATCGATGTCAACCACATGGATCGGACGGCTCTGTAGTCTCCAGAGACCGACATCCCGTACGTTTGTGCCGTAACGGGTTGCCTTGACTCAAGGCGAAACCTCCATGATCTATCCGCTGTTTCTGACGTTGCACCTGTTTGCCGCCCTGATCTTTATCGGCACTGTGTTCTTCGAAGTGCTGTTCCTTGAAAGCATCCGCAAACAGCTACCTGCCAGGGTCATGCTGCTGGTCGAGCAGGGCATCGGCCGGCGAGCGCGCTCGCTGATGCCGTGGGTGCTACTGGTATTGTTTGGTGCGGGGCTTGGCATGGTCGGGCTGCGCTATCTGCCAGTCCTGGCCTCACCATTGGCTTCCTCGTTCGGCACATTGCTGGCCATAAAAATCGCGGTGGCCGTCAGCGTACTGCTGCACTTCCTGGTGGCCATGTTTTTGTTCAAAAGTGGCCGAATGAGCCCGCGATACCTGCAGTTCATCCACGGCAGCCTGTTCTGTCACATGGTCGTTATCGTGCTGCTGGCCAAGGGAATGTTCTATCTGACCTGGTGAACGGCTTTGAACGGTGGCCTGTTCTTCCAAGACGTTGCTTGTGCTTGATGCAAATCAAGGCGTATTGATCGTCTACCCCCGACACTGATGATCCGCAGCCAGCCTCTGAGATCCGTCATGCTCGATTTTTTTCACAACCCCGGCGAGCCGATCGCCCGGTGCGATCAGGGCGTACTCGACCCCAACTGTCATGCCGACACGCAAAAATTCCATGAGGGTATCGGCTCACTGGATCTGCTTCGCGCGTTGCGCGTCAGCCGCCAGAAACGACGTCCGCTGTCCCTGAACGTGCAGTTGCCCTCCAGTCTCAAGCTTTCCCTCTGTTCCCCTCGCGATAGCGCCAACGAGCACCAGGGTATTGAGCCGTACCTCCAGCATCTGGAGCAGGAGATCGACCTCGTCAGTTGCCACCTGGACGCGCATCAACGGGTAGAACAGTTTCATCTGGGCGGTGGAACACTCTCCACTGCTCACATAGAGCGGCTGATGAGTCATCTGCGTAGCCGTTTCAACTTTCTCGTACATGAGTGCGGTGACTACAGCGTCGAGGTGGACCTCTATCAAACTGATTGGGCCACCATGGGCGTGCTGCGCGACCAGGGTTTCAACCATGTCAGTATCGGCGTTCCGGATTTTGACAGCGACTGTGAAAGGTCGGTGGCCTGTTACCAGAACCCGGCGCCGATCCAGTCGCTCATCGATGCCGCGCGCACCTTTGGCTATCGATCGATAAACGTCGACCTGGGTTTTGGTCACGCGTGGCAGACACCTGAAAGCTTCGCGCTGAAACTGGCGACGATTATCGAACTGGAGCCGGACAGGTTGATGGTGTTTGACTATTCCCGGCCACCAAGACGCTATCGGCCAGTGAGCGCTGATACCGCCAGAGCGCTGTGCAGTCAGGACGCTAAAGGCGCGATGCGTCAGATCTGCTTTGAACAGCTAATTTGCGCGGGTTATCACTACATCGGGCTGGGCCAGTTTGTCCGACCCGACGATGATCTGGCGATTGCTCAGGAACGAGGCCGTTTACGCCGCAGTTGCGAGGGTTTCACCCGCCACGGGTATTGCGATCATATCGGTTTCGGTTTGGGTGCCATCAGCCAGATTGACGATTTGTATACGCAAAATAGCGACGGCATTGACCGTTATCAGCAGCAACTGGACAGGGGGCAATTGCCGACGTGCCGTGGCTGGCGCTTCGAGGCGGGGGAGCAAATCAGGCAGATGGTCATGGAGCGGCTGGCGTGTGATCTGGAACTGGATATCCGCGCCATCGAAAGACGTTATGGGCTGGCTTTTTCCAGGTATTTCTCGTCGGTCTGGCCATTGCTGGAGCAATTGAGTCGAGATGGGTTGATTGAGTTGTCGGACCGTTTCATCAGCATTCTTCCCGCCGGTCGGCCGGAAGTGGATGCCATCTGCAACCTGTTTGAAAAGGATTTGGACGGGGCGAGGCATTAACCCATTTGCGAGTTGATTGATCATGAAGCCTACCTTTGATTTCAATCGCGCCTTGGTCGAAAAGTATGACCGCCCGGGGCCGCGCTATACGTCTTACCCCACCGCGCCGCAGTTCCATCAGGCCTTTGCCGTTGACGACTATCAGAGTGCAGCCCGCGAGAGCAACCAGGCGAGCGCGTCGAAACCGCTGTCGGTGTATATCCACATTCCGTTTTGCAAAAGTCTTTGTTACTACTGCGCCTGCAACAAAATCATTACCCAGAAAACCCATCGCGCCGTCGAGTACCTTCGGTACCTCAAGCTTGAGATTGCGATGCAGGCGGCCTTGTTCGATAGCACCCGTAAACTCACTCAACTGCACCTGGGCGGCGGCACGCCTACGTATTTAACCAGCGAACAGCTCGCGGAGCTGATGGATTGCCTGCACCAGGCGTTCAACATGGATGACAGCGATGACCATGAATTTTCCATCGAAGTCGACCCGCGCACCATCAGCACCAAACAAATTCAGTCGCTGCGCCAGTTGGGCTTCAATCGCCTGAGCTTCGGTGTTCAGGATTTCGACCCCGACGTGCAGGCCGCGGTCAATCGCCAGCAAAGTGAAGAGCAGATTTATGCGCTGGTTGCTGCGGCACGCGAGGCGCAATTCAAGTCGATCAGCGTCGACCTGATCTACGGCCTGCCCCTGCAAACCGTGCAGAGTTTCGACGTCACCCTCAGCAAGATCATCGCGCTGCGTCCGGACCGGATTGCCGCCTACAGCTACGCGCATCTGCCGGAAATGGTTCGTGCACAACGGTTGATTCGTCCCGCCGACATGCCGCCGCCGGAGCGCAAGCTGGAATTGCTTGAACTGACCATCCGCCGTCTGACCGCGGCCGGTTACGTCTATATCGGCATGGATCATTTCGCCTTGCCGGACGACGAGCTGTCGCTGGCCCGCGCCAATGGCACCCTGCAGCGTAACTTCCAGGGCTACTCCACCCACGCCGACTGCGACTTGATCGGCCTCGGCGTGTCCTCGATCGGCAAGGTCGGCGACAGCTATAGCCAGAGCGTCAAGGAGCTGTCCCAGTACTACGCGCGTCTGGACCAAGGCCTGCTACCGGTGCATCGCGGTTACCGCTTGAGCGCAGACGACTTGCTGCGCCGCGAAGTGATCAGCGACCTGATGTGCCATGGCCGTATTACGTTTAGCCGCTATGAAAAGCGTCATTACATTCGCTTCACCGAGTACTTTGCCGATGCCTTGGCCCAACTGGAGGAACATGTTCGCGACGGACTGCTGCAGATCCACTGCGACGAACTGGTGCTGTCACCACAGGGGCACTTGATGATGCGCAGTGCCGCGATGGCGTTTGACGCCTATCTGGGTAGTGAGCAAAAAGGCCTGTTTTCACGCACGGTTTGAGTCATTGGCGCCTGTCCTCATGGGCTAATTTCTCAAGTTGATTTCAATCAAGGGCAGGGGGCGCAACGCTCCCTAACATGACCGAAAGCCCTTTTGAAATCAGCGAGCCCATGACAATCCATCCGCCTTCGATACACGGCAACCTGCGCGCCCGGGGCGTCGGGCTGGTGGTCATGCTAATGCTGATGCTCGCCACCTTTGAGGCGGTGCAAGCCAAGCAATACGGCGACATCGAGCAGCAGCGCATCGAGAAAACTTTCCCTCAGACCGATTCCGTTTCCGCCCCCGAAGGCCGGTTCAAGGTGCGCACGCTGTCCGCCGCCGGCAAGGTGCTCGGCTATGTGTTCCAGAGTCTGGACGTGGTGGACATTCCTGCCTACTCGGGCAAGCCGATCAATACCCAGGTGATCCTCGACACTGCTGGTGCGATTCAGGATGCCTATGTGCTGGAGCACCATGAGCCCATTCTGCTGATCGGCATTCCTGAGGCAAAACTTCACGACTTCAGCGCCAGGTACAAGGGCATCAAGGTCAGCCAGCGGGTGGTCGTCGGCCATTCCAGCGACCCGAAGGCCGTCACCGTCGATGCGATTGCCGGGGCTACCGTCACGGCGATGGTGGTCAACGAGGTCATCATGCGCGCCGCCCACGAAGTGGCCGTATCGCTCAAGCTGATCGAGGACACGGGCGGTGTGGCACGCATGCCTGCCACCGTGCGCCAGGTCTTTTTCGAACCCACCACTTGGGAACAACTGACCGGCAACGGCGCGATCCGCCGCTTGAACCTGACCCGTGGCCAGGTCGACGCCGCCTTCAAGGGCACCGACGCCGAAGGCGTGGAAAACGCCGCCGCCGATCAGGTGGATGAGACCTTTATCGAGCTCTACACCGCGGACCTGAATCCGCCGACC
This sequence comes from Pseudomonas sp. URMO17WK12:I12, assembly GCF_000514395.1. Taxonomy (NCBI): domain Bacteria; kingdom Pseudomonadati; phylum Pseudomonadota; class Gammaproteobacteria; order Pseudomonadales; family Pseudomonadaceae; genus Pseudomonas; species Pseudomonas sp. URMO17WK12:I12. Next base: position 89,300 of record NZ_AZVV01000009.1, read on the forward strand.
ATCGGCCGTGCGCTGCTGGGCGACAATCAATATCGCTTACTTATGCAGGACCTCAAACCCGGCGAGCAAGCCATTGTGGTGCTGGGTCGTGGGCTTTTTTCCTATAAAGGCTCGGGGTATGTGCGTGGCGGGATTTTCGATCGGGTGCAATTGCGCCAGTTCGGCAACGTCATCAGTTTTCGCGACATGGACCATCAGCGGCTCTCCGACGTCTTTGCCAAGGGCATGCCGGAATTCACCGAAATGTCGATTTTCATTGTGCGCGAGCCGGCCCGGTTCGACCCGGGATCGCCCTGGTCCCTGGAATTGCTGGTGCGTCGTCAAACCGGGCCGCTCAGTGGCACGTTCAGCAGCTTCGAACTGCCTTATCAACTGCCCGAGCCGTACCTTGAGAGGCCACTGCCCAGCGCCGAAGAATTGGCCGCCCTCGAGGAAGCCGGTCGGCCGATGTGGCTGACCATCTGGTACCAGAAATCCTTTCAGATCACCGTGCTCGGCGGCGCATTACTGCTGCTGATGGCGATCCTGTTCCTGCAGGACTCCTTCACGCGTCGGCCACGTTTTCTGCACTGGCTGCGCCGAGGTTACCTGGTCTTTACCGTGGTGTTTCTCGGCTGGTATGCGCTGGGGCAACTGTCGGTGGTCAATGTGCTGACCTTCGCCCATGCGCTGTTCGATCACTTTCGCTGGGAGCTGTTTCTCACCGACCCGCTGATCTTCATGCTCTGGGTCTTCACCGCTGCGAGCATTCTGCTGTGGGGGCGGGGCGTATTCTGCGGCTGGTTGTGCCCGTTCGGTGCCTTGCAGGAGCTGATCAACGAAGCCGCGCGCAAGCTGAGAATCCCCCAATACGAATTGCCTTTCGCGGTGCATGAACGGCTGTGGGCCATCAAATACATCATTTTGCTGCTGCTGTTCGGCCTCTCCCTTGAGTCGATGTCCACCGCCGAATTGTTCGCCGAGGTGGAACCGTTCAAGACCGCCATCACCCTCAAGTTCGACCGCCAATGGTGGTTCGTCCTCTACGCGGGGGCACTGCTGGTCATCAATCTCTTCACCCGCAAATTCTATTGCCGCTACATCTGCCCGTTGGGTGCCGCGCTGGCAATTCCGAGCAAATTTCGCCTGTTCGACTGGCTCAAACGCCGCAAGGACTGCGGCACACCCTGCCAGCTGTGCGCCAAGGAGTGCGAGATCCAGGCGATTCATCCCGATGGCCGAATCAATGCCAACGAGTGCCACTACTGCCTCGATTGCCAGATGACTTACCACAACGAGAACAAATGCCCGCCGCTGATCAACAAGCGCAAGAAGCGCGGCAAACCGGCACCCACCGCTGTGCAACTGATACCTGTCGTGGAAGTGAACGCTCTGGAATGAACCCCGCGGGCACCTGTACGCAGTGACCGTTTTTATCCCTTCAAGGAATACACCTGATGAATGACACAGAGTCCAAAAAAGCCACTGAAGCGCCGGAATCGACCGGCCTCAGTCGTCGCGGTTTCCTGGGCACCAGTGCGGTGACCGGTGCGGTACTGGCCGGTGCCACGGCCATCGGTGGTGCGGTGTTCACCCGTGAGACCTGGGCGGCAGCGGCCAAGGACGCGCAACTCAAAACCCACGTCGGGCCGGGCGAACTGGACCAGTACTACGGTTTCTGGAGTGGCGGTCATCAGGGTGAAGTGCGGATCATGGGCATTCCGTCGATGCGCGAGCTGTTGCGTGTACCGGTGTTCAACGTCGACTCCGCCACCGGCTGGGGCCTGACCAACGAAAGCAAACGGATCATGGGCGACAGCGCGCATTTCCGGAACGGCGACTGCCATCACCCGCATTTGTCCATGACTGACGGCAAGTACGACGGCAAGTACCTGTTCATCAACGACAAGGCCAACAGCCGCGTTGCGCGTATCCGTCTGGACATCATGAAGTGCGACAAGATGCTCACCGTGCCCAATGTGCAGGCCGTTCACGGGCTGCGCCTGCAAAAAGTGCCGCACACAAAATACGTGTTCGCCAATGCCGAATTCGTGATTCCACACCCCAATGACGGCAGTACCTTCGACCTGCAGGACAAGAACAGCTACACGATGTTTAACGCCATCGATGCCGAGAAAATGGAGATGGCCTTCCAGGTCATTGTCGATGGCAACCTGGACAACACCGACGCCGACTACACCGGCAAATACGCGGCGTCCACCTGCTACAACTCGGAGAAGGCCTACGACCTGGGCGGCATGATGCGCAACGAGCGCGACTGGGTGGTGGTGTTCAACATCCCGCGCATCGAAGCGGCGATCAAGGCTGGCAAGTTCATCACCCTGGACGGCTCGAAAGTGCCGGTGGTCGACGGTCGTAAAAACGAAGGCAAGGACAGCACGTTCACCCGCTACATCCCGGTGCCGAAGAACCCCCACGGGATCAATATGACGCCCGATGGCAAGTACTTCATTGCCGCGGGCAAACTTTCGCCCACCTGCACGATCATCGCCACCGCGAAGCTGGATGATCTGTTCGACGACAAATTGAAGGACCCGCGCGATGCGGTGGTCGGCGAACCGGAACTGGGGCTGGGCCCGCTTCACACCACCTACGACGGCCGCGGCAATGCCTATACCACGCTGTTTATCGACAGCCAGGTGGTGAAGTGGAACGTGGACGAGGCCATTCGCGCGTACACCGGCGAGAAGGTCAACTACATCAAGCAGAAACTCGACGTGCAATACCAGCCGGGCCACAACCATGCCTCGCTGACCGAAACCAGAGACGCCGATGGCCAATGGCTGATGGTGCTCAGCAAGTTCTCCAAGGACCGTTTCCTGCCGACCGGCCCGCTGCACCCGGAAAACGATCAGTTGATCGATATCTCCGGCGAGGAAATGAAGCTGGTGCATGACGGCCCGGCCTTTGCCGAACCCCACGACTGCGTCATGGCCCGCCGCGACCAGATCAAGACCAAGAAGATCTGGGACCGCAACGACCCGTTTTTCGCCGAGACGGTGGCGATCGCCGCCAAAGACGGGATCAAGCTGGAGACCGACAACAAGGTCATCCGCGACGGCAACAAAGTCCGCGTCTACATGACCTCGATGGCCCCGGCCTACGGTTTGCCGGAGTTCACCGTCAAACAAGGCAACGAGGTCACGGTGACCATCACCAACATCGACCAGATTGAAGACGTGACCCACGGCTTCGTGATGACCAACCATGGCGTGAGCATGGAAATCAGCCCGCAGCAGACCTCGTCGATCACCTTCATCGCCGACAAGGCCGGCCTGCACTGGTACTACTGCAGCTGGTTCTGCCATGCGCTGCACATGGAAATGGTCGGCCGCATGAAGGTCGAGAAGGCCTGAGCGTTGCCCATCGACAGGAGCGAAGCAATGACTGATAGCAAGGGAAACCCGGTGACGGTCATTGCATTTGCGCTCCTGCTGATGTCCGGCAGCGCGCTGGCGGTGCAACCCATCACCTCGTTGCCGCTGCGGGTGGACGCCAATCAACGCTGGCACCTGCCGGCGGGGGGATACCGGGGCTCGTTCAGTGTCGATGAACCGATGCAGATTCTCTGCGAGCCCGGCGCGGTATTTCAGGGGGAGGGGCAGGGCAACGGTGTGATCATCAGCGTGCCGGATGTCGCCATCGAAGGCTGCACCTTTCTAAACTGGGGACACGACCTCACCGCCATGAATGCGGCGGTGTTTATCCAGCCCAAAGCCCATGGCGCAGTGATCAAAGGCAATCGCCTGCAAGGCCAGGGTTTCGGTATCTGGGTCGACGGTACGCAGGACGTGAGCCTGATCGACAACCGCATTCAGGGTGATCCGACAATGCGCTCGCAAGATCGCGGCAACGGCATTCACCTGTATGCCGTGCATGGCGCCAAGGTCATTGGCAACCAGGTGCGCGACACCCGCGACGGCATCTACATCGACACCTCCAACGGCAACTTGCTGCAGGGCAATACCCTGGAAGACCTGCGCTACGGCGTGCATTACATGTTCGCCAACGATAACCAACTGATCGGCAACACCACCCGCCGCACCCGCACCGGCTACGCCTTGATGCAAAGCCGCAAGCTCACGGTGATCGGCAATCGCTCCGAACAGGATCAGAACTACGGGATCCTGATGAACTACATCACCTATTCAACCTTGCGTGACAACTTCGTCACTGACGTGCGCGACGGCTCGACCGGCGACAGCATGATCAGCGGCGCCGAGGGCAAGGCGCTGTTCATCTACAACTCGCTGTTCAACAGCATCGAACACAACCACTTCGAGCACAGCGCCGTGGGTATCCATCTCACCGCCGGCTCGGAAGACAACCGCATCGCCGACAACGCGTTTGTCGGAAACCAGCGACAGGTCAAGTACGTCGCCACCCGCTTGCAGGAATGGTCGGCGGATGGCCGCGGCAATTACTGGAGCGATTACCTGGGCTGGGACCGCAACAACGATGGCCTCGGCGATATCGCCTACGAACCCAATGACAACGTCGACCGCCTGCTTTGGCTGTACCCGCAGGTGCGGCTGCTGATGAATAGCCCTGGGATCGAGTTGCTGCGCTGGGTGCAACGGGCCTTTCCGGTGATGAAATCGCCGGGGGTGCTGGACAGCCATCCGCTGATGAAGTCATCCACTCAACCCCTGAACCAGGAGCCCAACTCATGAACGTCATCGACATCGAAGGCGTCAGCCAGCGCTATGGGCATGCCACCGTGTTGCATCAGCTCAACCTCAGCCTGGCGGAAGGTGAAGTGCTGGGTTTGTTCGGTCATAACGGCGCGGGCAAGACCACCAGCATGAAACTGGTGCTGGGCCTGCTCCAGCCCAGCGAAGGGCAGGTCCGGGTGTTCGGTCGCTTGCCCTGCGATCCCCACGTGCGGCGCCTGCTCGGTTATCTGCCGGAAAACGTGACGTTTTACCCGCAGTTGAGCGGTGTTGAGACCTTGCGCCATTTCGCGCGTCTCAAAGGCGCCGCGTCCGCCCAAGTGGACGCACTGCTGGAGGAAGTCGGCCTGGCCAGTGCGGCGCATCGGCGGGTCAAGACCTACTCCAAGGGCATGCGTCAACGCCTCGGGCTGGCGCAAGCGCTGCTTGGTGAGCCGCGTTTGTTGTTGCTTGACGAACCAACAGTCGGCCTCGATCCCATCGCCACTCAGGACTTGTATCGGTTGCTTGATCGCCTGCGCAGCCAAGGCACCAGCATCATTCTGTGTTCCCACGTCTTGCCCGGTGTCGAGGCGCACATCAACCGCGCCGCGATTCTGACCCAGGGGCGTCTGCTGGCACTGGGCAGTCTACGCAGTTTGCGCGAGGAAGCCGGGTTGCCGACGCTGATTCGCGCCAACGGCCTCAAGCACGCAGGGCCCTTGCAGCAACGCTGGAACAACGCCGGGCACATCACCGAGCGGTGGGGTGTCGAAGGCCTTGAAGTGGCCACACTCCATGGCAGCAAGCTCGGGCTGTTGCGCCAGCTGCTCAATGAAGACGAACCGGCCGACGTGGAAATCCATCAACCGTCGCTGGAAGATATTTACCGCTACTACATGAGCCGGGCCGATGCGCCGCCAATCGGGGAGGCCGTATGAACGCTGTCTGGAACATGGCCCGCAAGGAATTCAGTGACGGTTTGCGCAATCGCTGGTTGTTGGCAATCAGTGTGTTGTTCGCGGTGCTGGCCATCGGCATCGCCTGGCTGGGCGCGGCGGCCTCCGGGCAATTGGGTTTTACCTCGGTGCCCGCCACCATTGCCAGCCTCGCCAGTCTGGCAACGTTTTTGATGCCGTTGATTGCGTTGCTGTTGGCTTATGACGCCATCGTCGGCGAGGACGAGAGTGGCACGTTGCTGCTATTGCTGACGTACCCCTTGGGTCGCGGGCAGATTCTGCTCGGCAAGTTTGTCGGCCACGGGTTGATCCTGGCGCTGGCGACGCTGATCGGTTTCGGCTGCGCCATGCTGGCCATCGCCGTGCTGGTGGACGATGTCGAACTGAGCCTGCTGCTCTGGGCCTTTGGCCGGTTCATGGCGTCGTCGATGTTGTTGGGTTGGGGGTTTCTGGGGCTGGCCTATGTGCTGAGCAGTGTGTCGGCCGAGAAATCCACGGCGGCCGGGCTGGCGCTGGGCGTGTGGTTCTTCTTCGTGCTGGTGTTCGACCTGGCACTGCTGGCGCTGTTGGTACTCAGCGAAGGGCAGTTCAACCCGAAAGTGCTGCCCTGGTTGCTGCTGCTCAATCCCGCTGACATCTATCGCCTGATCAACCTCTCCGGCTTTGAGCCCGGCGCCAGTACCGCGGGTGTGCTGACGCTGGGCAGCGATTTGCCGATGCCGGGCTCGATGCTCTGGCTATGCCTGTCGCTGTGGGTGGCGGTGCCATTGGGTTCGGCCTGGTTGTTGTTTCGTCGCCGGGCGACATGAGTTTTCACTTTGATAGTTTTGGAGCAGTTGACGATGAGTACGTTTTATCTGACGACGATGCGCGCGGTGGCGGGGCTGATGATGTGCCTCCTGCTGACGGCCTGTGACAACCCAGTGCAAGCCACTTACAGCGACACCGCCGCAGCCTTTCATCCCAGTGATGAATGCCATGTCTGCGGGATGATCATCAACGGATTCCCCGGGCCCAAGGGCGAAGTTGTCGAGCGGGCCGGGGTCAGGAAGTTCTGCTCCACGGCGGAAATGATCGGCTGGTGGTTGCAGCCGGAAAATCATCATGGCGATGCAAAACTGTATGTCCATGACATGGGCCGCAGCCCGTGGAACGCGCCGGATGACGCCCACCTGATCGATGCCAAAGATGCGTTTTACGTGGTCGGCACCCAACTCAAAGGTGCCATGGGCGTGGTGCTGGCGTCGTTCTCAAGTCGCGAGGCCGCTGAAAAGCTTGCCGCTGAACAGGGCGGTCGCTTGCTGCGCTTCAGCGAGATCACTCCGGCGCTGCTGCAGCAACACTAACATCGTTTGAAAAGCCTGATCGCCGTCAAGTCGTTTTTTCGTCTCCTGCTCAAAGATAGGGCTCGCTACGTCCCCAGTGCTGGCATCCGTGATGCCCAGGAGAACATGATGAAAACCGAGTTTCAAGATCGTTTGGCGGTGGTCACGGGTGCCAGCTCCGGGATCGGCCTGGCGCTGTGCGCCGCCCTGTTACCCCGTGGCGTCAAGGTGCTGGCGATGTCACGGAGCCTCGGTGAATTGCCGGCCTTGCAGCAGATCTACGGCGAGCGGTTGCAGTGGTTTTCCGGGGACGTCACGAGTCAGCACGACCTGAGTGAACTGGCCGAGCGCGCTGCGGCGATGGGCCCCGTGGACTATTTGGTGCCTAACGCGGGTGTCGCCGAGATGGCCGACAGCCTGGATATGCAGGCCTTCCAGCGTCAGTGGGCGGTCAACGGCGCCGGGGCGTTGAACACCCTGGCGGCGTTGCGGGGTGAATTGGCGAACCCGGCTTCGGTGGTGTTTGTCGGGAGCTTCCTGACCGGTTCGAGCTTTCCGGGGTTGGCTGCGTGCATTGCCAGCAAGGCTGCTCTGGCGGCTCAGGCACGCACGCTGGCGGTGGAGTTCGCCAGTTTTGATGTGCGCATCAATCTGGTCTCGCCGGGACCAACCGCCACCTCGATGTGGGACAACCTGGGGTTGAGCGAGGGGGAACTTGACGATGTTGCCGACACGCTTGGTAAACGTCTGTTGCCGGGGCATTTTCTTGATGCGGCGGCGGTGGCCAATGTGATTGTTTTTCAGCTGTCGCAGGGGGCTCGGGGTGTTTACGGCCAGGACTGGAAGGTTGATAACGGTTACACCTTGGGTTAAAGGGCGAAGACAAACCTGTGGCGAGGGAGCTTGCTCCCGCTCGGCTGCGTAGCAGTCGTAAAACCAGCGCCTGCGTTTAATCTGAATGTACCCAGTGACGGTTTGTAGGGACGCTGCGCGCCCCAGCGGGAGCAAGCTCCCTCGCCACAAGTGCGATGTATATTTCGGTATTGGGGCACAAGGCCTAATGCGAAGTCCCCTCGGCAAACTCAATCTTGTTCCCCACGTTGTACTTGCCCGAAGGCTTGTTCATCGGAATGCGTTTGATCTCCTGGAGGGTGTTGCTGTCGTAGACGATCAGCGCGCCATCGGTGGCCCAAATGCTCAGCAACAGGTAGCGGCCGTCGTGGGTGAACTCAACGTGAGCGGCAGTTTTTCCGGGCATCGGACGCAAGGTGTGGGCAATCTCCAGCGTCTGTTTGTCGATCAAGTGGATTGCATCGTTATCGGGCCCGAAGAACACGTCGGTCCAGACATACCGCGAGTTGACATGACTGCGCATGAAAAATCCCGGCCCCAAGGTCGGGATTTCCTTGATCAGTTTCCAGGTCTTGAAGTCGATGACCGAGATCAGCCCCTTGCTGATATTCGGCGTGGCGAACACCCACTCGCCGTTACGTTTCCAATAGGTCCCCGAGCCCAAATGCGGCATGCCCGGCAGCGGTAGGTCGGTGACCACCTGGCCACTGTCGAGGTCGATCACCTGACCGCCCTGGGCCTTGCGCGACGTGGCCAGCAGCTGTTTGTAGTCCGGCGAAAAGGAAAAATCATCGAGAAAATCCCCGGCAGGAATCCGCCGGGGTTCGAAATCCGGTGTGCCCGCCCAGGACAGCTCCCAGACTTCCTTCACGTCCTTGAGTGCGACGATGAAACTGTCGCGCGGCGGGGCGGAGTAAACCGCGCTGACCCGTGACGCGGTACCGTTCTGACCGATGGTCGGGATGGTTTTTACCAGCGACAGATCGCGGGCATCAAGCACCACCAGGTTGCCGGGCAAATAGTTGCCCACCAGCACCCAGCGTCCATCCTTGCTCACCGCCAGATTGCGGGTGTTAAGGCCGGCGCGGACCTCGGCGATCAGCTTCAGGTTGTGCAAGTCATACAGACTGATCCAGCCGTCACGGGAGGCGAAGTAGACGAAGCGCCCGTCGGGCGAGAACTTCGGTCCGCCGTGCACGGCGAAGTGCGAAGCGAACCGCGCGAGCACCTCAAAGCGGTCACCGTCGAGGATGTCGATGTGATGGTCGCCGGCTTCCACCACCACGAACAGGTTCAGCGGGTCGGCGCCGTGCTGGGGCGTGGAGGGCAGTTTGCTGAGGTCCGCGAGCAGCGAGTGACTGTCGAGAATATCGTCATTGCTCCAGGTGGGCGCCGTGGCGGGCGGTTGCTGAAGGTAATCCACCAGCGCGTCGACCTGCGCGGGGCTGAACACGTTGGCATAGCCGGCCATCTGGCTCGCGGGGCGGCCATTCTGGATCACGCTGCGAATTTCATTGGGTTTGATCCGGCTGAGGCTCTCAGGCAACAACGCCGGCCCTGCGCCGCCGAGACGGTTGATGCCGTGACAGCTCTGGCAATGCTGCTGATAGAGTTGCTCCGCGTGTTCAAGTGCCGGCACTGCTGCGCCGGCCTGGGCCGCACTGACCCCTAACAGGTGAGCAAGGACCATGCGCCTCATATCGCCACCTTGGCGCGACGTAGCAGGGCTTGGGTCGGGTAGAGTCGCGCCGGGTATTCCAGCTGTTCTGCGCCAAACAGATCGACCACTGAGCCGATTACCGTCAGTGTCGGAATACCCGGTGGACAATCCAGCGCGAGGGTCGGCAATTGGTGCAGCTTGCCGCGGGCGACGTGCTGGTCGGGTCGGGTGCCGTTGCTGATCAGCGCCGCCGGTGTGTCGGCCGACAGCCCGGCTTCGATCAAGCGTTGAGCGATGATCCCCAGGTTCGACAAGCCCATGTAAAACACCAGCGTCTGGCTACTGTCGGCGAGGCTGCTCCAGGGCAACGACAACTCGCCATCGCGTTGCAAATGGCCAGTGATGAACCGGCAGGAGTTGACCAGGTCGCGGTGGGTCAAGGGGATTCCCGCGTAAGCGCTGCAACCGGAAGCGGCGGTAATGCCCGGTACCACCTGGCAGTCGACACCGCGTTGCAGTAGATACTCCAGCTCCTCGGCGCCGCGACCAAAGATGAAGGGGTCGCCTCCCTTGAGCCGGATCACGCGTTGCCCTTGGTGGGCGAGGTCGGCCAGCAGTTCGTTGATCTGTTCCTGGGGCAGGCTGTGGCAACCGCTGGCCTTGCCGACGTAATGACGGGCGCAGGCGAGGGGAATCAGAGTCAGCAGCTCGGGGCTGATCAGCCGGTCGTACACCACGGCGTCGGCCTGCATCAACAGGCTCCAGGCGCGCAGGGTCAGCAGGCGTGGGTCGCCGGGGCCGGCGCCGACCAGGGCGACTTCACCGGGTCTGAACGGGGACTCAAGTGTGGCCGGTATCGCAATCGATGGAGGCATGGGGCGTCCTTGGTGCTTCATCAGGTTGGCCGGCCCCAGCCTTTGTCAGGTGGTTGGCCGGACGGGCTATTCAGTGGGTAATGCAAGGGATGTTCGTTGACGGCGTAACACCGATTTCGTCATCGCTGAGGTGGCAGCCGGGGTCCTGGCCCCACAAATCACCCTCGGCCCAGGCGCGGGTGCGGGTGTTGCCGTTGCAGATGGGCAACCAGCGGCATTGCGCGCAACGGCCGCCGACGGCACGGGGATGTTCGCGCAGGCGCGATAGCAGGGCATCCGGCTGATCCAGCCACAACGTGCGGAACGGCGTGCGCCGGACATTGCCTACCGAGTGCTGCCACCAGTAGGTGTCCGGGTGCACTTCGCCGGTGTTGTCGATGTTGGCGATGCCGCTGCCCGACGCGTTACCGCCCCAGGCGCGGAGCATGTTTTCCAGGCGCGGGTAATGTTCGGGTAGGCCCCGGCTTACCCATAGCAGCAGCAGAATGGCGTCGGCATCGTTGTTGCCGCTGACAAAATCAGTGTCGAGACCCTGTTGGATGTCTGCCCAAGCGCGCTCAAAGATCAACGTCATCGCCTCGCGGCTCATTTGCTGGTGCGCGTCGAGTTGGCGACTGCGTTTACCGCGACCGCTGTAGTTGAGGTGTGACAGGTAAAACTTTTGCACGTTGTACTCGCGCATCAGCGCCAGTAATTGGGGCAATTGCCGATGGTTTTCCTGGGTCAGGGTGGTACGCAGGCCGACGCGAATGCCTTGTTCGCGACAGAGCCGGATCGCCCGCATGGAACGGACGAAGCTGCCTTTGAGTTGGCGGAAGGCGTCATGGGTGGCTTCCAGTCCATCGATGCTGATGCCGACGTAATCGAAATTCGCTGCGCTGATCTGTTCGATGTTGTGCTCATCGATCAGCGTGCCGTTGGTGGACAAGGCCACATAGAAACCTTTGGCCCGGGCGTAGGCGCTGAGCACAAACAGATCCTCGCGCAACAGCGGCTCGCCGCCGGAAAGAATCAGCACCTTCACCCCGGCATCGTGCAGGTCGTCGATCACGGTCAGCGCGGCGGCGGTATCCAGTTCGTCGCGAAAAACACTGTCGGCCGAGGTGGCGTAGCAGTGTTTGCAGGTCAGGTTGCAGCGCCTGAGCAGGTTCCAGATAACCACGGGCGGACGGTGAGTGCCCGGTGGGCTGGTTCTGGGCGCAGGCGCCTGGCCGGCCAGCGCACGCAGGTATTGGCTGATCCTCAACATGCAACTCTCCTTGAGTCGGGGCGTGTTCAGCGTAAAACGGGTGGCAAGCGCAAGCCGGTTTTCTTCAGGATGCGGCTGCTCACCAGCATCTCGTCGGCAACACAGGCCTCGCCCAACAAGTAGCGCAGGTGCTCGCGGTAGCTGTTGATCTCATCGCGGCTGCGGCCATGCACCATGGCGAACAGGTTGTAGCGCCATCCGGTTCGGCGCGGGCGGCGATAGCAGTGGCTGACGAAAGGCTGCGCGCCGATCAGTGCGCCGAGGCGCGGTATGTCGGTGTCTCGCACATCCCAGACCGTCATGCCGTTGTGGCGATAGCCCAGTCGGTAGTGATTGGGTACGGCGGCAATGCGCCGAATCGCGCCCTCGGCCTGCAAGCGCTTAAGCAGGTCCAGGGTGGATTCGATGCTTAATTCCAATTGTTCGGCGAGCCACGCCCACGGGTCATCCAGCAACGGCAGACCGGCCTGGGTCAACGCAATCAGACGCTGGGCGAGGGTGTCTTCAGACCGGGAAATACAGACCGACATGGTAGGTCTCCTCTTTAGGCAGGTTGAGCAGGGACAGGCCGGTCAGGGTTTCGATGCGCTGCAGTGTCTCGGCGATGCCTTCTTCGGTCGCGCAGCCAAGTACGAACCACATGTTCCAGGCGTGTTCGCGTCGGTAGTTGTGCGCCACTTCCGGCAGGCCATTGAGCTGTTCGGCGACGTCATCGAAACGTTCTTCCGGCACCGCCAACGCGGCGAGGGTGAAGGCGCCGCCCAGCCGTTCAATGTCGAACATCGGGCCGAAGCGTGTGAGCACGCCATCAGCGAGCAGGGTGTGCAATCGGTCGAGCAGTTCAGTGCTGCTGCTCTGCAGTTCGGCCGCCAATACTCGCCAGGGGTGGCGCACCAGCGGCAAGCCCAATTGCAAACGGTTGATCAGCCGGCGGTCGAGGTCATCCATGGGTCGGTGCTCCGGTGCGCGAGGGCGCAAAACGGCCGCCGCACTGCTTGAAAACCTGGGTGCTGAACAGCAGTTGGTGGGGCAAGTCGCTGAGCAAATGTTCTTCCAGCAGCGCCTGGATGTGCGCCTCCACCTGATCACGTTGCCGCCCGTGCACCATGCAAAACAGGTTGAACCGCCATTGCGGTAAACGCCGGGGCCGTTGATAGCAGAGGTTAATGCCGGGGGCTCGCCCCAGGCGCTGGCCGACTTCGTCGATCAGCGCATCGGGAATATCCAGCACCAGCATGGCGTTGGCGGTAAAGCCCAGCGCTCGATGGTGCAGCACCAGGCCGATACGGCGAAAAAGCCCTTGCTCGCTCCATTCGCGCATTTGTTCGAGTACCTGGTTTTCGTCGGTGTTTATCCGTTCGGCGAGGGCCTGATAGGGGCGCGGCACCAGCGGCAACCCGCCCTCGAGGTGTCGTCGCAGCGCCAGCGCTTGTTGCGGGCTCAAACCTGGCTTCATGGGTGTTCTCCCAGGGCAAAGCCCAGGTCGATGCAATAGGCGGTCAACATCGGCAGGTCCAGCGGCATGAGGCCGGTGTCGTTCTCAAGCGCTTTGAGCACGTGGTCGATGTGTTGGCGATCAGGGCCGGTCAACACAAACCACAGGTTGTAAAAATGCTCCCGTGCGTAGTTGTGATTGACCTCCGGGTACTGACTGACGCGCTCGGCCACCTGTTGCAGGTGTTCGGCGGGCACGGCGAGGGCGGCGAGGGTGCTGGCCCCGGCACGGCTGTGTTCAAACACCGGGCCGATGCGTGAAAGGGTGCCGGCCTGATCCATTTCTTCCAGGCAGGCCATCACCTGGGATTCGCGGCAGCCGAGAATTCTTGCCATCTCTTTGTACGGTGACGGGCACAGTGGCATGCCGTGCTGGAAGCGGTCGATGAGTTGGCGGCTGAGTCGTTCAAGGTCCATTTCAATACCCCATTTTCTGCGCGCGACTGCTGAAGAAGATGCCGCTCGGTGCGCTGGCGGGCAGGGTGCTCAGCAGCTGCAGACGGTACGGATCCCAGACCTGGACCTGATCACCGTCGCGTAATGAAAGCCACAATTGGTCGCCGCGTGCGGTGAATTCCATGTGCAGCACCGCTGGCCCGGGGCGCAGGTCGGCGACCACAGCGTGGGTTTCGGTGTCGATAACCTGAACCCGATCGTTGTCCGGGTAGGCGAAGTTGACCCACAGCTGCCGACCGTCCGGGCGCGACGTGACGAACACCGGTTGGCCGGCCACCGGAATCACAGCGGTCTGCTGCCAGGTGCGTGAATCCATCACCAACACTTGATGCCGGCCGACGGCGGGCACGAAGGCCTGGTTGTCAGCGACAGCCCAGCCTTCCAGGTGCGGCATCTTGTAGACCGGGAGTTTCGCCTGGCCGCGTCCGTAGTCGCCGAGTACACGCTGCACGCCGCGCTCCGGGTGCCAGAGGTCGAGTTGGGCCATGCCGTCTTCACCGAACAGGCCGGCCATGTAGTAGCGCCCATCGGGGGTAATCAGGGCGTCATAGGGTTGCTGGCCGATACCGGTGAAGCGGCTGATCTGCGGCGTGCTGCCCTGACTGAAATCGGCGGTCCAGATCTCGCCGGTATCGAACAGGCTGAAGACAAAACGTTGCCCCGGCGCGTCGACCAGCCCGACCACCCGTGAGCGTTTGCTGCCATCGACCAGGGGCGTAGCTGGAATATCGGCCACCAGTTGCAGGGTGTCGGCATCGAACACCTTGACCCCGCCGGGCACGTAGTTGGACACGGCGATCAGCTTGCCGTCCTGACTGATGGCGCCACCAATGCTGTTGCCGCCCTGGATGACGCGATGGTCGATACGCCGGGTCAGCAAATCGATTTTGCTCAACCCGCCGTCGCGCCCGAACACATAGGCATAGCGCTGGTCACGGGAGAACACCACCGAGGCATGGGACAGGTCGCCAAAACCCTCGAGTCGGGCCAGCGCGGTGTGGGTGTCGCTTTCGATGATTTGTACGCTTGCGGTGGCGCGCTCCACGACCAGGCCCAAGTCGCCGGTGCCACGCAATGGTGGCTGAACGCAAGCGGACAACAACAGCCCGGTCGCCGCTGACAGCAGGATTGAACGGATCATGGTGCGGGATATCCCTGGAGAAGTAGATCGACCAGCCATCGGATGTCGCCGGGGCTGAGCAGCGGAGCCCAACCGGGCATCGCGGTGCCGGGCCGGCCTTGGGCGACGGTGGTAATCAGGCTGTCTCTGGACTTGCCGGCCAGCGCTGCGCGCGTCAGTTCGGGGCCTAGCCCGCCAGTCAGGTGCAGTCCATGGCAGGCGCCGCAGTCCTGGGTCAGCAAGTGTTCGAGTTGTGCCTGACGCTGGGCGTCCGGCGCCGCAACCGCGGTTGCGCAAATGAGGAGGAGGGCCGTCAGCATCACAGCGTGTCGATACACCATCAAGACGCCCTCCAGGCGGTTATTTGAGTGTCAGTACCCAAGTCGCGAGAATTTTCGCTTCTTCTTCAGTCACCGGGTTGGCCGGCATGGGCATCGGCCCCCAGTTGCCTTGTGTACCGTTCTTGATGTGGCTCGCGAGGGTGTCCACGGCTCCGGGTACGCCAGCGTTCTTGGCTGCTACATCCTTGAGCGCAGGGCCGACAATCTTGGTGTCGATGGAATGACAGGCTGCGCAGGGTTTGCTCTTGAACAGCTCCAGCGCGTCTTGGGCCATGACCGGTTGCACACTCAGCGCAGCGGTCAGGGCGAACAGTGAAAACAGAGTATTTTTCATGGTGTTTCCTTGCATTGATGGAGCTCAATAGATGTCGTGTTGGGTGTTGTAGACGTTGAACTTCCCGGTGGGTGTGATCAGTCGTTTGTCCTTGATGACTGACTTGAGCTTCAGTGTTTTGTCGTCGATCACCACCAGCGCCGACTCGTCTGCCTGGCCACTCCACACGGAGAACCAGACCTCATCGCCGGCCTTGTTGTATTCCGGTTGCACGACGCGCATGGCGCCTTGCTTGATGCCCGCATATTCAGCGATGGGCAGCACGGTGTAGCCAGCGTCGAGTTTGTCGATGTCGAACACCGCCACCGACTGGCTGAGCCTGGCGTCCGGGTTGAGGGTGGTGTCGACGTACAGGTGACGAGAGTCGGGGTGGGTTTTGATAAACAGCGATCCGCCGCCCTGTCCCTTGAGCGAGGCGACCTGCTTCCAGGCGTATTGCGGGTGTTTGGTCGGGTCGGTGCCGATCAGCGAGATACCGTCATCACCCAGATGGCTGGTGGCCCAGACCGGGCCATAGGTCGGGTGGTTGAAGTTGGCGCCGCGACCCGGGTGCGGGGTTTTGCCGACGTCCACCAGCGCGGTCAACTTGCGCTCCTTGGAGTCGATCACGGCGACCTTGTTGGAGTTGTTGGCGGCGGTCATGAAGTAGCGGTGTGTGCTGTCCCAACCGCCGTCATGCAGGAAGGGCGCAGCATCGATGTAGGTGACCGTGAGGTTTTTGATGTCCTGGTAATTGACCAGCATCACCTTGCCGGTTTCCTTGACGTTGACGATGAACTCCGGCCATTCGTGGGAGGCGATGATCGCCGCGACCCGAGGCTCCGGGTGGTATTCCTGTTTGTCGACGGTCATGCCGCGGGTCGAAACGATCTGCTTCGGCTCCAGGGTTTCGCCATCCATGATGGTGAATTGCGGCGGCCAATAAGAGCCGGCGATGGTGTATTTGTCTTCGTAGCCTTTGAACTTTGAGGTCTCGACCGAGCGTGCCTCGATGCCCACTTTGACTTCGGCGACCTTGGTCGGCTCCACCGGCCAGAGGTCGATCATGTCGATCCGGGCGTCTCGGCCAATCACCAACAGATAGCGACCCGAAGCAGAAATGCGCGAGATGTGCACCGCGTAACCGGTCTCTATCAGCTTGACGATCTTCTTACTGTCACCGTCGATCAGGGCGATCTTGCCGTCATCGCGCAACGTCACCGAAAACAGGTTCGGCAGGTTGAGTTTGCTCAGCTGCTTCTTCGGACGATCTTCGGGTTTGACCAACACTTTCCAGGTTTTCAGCGTCTCGGCCATGCCCCATTCCGGTGGCGTCGGCGGCGTGTGCTGAATGAACTTGGCCATGACTGTGATCTGATCCTTGGTCAGCGCATTGGACGTCCCCCAGTTCGGCATGCCCGCCGGCGACCCATAGGTAATCAAGGCCTCCAGGTACGGCTGCCCGCGGTTCTGGGTAATGTCCGGCGTCAGCGGTTTGCCCGTGGCCCCTTTGCGCAAAACGCCGTGGCAGCCTGCGCAGCGCTGGAAGTAGATGTCCTTGGATGAGTCGAACTCGGCCTGGCTCATGTCGGGAGCGCCGGCGGTTTTGACCATGGGCGGATTGGCCGCAGCGGCGGCGGGCTCGTCAGAGCTGGCGGCATGACTCACCGCCAGGGCCAATGACGAACACAATGTGGCGAGGGTCAGGGCAAACATTTTTCTGTTGCTGATCAGCATTCCATTTCTCCTCAGGCAAGACCTTTGCGATGTGCTGAAACGGCAGCGCAGAACGCAGGTTCTCAGTGCCGTGCAAGGCTATGCCCGAGCAGGCCATTGTTCGCTTGACGACGATCAAGTTTGTCGGCCATCTCACTTGCCAGGTTGTCGCAGGGGACCGTAGCGTGTTCCTTGAATCCGCTTTTGGAACAGGCAGCCCATGGACCGTATCCAGCCTTGCGAACACCCGACCGAACCCTTCTACCAACCGCTCAATAATGAGGAGGTGCTGTTCGAACAAGCCTGGCGTCACGGCATGCCAGTACTGATCAAGGGGCCGACGGGCTGCGGCAAAACCCGTTTCGTCCAGCACATGGCCCATCGGCTGAAACTGCCGCTGTACACCGTGGCTTGCCATGACGATCTGAGCGCGGCCGACCTGATCGGCCGCCACCTGATCGGTGCCCAGGGCACCTGGTGGCAGGACGGGCCGCTGACCCGCGCGGTGCGTGAAGGCGGCATCTGTTACCTCGACGAAGTGGTCGAGGCGCGTCAGGACACCGTGGTGGTGTTGCATCCATTGGCCGATGATCGTCGTGAACTGTTCCTGGAACGCACCGGCGAAGTGCTGAAGGCGCCGCCGTCCTTCATGCTGGTGGTCTCCTACAACCCCGGTTACCAGAACCTGCTCAAAGGCATGAAACCCAGCACCCGCCAGCGTTTCGTGGCGATGCGTTTCGGCTATCCACCGGTGGCCGACGAGGAACGTATCGTGGCCCGGGAAGCCCAGGTGGACAACGCGCTGGCGGCGCAAGTGGTGCGGTTGGGCCAGGCGCTGCGCCGGCTCGATCAACATGATCTGGAAGAGGTCGCCTCAACGCGGCTGCTGATTTTTACCGCGCGCATGATCCGCTCCGGCATGAGCCCGCGTGAGGCCTGCATGGCCTGCCTGGCCGAGCCGCTGAGCGACGATCCGTTGACCGTTGCCGCGCTGATGGACGTGGTTGATGTCCACTTCGGCTGAGTCCACGGGCGTCTTGCGCCGTCACTTGCCGGGCGATCTGGCGATGTGGTTTTTCATTCTGGCCGAGCTGTCGGTGTTCGCCATCCTGATCCTGGCGTTCGCCGTGACCCAAGCGATCAAGCCGCAGATGTTCAGTGAAAGCCGCCTGTTGCTGAACACCTCAACCGGGTTGGCGATGACCCTGAGCCTGCTCACTGCGGGGCTGTTCGCCGCGCTGGCGCAAGCGCAAGTCAGGCGCTCGCGGCCGCGTCACAGTGCGGTCTTCCTGCTGATGGCGTTACTCGTCGCCAGTGTTTACGTGGTGCTGAAACTCACGGAATACCGGCACTTGCTCGCCTCGGGGCTGGGCATGGAGCACAACACCTTTTTCACCCTCTACTGGATCCTCACCGGTTTTCATTTTCTCCACGTACTGCTCGGCATGGTCATTCTCGGGTGGCTCGCGGAGCGCTGTCGCCGTGGCTTGTATGACGCCAGCAAGCGCAGCGGTTTTGAATCCGGCGTGCTCTATTGGCACATGGTCGATCTGATCTGGGTCATGCTGTTTCCGCTGGTCTACGTGCTGAGTTGACGAGGTTTTCATGTCTGTTTCCAGGGTATTGCTCGTCTGTTGGGCGGCGCTTGCCACGTTAAGTGTGTGCACTGTCGTCCTGGCGCACGTTGGCGCGACGTCGCTGCTGTCGATGGCCATCTTGCTGGTGGCGGTCGGCAAGGCCTGGCTGATCACCGACGGCTTCATGGAGATGCGCCACGCGCCGCGACTGTGGCGGCGGTTGATGTTGAGCTGGGCGTTGGTGTTGGCGACGGTGATCGGGATGACACTGATGTCGTTCCGTTAACCAATCCCTGTAGCAGCAGGCTTCGCCAGCTGCTACAGGGACCGAGTAGGGCTCAAGTGTAATACCCGACCAAAACCATCTGACTTTCTTGATCGCCATCAAGCAGGTTTCAACCCTTCGCTTCCTATCATGGACGGGCCAAGCAAAGAGGAAGCGACCATGTCAGAGACCTTCACCAAAGGCATGGCCAGGAACATCTATTTCGGGGGAAGCATCTTCTTCTTCCTGATATTCCTGGCCTTGACCTATCACACGGAACAGACCTTTCCAGCCCGCAGTAATGAGGCGCAACTCACCGAATCTGTGGTGCGTGGCAAGTTGGTCTGGGAGCAAAACAACTGCATCGGCTGCCACACACTGTTGGGCGAGGGCGCCTACTTTGCGCCAGAGCTGGGCAACGTGTTCCAGCGACGCGGCGGGGAGGCGGGCTTCAAACCCTTTCTGCATGCCTGGATGAAAATGCAGCCCCTGGGCGTACCGGGCCGGCGAGCGATGCCGCAGTTCAAGTTGAGCGAGCAGGAGGTGGATGACATCGCCGAGTTCCTCAAATGGAGCTCGAACATCAACACCAATGGCTGGCCGCCAAACAAGGAGGGCTAAGCGATGAGCGTTGCCAATCCACATCTGAAATTCGCCTCGCAAGCCGTGGCCAAACCGTACTTCGTGTTCGCCCTGATCCTGTTTCTCGGTCAGGTGTTGTTCGGTTTGATCATGGGTCTGCAATACGTGATAGGGGACTTTCTGTTCCCGATCATCCCCTTCAACGTGGCGCGGATGGTGCACACCAACCTGCTGATCGTCTGGCTGCTGTTCGGCTTCATGGGCGCCGCCTACTACCTGATTCCGGAAGAGGCCGATCGCGAACTGCACAGCCCTAAACTGGCGATCATTCTGTTCTGGGTATTCGCCGCCGCGGGTGTGCTGACGATCCTGGGCTATCTGCTGGTGCCGTATGCCGGCCTGGCCAGGCTGACCCACAACGAACTGCTGCCGACCATGGGCCGGGAGTTCCTGGAGCAACCGACCATCACCAAGATGGGCATTGTGGTGGTGTGCCTGGGCTTCCTCTACAACATCGGCATGACCCTGCTCAAAGGTCGCAAGACCACCGTCAGCATGGTGATGATGACCGGGTTGATCGGGCTCGCGGTGTTCTTCCTGTTCTCCTTCTATAACCCCGGCAACCTGGCCCGCGACAAGTTCTACTGGTGGTGGGTGGTGCATCTTTGGGTGGAAGGCGTGTGGGAACTGATCATGGGTTCGATGCTCGCGTTCGTCCTGATCAAGATCACCGGGGTAGACCGGGAAGTCGTGGAGAAATGGCTGTATGTGATCATCGCCATGGCGCTGATTACCGGGATCATCGGCACCGGTCACCACTTCTTCTGGATTGGTGCGCCTGAGGTCTGGTTGTGGGTCGGTTCAATTTTCTCGGCACTCGAACCGCTGCCGTTCCTGGCCATGGTGATCTTCGCCTTCAGCATGGTGAAGAACCGCCGCCGGCAACACCCGAACCGCGCCGCCACCCTGTGGGCCAAGGGAACCGTCGTCACAGCGTTCTTCGGTGCTGGCGTCTGGGGCTTTTTACATACCCTGGCACCGGTCAACTTCTACACCCACGGTTCGCAACTGACGGCGGCGCACGGCCACCTGGCTTTCTACGGTGCTTACGCGATGATCGTGATGACCTTGATCAGCTACGCCATGCCACGACTGCGCGGGTTGGGTGAAGCAGGCGATGAGCGCTCGCAGACCTTCGAAATCTGGGGCTTCTGGTTGATGACCCTGTCGATGGTGATGATCACGCTGTTCCTCACCGCAGCCGGTGTCGTTCAGGTTTACCTGCAACGCTGGCAGGTCGATGGTGTCGCGTTGCCCTTCATGGCCACGGTCGAACATCTGCAGGTGCTGTTCTGGGCCCGTTTTGGCGCCGGTCTTGGTTTCCTTGCGGGACTGCTCTGTTACCTGTTCAGCTTCAAGCAACGTGGCCGCGCAGCGTTGCGCGCCCCGGCGGCCGTGGTGCCTTCATGAGCCGCTGGCACGGCTAGAAAAGGTCGGCCCGGCTGATACAGCGGGCCGTTTTTTTGCTTTACAAAAAAGGGCAATGATCATGGCCTTTACCGTCGAACTGGAAGAGTGGGTCGGCAGCGTCTGGCATCGCTTCATCACCCGGCGCGCCAGCCCGGACTTCCCCGAGGCACGCGTCGAACTGGCCAGCCAGCAACGTCCGCTGGCGCTGCTGTTTCGCGCCATGGGCGGCGCCAGTGGCATCGGTGTCGAAGCCGCCAGTGACCGCGATCTGCTGTTGCGGCGCAATGTGCTGCAGCAGATCGCCGGTACCTGCAAGCAAGTGCCCCTGGCGTGGTGCGACGCGAGCAACCTTCGTCTGCCGTCGAGCCTCGCAGTGTTTCCCGAAATCGCACTGAACGAGGAACTCTATCGTTGGCTCGCCTTGCTGGCGGCACAGGCCGGCCAAATGCGGCACTGGGGCCGGGACAATCAACGCTGGACGCAACTGCTGTTACGGCGTTATCCCGCGTTGCGTACCCGGTACAAACGCCTGGTCGATGCTCACCTGCAATTGCGCCCGGATCCGGCCACATTGAGTCGTGGCGAAGCGGCCCTGGAACGGGCGTTATGCCAGGCGCTGCGCGAGCCCGGCAGTGTCGAACATTTTCCCCGCAGCGAACGGGCCGCGTGGCCGTTGCCGCTGTGGTTGTACCCGCCGCAAAACCTCGCGAGCCCGCAGGCTGCCGACCTGGGGGAGGAGTCCGAAGAATCGTTGACGACCCCGCCCGGTGAGCAAAAGGGCGCAAGCAAACGCGCCAAGCGGATCGATGAAAGCACCCGCGATGGCGGGTTGTTAATCGTGCGTCTGGAGAACCTGTTCAGCTGGACCGAACACGTGGACCTGGATCGCTGGTCGGACGACAGTGAGGACCCGGACGCGGCCAAAGTCGCCGAGGACCTCGACGAGTTGAGCCTGTCGCGCACCCGTCTGCGCAAGGGCGGCGGCCTCAAGCTGCACCTGGATTTACCGCCGGCCGATGTCGACGATATTCCCCTGGGCGAGGGCATCAAGTTGCCGGAGTGGGACTATCGCAAACAGCAGATGCAAGACGCCTTCGTCAATCTGCAAATGATGGTGCCCCGGGACTGCGAGGCGCAGCCACTGCCGCCACGGCTGAAAGCTTCGGCGCACCGTCTGCGGCGCCAGTTCGAGCACCTGCGCAATGACCGCCAATGGTTACGCCAGCAACCCCAAGGGTCTGAACTGGATATGCAGGCCTGGCTGGATTTTCACGTTGAACGCGAGCATGGCCAGTGTGCGGAACGCGGTTTGTTCATGGAACAACGGCAGACACGCCGTGACCTGGCGTGCCTGTTGCTGGCCGATGTGTCGATGTCCACCGACGCGCACTTGAACGATGAGCATCGGGTGATTGATGTCATCCGCGACAGCTTGCTGCTGTTCGGTGAGACCCTGTCGGTGCTCGGTGATGATTTCGCCCTGTACGGGTTTTCCTCGTTGCGCCGTCATCAAGTGCGGATGCAGGAACTCAAGTCTTTCACCCAGCGTTATGACGACAACACCCGTGGTCGTATTCAAGGGCTCAAACCGGGTTATTACACGCGCATGGGCGCCGCCATCCGCCAGGCCACCCAACTGCTGGGCAAGAGCAAGCGCCGCAGCAAACTGTTGCTATTGCTCACGGATGGCAAACCGAACGATCTGGACTTGTACGAGGGACGTTACGGCGTTGAAGACACCCGCGAAGCGGTGCTGGAGGCGCGGCACCAGGGGTTGACGCCGTTTTGCATCACGATTGATCGCGAGGCCGGGGATTACCTGCCTTACATGTTCGGCGCCAATGGCTACACCTTGATCCGTCAGCCCGAGCAATTACCCCTGCGATTGCCGCAGCTGTACCGCCAGTTGACCCAACCTTGAGGGGGGCACGCAGCATCAACTGCTGCCGCGTGGCAGCCAGAAAAACATCGTCACGCAGAAGATCGTCAGGCCGATGCAGAACCACGTGAATCGGCGCAGCCGACGTTGCGCCGCGTGTGCGGCCAATACCGGCAGGGGCATGCCGCACTGGAGGCACTCGGTTTCTTGTGCGGGGTTGGCGCGTTGGCAATACAGACAGACGGGCAGGGCACTCACTCGAACTGTTCCAGGCGCAGACGATCGAGAATGGCGATCTGGCGGCCGTCCTGGGTGATGATGTTTTCATCGATCAGGCGACGGATGATCCGCGAAAAGGTTTCCGGCTGGATCGACAGGTGCCCGGCAATCAGTTGCTTGGCCATTGGCAGTTCGAATTGGCTGCCAACGGTTTGCTGGCGCACCAGTTGCGTCAGCAGATAACGCACGACCCGGTGGGTAGCGTTTTTCAATGACAGGGTTTCGATTTCGTTGACCCGTTGATGCAAGCGAACGCACAGCTTGCCGAGCAGCGCAAAGGTCAGTCGGCTGTTACTTTGCAGCAGGCGCATATAGGTGTTGTTGGATAACCGATAGAGCTGAGTGGGGCAGATCGCTTCGGCCGAGGCCACATAGTTCGGGGTGTCCATCAGCATCATCGCTTCGGCGAAGGTTTGCCGGTCACCAATGACCTCAAACACTTTCTCCTGCCCGTCGGGCGTCAGGCGATAGATTTTCACCGCGCCGGCAATCACGAAATAGAACGAGTCTGCCGACTCGCCCTGACGGAACAACGGTTCGCCTTTGTCGATGCTCAGCAAGTGGCTGGTACTCATCAACTCATCCAGCTGTTCTTCGTTCAACGGCTCGAACAAGTGATGGCTGCGCAGAATCTGGTGATGGACGCGATGAAGCACCATAAAAATTCATCCTGAGGTTTGAGGAGGGGATGGCGATCAAGTCAAACGAGGCCCAGCGAGACACCGCTGGCCAACGCCAGCACCGAGGTCAGCACCACAAACCAGGCCAATGGCTGGATGACTTTTTTCATGACGACTCCTGGGGTTCGAGAAGGATCAAGTTTTCCTTGATTTCTGAACCATTGAGCAAGACGCGGGCCATGCCTGGAGTCCGTTGTTTACTGGGGTTGTCAGATAGGAGGGTAAAAACGACTATGGGGTTTAGGGTTCAAATAACCCTTAAATGGTCATTTCTACCCTGAACCCCATCCCGCAGGGAGCAGGTCCTCTCACCACAGGGGGCGAATGAACATCAGGGCACGGCCCTTGCACACTTGATCTGCGACAAAGGCAATTAATCGTCAATACCCGATGATTGCCCCCGGACTTGCCTTGACGCGTGTGGGTTGGCGTCAGGTCAGCAGCAAGGTAAAGGAGTAGCTTTATGCAAGTGCTTGACCGCCGTAAAGCGATGGCTATCGCGCCGCTGTTGCGTTTGGCCTTTCGGCCATTTTTCCTCGCCGGCTGCCTGCTGGCGGTGCTGGTCATTCCACTCTGGCTGTTCGCCTTCAGTGGTGAGCTTTCCGGCTGGCAGCCGGCGGGTGGCTGGCTGGGCTGGCATCGACACGAATTGCTGTTCGGATTCGGCTTGGCGATCATCGCCGGCTTTCTGCTGACGGCGGTGCAGACCTGGACCGGTCGCCCCGGCATCAGCGGGCAACCACTGGCCATGTTGGCGCTGCTGTGGTTATTGGCGCGCGTGGCCTGGCTGGTCAATGCACCGTTGCCGGTGCTCGCGGTGCTGGAACTGGCGTTCCCGCTGGCGGTGGCTGCGCTCATGGGATTCACCTTGTGGAAGGTGCGGCAGAAACGTAACTACCCCATTGCGGTGGTGTTGCTGCTGTTAGCGGCGGCCGATGGGTTGTCCCTGTATGGTCTGGTCGAAGGTCATGAAGGCTGGCAGCGTCAAGGCGTGTTGACGGGTCTGTGGCTGGTGGCGGCAATGATGGGTTTGATCGGTGGGCGCGTCATTCCGTTCTTCATCCAGCGCGGCCTCGGCAAGGTCGAGGGCGTTACCCCTTGGCAGTGGCTGGATTGGCTGCTGCTGATTGGCTCACCGCTGGTGGCGTTGCTCTATGCCGCGGGACCTGCGCTTGTCCCCGATTTCTGGGTGGGCCTGTTGTTCGCGGTGTTGGCCGCAGGGCATCTGGTGCGCCTGGTGCGCTGGCATGATCGCGCCCTCTGGCATGTGCCGTTGTTGTGGTCGTTGTACCTGGCTTATGCCTGGTTGGCGGTGGCCTGTCTCGGGATGGCGCTGTGGCATTTCGGTGTGCCGATCAATTCGAGTCTGGCGGTGCATTGCCTGACCATTGGTGCCATGGGTGGCCTGGTGCTGGCGATGATTGCACGGGTCAGCCTGGGGCATACCGGCCGCGCGCTGGAGCCGCCGTCGGGCATGACCCTGGCGTTCATTCTGGTCAACCTGGCCTGTCTGAGCCGGGTCGTGTTGATCCTGTTTTTCCCCTTGCCGGCGTTGTGGCTGGCGGGTCTGTGTTGGGTGCTGGCGTTTGCGCTATACGCCTGGCGCTATGGGCCGATGCTGTTGCAGTCCCGAGTGGACGGCCATCCGGGCTAAGCACGCTAACTGATGGAGGCTGCCGGTGATGTATCCCTTTTTACTGGTCACCCACTTGCTGGCGGCGATTGCCTTCATCGGCACGCTGTTTTTCGAGGTGGTGATCTGGCACAACGCCCGCCAGCAGGTGGCGGTTAGCGCGCAAACGAGCGCCGATCAAGCGATTGCAGTGCGTTCGCGCAAGGTGCTGCATGGCGTGGTGTTGCTGTTGTATGGCGCCGGTATCAGCCTGGCGTGGCAACACCGGGGTGTATTGAGTCAGCCGCTGGCGAGCAGTTTTGGTACGTTGCTGAGCCTGAAGATCATCCTGGCCCTGAGCATCATCGGCCATTACTTTCTGCTGGCGTACTGGCTGAAAAGCGCACGCCTGACCACGACCCGCGCCACTTGGATTCGCCGCAGCATCCTCGCGCACATGGTGTTGATCGTGATCCTGGCCAAGGCCATGTTCTATTGGCACGGTTGATCGCGCGGGAGAACCCGTAACCCTGTAATGGCGCCATTGGCGAGCCGGCTCGCTTCCACATTGGGATACCGTTCCCCTGTGGGAGCGAGCCTGCTCGCGAATGCTGTGTCACTGGTTTTGTATGACCAGCAATCGATCAATGGCGAGGTTTAAGTGCGTTGACGAACAACACGTTGTTTTCCAGATGGATGTGTTGCATCAGGTCATCACGAAACTCCAGCAGCCCGCGATACAGGGCACGCCAGGTGTTACAGGCATCGGCCGGCGGGGTGATGTTGTTGGTCAGCGCAAGCAGCCTTTCCAATGCTTCGCCATGTTGATCATGTTCAAAGCGCAGCACCTGGATCGGCGGTGCGGCCTGAGGGCCGATGCCTTGTTGCAGCATCGGGAACAGCACTTGTTCTTCCTTGAGCATGTGGCCTTCAAGTTCTTGTTGCATGTCGGTCAGGAGATCGGCCAGGCCGTTGGGGCAACTGCTGCGGGCACCATGGACCTGCTCGACGCGGCGGGCCAGACGAATCAGTTCCGGCAGTTGTTCGCGATGGCGTGCGTGGTAGCGCGCCAGAAGATGGGCGATCAACAGCTCCGAGGGTTCGTTGCGCCAGTCGTACTGGGTTTCGCCGGTGTCTTGCAGCTGGTGCAGCGCATCGGCAATCAGAGCCGGATCGAGGCCTTTGCCAGCGGCCGCTTCAAGCAGGCTTTTATGCCCGCCACAACAGAAGTCCAGTTTGAAGGGTGTGGAAAATCCGCGTGGCGCCGGGAATGTTGCACGCCAGTTGGCCGAGGCTTTGTTCCAATAGAGTCAGGCTCATCAGGGGTTCCTTGTTTGAATTTCAACGGTTCCCCAGGCTCATTGCATCCGGCATGCCATATTTAACGTATTGAAAAATATGGCTTAATTTTTATTTGTGGTGATAGACACCCGGACGCTTTAGGGTGAATCCAACCATAGAGGGTAATAACTACCATGCTGCGTGAAAGTCTGGCGGCCGACCTGATTGTCGAGTTGCCCAATGCTGTGCGGTTGCAACGTTTGGTCCAGACCCTGCGCGAGTACTTCAACAGTGGCGCCGTGGGATTGCTGCGTCTGGATGACGACAGCCTCAGGCCGGTCGCGACGGTGGGGCTGGTGCATGAAGCGTTGGGCCGCCGGTTTGTCATCGCTCAGCATCCGCGGCTGGCGGCAATCATGGCGTCGCGCGAACCCACCTGGTTCGAGCCCGACAGTCGGCTGCCGGATCCCTATGACGGCTTGCTCGACCATCACGCCGGCGAACCGATGCCAGTGCACGACTGCATGGGCGTGAGCCTGTATGTGGAAGGTCGGATCTGGGGGGCGATCACCCTCGATGCGCTGCATGCCGGGACCTTCGACAGCCGTGCGCGGGAGGAACTCAAGCGTTGCACCTTGCAGATCGAAGCCGCCGTGCGAGTCACCCGACTGGAACAGGAAAACCGCAGCCTGCGCTTGTCCCGCAGCGATATTCAAGACGTACGCAGGCCGGCGGACGAAGGCGAAATCCTCGGGCAAAGTGAAGTGCTGCACCAGTTGCTCAATGAACTGGATGTACTGGCCGATTCCGAGCTGCCGGTGTTGCTGCTGGGCGAGACCGGCGTCGGCAAAGAGCTGTTCGCCCGGCGCTTGCATCGTCTGTCGCGTCGCAGTCATAAGCCGCTGGTGCAGGTCAACTGCGCGGCTTTGCCGGAGTCTCTGGCGGAAAGTGAATTGTTCGGCCATGTCAAAGGCGCGTTTTCCGGTGCCACCAGTGACCGTGCCGGACGTTTCGATGCGGCCAACGGCGGCACGCTGTTTCTCGATGAAGTCGGTGAATTGCCATTGGCTGTGCAGGCGAAACTGCTGCGCACCCTGCAGAACGGCGAGATCCAGCGCCTCGGCGCCGACAAGCCGTTGCACGTCGATGTGCGCATCATCGCCGCGACTAACCGGCACCTGCCGGACAGCATCCGCGATGGCTTGTTTCGTGCGGATCTGTATCACCGGCTCTCGGTCTATCCGGTGCCGATTCCGCCGTTGCGCGAGCGGGGTAACGATGTGTTGATGCTGGCCGGGCACTTCCTTGAGCTGAATCGGGCGCGGCTTGGCTTGCGCGGTTTGCGTCTGTCGCCGGCCGCCGAGCGCGCGTTGCTGACTTACAGCTGGCCGGGCAACGTGCGCGAGCTGGAACACGTGATCAGCCGAGCCGCGTTGAAACAGCTCAGCCGCGGCACCAGTCGCACCCTGATCATGACGCTGGAACCCGAGATTCTGGACCTCGACAGTGCCATGGGGGGGCAGGGCGTGGTTGTCGAAAGTCCTCTGGAGGAAACGGCTGACGCGCCGTTCCAGCCCTTGGGGGAAGCGGTCGACGATTACCAGCGCAAGAAAATTCTCCAGGCCTTGAGCCTGTCCGGGAGTAACTGGGCCAGCGCCGCGCGGATCCTGGAAATCGATCCCAGCAACCTGCACAAACTGGCGCGGCGTTTGCGCCTCAAGTAAGGCCGGGCATGCTCAGTGTTGATGGTGATCAAGGTGCTGTTGCGCGGAGTCTCGCACACTGGGCAGAACCTTTTCGGAGATCACCCTCATGCCTCTTTCCCTGGCACAGATGCGTCGCAACTATACCCTTTTTGGCCTGCAAGACGAGGCAGCGCTGGACGATCCGCTGGCCATGTTCCGACAGTGGATGCAACTGGCCCGCGACACCGAGCGCGCGCCTGTCGAAGCCAACAGCATGGTGTTGGCGACCGTCGACCGTGAAGGTCGCCCGCACTGTCGGGTCCTGCTGCTCAAGGGCTTTAGTGATGAAGGCTTCACGTTTTTCGGTCATTACCAGAGCGACAAGGGGCAGCAATTGGCTTCTAATCCATATGCAGCGATGACCTTTTTTTGGCCGGGGCTGGAGCGTCAGGTGCGGATCGAGGGGCAGGTGTCCAGGCTCGCCCCGACGCTGTCGGATGCGTACTTCGATTCCCGCTCACAGGACAGTCGCCTGGGCGCCTGGGCCTCACCGCAAAGCCGACCATTGGCCAATCGGGCCGAGCTTGAATCGCTGTTGATACAAACCACCCAACGGTTTGCCGGCCAGACCGTGCCGCGGCCCGAGCATTGGGGCGGCTACTGCTTGCAGCCTGATCGGCTGGAATTCTGGCAAGGCCGTGCCGACCGCTTGCATGACCGTCTCGATTACCGGTTGCGCGATGGGGGTTGGCATCGCAGCCGCCTGGCGCCTTGATAGTGATGGGAGACAGTGTGGGAGCGAGTCTGCTCGCGAGGCGGTGTGCCAATCTCAACCAATGTCCCTGTAGAGGTACCTCCTTGGAGGAATAGGCTCATCGGGAATTCCAGTTCAGGCTTTGCCCCATACCCTCATTTACGGGAAGGCTTGGATATGGCCCATCTGTCGCAACGCACGTTTGAACCCCTGAACATTGCCGTGCTGACCATCAGCGATACGCGCACCTTTGACACTGACACCTCGGGGCAGACCCTCACGGATTTGCTGCAAACGGCCGGGCATGTATTGATCGATCGTGGTCTGGTCAAGGACGACATTTATCAGATCCGCGCCAAGGTTTCCCACTGGATCGCCGACCCCAAGGTGCAGGTGGTATTGATGACCGGCGGCACCGGTTTCACCGCGCGCGACAACACACCACAAGCGGTCTTGCCGTTGCTGGACAAACACGTGGAAGGCTTCGGTGAACTGTTTCGTCAGGTGTCCCTTGCGGAAATCGGCATGTCCAGCCTGCAGTCACGGGCATTGGCGGGGATGAGCAATGGCGTGCTGGTGTGCTGCGTTCCGGGTTCGCCGGGCGCGTGTCGAACGGCCTGGAACCAGATCTTGCTCGAACAGCTGGACAGCCGCACCGGCCCATGCAATTTCGCCCCCCATTTGAAACCGCAAGGGCAACGGGTCGTCGACGCCTGCGAGCCCCGCTCATGAGCGGCCAGGTGTGTGACCTTGGTCGCTTGATGCCGGTGGACGAGGCTATCAATCGTTTGCTGGACCAGGCACCGCCGCCGCCCCTGGCGCAAAAGATCGACCTGGATCAAGCCTTGGGCCGGGTGCTGGCGGCGGACATTCATTCCCCCGTCAACCTGCCGGCCTGGGACAACAGCGCCATGGACGGTTATGCCCTCAGGGCCGCTGACCTGCCACCGGAGGGTGGCTGGTTGTTGATTGGCGGACGAATCGCCGCGGGGGATCCGGCATGCTCGCCCTTGCTCGCGCAGCAGGCAGTGCAGATCTTTACCGGTGCGCCGTTGCCTTCGGGCGCCGACACGGTGGTGCCTCAGGAACGCTGCCGGATCGAGGGCGAGCGCGTGTGGTTCCCGCCCGTCAATACTGGCGATCACGTGCGCAAAGAAGGTGAGGAGGTTCGCCGGGGCGACCTGTTAATCCAGGCCGGCAAACGTCTGCGTGCGCAAGAAGTGGGGTTGCTGGCTGGCGCTGGCATCGGGCGGGTCGAGGTCTATCGACCGTTGCAGGTGTGCTTGCTCAGCAGTGGCAATGAACTGCGTGAGCCGGGTGATTCATTGGCGCCCGGGCAGATTTACAACAGCAATCGCTACTGCCTCGCCGCGTTGTTGAGCGGTTGGGGGGTCGAGGTGCATGACTATGGCGTCATGGCCGATGAGTTGGCCGCCAGCCGGCATGCCTTGAGCCTGGCGTCTTCGGAATGCGACCTGTTGTTGAGTTCCGGTGGCGTCTCGGTGGGTGAGGAAGATCACCTCAAACAAGCGATCGAGGAACTCGGCAGCCTGGATTTCTGGCGGCTGGCCATTCAGCCGGGCAAGCCGCTGGCCTTCGGCGAAGTCGCCGGCAAACCCTGGATCGGCATGCCGGGCAATCCTTCGGCGGCGCTGATTACCGCGTTGGTGGTGGTGCGCCCGTTCCTGCTCAGGGCCCAGGGCGTCAGCGATGTGTTGCCGGCGCCACTGGCCGTGCCCGCCGGGTTCGATTGGTTGCAGCGCAATAAACGTCGGCAGTACCTGCGGGCACGGCTGACACCCGGTGCTGATGGTCAGTTGAGCGTGGAGCTGCACCCCCAGCAAAGCTCGGCGATGTTGACCGCCGCGTGCTGGGCCGATGGCCTGGCGGTGATCGAGTGCGAGCAGCAAGTGCTCAAGCACGACAATGTGATGTTCCTGTCCTTCGCCGACCTGATGCATTGATCGCAATTGATTGCCGTCAAGGCTGTGCCTGCCGGTCTCGCTAGACTGGCAGCGCCTTTTTCGATCGCTGTGCCACAGGCATCGAGGGAGGGTCCAGACGCGTTTTTCCACGAGGATTACCCATGCAACTGGTCTGCCCGGCAGGCAACCTGCCTGCGCTAAAAGCGGCGGTGCGCCAAGGCGCCGATGCCGTTTATGTCGGTTTTCGCGATGACACCAACGCCCGGCATTTTGCAGGGCTGAACATGGACGACAAACAATTCGACGCGGCGGTCGCCCACATCCGTCAGCATCAACGAAAACTCTATGTCGCGGTCAACACCTACCCGCAACCCAAGGGCTGGGAACGCTGGCAGCGCGCGGTTGATCGCGCCGCCGATTGTGGTGTGGATGCGCTGATCGCCGCCGACCCCGGCGTACTCAACTACGCCAGCCAGCGGCATCCGCAACTGGCGCTGCACCTCTCGGTGCAGGGCTCGGCGACCCATGCCGCGGCCCTGGAGTTTTATGCGCAGCGCTACGCAATTCGTCGCGCGGTACTGCCACGGGTGTTGTCGTTGGCGCAGGTGCGTCAGGTCGCTGCAAGCAGCCCGGTGCCCATCGAAGTCTTTGGCTTCGGCAGCTTGTGCATCATGGCTGAAGGGCGTTGCCATCTGTCTTCGTACATTACCGGTGAGTCGCCGAACCTCTGTGGCGTCTGTTCGCCGGCCAAAGCGGTGCGCTGGAGCGAAGACGCCGACGGCTTGAGCGCACGGCTCAGTGAAGTGCTGATCGACCGTTACACCCCTGAGGAACCCGCCGGTTATCCGACCCTGTGCAAAGGCCGTTTCCTGGTCGGCGGCAAACGCTTTCATGCGCTGGAAGAACCCACCAGCCTCGACACCCTGGACTTGCTGCCGGAATTGACGGCCATCGGTGTCGAGGCGGTCAAAATCGAGGGCCGGCAACGCAGCCCGGCGTATGTCGAACAAGTCACCCGTGTCTGGCGTGCGGCGCTGGATGCCCATCGTGGCTCGCCGGGCAGTTTTCGGGTCAAGGAGGAATGGCGCCGGGTGTTGGCCGGTTTGTCCGAAGGCAGCCAGACCACTTTGGGTGCTTACCATCGATCATGGCAATGAGGGAGGCGACATGAAGCTCAGCCTTGGACCGGTCCTGTTTTATTGGGACAAAGAGCAACTCAGCAACTTTTACGTCGAGATGTCGGCCTTGCCTCTGGATGTGATTTATCTGGGGGAAACCGTGTGCTCGAAACGCCGGTCATTTTCATTGGATCAATGGTTGGGGCTGGGGCGCGAGTTACAAGAATGCAGCCAGGCACAACTGGTTCTCTCCAGCCTGACGCTGATCGAAGCGGCCTCCGAACTCTCTAGCCTGCGGCGGCTCTGCGACAACGGCCAACTGTTGGTGGAAGCCAATGACATGGGCGCGGTGCAGTTTCTGGCCGAGCGCAAGTTGCCGTTCGTGGGCGGTCCTGCGCTGAATGTGTACAACGGGCATACGCTCACGCAACTGCTGGACGGCGGGATGACCCGTTGGGTGCCGCCGGTGGAGTGTTCGGCGACGCTGATTAGCGATGTGCTCGATCAGGTGCGGGAACTGGGTCGAGAGGTCCCGGAAGTCGAGGTCTTTGCTTATGGGCATTTGCCGTTGGCCTATTCCGCACGCTGCTTCACCGCGCGGGCGGAAAACCGGCCCAAGGACGACTGCCAGTTTTGCTGCATCAACTACCCCGACGGCCTGCCGCTGACCAGTCAGGAAGGGCAAGCACTGTTCACCATTAACGGCATTCAGACGATGTCGGCCGAGGTGACCAATCTCCTGGCAGATTACGCGGGGTTGGTGGCCTGCGGCGCTGATTTGTTGCGACTGAGCCCTCGTGATCAAGGCATGGCGCAGGTCATTGCCGCCTATCAACGGGTTCGCCTGGGCGAGACACCGCCGGTGTTCGTCGACGGTTGTAACGGTTACTGGCATGGCCAGGCCGGCATGTTGCGCATCGAGGAGGTCGGCTTGTGTTGAACCGAAAAAAATGGCTGTTGAAAGGTGCCGACCGGTTATTGCCGCTGGTGCGCCGGGTGCCTTTTGCGGTGCAGCGTCTGGCGTTGCAGCAGGCGTTGAATCGTTGCCTTGCCGAGCCGTTGCGCTACGGTGAGTTTGAAGTGTTGCGCGGGCGTTGGTTGTGCCTGCGGATTCCGGATTTGGGCTTGTCCTGGTATTTGACGCTGACCCGTCAAGGGTTGCGAATTGCCGAACATGCCATGGCGCATGTGACCATCAGCGGTAACTGGCGCGAGTTTTTATTGCTGGCCAGCCGTCAGGAGGATCCGGATACGTTGTTCTTTCGCAGGCGTTTGGTGATTGAGGGGGATACGGAGTTGGGGCTGGCGCTGAAGAACCTGATCGACAGCCTCGATCCCGACGTGTTGCCTGTGTGGCTGTGGCGTAATCTGGAGCGGGCAGGGAAGGGGTTGGCGACGGTTTGACCCATACAGATTAACTGTGGGAGCGAGCTTGCTCGCGAAGGGGCCAGTCCATCCACATGGAGGCTGACTGACACACCGCCTTCGCGAGCAGGCTCGCTCCCACTGTTGGATTTTCGGTGGCCGTCAGACCATCGTTTACTGGCGGTTTTCATGCTGGCGAGCATCACTCGCAATCAACTGCCTGATTTCTTCGAACAACTCATCCCCCTGCGCTGGCGTGCAATCCTCGCCATT
The DNA here is from genome assembly GCF_000514395.1 of Pseudomonas sp. URMO17WK12:I12. NCBI lineage: Bacteria > Pseudomonadati > Pseudomonadota > Gammaproteobacteria > Pseudomonadales > Pseudomonadaceae > Pseudomonas > Pseudomonas sp. URMO17WK12:I12. The sequence continues at coordinate 123,057 of NZ_AZVV01000009.1, forward strand.
GCGTTTACGCAACCCGTAATGGCTAAGAATCAAGTGCACATTCGCGTGCAGGCCATGTTGCTTCAGGCAGTTTTCGACGCATTGCAGCGGGCAGCCGTCCAGCGCAAAAATCCGCCGTCCCGAGCGGGCCTTGTTGACCAGCGCCGCCACATGCCCGCCAACACCGACGATGCAGGACATTTCCGCCAGGCCGCTGCGATCAAGGCGCACCGCCAGTGTGTTGGCCAGTTGGGCGACGTTGGAGCAGCCTGAGCAGGCATAAATCAGCGGCAAGGTTGAACGGGGCATGAGCACTCTCCATGGATGGACTTCTTCAGTCTGCAAGAGCGGTGGCATTGCGCATTGACGGCGGTCAATTACGACTATTGGAAGGCCGCGAGATCCTCTTCGGCTAGGATGCTGATATTGCGGCGTTCCATCGCGATCAGGCCGCTGTCCACCAGGCGGTGCAAGATCCGCGAAAAGGTTTCCGGCTGAATGCCCAGCTTCGAGGCCACCAGGCGTTTGGACACCTGCAACACAATCAAACCGCTGACCGGGTTGCGTTCCTGGAACAGGAAATTGATCACCCGGCGGCTCGCACTGGCCATGGTCAAGGTGTCGATGTCGCGCAGACGCAGGTGCAGGTGCACGCTCATGCTCGCCAGGATCGCCAGGCAGACTTTCGGCTGATCTTCCAGGGCATTGCGGTAGTGGTTGCCCTCGATACTCACCAGTACGCTGTCTTTCAGCGCCGTGGCGCTGACCGGGTAGAGACGGGCCTGGCTGAACAGTAAGGCTTCGGCAAAGGTCTGGCCCGGCTGGATGATCTCCACCAGATTCTCCTGGCCTTCGCCGGTCAGCCGATACAACTTGATCTGGCCGCTGACCAGCAGGAAAAAGCGCTTGGCCGGATCCCCTTGGTGCATGAGTGTGCTGTGACAACTCAGGCGCTTGAGCATCGCCAGGCCGCAGACTTCCTCGAAGATTTTCTCCGGTAGCTGGCTGAACAGATGGTGACGGCGCAACGTTAAAACGATGGAAGGGTGGGTCAGCATGGCGTACCTCCGCTGACGCTCATAGTAGAGAGCGTCGGCCGGATGACCTATGCCTCTGCCGGCCTACCTCCAAAGAGGCATACCCATCATCCGGCATTGCGCAGATGTTCCATGGCCCATACTGCGGCCTCGACCCGCGAGCGCAAGCCGAGTTTGTGCAGCAGGTTTTTCACATGCACCTTGACCGTCCCTTCAGTGATGCCGAGCTTGTGCCCGATGACTTTGTTGCTGAAGCCGCTGGCGATGGTTTTCAGCACCTGACGTTCACGCTCGGTCAGTTCCACCACGGTCTGGCGCTGGGGTGAGCGCAGTGCCTGGGCCATGACCTGGGTCAGCCCCGGGCTGATCACCAATTGGCCGTTCAAGGCATTGCGGATGTACTGAATCAACAGCTCGGGCTCCATGTCCTTGAGCAGGTAGCCGTCGGCATCCAGGCGCAGTGCGTCACGAATATCGTCTTCGGCATCCGAGACCGTAAACAGCAGCACCTTGCCGGTGTAGTGCATCGCCCGTAACTGGCGCAGGGTTTCAATGCCATTCATCACTGGCATGTTGTTATCGAGCAACACCAGATCCGGTTGCAGCGGCTCGATCAGTCCGAGCGCTTCTTCGCCGTTGCTGGCTTCACCGACGATCAGGAAATCATCTTCGAGTTCGAGCATCTGGCGGATGCCGTGACGCATCATCGGATGGTCATCGACCAGCAGGATGGTGTGTTGCAGGGGCGGGTTCATGTGGCGCTACCTTCTGTTTTTTGTCCCAGAAACTCCGGTTGGAATTCCAGTTGGACGCGGGTGCCTTGCGGCTCCCTGGAGACTATTTCAAGTTCACCGCGCAAGCTGCGTGCCCGCTCATCCATGATTTTCAGGCCGTGGTGCTCGCGTTGGTCGACGTTACCGCTGAAGCCACGCCCGTCGTCTTCGACGATCAGCCTCACGGTTTCACCGTCCTGACGCAGTTGCAGCCAGGCGTTTTGCGCATGGGCGTGACGCAGGCAATTGGAGAGCGCCTCGCGGGTGATCTGCAGAATGTGGATTTGTTCGCTGGCCGATAATTGAAAGGCCAGCGCGTCGACGTGCAGGTGCACCTGGAACTCCCCGCGACGGGAGAACTCCTCGGCGGTGTCCTTGAGTTCCTGCACCAGCCCCGCATCGTGAATCTGCAAGCGAAAGGTGGTCAGCAATTCGCGTAACTGGCGGTAGGCATTGTTTAACCCTTCGCGCAGTTCGGCGGTGACGTTTTCCAGGGTCTCGATCGGTTCGCCACGACGCATCAGGGTTTGCAGGCGGCTGACTTGCAGCTTCATGTAGGACAGGGCCTGGGCCAGTGAGTCGTGCAGCTCGCGGGCAATGATCGTGCGTTCGTCGAGCAGCAATAGGCGATGATCCTGTTCCCGTTGGCGCTTGAGCGAGAGCGAGGTGCCGATCAGGTTGGCCAGGGCCTGGATCAGTTGGGTTTCCCAGGCTTGCGTCGGGTGTCCATCGACAAAATGCGCCTTGAGCTCACCCAGCTCGCTGCCCTGGTTGCTGATGCTGAAGGTTTGCGGGCTGGCTTTATGGTGCTTCTGGCACGTGGCGCAATCGCTGCTGGCGCAGACTTCGCGGATGTTGGCGCCATGCAGGGCGAGCAACTGTTGGGCCGGGGCCTGCAATTGACCTTGCAGGCACAGCGACAGGCGCAAGCCGGGCAGGCGTTGCTGGAAGCGCCGGATCAACTCATCCAAACCTTCGGCATTGGCCAGGCGTGTGGCCAGGCTTCGACTGCTTTGGTACAGCAATTCAAGGGCAGCATTGGCTTGTTGCAGGTTCAGGGTTTTTTGCTGGACCTGACTCTCAAGGGTGCGATGCGAGTCTTCGATCGTCTCGGCCATGGCGTTGAAACTCATGGCCAATTGGCCCAATTCGTCCTGGGACTGATGGTTGACCCGCACTTTGAAATCGCCACGACGAAAACGCTGGGTCGCGTCCACCAACTCTTTCAAGGGCGTGACCACGCCATATTGCAGTTCGTAAAGCCCAAGCAGCAGGACGATCATCGTGGTGAACAGCGCCAAGCCCTGGATAACTTGTTGCCAGCCTTGCTTCTGTTCGCTTTGGCGCTGCAACAGGTCGACGAAATGGTTCAGTTGCTCAACGAAGGGCAGGGCCTGGAGCTGAAAATAGGCGGCATCGCCGCGCTCCAGTGCCGGACGCAAATCCTCGTTCCATTGTCGCTGGATTTGCCCGTAGCTGATTTGCAGCGCGGTGGTCGGGCCATCTTCCAGCACGGCTTTGAGTGGCTGGCTGTTCAGACGGGTTTGCAGGCTGTCGGTGATGGCGAGGACTTCTTCGCCGGTGGCCCCTGCGGCCAGTTTCCAGCTCAGGTGGTAAGTCTCCATGCGCACAGAGCCTGCGGTGTTGATGGCCGCCGCATCACCCTGGCTGAACCAGGCGATCAGTCCGGCGCTCAACGAACTGGCGAGGGCGAGCACGGCGATCAGGATCACGGCCAGCCCGGCGCGAGCGGGCAGGGAGCTGCGCAACCAGCGCATCATCAGCGCAGGTCCCGGACAATTTCAGGAAAACAAAGCATGTGGAACCCCAGGTCAGGGTTTTGCCGCCGATCCCGGGCGCGCTACCTCTAAAGAGTTGTCGACTGATCCTTGTCAGAAAAAACCTTGGCGAAAAACCTTAAGACACTGATAAACAAACGGTTTTAGGGTTTTTCTGTACTACCTCCTTAGAGGTAGACCCCGCAAGCATAGGCCTATGCCCCCATGGGCTTCGTTGATGCAGGTCAAGTTTTTGCGGGGTTGGCCTCTCTAGTCTGCCGCCATGGCTAACTGACTGGAGAGCATTGTGACCGAACCCCGTGTACGACAAGGCCTGGTGCTGGGCATGAGCACATTGGCCTTCACTGTCTGCTTCATGGTCTGGATGATGTTTGCCGTGCTCGGGGTGCCGATCAAGGACCTTCTCCAGCTCAACGAAACCCAGTTCGGCCTGCTGGCCGCGACGCCGGTGCTGACCGGTTCGCTGGTGCGTCTGCCACTGGGGCTGCTGACCGACCGCTTTGGTGGGCGCAGCGTGTTCTTCCTGCTGATGCTGGCCTGCGTGGCGCCGCTGTACCTGATCAGTCACGCCACCGCCTATTGGCAGTTCCTGGTGCTGGGCTTGTTCGTCGGCCTGGCCGGCGGCTCGTTCTCGGTGGGGATTGCCTACGTCGCCAAATGGTTCGACAAGGAGAATCAGGGCTTCGCCATGGGCATCTTCGGCGCCGGTAACGCCGGAGCCGCGGTGACCAAGTTTCTGGCCCCGGCATTGATCGCTGCCGGCAGTTGGCAGTTGGTGCCGAAAGTTTTCAGCGCCATTCTATTTATCACCGCGCTGTTGTTCTGGTTCCTCAGCGCCGAGAACAAAAACCACCGCAGCGCTTCGGGCGCCACGTTGCGTGAGCAATTGAGTTCGCTGAAGGACCCGGCCGTGTGGCGCTACTGCCAGTACTACTCGATCGTCTTCGGTGGCTACGTCGCCCTCGCACTGTGGATGACCAAATACTACGTGCAGGAATACGGTTTCAGCCTGCAAAGCGCGGCGCTGCTGGCGGCCTGTTTTTCCCTGCCCGGAGGCGTGCTGCGTGCGGTCGGTGGCTGGATGTCGGATCGCTGGGGTGCGCAAAGCGTGACCTGGTGGGTGTTGTGGATCAGCTGGATCTGCCTGTTCCTGCTCTCGTATCCCCAGACCCAACTGCAAGTACAAACGATCAACGGCCCGGTGGATTTTCACATCGGCCTCAACCCCGCGCTGTTCACCGTACTGCTGTTCGTCATGGGCATCGCCTTCGCGTTCGGCAAGGCCTCGGTCTTCAAATACATCGCCAATGACTACCCGAAAAACATGGGCGCGGTGTCCGGCATCGTCGGCCTCGCCGGTGGCCTGGGCGGCTTCGTGTTGCCAATCCTGTTCGGCGCCCTGGTGGACCTCACCGGCGTGCGCTCTTCCTGCTTCATGTTGATGTACGGCGTGGTCTGGGTCTCCCTCACCTGGATGTACTTCAGCGAAATACGCAAAAGCCCGGTGCTGGGTAAAGCGCCGCTGCTTGCACCTTCCCCGATTTCCAGCCTTGCCCTAGGAGAAGAACATGTCCGTTCTGCAAAAGCCTGACAAAGGCCCGGTCATTCATGACTGGCGCCCCGAGGACCCCGCGTTCTGGGGAAGTAGCGGTAAACAGACCGCCACGCGCAACTTGTGGATTTCCATTCCTGCGCTGCTGCTGGCCTTTGCGGTGTGGATGGTCTGGAGCACGGTGATCGTGCGTTTGAACGCCATCGGTTTCTCCTTCACCACCGACCAGCTGTTCTGGCTGGCGGCGTTGCCGGGGCTGTCCGGGGCGACCTTGCGGGTCTTCTATTCCTTTATGGTGCCGATCTTCGGTGGCCGTCGCTGGACCGCCCTGAGCACCGCGTCGCTGTTGCTGCCATCGATCTGGATGGGCTTCGCCGTGCAGGACCCGAGCACCTCCTACAGCGTGTTCGTGTTGATTGCGTTGCTCTGCGGTTTTGGTGGCGGCAACTTCGCGTCGAGCATGTCCAACATCAGTTTCTTCTACCCCAAGTCGCAGCAGGGCACGGCCCTTGGCCTCAACGCGGGGCTGGGTAACCTGGGCGTCTCGGTGATGCAGTTCTGTGTGCCACTGGTGATTACCTTCGGTGTGTTCAGTTTCATGGGCGGCTCGCCGCAAGCACTGCCGGACGGTGGCCAGTTGTGGTTGCAGAACGCCGGCTTCATCTGGGTGCCGTTTATTGTCCTGGTGACCGTGCTGGCCTGGTTTGGCATGAATGATCTGTCCAGTGCCCGGGCCTCGTTCAGCGAACAGGCGGTGATCTTCAAACGCAAACACAACTGGCTGATGTGCTGGTTGTACCTGGCGACTTTCGGTTCGTTCATTGGCTTTTCCGCCGCGTTTCCGCTGCTGATCAAAACCTCCTTTCCCGACGTGATTGCCTTGAAATTCGCCTTCCTCGGTCCGTTGGTAGGTGCGCTGGTACGGCCATTGGGCGGCTGGCTGGCGGACAAGCTCGGCGGTGCGAAGGTCACCTTGTGGAACTTCGTGCTGATGATCGTGATGGTCTTCGGTGTTCTGCACTTTCTTCCCGAAAGTGGCCAGGGCGGCAACTTCTACGGCTTCCTCGGCCTGTTCATGCTGCTGTTTATCACCACCGGCGTCGGCAATGGCTCCACCTTCCGCATGATCCCGGTGATCTTCCGCACCCAGCATGAAAAAGCCTCGGCCGGAAAATCAGCCGCCGTGCGCGAACAAGCGCTGAAAAATGCCGGCAAAGAGTCAGCCGCCGTCCTGGGCTTCAGTTCGGCCATGGGCGCCTTCGGGGCGTTCTTCATTCCCAAATCCTTCGGCACTTCGATGGCCCTGACCGGCGGCCCGGAGATGGCCTTCTACATGTTCGTCGGCTTTTACCTGAGCTGCATCGTGGTGACGTGGTGGTGGTACGCGCGCAAAGGCGCCGCGACACCCTGCTGAGTCGAGCCGAATCCAACCATTGCGTGGGCGGGGCACAGACCCCGCGACAAAGCCTGAGAGGACTACACCGTGAGTCATTTACTGGATCAATTGCGGTTTTTCGACCGCAAGCAAAACGAGTTTTCCGACGGTCATGGCGAGACCCGCAAAGAGTCGCGTGACTGGGAGAACGTCTACCGTTCGCGCTGGCAGTACGACAAGATCGTGCGTTCCACCCACGGGGTGAACTGCACCGGTTCCTGCTCGTGGAAAATCTACGTCAAGAACGGCCTGATCACCTGGGAAACCCAGCAGACCGACTACCCGCGTACCCGTAACGATCTGCCGAACCATGAGCCCCGTGGCTGTCCGCGTGGTGCCAGTTACAGCTGGTACATCTACAGCGCCAACCGGCTCAAGTACCCGAAAATCCGCAAGCCATTGCTCAAGCTCTGGCGCGATGCGCGGCAGACCATGGCGCCAGTGGAAGCCTGGGCCAGCATCGTCGAGGACAAGGCCAAGGCCGACTCCTATAAAAGCAAGCGTGGCATGGGTGGCTTCATCCGCTCCAACTGGGAGGAAGTCAACGAGATCATTGCCGCGGCCAACGTCTATACGATCAAGCAATACGGCCCGGACCGGATCGTCGGCTTCTCGCCGATCCCGGCCATGTCGATGGTCAGCTACGCCGCAGGCTCGCGTTACCTGTCGCTGATCGGTGGCGCCTGCCTGAGTTTCTATGATTGGTACTGCGACTTGCCACCGGCCTCGCCGATGGTCTGGGGCGAGCAGACCGACGTGCCGGAATCGGCCGACTGGTACAACTCCAACTACATCATCGCCTGGGGTTCCAACGTCCCGCAGACCCGCACCCCCGATGCGCACTTCTTTACCGAAGTCCGTTACAAGGGCACCAAGACCGTTGCCATTACTCCGGACTACTCGGAAGTCGCCAAGCTCACCGACCTGTGGCTGAACCCTAAGCAAGGCACTGACGCGGCGCTGGCGCAGGCGTTCAACCATGTGATCTTCAAAGAATTCCACCTGGACAAACCGAGCGCTTATTTCACTGACTACGCCAAGCGCTTCACCGATTTGCCGGTGCTGGTGCTGCTCAAGCAAATGGTCGACAAGGCACCGGGCGCCGGTTACCAGCCGGACCGTTTCCTGCGCGCCAGCGACCTGACCGACAACCTCGGCCAGGAAAACAACCCGGAATGGAAAACCATCGCCCTCGACTTCAGCGGCGAACTGGTTTCGCCTCAGGGTTCCATCGGTTATCGCTGGGGCGAGAAGGGCAAGTGGAACATCCTTCCCCGTGAAGGTGGCGAAGGCCGTGAGATCGATCTGAAACTGAGTCTGATTGGCGATGACGTCGCCGAAGTGGCGTTCCCGTATTTTGCCGGCGAGTCCCACGAGCACTTCCAGCACGTGGCCGGCGATGCCGTGCAATACCGCCGCGTGCCGGTACACAGCGTGGTGCTGGCGGACGGCAGCGTGGCCAAGGTCGCCACCGTGTTCGACCTGTCGGCCGCCAACCTGGCCATCGATCGCGGCCTCGGCGGCGAAAATGTGGCCAAGGATTACGACGACGCCTCGGTGCCCGGCACCCCGGCCTGGCAGGAGCAGATCACCGGCGTCAGCCGCGAGAAGGCCATCCAGATCGCCCGTGAGTTTGCCGACAACGCCGACAAGACCAAGGGGCGCTCGATGATCATTGTCGGCGCGGCGATGAATCACTGGTACCACATGGACATGAACTACCGCGGGCTGATCAACATGCTCATGCTCTGCGGGTGTGTCGGCCAGACCGGTGGCGGTTGGGCGCACTACGTCGGCCAGGAAAAACTGCGTCCGCAATGCGGCTGGCTGCCACTGGCATTCGGCCTGGACTGGAACCGTCCGCCTCGCCAAATGAACGGCACCAGCTTCTTCTACGCCCACAGCTCGCAATGGCGTCACGAGAAAATGAGCATGCACGACGTGCTCTCGCCATTGGCCGATAAATCAAAATTCCCCGAGCATGCCCTGGACTACAACATCCGCGCCGAACGCGCCGGCTGGTTGCCCAGCGCACCGCAACTCAACACTAACCCTTTGCACATTTGCCGTGACGCGGCGGCGGCCGGCATGGAACCGAAAGACTACGTGGTCAAGTCGTTGCAGGACGGTTCGCTGCGCTTCTCCTGCGAGCAGCCGGACAGCCCGGTCAACTTCCCGCGCAACATGTTCATCTGGCGTTCCAACCTGCTGGGCTCCTCGGGCAAGGGCCACGAGTACATGCTCAAGTACCTGCTCGGCACCAAGAACGGAGTGATGAACGAAGACATCGGCCAGGTCGGCGACTGCAAACCCGAAGAAGCCGAATGGGTGGACGAGGGCGCCATCGGCAAGCTCGACCTGGTCACCACCCTGGACTTCCGCATGTCTTCGACCTGCGTCTATTCCGACATCGTGTTGCCGACCGCAACCTGGTACGAAAAAGACGACATGAACACCTCGGACATGCACCCGTTCATTCACCCGTTGTCGGCAGCGATCGACCCGGCGTGGGAATCGCGTTCCGACTGGGAAATCTACAAAGGCATCGCCAAGGCATTTTCCAGCATGTCCGAAGGGCACCTGGGCGTTGAAAAGGATCTGGTGACCATCCCGCTGATGCACGACAGCGTCGGCGAACTGGCCCAACCGTTTGGCGGCACCGACTGGAAAAGCGACGGCGTGGCACCGGTGCCGGGCAAAAACGCACCGAATCTGCACGTGGTGGAGCGTGACTACCCGAACATCTACAAACAGTTCTCGTCCCTCGGGCCATTGCTGGAGAAAAACGGCAACGGCGGCAAAGGCATCAACTGGAACACCGACGACGAAGTGAAATTCCTCGGTGAACTCAATCACAAAGAAGGCGATGCCGGTATCAGCCAGGGTCGGCCAAAAATCGACACGGCCATCGATGCGGCTGAAGTGATTCTGTCCCTGGCGCCGGAAACCAACGGCCAGGTGGCGGTCAAGGCCTGGGCCGCGCTGTCGGAATTCACCGGCATCGACCACAGCCACCTGGCGCTGTCCAAGGCCCACGAGGCGATTCGTTTTCGCGACATTCAGGCACAGCCGCGCAAGATCATTTCCAGCCCGACCTGGTCGGGCCTCGAAGACGATCACGTCAGCTACAACGCCGGCTACACCAACGTTCACGAAGGGATCCCATGGCGCACCATCACCGGTCGCCAGCAGTTCTACCAGGATCACCCGTGGATGCAGGCGTTCGGCGAGCAACTGATGAGTTATCGCCCGCCGGTCAACACCCGCACCATCGAAGGGGTGAAAGGCAAGCGCAGCAACGGCGAGATCGAAATCGTCCTGAACTGGATTACCCCGCACCAGAAATGGGGCATTCACAGCACCTACAGCGACAACCTGCTGATGCTGACCCTCAGCCGCGGTGGGCCGATTGTCTGGCTCTCGGAAAACGACGCGAAACGCGCCGGCATTGAAGACAACGACTGGATCGAGTGCTTCAACGTCAACGGTGCGCTGACCGCCCGGGCGGTGGTCAGCCAGCGCGTCAAGGACGGCATGGTGATGATGTATCACGCACAGGAACGGATCGTGAACGTGCCCGGTTCGGAAACCACCAAGACCCGTGGCGGCCACCACAACTCGGTCACCCGCGTTGTGCTCAAGCCGACCCACATGATCGGCGGCTATGCCCAGCAGGCCTACGGTTTCAACTATTACGGCACCGTCGGTTGCAACCGCGACGAATTCGTCGTGGTACGCAAAATGTCCAAAGTCGACTGGCTCGATGGTTCATCCGGCGATGACCTGCCGCGTCCCCTGCCGACCGATATCGAGGAGAACTGAGATGAAGATTCGCTCACAAATCGGCATGGTTCTGAACCTGGACAAATGCATCGGTTGCCACACCTGTTCGATCACCTGCAAAAACGTCTGGACCAGCCGCGAAGGCATGGAATACGCCTGGTTCAACAACGTCGAATCGAAACCCGGGATCGGCTACCCGAAAGAATGGGAAAACCAGGACAAGTGGAAGGGCGGCTGGATCCGCAATGCCAACGGCACGATCAACCCGCGCATCGGCGGTAAATTCCGCGTGCTGGCAAACATTTTCGCCAACCCGGACCTGCCGAGCCTCGACGACTACTACGAGCCGTTCGACTTCGATTACCAGCACTTGCACACCGCGCCACTGGGCGAGCATCAGCCCACCGCGCGTCCGCGTTCGCTGATCTCCGGCAAGCGCATGGAAAAAATCGAGTGGGGTCCGAACTGGGAAGAAATCCTCGGCACCGAATTCGCCAAACGTCGCAAGGACAAGAACTTCGACAAGATTCAGGCGGACATTTACGGCGAGTACGAAAACACGTTCATGATGTATTTGCCGCGTTTGTGCGAGCACTGCCTCAACCCGACGTGCGCGGCGTCGTGCCCGAGCGGTGCGATCTACAAGCGAGAAGAAGACGGCATCGTCCTGATCGACCAGGAAAAATGCCGGGGCTGGCGGATGTGCATCAGCGGCTGCCCGTACAAGAAGATCTATTTCAACTGGAAAAGCGGTAAGTCCGAGAAATGCATCTTCTGCTACCCGCGTATCGAAGCGGGGATGCCGACCGTTTGCGCGGAAACTTGCGTCGGGCGCATCCGCTACCTCGGCGTGCTGCTGTATGACGCCGACCGCATCAGCGAAGTGGCGAGCACCGCCAATGAGCAGGACCTGTACGAGAAACAACTGGAGATCTTCCTCGATCCGAACGATCCGGCAGTGATTCGTCAGGCCCTGGCCGATGGCGTACCGCAATCGGTGATCGATTCCGCTCAGCGTTCGCCGGTCTACAAAATGGCCGTGGACTGGAAACTCGCCCTGCCGCTGCACCCGGAATACCGCACCTTGCCGATGGTTTGGTACGTACCGCCGCTGTCGCCGATCCAGAACGCCGCGACCGCCGGCACCGTCGGCATGAACGGGGTGATCCCGGATGTCGACAGCCTGCGTATTCCCCTGAAGTACCTGGCGAACTTGCTGACGGCGGGTGATGAAAAACCGGTCAAGCGTGCGCTTAAACGCTTGCTGGCGATGCGCGCCTACAAACGTTCCGAGCAAGTCGACGGCGTGCAGGACCTGCAGGTGCTGGCGGATGTCGGCCTGAGCGTGGCCCAGGTCGAAGAGATGTATCGCTACCTGGCGATCGCCAATTACGAAGACCGTTTCGTGGTACCGAGCGCCCACCGTGAAGACGCGATGAGTGACGCCTTTGCCGAGCGCTCCGGTTGCGGTTTCAGCTTTGGCAGCGGCTGCAGCGGCAGTTCCGACACCAACATGTTCGGTGCGAAGAAAGCCAACCGCCGCGACATCCTGAAAACCGTCCAGTTGTGGGAGGAATGAGCATGCAAATTCTCAAAGTGATTTCGCTGCTGCTCGATTACCCGACCGAGACACTGATTGGCGGTCGCGACGAACTCGAGCAAGCGATCATCCAGTCACGGGAAATCAGCCCCAAGCAACGCGGCGCGTTGTTCGAATTGTTGGAGTTGATCTGCGCCAATGACCTGATGGATGGGCAGGAGCACTACGGTGCGCTGTTCGGTCGAGGTCGCTCGCTGTCGCTGCTCTTGTTCGAGCATGTGCATGGCGAATCCCGCGACCGTGGCCAGGCGATGGTCGACATGATGGCGCAATACGAAGAAGCCGGTTTTGCCATCGGTGTCAAAGAGCTGCCCGATTACATCCCGCTGTACCTGGAGTTCCTGTCCACCCGCGAAGACATCGAGGCCCGCGAGGGCCTGGCGGATGTGTCGCACTTGCTGGCCTTGCTCGCGGCGCGTCTGGAAGAGCGCGAAAGTGCCTATGCCAGCTGCTTCCGCGCGCTGCTGCAAATCGCCGGGGCCGAGCCGCATCAAGCGGTCGCCGACCTGCGCGAGCAGGTCGCGGCGGAGCCGCGCGACGACTCCCTGGAAGCCCTCGACAAGATCTGGGAAGAGGAGGCCGTGGACTTTCTCCAGGCCGAACAGCAGGACCGTTGCAGTGGACTGCCAAGCGCACCGGGCAAGGCCCGGGAAGAAAGCGCGGTGCCGTTGCACTGGGTGGATTTTCAGCATGAAGGGTTGGCCGTCGTGCCGGCCGAGGAGGTAGGCAATGTCTAAATGGAACCTGTTGTTGTTCGGGGTCTATCCCTACGTCGCCCTGGCGATTTGCCTGATTGGCAGCTGGGCGCGCTTCGATCTGTCGCAGTACACCTGGAAGGCCGGCTCGAGCCAGATGCTCAATCAGCGCGGCATGCGCGTGGCGAGCAACTTCTTCCACATCGGTGTGTTGTTCGTACTGGCCGGACACTTTGTCGGCCTGCTGACCCCGGCGTCGGTTTATCACCACGTGATCAGCACTGAGAACAAGCAGTTGCTGGCGATGGTGTCCGGTGGCTTCTTTGGTCTGTTGTGCCTGATTGGCTTGCTGATGCTGGTCAATCGGCGGCTGACCGATCCACGGGTCCGCGCCACTTCCAGCCCCTCGGACATTCTGGTGCTGCTGGTGCTGCTGGCGCAGTTGCTGCTGGGGCTGCTGACGATCGTTGCGTCCACCGCGCACATGGACGGCTCGGTGATGGTGATGCTCGCCGATTGGGCGCAGAACACCGTGTTGTTGCGTCCGGTGGAAGCAGCGGCGGCCATCGCGCCGGTCGGGCTGATCTACAAGCTGCATGTGTTTCTCGGTTTGACCCTGTTTGTGCTGTTCCCCTTCACCCGTCTCGTACACATGATCAGCGCACCGATCTGGTACCTGGGGCGTCGTTATCAAATCGTTCGTCAGAAGTACTGAGGAGACAATCATGTCAGGTGGATGCGGATGTGGTGGCGGTAATGGGGGCAGCGGTGGCTGCGGTTCTTCAAAAAAAGCGGAGGCCGTTCTCGACATGGCGCCGGTCGCAGAGGCGCAGTTCGAAGCGCTGCCGGTTGAGCCCGCAGGGGCCGATGACGCCCCGGCGCAGTTGATCGCCAGCAGTGAACAGGAGTGGCCGATCATCAGCGTCAACGAGGTGTCGATCACGCCGGAAGCGATGGCCCAGGAGCTGCAATATCACCCGGCCGAAAGCCGTGAGGAGGCGGTGTATCTGACCGCCCGGGCGCTGGTGATCCGCGAGTTGTTGCAGCAACGCATTGCTGAGCTCGGCGTGTCGTTGGAGATCGGTGCTGGCGAGAACGAAGAAGAAGCGGCCACTCGCTTGTTGCTCGAACGTGAGGTGAAAGTGCCGCAGTGCGACGAGGAGTCGAGTCTGCGTTACTACGAAAACAATCGCGGGCGCTTCCACAGTGCTCCGTTGCTGGCGGTGCGGCACATCCTGCTCGAATGTGCGCCGGACGATGTCGAGGCGCGCAGCCTTGCGCATGTTCAGGCGGAAATCCTGCTGCAACGTCTGGATGAATTCCCCGGCACTTTCGCCGAACTGGCGGTGAAATATTCGGCCTGCCCGTCGAAGGCTCAGGGTGGTTCTTTGGGGCAGATCAGTAAGGGCCAAACCGTGCCTGAACTGGAACGTCAGTTGTTCACTCTGGCACCGGGCCTGGCCAGCAAACCGCTGGAAAGTCGCTACGGCTGGCATGTCGTCAGTGTCGATCAGCGGATCGAAGGCATGCCGTTGCCCTATGAAGTGGTGTCGACGGCGATCCGCACGCAGTTGCAGCAAGGCGTCTGGCAAAAAGCCCTGGTGCAATACCTGCAAACCCTGATCGGTGCGGCGGATATTCGCGGTATCCATTTGCAGGGCGCCGACTCACCGCTGGTGCAGTGAGCATCGGGGCAAACCGGGAGATGTGATGAACGCTGTAATGCAGGATGGTTTTGGACGGCAGATTGATTATCTGCGGATGTCGGTGACGGACCGCTGTGATTTTCGCTGTGTGTATTGCATGGCGAAAAACATGACCTTCCTGCCGCGTCAGCAGGTGCTCACCCTTGAAGAGTTGCAGCGTTTGGCAACGCTGTTCGTTGGCCTGGGTGTACGCAAGATTCGCCTGACCGGCGGCGAGCCGCTGATTCGTCCGGGCATTGTCGAACTTTGTCGCAACATCGCCGCGTTGCCCGGTTTGCGCGAACTGGTGATGACCAGCAACGGCTCGCAGCTGGGCCGTCTGGCCCGGCCGTTGGTCGATGCCGGGGTGAAGCGGATGAACATCAGCCTCGATAGCCTGGACGGGCAGAAGTTTCGCGCGATCACCCGCATTGGCGATCTCGATCAAGTGCTCAACGGCATTGAGGCAGCACGGGACGCGGGGTTCGAGCGGATCAAACTCAACTGCGTGGTGATGAAGGGCCGCAACGTTGATGAAGTCCCGGCGTTGGTGCAGTACGCCATCGACCAGCGCATCGATATCAGTTTCATCGAGGAAATGCCCTTGGGCGATGTCGGGCGTTCCCGGGGTGAATCGTTTTGTTCCAGCGACGAGGTTCGGTCGCTGATCGCCAGCCAGCATCGGTTACTCGACAGCACCGAAAACAGCGGCGGACCGGCACGCTATGTGCGTCTGGAACGCCATCCCGAGACCCGGATCGGCTTCATTTCACCCAACAGCCACAACTTCTGCGGCAGCTGCAACCGGGTACGGATGACCGTTGAAGGGAAGCTGTTGCTGTGTTTGGGGCAGGACGATGCCCTGGATTTAAGAGGATTGCTGCGGCGTTATCCGCTGGATGATCAGCCCGTGATCAATGCCGTGCAGAAGGCCTTGCGCGGCAAGCCGTTGCGCCACGATTTCAGCCCCGACGGGGAGGTGCAGATTGTACGGTTCATGAACATGAGTGGCGGTTGAATTGCCCTGCACGGTTCCTAAAACACCGAAAACCCAATGTGGGAGCGGGCTTGTCACAGAATCACCGGAAAATCTTGATGTCGATCAATTGCAGATCAGCGCTTTGTCCGTAGTCTTCACTGCATGTTGTGTTTTGTTGTCAGTAAACATCTATATGTAGTATCTGGAGGCCAAATGCAGAGCACGCTGATCGCAGTAGGATGTAACCGCTTGCACAAACGCGATGGCAGTCAGGTCGCCTTCGATGCCGACAAAATCCGTCAGGCATTGATCGCCGCCGGCAAGGCGACGGGGGAGTACGGCGAGGTTGAGGTTGAAGGCTTGCTGAACGCGGTATTGGCCAGGCTCGAAGGTTTGCCAAGACTCCATGTCGAGCAAATCCAGGACCGTGTTGAACGGGTGTTGATGGACGCCGGTTTTTTCCTCGCCATGCGCGCCTACATCGTCTACCGCGAACAGCACGGGCGCTTGCGCCGCGACCGCCGGACCATGGTCGAGGTGGCGACTTCGATGAACGAATACCTGGACCGTGAAGACTGGCGGGTCCAGGCCAACGCCAATCAGGGGTATTCACTGGGCGGTCTGGTGTTGAATGTGTCGGGCAAGGTCACTGCCAACTACTGGCTGGACGAGGTGTACAGCGAGGCCATAGGCCAGGCCCACCGCGAGGCGGATTTGCATGTGCACGACCTCGACATGCTCGCCGGTTACTGCGCCGGCTGGTCGCTGCGCACCCTGTTGCACGAAGGGCTCAACGGTGTGCCGGGGCGTGTTGAAGCCGGTCCGCCAAAGCACTTGAGCAGTGCCTTGGGGCAGATGGTGAATTTTCTCGGCACCCTGCAAAACGAATGGGCCGGCGCCCAGGCGTTCAGCTCGTTCGACACCTATCTGGCGCCCTATGTGCGCAAGGATCAACTGAGTTTTCAGGAAGTTCGCCAGGCGATCCAGGAGTTCATCTACAACCTCAATGTACCGTCACGCTGGGGCACGCAGACGCCATTTACCAACCTGACCTTCGACTGGGTGTGCCCCCAGGATTTGCGTGAGCAAATACCCGTCATCGGCGGTGAAGAAATGCCGTTTGCCTATGGAGACCTGCAAGCCGAAATGGAGCTGCTCAACCGCGCTTACATCGAAGTGATGCAGGCCGGCGATGCGAAAGGGCGGGTGTTCACCTTTCCGATCCCGACCTACAACATCACCCATGACTTTCCGTGGGACAGCGAAAACGCCGATCGTCTGTTCGAGATGACCGCGCGGTACGGCCTGCCGTATTTCCAGAACTTCCTCAATTCTGACCTGCAACCCAATCAGGTGCGTTCAATGTGCTGCCGTTTGCAGCTGGATGTGCGCGAGTTGCTCAAGCGTGGCGGCGGCTTGTTCGGCTCAGCGGAACAGACCGGATCGCTCGGCGTTGTCACCATCAACTGCGCACGGCTGGGCTATGTGTTCAAGGGTGACACCAGTGGATTATTGCAGCGCCTGGACACACTGATGGAACTGGCGATGGAAAGCCTGGAGGTCAAGCGCAAGGTGATTCAGCACCACATGGATGCCGGTTTGTACCCGTACACCAAGCGCTACCTCGGAACCCTGCGCAACCATTTCTCGACCATCGGCCTCAACGGCATGCATGAAATGCTGCGCAATTTCACCGGCGACGAGGAGGGCATGCACACCGAGCATGGCCGGCAGTTTGCCCTGAACATGCTCGATCATGTGCGCGCCACGTTGCTGCGTTTCCAAGAGGAAACCGGCCATATGTACAACCTGGAAGCGACGCCGGCCGAGGGCACGACTTACCGCTTCGCCAAGGAAGACCTCAAGCGTTACCCCGGCATTCTCCAGGCTGGCAGCGTGCAAGCGCCGTATTACACCAACTCTTCCCAACTGCCCGTGGGCTACACCGAAGACCCCTTTGAGGCCCTGGAGCTTCAAGACGAACTGCAATGCAAATACACCGGCGGCACCGTCTTGCATCTGTACATGGCCGAGCGGATTTCCTCGACCGAGGCGTGCAAGCAACTGGTGCGCAAAGCCCTTGGCCGCTTCCGCCTGCCGTACCTGACCGTGACCCCGACGTTCTCCATCTGCCCGGTGCACGGCTACCTCGATGGCGAGCATGAGTTCTGCCCCAAATGCGACGAGGTCTTGCTGCTGCAAGAACAGAAGCTCGGCACCGTTCATTGATTTCGATCCACTCAACCGCAAGGAGCTTCACCATGACTGCATCGCAAACACTGCCCCAGGCTCAACGTCAACGCTGCGAAGTCTGGACCCGGGTGATGGGCTATCACCGTCCTGTGTCGGCGTTCAATCCGGGTAAACAGTCGGAGCACCGTGAGCGGGTGCACTTCACTGAAAGCGCGGCGCTGGCCGGGCGCCAATGAGTCGAACGCTCCGGGTCGGGGGCATGGTGCCCCTGACCACTATCGACTATCCGGGACAGCTCGCCTGCGTGCTGTTTTGCCAGGGGTGCGCCTGGCGTTGTCGTTATTGTCATAACCCGCAGTTGATCCCGCCTCGTGGCACAGACGAAGTGGATTGGCGGCGGGTTTTGGCGTTTCTGCAACGTCGTCAGGACCTGCTCGATGCGGTGGTGTTCAGCGGTGGTGAGCCGACCTTGCAGGACGGCTTGCTCGGCGCCATGGACGAGGTGCGGGCGATGGGGTTTCGCATTGGTTTGCACAGTGCCGGTATCAAGCCGGCTGCGTTCGCCAAGGCATTGCCTGGCGCTGATTGGGTCGGCTTCGATGTGAAGGCGCTGCCCGAGGATTGCCAGGCGATCACCCGGGTCGAAGGCAGCGGAACCGCCAATTGGCGCAGTCTTGATCATCTGCTGGCCAGTGGTGTCGATTATGAATGTCGTACCACCGTGCACTGGCATCTGTTCGAGCCGGCGCGGTTACTGGTCCTCGCGCAGCGTTTGAGCGAACTCGGCGTCAAGCGTTTCGCCGTGCAACTGGTTCGCACCGAGCGGATGTTCGACCCGTTGCTGGCGAGCGTTTCGGCACAAGAGCTGCTGCCAGAGTTGTGGGAGGCCATGCGCGAGTTGTTTCCGGCGTTTGTGTTGCGGGGATAACTTAGGCCCAGCCCCAGAATTGCAACCACCAGCCACATCCCACCATGCCGATGGCCAGTGACAGGCACAGACTGCCAGACACGGACCGCGCCAGGGAAAGACCTTCGCGGTCCAGCCGTTTCCAACCCAGCAGCAGGCTCCAAGCCATCGCAGCTATTAGCAAAGCGGCCCGGGCCGGTTGCACCCACTCCAGCAGCAAACCTTCATAGCGCAGCAGTTTCACTGTTGTCGCCGACAGTCCGAGAAACAATCCTGCACCACCCAGGGGCGTCAGTGTCAGTGCCAGGGGCAAATACAGCGCGCGATCCTGCGCCAGGCGGGCGGTCAGGCGCAGTAGGATCATCAACCCGGTGCCAAGAGCCAGCGAACTCAAACTCAGGTAAGCGACGATGCTGAAACCGTCGAGCCAGCTGAAGCTGTCGTTGAGCTGCGGGTAATGGGTCAGCAGCCACCAGGGAGCGTTGTCCTGCAGAGCCCAGAGCTGATCGTGTTCGACCAGCCACTGGGCCAGGTATTGTTTGAGGGCGACAAACCCTGGGCTGACCGTCCACTGAAACGCACCCATGGCCAAGCCGATCACGCCAAACAGCAGCAAGCGGGCGTCCCAGGGGGACAGGGTTTGCGCTGTCACGTGAAGAATCTCCTGATTGCTGGAGCGGGCGATCAGTTGCACGGCACCGCGTTGCCCGCTGCAGCGTCCGCAGGCGTGGCAATCACTGGCGCCTTGCAGGCGGCGGATATCAAGCAGGGGCGCGCAATTGGGTGGCGGCAGGCGCGGTGCGGAATTTTCAATCCAGCGTTGTTCATCGACCTGAAAGTGCACAGGGGCCAGCCGGGCGAGCAGGGCGAAGACGCCGCTGACCGGACACAGATAACGGCACCAGACCCGTTTGCCCCGGGCGAACAGCAAGCCGACGATGACCGCTGCCACAGTCGAGCCGCCAAGAATCAACAGCGCGGCCTGGGCGTAGTCATAGACGCTGATCAATTGGCCGTAGAGGGTCGTCAGGCAGAACGCCAATGTTGGCCAGCCGCCCCAGCGCAACCAGCGCGGCACACCCAGGCCTTTACCGTAATGGCTTGCCCATTCGCTGAGCGAACCTTCCGGGCACAGAACGCCACACCAGAGTCGGCCGAAGAACACCATCGACAGCAGCACGAACGGCCACCAGATCCCCCAGAATAGAAACTGCGCGAGCAAGGTCAGGTTGTCGAGTATCCGTGCCTGGCTGTCCGGCAGCGGCAACAACACCGGGGTTACCAACAGCACTGCGTAAAACGCGACAACAGCCCACTGCACCCCACGGATGACAGGTGCGTGGCGACGCATTCCATCACCCAGACGCTGGAGCCATCGATTGTGCCGGCTCAGGTCGGGCATGGCAGGTTTTCCGCAGTGCGTTGCCGTAGCCAGCCGCCGACGGCCAGCCAATAACCGATCCATGCCAACACGGTCAGGCCACTGGGACTTGCCCGATAACCGGCGAAACCTGCAAGAAAGCCACCCAATCCATGGCTGTCGCTCAGCAACGTGCTGCTGTCCCACAGCGCTTCGCCAACGAGGCTGTAAACCACGTCTGGCAAATCCAGGGCGAGCAGTTGGCCGCCGATTCGCTCAGTGCCGCTGACCAGCAACGCCGCACCGAGCATGAGCAAGATGACTTCGCTGAGGGCAAAGAACCGTTGCCATGAAATGAATCGGCGACTGCAGTGCAGCAGCGTAATGGTCAGCACCGACAGCACCAGTCCCAAAATGCCGCCGACGGCAAAAAAAACGAGTTGCGGACCTCGCAGCCGAGCCCCAGCGCCATAGAGAAAGACCACCGTTTCGCTGCCTTCGCGGCAGATCGCGAGCATGGCCAGCAGTAACAGACCTGCGCCACCTTGCCGGGCCAGGTGGCTATCGGCGTGTCGTCGCAAATCGTGGTTGAGGGTGCGCCCGTGACGGTGCATCCAACCCGCCATCTGCACGATCAACAGGCTGGCAGCCAGCGCGAGTGCGGCCTGGAACCATTCACTGGCCGACCCGCTCATGGCCTCGCCGGCAAACAGAATCAACACTGCCAGCAGACCCGAGAGCATCAACCCCAGCACCACACCCGCCCACAGGTATTTGACCAGCCGATGACGTTGGCCTTGCTGGCTGGCCCAGGCCTGGAGAATGCTGATCACCAGCAGCGCCTCGACGCTTTCGCGCCAGACGATGAACATTGATTGATTCATGAAAGCTCCGTGCGCCAACAGGTTATTTCGCGAGGATGCCGCCCTCGGGCAATTGCGGATTGAACTCGTCGAAAAAGGGGTAGTGACCGGGCCTCAGGGGGTGAATCACCACGAAGGTGGTCACGCCCGGCGACAGGACTTTTTCAACCCGCAACGGCGTGCTCTCGAACTCGGCCGGACCTTGGCCGACGTTCTTCAGAACAATCTTGAAGGGCTGTCCGGCCGGCACCTCCAGCAAGGCCGGCGTGAAGTGGCCATCGCGAAGGCTCAGTTCGTAACTGGGTAACTGGGCATAAACGGTCAATGGCACGACGGCTCCGGCGAGGGTCAGCCAGGCAATGTGCAGGCGCTTCATTCAATAGCCGCCTTTTTTGCCGATGCCGGCGTAGATGAATTCGTAGTGCAGTTCGCAGCGTTCGAACCAGGGGGCGACACCGGTTTCTTTATCGGTGTGGCGCCCGAGGGAGCCATGCCCGCCGGGTGGCAGAATGGTGAACGTCAGCTGATATTTACCGGGGCCAAGCAGCTTTACATTGTCGCCATAGTGCGGCCCGTCGTTGGCCACCATGGCGTGGAAATCGCCTTTGATCTCGGGCTCGCTGCCGTGTTTTTTCAGGCTGAAAGAAACGTTGAGGTAGGGCACAAAACTACCTTCCTGAAAGCCCTGTCGATTGTCCGCCATGGCGCGAATGTCGGCTTCCAGATGCACATCGGAATCTGCGGTGGCCCGCATCATCCCGGCAGGCTCCATCTCGATCGGCTGCAAGTACACCGCCCCGACTTCCAACCCGGGGCACGACTGTGGTTCACCGATTGGGTATTCCTTGGCATGAGCCAGCGGTGTAAGCATAAGCAGGGCAAGCGACAGCGAACAGGGGATGCGCATGATGTCTTCCTGGGCATTGGCGAGTAGGAGCCGGAGTCTAGGAAGCTTTGCTGCGAACAATAATGATTACTATCAAGTTTCGAGCAATTAAATCGACGGCTCATCACGCTGGCGAAATCGCTGGGCGCGCTCGACGCTGTGGGTCATCTGTTCGGCTGCGTGAATGGTCAGCGGATGCTGGGTAAAACCGGGTCTGGGGGAAATGTAGGTGGCCATCTCCCGCGCGACGGCGAGTTGGTGTTCCGATCCATCGGCCAGCAGGGCGATGACCAGGTTTTCCAGGGCAATCACTCGGACACGCAGATGAACCAGTTCGGCGTTGGTCAAGGCGGGCGGAGCGGTAAACGCTTTGTCATCGAGAGATGTTGCGGCATCTTGATCGTCCCAAGTTGATAGGCCGCTTGGGAAAGGATTTTTATTGAGCATGAGAGACGTCTCCAATTCTATTAAAGCATTAGCTTAGCCCCGGGATTGCGAAGGAGGTGAGCGCAGTCACCCGATGTCGATTCTTGATGTGTATCAAGGCTGGCTTTGCGTAACGTCTGTAGGTTGGAATAAAGCCTCCCAATGAACGGAGATCGGCATGGCCAAGAACTTCCCCATCAACCCCAAGCACCCCGAACGGATCTGTTGGGGGTGCGACCGTTATTGTCCGGCGAAGTCCTTGGCCTGTGGAAATGGTTCCGACCGAACGATGCACCCGGCCGAACTTTTCGGCGAGGATTGGCATGTGCCTGGTGACTGGGGCATCGAGAAGCTCATCACTACTGACAAGCCGACAGATGATGTAGCGGACACCTGGACTGGCAGTCAGAGCGAATAGGCTTAATTGTATGAGGGACAGCCATTTATTCCCCTGTGTCGTTAAGAGGCTTCAATGATTCTGACGATTAAAAAGTTGGTATTAACCTAGTTGGTATGTCGGATTAATTATTGATTTCCCAGTGTTCAAACAACCAGAATTTGTATTTGATGAAACCTGATGCCGCAAAAAAGCTAGCAGATATCGCATATTGACAGCTAATCAGGCTCAAATTACCATCCGGCGCCATTGGTAGTTAATACACTAAAGGCGAAGCAAAAGTGAAAAAGTTACTCTTTCTGCTGGCCCTGCTTTCCCCTGTTATGGTAATTGCTGGCGAGCCTGATCATTTTGCTATTTGCGATAAGCTCATGCCGGATATTGCGCATAGTTATGATGTGTACAACTTGGCGCTGGTGAATAATGGTAGTTCATATGTGCCGGGTGAAGGTGTTGTGCTCTGTGTGTATGACGGTGTTGTTCGGAAATTTTTCGGTGATAATGCTGTAAGAGTTATGGCGACATTTAATGTTGCCAGCAATAAATACAATGTCCGGTTCTGATAGTGGGTCGTCACTCGGGGGGGGGCGTTCTGACGCGCCTTCAGCGGGTTGTTGGAATCATGTTTTTTCATCATCTATATCAATGGGCGATCGTACTCGAAGCGTTAGCGGGCCCACGCCCTCGAATGCACGAGGGTGGACAGTAACGGTAGTAATTTCAAGGAGAAGGAGATGGCAAAGTACCTCATCGCTCATGTGCGTCAGGGTGGGCAAAACATGATAATTTTCCCACTGGATGCTTCATTCGGCAGTCAGTCTAACCACTCGCAAGAAGCGATTATGAGGACGTTTCAGTTAGCGGCTGCCGGCGCAAGTCTCGCGGGACATGTCGTCGTTATCTGGCGGTCGGGGAATCACACTTACTTCAGAGCACCCTATGCGTGGCACTCTTTTTTCACATCACCAGACGCTTATACATTTGTGATGAGCAACCTCAACAAAGAGCTAACGATCTAGCTCTTTTACAAGATCGCCAAGTTCTGTCGCGCAACATCATTGCAATCATCCTGGCAGCGCGGCATCACCCCTGCGGGTGGGCTTTATATTCATTCTTGAATCGTTAAGTCAGCCCGTAACTCCTGCATCGTGGGTAATCCCGGATTCCGGGATTACCGCACCTCCAGCAAGAACACACCTTCCCATGGTTGGCAAAAATCCCGGCGTTATTTCCGCACGTTCTGGTACAGCATCAACCGTGAGGTTTCATGCATGGCGCGGGTCAACTCTGACAATCGCTTGAACTCTTCGGGGTGTTGCTCGGCGACGTTGTCCAGCGGCGTCGGTGAGGCGAGGTCATGGAGAGTTGGCGAGCTGCCGTCGTGTTCCATCTGTAGCAAGTAATGTTGAGTCACGCCGGCAATCAGCGGGAACGTGCCTTCGCGCAACACCAATGGCACCACGCGTTCGCCTTCGGGTGCAGGTTGCTGAATATCACGTCCCATGCCGCTGTTGCGAAATTCAAGGCCGGCCATACCGGCCACCGTTGGCAGTAAGTCCACCAGGCCGACGGCTTCCTCGACCTTGCGCGTCCCGATCAGGGCGGGCGCGTGGATGATCATCGGCACTGCGTTGCTTTCCAGACCCAGTTGCTCGTAGGCCGGTGGCAGGAAAGGGATCTGGGCGATGCGGGTGTTGTGGTCGCCAAACAGCACGAAAATAGTGTTTTCGTACCAGCCGCCGGCCTTGGCAATTTCCATCAAGCGTCCGATGTTGAAGTCCAGCAAACGCACGGCGTTGTATTGTTCGACACTGCGCGAACCGGCGGCCTGGACTTGCTCCAGAGTAGGGTGCTTGACCTCGAATCCGTCGTTGCTCTTTGGAATCGTGAAGGGGCGATGGTTGCCGGCTGTTTGTACATAGGCGAAGAACGGTTTGTCCTTGGGCAGCGTTTGCAGGATCTGGTCGGTCTCTTTGAACAGGTCCAGATCCGAAATGCCCCAGACATCCACCACCGGGGATTTCCAGTCTCGCTCGTCGTACAGGCGAACGCCGTCAATGCTTTGTTTGATCAAGGCATTCATGTTGGCCCAACCGGCGTTGCCACCAATGGTGTAGATCTTCTCGTAGCCGGTGAAGGCATTGACCAGCGTGTTTTGGTTGGTGATCAGTGGATGACGCGTCGCGGTATCCTGGCGAGTAACGTCAGGTACCCCGCTGATGCTGGCCCAGACGGTTTTTGCGGTCCCTGTCACCGGCACATAGAAGTGCTTGAAGAACCAGCTCTGCGTGGCCAGGCGATCGATATTGGGCGTCGGATTAATCGGGTTGCCATAGGCCCCGACAGCGCTGGTGCCCAGCGACTCAAGCATCACGAACACCACGTTCGGTGGCCGCGAGCCCGCTACTTTGTAGGGTTGTGGTGCCTGGTGACGGACAAAGTCAAGGGCTTGTGGATCGGGTTTATCAACGCCCAGATAGTTAGTCATGACCGCATACAGTTCGCGTACTGTCGCTTCGTCATAGCGCGACTGGCCGACTTTGACGGTGTCGTAGAAGAAAATGACCGGGTTCAGGCCCAATGCGGCGATCTGGTTATTGCCCGAGAAGAACGCATCACTCCAGCGCAATGGCACCGGATTTTCAAGGTTCAAGTGCTCGACACGGCCCAAAATACCCAGCAGTACCAGCACGACCATCAACGCACTGCCCCACGCCGCGGAGAGCCGGTGAATGACGTTGCGGGGGCGGTCCAGCGTGACGCGCTCCAAACGGATCAGCGCCAGTGTCACGAACGCGACGGTTGCCAGCCAACCCAATGAAATCCAGATGACCGGGTAGGTTTGCCAGACCATATCACGGGATATTTGCGCATCCTCGATGAAGCGCAACACCGTGGCGTTGATCCTCACGCCGAGGTAGGCGTAATGGCCAAAATCGACGATGTAGATCAGCAGCATGGCGCTGAGAACGGCGACCAGATACCCCCGGGCGATGCAGCGAACGAGGTGGCTACTGATCAGGTTCCAGCGAGGGATCCAGGCCAATAACGCCAATGGCAGCATGACCAGAATGGCCAAGCGCAAGTCGAAGCGAAAGCCGATGCCCAGAGTTTCCAGAACGGCATTGTCGTCGCTCAGGGCTTTGGCGTCGAAACCGGAAAAGCCGAAAAAGAACACCACCCGCAGCAGTGCAAACAGCACAAACGCGATCGCTGTTGCGCCCAGCCAATAATGCAAACGTCTCGATTTCAGCCAGCCCATCGATGTTTCCCTATTAAGAATTTCGTTAATTTTCAAACGGATTCGTTTGGTATTGGGCGGCGCAGCGTGATGCATCGGCGATACGTCCAGCGCGTCCCCAGCACCAGCAGCGTCAGGCCGCAATACAGGCCCAGTAGTGGATCAATCAGGTAGTCCCAATAGTTGTGGGAAGGTTTGATCCCGGCGAGGAAGGCCAGGGTCGCGCTCGTCAACAACACGACGGCCAGGTAATTGCGCAGGTAAAACAGGCTGAACGTCAGCAGTGCAACGACAAACAACAGGGGGCGTGGGCTGAACCCCCGTCGGTAAGGGTCCAGATCACTCAAGCCCAGCGTTGCCGGATATAACACCAGGGCCATAACGGCGAAGAGGATCAGTACGCCGGTTTGATCACGCTGCGCGGGCGGCAACACATCCAGTCGACGCAGGCAGCCCCACCCCATGAACACCAATGAGGTGATCGCGAGGTCATCCATGTGGCTGCGCAAGTAAGCAGCCAGCGAAATCCCGTCCAGTGGTATGAAGCTTGCGACCAGCAATGTAAGCAACAGCGCGATGCGCCAGACCCTGTTCAGGCCAAAAGACGGCATTGCCAGGAAGATGATCATTGCGAAGCTGAGATGGGCTTGCCACAGGCTGATCATTTGAGACGCTCGGACAGCCAGATATCGTTGAAAGACACGTGTTTGATGAAGGTGTTGTTCCAGGTATAAACCAAGTGATACATCCCGTCGGGGCTGCGGATGAAGTACGGGTATTCGTATTCAAACTCACACCCTTCGCTTTTGCAGACGCGTTTGTCGAGGTTGTCGAGGAATCGCGCCTCCAGCGGTTGGCGGAGCTTGCCACTGGAGTCGCGGAACTCTTTCCCGATGAGTTCCTTGTAGGCGAGGGGTGAATACGGATCGCCCTCGGGGTCCGGTGATTTGTCCAGATCGCGCACCAGGCGCCAATCGTCCATTTTCGCATCGGTGAGATAGAGGCTCAGCTTGAAGCGCCCCTCTTGCAGGTCATTGAGCGCTACCAGCAATCCGTGTCCGGGCGTCGCAACGGCCGCCAACGAGGAATTGGGGTTCGATGGATCGAGCGGATAAGGTTCGCTCCAGGTCTGCCCGGCATCCTCGGTGCGGCTCGCCAGGACTCGGTGGTGCGTGTCGCCGGCATAACGCAACATGGCGATACCACGCTGACCGTCCAGCGGAACGACCGCGGGTTGCAATGAGTTATTGCCGTGGCTGATGCGGTATTTATCGATCACTTCACCGTCTGCGCTCAAGTACAGGTACTCGGCAAACTTGCCCAGAAACTCGTGGTAGACCGGCAAGCCGATGGAGCCGTCGGCATGGAACACCGGTGCCGACCGGACCAGGGTGCTGATGTTCAGAAAGGGTGAAGTGATTAATTGGCGCGGTGCCGACCAATTCATACCCAAGTCGTCTGAAACCATCACATTGACCGCGCTACCGGCCCAGCCGCCCATGGACACGGAGACGAAGAACAGCCACAGGCGATTGTCCGGCGCCAGTGCAATGACCGGGTTGCCCAGTTTCCGGATGTATTTTCGAGTGCTTTGCTGGGTCGATTCCCGAGTGGCCATGACCTGTTCTTCACCCCACTCGCCGGTACTCACGTTGAAGCGAGCGGAGCGCACCTGCACATCGGCGGCGCCTTCGCGAGTGCCGGCGAACCAGACCGCCATCAAGCTACCGTCAGGCAAGGCTGTTACCGCTGAAGAATGCACGAAGTCCACCAGCCCGGAGGAGGCGAAACGGCTGGTATAAATGGGTTTGGCCGTCTGATCCGTCACCGGCAAAACCGGGCTTGTCGGGGCAAAGGAGGAATGCTTGGGGGCAGGGTGGGTGAACCATGCGCCCGCAAAGAGGCAAGCAAGGGCGAGGTAAACACCTAGGGCCGGAATGCTGGGGAGCTTTATGTGCATGATGAAGGCGTTGGCATCTCATGGCCCGAAAAGGCGCACAAGCTAACACTCGGTAGTACCAGATCGGACTTTATGTATTTCTATTGTGTAAGCAGTTGTTTTGAGCGTGGGGCCCTGTTCGCGAACAAGGACTGATTGAGTCGCTGAGACCACCGGGTTAGATGGATTGCGCATTTATTCCAGGTGCGGGGAGCAATCGTGTTCGAGGAAAGCGCCTGACCCTGGAACACCCTCGCGGCGCGAGGTGGCAGGGGAGACAACGATGACAATGACGCTCGTATTGATGGGTAACTATGCGATCAAGGGGCCGTTCTGGGCACTTTGTTCCGAATCCCTGCCACCAGCGACTTTGGCCACCGGGATTGCGGCGATCAATACCTTTGCCCACCTGGGGACCGGCGCCATGAGCTCAGTGATTGGGGTGTTGCGTGATCAGACCGGGAGCTTTCCTATCGCACTGATGCCGCTCTGTGCATTGACCGCAATTGGTTCGCTATTGGTGTTTATGATTGGCAAAAAGAACCGTCGTGCGGCGCAAATCGCTTCGGTCAGCAATTAACCTATTCACTCGGGGGAGGCTCGGAATGGGCGGGCCTCCTCGTAGCCTATGATCCATTTTTCAAGATGTAGCGTTGATTGCCGAACTCGCTTGGACAAAACCGGGTAGACAAAGCTGGAGCCTGCACCGTTAACATCGGTTAGACGACCGTTAGACCCAAATATGCAGAAGCAGTGGTGGGAAAACCGAGCGAGATCAGGCAGGCCAGCCTCGCTCACATCATGGACAAATAGGCCATGAGCAAAACGCCCAGGATTGCCGTAATGACATTTATGCCAGGGCCAGCATTGACGCTGTAGCCAAGCGGGATCTCAACGGGTTTGAGGGTCTTGACTACCTTTTTGTATTGCCAGGATGACCAACAGGCAACCCATGAACCCAGCATCAGAAAAGCCAGTCCGATCCAGAACGAAAAATGTTTCCCAGGAGGACCCAGAACGCCCGGCTTCAGCATCTGCAGCAGTAGTCCGGATCGTTCAATCACAAAGCCAAATGCCATCAGCGAAAGGCTGGTTCGGTTCCATGCCAGCAACGTTCGCTCAGCGGCAAAGAACACGCGTGGATCGTTCAGGTCGGACATCAAAATCTCCTTGTTCAAACAAGTTTTGAAACTGCTCCGCTCAGAATAGTTTTAAACACCAGCAACCCACCACGGGCACCTTCAGGCACCCGCAAGTGTGCAACGGTGGTCGCTCAGCAACGGTTACAGGTTTTGATGCCTAGCAATGTATAGACAGGGCAGAAACGGAAAATGCCAGTGGCCAGCGGCACTAAACCTATCCAACCCCACACGCCGATTACACCGGACAGACTGAGGCCAATGAGCAGCAGACCGGCGATAATGCGCAGGCTGCGGTCAATGGTTCCAATGTTCGCTTTCATGGCGATCTCCCAATCAATGGCTGCGCCGGGTCTCCAGCGCAGTAAACAACAACATGCCGGCCAGCATGGCCAACATGAATACGATCACTTGCCAGCGTCCTGTCAGCAGAATTGCCACTGCGGGACCCGGACAGATGCCAGCGATTCCCCAGCCGATGCCGAACACCAGGCTCCCGCCAATCAAACGCGGGTCCAGCTCACGTTTGACCGGTAGCTGCATTGGCCTTCCCAGCAGCGAACTGGGTTGTTGTCGTGCCCAGGTTAGCGGGCCAATGGCCACACCAATTGCCCCGACCATGACCAACGCCAAGGAAGGGTCCCAAGCACCGGTTAGATCCAGGAAAGCGAGTACTTTGCCGGGGTTGGCCATGCCTGCCAGAAGCAGACCCAAGCCGAACAGCAGACCCGCAATGAACGCAGTCAGTTTGGTCATGTTCAACTCCCCAGCAGATGACGCAAGACAAACACCGTGACGAAACCACTGAACATGAAACACGCAGTGGCAACCATCGATCGCGGCGAAAGGCGCGATATGCCGCACACCCCATGGCCACTGGTGCAACCTGAACCGTATCGTGTGCCGATGCCCACCAATAGACCGGCGACGATCAGTCCGAACCAGCCACTTTTGAACTCAATCTGCGGCAGCGTGGCGAACAAGCCCCATAGAAGTGGCGCGATGAGCAGGCCCAGGAGAAAAAGTGCTTTCTCACTTACCCCCTCGCTCCCACGCTGTAAAAGACTGCCGATCAGACCACTGATGCCTGCGATACGCCCGTTAGCGACGACGAATAGACTGGCCGCCAAGCCAATCAATGCGCCGCCAGCAAGGGATGACCAGGGAGTGAAGTTGAGCCAGTCGACATTCATGGAGCTTCTCCGACGCAAAATTGTTGATACAGGGTTTGGATGACTGCCAATGCTGCGGGACTGCTGATGCGATAGAACACCTGCTTCCCGTCACGGCGGGTCTCCACCAGGCCTTCGCGGCGAAGCACAGCCAGCTGTTGAGAAAGCGTCGGTTGCTGTATCCCCAGCAGTGACTCCAGATCGCTGACATTGCGCTCACCCTGAGATAGCTGGCATAGGAGGATCAAGCGATCCGGATTGGCCAGGGCTTTAAGGAATTGGCTGGCAGCATCGGCATTGGCGTGTAGCTGCTGGAGATCTGATTCGGGCATACGATTGATCACTAATTGTTCAGTTAGTCAGATTATAGTATATAAAAAAACTAAGTGTATAGCGGCATTCAATAGGGCTCGTCACTGGCAGGGGAGGTCGGGGCAAGTCTCGGGCTATAGGCGAGTCTTGGGCAGTCCTGGAAGTGGATGACTCATGTTCATGACTAAATAGCTTTCACCAGCAAGGCCACCGCAACCACCATAGAAACGGCGGCGAACCCTTTTTGTAGGTGTGGACCCGCGAGCCGTGCCGCGATCAGACGCCCGCCTACCATTCCGACCAATGCTCCAGTGGAAAACGGAATGGCCACTGCCCACTGCAAGTGCCCAGCTGCCGAGCTTGCAGCAACGCCGGAAATTGAAACCAGCGCAATAACGGCAAGCGACGTCGCAAGCACCGACTGCGCTGTCAAATTGGTGTATCGCTGGAGCGCCGGCACCATCACAAAGCCACCGCCCACGCCGAGCAAGCCGGAAAGCCCGCCCGCAACAACGCCAGAGACGGTGAGTGCCCATGCACACGGACCCGTCCAGTTAAGCTTTCCTCGGTTCACGTCCAAAAGGCAAGGCGGCGGTTTGGATGTGACGGGGGGCTTCGACTCCGTGGAGGGAGGGAGTGATCGTTGATATACCCGGAATGCAACGTACATCAGCACGAAGGCAAACATGATCGTTAACGGACGGTTAGGCGTGCGCTGCGCCAGCCAAAGGCCAAGTGGAGAACACACGATCCCCGCTCCCGCAATTAGAAGCGCAGCTTTGTAGCGAACGGTGCCGTTTTTAAGTCCCATTGCGGCACCCAGGGTCGCGGCTAAACCGACAGCCAGTAAACCAATTGGCCCTGCCTCGGCCATGCTCAACCCCACTCCAAATACCAGTAATGGAACAGCCAGTATTCCACCTCCGGCACCGGTCAGAGCCAGAATCACCCCGACAGTAAGCCCGAGCAGTAAGACGGCGATCATCTCAGTCTCCTCGCTTTCAGGCCTGGTTTCATACGTCGGCCATCTCAGGTTTCGCCATCCACTCATGGCCCTTGAGCATTCCCTTCCAATACAGCGGTGGAAGAATCCGCTCTTTGAGCAACCATGCCAGCCTGGATGGCCGAGTACCGTCAATCAGCCAGGATGGAAAGCTGGGGGCGACCTTGCCGCCATAGGTGAATTCAGCCAGTACGATCTTGCCGCGTTCAACCGTCAGCGGGCAGGAGCCATAACCGTCGTAATGGGCGCTGCCTTTTGCTTTACCCATTGCAGCCAACACGTTATGGGCAACAACGGGCGCCTGCTTGCGTGCTGCTGCCGCGGTTTTGGCGTTGCTGGTGTTGGTGGCGTCGCCCAGTGCGTGAATATTGCCCCAGGTTTTATGGCGCAACGTGGCAGGGTCGACATCGATCCAGCCAGCCGCGTCAGCGAGAGGGCTGACCCGAACGAAATCCGGCGCAATCTGCGGTGGCACCACATGAAGCAGATCGAAGTCGCGCGTCACACAATGGGCGCTGCCATCCGGATTGACGCAATTGAACGTTGCAGTCCGTGCAGGTCCATTCACGCTGGTGAGCGTGTGGCCGAAATTCAGGTCGATACCATAAGCCGTGATGTATTCCATCAGTGCAGGCACATAGTCGGGAACCCCGAACAGCACCGCGCCGGCGCTGCAAAACTCGATCTCGACGTTGTCCAATACACCGGCACGCCTCCAATGATCGGCAGACAGGTACATTGCTTTTTGCGGCGCCCCGGCACATTTGATTGGCATGGGCGGTTGCGTGAAAACCGCACGGCCACCACGCAGTTGCTGCACCAGTTCCCACGTGTAGGGGGCAAGGTGATACAGGTAGTTTGAAGTCACGCCGTTGCGGCCCAAGGTGTCCGACAAACCCTCGATGGCATGCCAATTGAGCTTCAGGCCAGGGCACACGATCAGTTGCTCGTATTTGACGACTCTGCATCCATCAAGAATGACGGCATTTCTCTCGGGTTCGAAAGCGGCGACCGCCGACTTGATCCAGTGCACACCGCGGGGGATGGTCGTACCCATCGTGCGGGCCGTTTGGGGTGCATCGAAGACGCCACAGCCGACAAGGGTCCAGCCAGGCTGGTAGTAGTGCACATCGGCCGGGTCGATGATGGCAACATCGATCCCAGGATCTCGCGCCAATAAACTGGATGCAGTCGCGATACCTGCCGCACCGCCTCCGATGATGACCACGGTATGCTGCGCCTCAGCCACTTCGACCGGCGTACGCCCCTGATTGGCAATCCGGCGAATGACGCCTTTCATATCGAACCCGGCTTTTTTGGCCGTCTCGACGATGTGTGGCAGGGGTTGTTTGCCCGCTTGTGAGAGTGCCCACATCGTTGTCGAGCGCATGCCGGAACGGCAATAGGCCAACACCGGTTTTGGCAGTGTTTCAAGGAGCTTGCCGAAAGCAATACCTTGCTCGTCGGTGACTTTGCCGGATTCAGCGGGAAGGTAGTGCGCTTCAATGCCGACTGCTTCGGCCGCACGTTTGATTTCGGCAAACAAGGGCTGATCACTGCCTTCGCCATCGGGACGGTTACACACGACGGTGCGAAAGCCGGCCTCTTTCAGTTCGGCCATTTGGTTGGGAAAAATCTGTTCGGATACCGACAGTCCAGGCGCAAGGTGGCGAATGTCCATAAGTGACTCCGTTATGGTTTTTTTTTATGCGTATTGTGGGGAAGGCAACGTCAGGCGACGTTGAGCGGGATTTTCAGGTAGCGCGTCCCGTTCGCTTCCGGCTCAGGCAAGTGCCCGGCGCGCATGTTGACCTGAACCGATGGCAGGATCAGTGTCGGCATTTCCATCGATGCATCGCGCTTTGTGCGCATCGCCACAAACTCCTCCTCACTGATGCCATTACGGACGTGAACGTTGTGGGCGCGCTGGTCGGCAACGGTACTGACGAATTGCACCTCGCGGCCACCCGGCTGATAGTCGTGGCACATGTAGAGCAAGGTATTGGCCGGCAGGCTCAGCACCTTGTTAATTGACTGGAACAGCGTGCGAGCATTTCCACCGGGAAAGTCACAGCGTGCAGTCCCGTAGTCCGGCATAAACAAGGTGTCGCCGACAAATGCAGCCGTTTCGGCGCCATCGCTAACCACATAAGTCATACAGGCGGGTGTATGGCCCGGTGTATGGAGCGCATGGCATTGCAGCGTGCCAATGGCGAACGGCTCGTCATTGACGAACAGGTGATCGAACTGACTCCCGTCGCGGGCCATATCTCGACCTGTATTGAACAGAGTGCCGAACACCTCCTGCACCGTCGAAATCTGGCTGCCGATCCCTATTTTTCCGCCGAGCTTTTCCTTCAGGTAGGGCGCTGCCGTGAGATGGTCTGCGTGGACGTGGGTCTCCAGAATCCAGTCAACCTTCGCCTTGAGTTCGTTCACCCTCGCGATCAACCTGTCGGCAGACGTTGTGGCGGTGTGACCGGACTTAGGGTCGTAATCCAGCACGCTGTCTATTAAAGCGCAGTGGTGGGAGGCCTCATCCAGCACAAGATAGCTGACGGTATTGGTAGCAGAATCGAAGAATCCTTCGACGCGAAGTTTTACGCTCATGACCTGTCTCCTTAGGGGGGCTTTTACCAAGCCGCTCTCACTAAGGACTGACATAGCAATAAGTCTGCCAGGCCCTGCCCACACAAAGGTATGCTTTTATCTGTATGATTTTATTCAGTTTATTTCCTACAGGTGGTTTGATCTTTTCTATATTCACCGGGATTTACTGCCATTGGCAGTCCGCGTTGACAGAGGTGGCAGTGTCATCGCAGGATGGATGGATTCTCAGGAGCCACGATGAAGACTATCCTGCCCACCCCAGCCCACTCACTTGCGCAGACGGATCAAGTGCAATCACTTGTTTCGTTTCTTGAGTACGAACCCCAGCCAATGATCGTGCTCGATCCGGACTACAACATCCTGGCAGCCAACACTGCCTATCAGCGGCAGTTTGGCAGCGCTGACACACCCTTTATCGGCCATAAGTGTTATCAAATCTCACACCATTACGATGTCCCTTGTGATCAGGCGGGTGAGAATTGTCCGATGAAAAAGGCGCAGGAAATGCGCGGGCCAGATCGTGTTTTGCACATTCACCACACGCCTCGCGGTCCTGAGCATGTCGACGTCGAATTGCGCCCGATTCTAGACGAACACGGTGTTATTACTGCCTATGTGGAGCGTCTCACCCTGGTCCGCAGTGCATCAGCGCGACCCAGCAACGAAGGGTTGGTCGGCCGTTCACCTGCCTTTAACCGTGCCCTGTCGGAGCTGCAGCGGGTGGCACCCTCAATGCTGCCGGTGCTGCTGCTAGGCGAGTCCGGTACGGGCAAAGAGCTGTTCGCCCGCGCCGTACATGAAACCAGCGAGCGGGCCAATGGACCCTTTGTCGTCGTTGATTGCTCTGGATTGACCGAAACGTTATTTGAGAGCGAACTGTTCGGCCATGAAAAAGGAGCATTCACCGGTGCCACCACACGTAAACCTGGCTTGGTTGAAACGGCCCAGGGCGGCACGTTGTTTCTCGATGAAATTGGCGATGTTCCGTTGGCCATGCAAGTGAAACTGTTGCGTCTGATCGAATCGGGCACCTATCGCCGTGTAGGGAGTGTCGAGACCCTTCACGCTAACTTCAGGTTAATTGCTGCGACCCACAAACCATTGGAAAAAATGATGGAAAAAGGTGAGTTCAGGCAGGATTTGTACTACCGCATCAGCGCCTTCCCAATTCAGTTACCCCCCTTGCGCAACCGGGTTGAAGACATTGGTTTGCTGGTGAACTCATTTCTACAACGTGCCGGTTCCGGCAAGCGCCGGCTGACGATAGATACGGATGCTCTCGCACAATTGCAGCGGTTTTCCTGGCCCGGAAATATCCGTGAATTACGCAATGTTCTGGAAAGAGCCAGTCTGTTTGCTGACGATGGGGTGATCCGCTCCATACATTTGCCCCAGGCATCCGTGCTGGCATCTCCTCAGGCCTCTACTTCAACTCCTTTCGACGGCGGCTCGCTGGTACAGGCACTGGCAACTTTCAAAGGTACCCGCAGTGAGTTGGCCAAGCACATGGGGATTAGTGAGCGTACTTTGTACAGACGCCTGAAAGAGCAGGGGCTGGCCTAGTAGCCAGCGCTCACGCCGCAATTCTGCCAATGACTGCCGGCACTGGCAGTCATTGGCAGCGCACTGATCTGCCAACCCATTCCGCGCACCGCTGGATTATTCTCTAAGTAACTGTTTTAAAGCGATAAAAACAGGATTATTCCCCTTGGCATGCCGTGTGCTAACTGCATAGACATGACCATTTCCGACAAACAACTTCAACGCCATCTGCTCACGGCAGTAGTGATCAAACTACTGCTGCTGACAGTGCTGTGGTGGCTGTTCATCCGGGATTCGCATGTCAGTGTCGACTCGAACACCATCGGTAACCGTTTCGGTGTACCCACCTCGACTCAAGGGGCAAGCAAGTGATTTCAGAACACCTGGTGGATTTGTCTCGGCTGCAGTTTGCAGCCACTGCGCTTTACCACTTTCTTTTTGTACCCCTCACGGTAGGCATGGTTTGGCTGCTGGTCATTATGGAAAGCGTCTATGTGATGACAGGTAATGTTATCTGGAAAGACATGACGCGCTTCTGGGGCAAGCTCTTCGGCATCAACTTCGCCCTGGGCGTGACGACGGGCATTACCCTGGAATTTCAGTTCGGTACCAACTGGGCGTATTACTCGCACTATGTCGGCGATATCTTCGGAGCCCCACTGGCAATCGAAGGCATGATGGCGTTCTTTCTTGAATCGACCATGATTGGCCTGTTCTTCTTTGGTTGGGATCGTCTGAAGAAAGAGCACCACTTGCTGGTCACGCTGCTGATGGCTGTTGGTACAAACCTTTCAGCGTTGTGGATTCTGATCGCCAATGGATGGATGCAGAACCCGGTGGGTTCAGAATTCAGTTACATCACCATGCGCATGGAGATGGTTGATTTTTGGGCGGTGGTTTTCAATCCAGTAGCACAAGCCAAGTTTGTACATACCGTCTCAGCCGGTTACGTCACCGGTTCGATGTTTGTGCTGTCGATTTCCAGTTGGTATTTGCTCAAGAATCGTGATGTCGAGTTTGCCAAACGCAGCTTCCGGGTGGCGGCGGCCTTTGGTCTGGCATCAGTGCTGAGTGTGATCGTGTTGGGTGACGAGTCTGGTTACACGGTGGGTGAGGCACAACAAACCAAGATGGCAGCCATGGAAGCCATGTGGGAAACGAAGCCTGCGCCGGCGGGCCTGACATTGGTGGCCAGTATTAATGAAGCCGAGTCCAAAAATAACTGGGAAGTTGAAGTGCCATGGCTCATGGGCCTGATCGGCACACGATCAGTCAGCAAGCAAATTCCAGGCATTCATGAGATTAAAGAAAAGAACCGCGCTCGAATTCTCCGAGGCATTACCGCCGTAAACGCCCTTGAAGCCGTCAGAGCCAATCGCACCGATTCGGCAGCTCTCAAGACATTCGAAGAATACAAAGCCGATCTGGGCTTTGGCCTGCTGCTCAAGAAGTATGTCGAGGACGTCAACCGGGCCACGCCGGCCATTATCGAAAAAGCCGTAAACGATACCGTACCGCGCGTGACACCTATGTTCTGGGCGTTCCGGATCATGGTAGTCCTTGGTTTTGCCATGCTCATGCTCTTCGGACTTGCCTTCTGGAGCACCTTGAAGTCGACCTGCACACGACGCCGCTGGTTACTGCGCTGGGCGCTCTGCATGCTGCCTGCGCCATGGATTGCCTGCGAGCTGGGCTGGTTCGTTGCTGAATACGGCCGCCAGCCGTGGACCATTTACGGCGTGCTGCCGACCCACATGAGCGTATCCACGCTTAGCGTCAACAATCTCTATGGCTCGCTGGCGGGATTCATCCTTTTCTACACCGTGCTGCTGGTGGTTGAAATGTTCCTGATGGTCAAGTTTGCCCGTCAGGGTCCTGGCAGCCTCGGTACCGGCCGTTATGTTCACGATGCCCAGTTGAAGGAACTCCACCATGCTTGACTACTTCACCCTGAAAATTATCTGGTGGGCACTGGTTGGTGTATTGCTGATCGGCTTCGCCATCATGGATGGCCACGATATGGGGGTAGGTACGCTGCTGCCCTTTGTTGGCCGCAATGACATGGAGCGTCGCGTCGTTATCAATACCGTCGGTCCACATTGGGATGGGAATCAGGTGTGGTTCATTACTGCGGGCGGTGCATTGTTCGCGGCGTGGCCAGTGGTGTATGCCACGGCATTCAGCGGGTTCTATTGGGCGATGATTCTGGTCCTCTGGGCACTGTTCTTCCGCCCGGTGGGTTTTGACTATCGCAGCAAGATCCACAACGCCACCTGGCGCAGCACTTGGGATTGGGGACTCTTTGTGGGTGGGGCAGTGCCGCCCCTGGTGTTCGGGATCGCGTTTGGCAACCTGCTACAAGGTGTACCGTTCCACTTCAACGACCTTCTGGTATCGACTTATACCGGCAGTTTCTGGCAACTGCTGAATCCCTTTGCGCTTCTGACCGGCGTTGTGAGTAGTGCAATGATCACCTTGCAGGGCGGTGCTTATCTGGCGCATCGCACTGAAGGTGTTATCCAGGCGAGGGCAATCAAAGGTGGGGTTGGTGCAGCGATCGTGCTGGTGTGTTCATTTATTGTTGCCGGCATCTGGCTGCAATGGATTGATGGCTATCGCATTACGTCGGTAGTTGATACAGCAGGACTGCCTGACATTCTCAGCAAATCCGTGGTGCGCGAAGCTGGAGCCTGGATGGCCAACTATGGCCATTACCCTTTGCTGTGGCTGCTGCCCGTACTGGGCTTGGTTGGCGCAGCAGGTGCTGCCATGTTGCTGATGATGCGTCGCACACTTTCGGCGTTTGTTTCCTCATCGCTTGCGGTGATCGCAGTGATCAGCACGGCGGGTGTGTCGATGTTTCCATTCATCATGCCGTCATCAACAGTGCCTGCGGCAAGCCTTACTGTGTGGGACAGCGTCTCCAGTCATTTGAGCCTGGCCATTATGTTTTGGGCCACGTTGATCTTCATGCCACTCATCGTGATTTACACCTCGTGGGCGTATCGCGTTATGCGGGGCAAGGTCACCGTCGCACAGATTAAAGCCAACGAACATTCAGCCTACTAGTGCCGGCAAAGGAGTAATAAACATGTGGTATTTCGCCTGGATGCTGGGAGTCGGTTTTGCATTGCTACTGGCTATTTTAAATGCGATGTGGGGCGAGAACGAAGTTGGCCGAGCCTTGAGCGATAACGACGAGACATTGTCATGATGCCGCGTGTCGCAAACCCTCAATCGATCTCACAAATTCATTTGCTGAGTCTGATTATCGCTATAGCAATCATGCTCGCTTGTACGCTCTATCCTCCCATGATGGCCGCTCCAGACGGGAAGCCTGACCATGCTCTGGCTACTGCATTGTTCGCAGCCATGAGTGTGGCTTTTGTGAGAGGTGTTGGTTTTGTCCCGCAGAGGCTTGTTTGGCGTTGGCTTTTCTCAGGCTGGACCTGTATTGCGTCACTTGCAGTTGCTGGCGGGGTAAAGTTTCTACATTGAGGATTGACGACAGAAGATGATGCAGCACAACCAAGCTATAACATGATGGCTCTCGCGCAGTCAGTGATAGCTTGGTTCCGTCTGAAATGACTTATTCAGTACCTTGGCCGACGACCACTCCGTTCACTTTTTGTCCATAGAGATTGACCCCATCATTCGCGTGAAATTTTAATCGGGTCTGCTCGACAGAGCCGGCAATCATCCTTGGGTCTTTTGGTCGTTCGTGACTGTCCATAAAGGCTGCAACGTGCCACGCCTCATCGGAGGAAAGCGTTCCACCCTTACCCAAGGGCATGTTCGATTTTATGAAGCCGGCGGCGGTATTGATTCGATGCATCCCCGCACCCCAGTTGAATGAATCTTTGCCCCAAAGTGGTGGAAACACATAATCGCTTCCTGCTTTCTGACCTTCACCTTCAGCTCCATGGCATACAGAACACTGCTTGGCATAGATAGCCTTTCCCTTGGCAAGATCAAAACCTCCGGCAGGTTCAGGAATCTCGGGATAAGAACGTCCGGGCAGTTCTTGTCCTGTAGGGGCACCCGTTGCGAGCCAGTACGAGTATGCGGTAAGAGCCGCGATGACTTGACTGTCAGCTGGAGGCGGTTTTCCGTTCATGCTGAACTGAAAGCACCCTTGTAAGCGCTCAGCGTAGGTATTGACCTTGTCATTCTTTTTCCGATAGGCCGGGTACATTGTGTAAGCCCCCCAAAGAGGGGCAGAGTCGGCCTTTCTTCCCTGTTCTAAATGGCAGTTGGTGCAATTTAATCCGTTCCCTACAAACTCGGATGCATTGGCTTTCGTATCGACAAAGATCGCGCGGCCTTGCTGGACTAATCGGCCATAAGCATTGTCAGGTAGCGTCTCCTCCGAGGGCGGGAGAAATGTGGGAGCCTTATTCTGAGCTGGATTAGGACTGTTGGGTGGTGCGGTTGGTTCTACAGTTTCAGTCGCACAAGCCATCGATATGATGTTGAAAGTAATAAGTGCAGCGATGATGGATTTCATGGCCAGGCCTCTATTTACTGAGATCAGCAAAATATTGGGAAACAGCCTCGACCTCGGTATCGGTGAGTGAGCGCGCAATGTGGCCCATGAGATCGTCTTGATCATTTTTTCGAGTTTGCTGCCGCCAGGCATTCAGTTGTGATTTGAGGTACTGAGCCGACTGACCGGAGAGTGGCGGAAAGGTGGCACCGACACCGATGCCACTTGGACCATGACAAGCTACGCACTCGGGAATATTTCGATCCCATGCGCCTCTCAGGGCCAGGATTTCTCCGGGGCCTTTTGCTGCGTGCGCACGATTCACTGGTTTTACCGCTGCACTTGGCATCTTGGCGAGCATCACTGCGAGGGCTTTTGACTCGTCTTCGCTCAATGCCTGAGCGATGGGCTGCATGATTGGATTGCCTCTAGTGCCTGAGCGGAAATCAGAGATTTGCTTCGTCAGGTAATCAGCAGGCAGGCCTGCAAGCCTTGGAAAACCCGCCGAAGGCATGCCTAAACCGTCCGCACCATGGCAGGTTGAACAGGCTATGGCTCCTGGATTTGCCCCTCCCTGGGAGAATATTTTTTGTGCGTCTGCTGCAAAAGCGGGCGTCGCAGATGCACTGGATAAAATACAAACTAATGCCCATCGCGAGATTTCCATCGACTAGCCTCATTGTTATTTTTCTATAACAGGAGATTTGATCAATTAGGTTAGTCGTAACGTAGGGGCTCGTAGGCGGATTTCATGACTTATTTTGGTCGCAACGAATCCCTTTATGCTATTAGCCAGTTCTTTCGAAAAACAGCTCTCTGTATTTTCAGCAATATCATCATTGGATACTGTGGCGGGGATTCCTGATGATCGATGAACCCTCAATAGAAGGACTAAGCTCTCTAGTCAGCTTAGCAATAGAAACGCTCCTTTATGACCTTCAAACCAAGGTTCTGCGTTTGCCAACAAAATGGGCCCCTGCAAATGGAAAACCGAGTTTTGTGCAGACGTTGTCGAGTCGTGCCTCACTGAGTAGTGCTCGGTTTGATAACAAGGGAACGATTTTTCAGCGTTCAGATACACCCACTCCGCTCATGAGCACCTCAGCGCCCAGTTGAGTCGTGCGCACAGGAGATAATCATTGATGAAGCAGGTGGACGGCGCAGCAGATGAGCAAACACCAATCCCCCCGCATTCCGAGGCCTGGCACTCCCTGCCTGCAGATCAGGTAACGAACCTGCTTGAGGTCAACGAGCATGTCGGGCTGCAGGCAGACCAAGTACAAGCCCGTCTTGGCCGCACTGGTTTCAACCGCCTGCCAGCAGCAGCACGTCGACCTGCGTGGCTGCGATTCTTGCTGCAATTTCACAACATTCTGATTTATGTGCTTCTAGGATCCGCTGCGATTACCGCGATGCTGGAACATCTGTGGGATACGGTGGTGATTCTGGCGGTGGTTATTGCAAATGCAATCATCGGTTACGTCCAGGAAGGCAAAGCGGAAAAAGCCATGGATGCGATCCGACAAATGCTGGCACCGCGCGCCGCAGTCATTCGTGCTGGCGAACGCTCGAACATTGCAGGCGAGCAGCTGGTACCGGGCGATATTGTATTGCTGGAGTCCGGCGACAAAGTGCCTGCTGATCTACGCCTGCTGCGCGCGAACAGACTTCAGATTCAAGAAGCCATTCTGACCGGCGA
Organism: Pseudomonas sp. URMO17WK12:I12; assembly: GCF_000514395.1. Taxonomy (NCBI): domain Bacteria; kingdom Pseudomonadati; phylum Pseudomonadota; class Gammaproteobacteria; order Pseudomonadales; family Pseudomonadaceae; genus Pseudomonas; species Pseudomonas sp. URMO17WK12:I12. The sequence continues at coordinate 164,549 of NZ_AZVV01000009.1, forward strand.
ATCCGTACCCGTAGAAAAAAATACCAGGCCTGTGGGCCTTGAAGCGCCCCTGGGTGATCGTGTTTGCATGGCGTACAGCGGCACCCTCGTGACATGCGGACAAGCAACTGGAATTGTAGTGGCTACCGCAACAGCGGCCGAGATCGGACGTATCAGTACTTTGCTTGCACAAGTGGAAACGCTGACTACCCCGCTGGTTCAGCAAATGAACGTATTTGCGCGCTGGCTGACGATCTTGATCCTGTTAGTCAGCGGCCTTTTGCTCGTGTTCAGTCACTATGTCGGGCATTACGAGTTCACCGAGATCTTCATGGTCGTGGTGGGGATGTCGGTGGCAGCGATACCTGAAGGGTTGCCCGCCGTCCTTACCATTACGCTGGCTGTCGGCGTCAGGGCGATGGCAAGCCGCAATGCCATTGTGCGTCGCCTGCCGGCCATCGAAACGCTGGGCTCGGTGTCCGTTATCTGCACTGACAAGACTGGCACACTCACACGTAACGAAATGATGGTGGCATCGGTCGTCACGCAAGACTTCATCTTCACGGTCGACGGCGCAGGTTATCAGCCAACGGGAAGCATCAGTCTTGCGGATCAGCCAGTCGACCTATCGTCTCATCCAGCGTTGACGGAACTGGGGCGAGCTGCCTGCCTGTGCAACGATGCGGTGCTGCGTCAGCATGAAGACTTATGGAGGGTAGAGGGAGACCCGATGGAGGGTGCCTTGTTGGCATTTTCCGGAAAAACCGGAATCGTCAGCGATGAAGATCATCGGGCCTGGCCCCGCACCGATGCCATTCCGTTTGATGCGAAACACCGATTTATGGCGACCCTGCATCACAACCATGCTCGACACGCCTCTATCTATGTGAAAGGCGCGCCGGAGCAGATACTTGCCATGTGCACAAAGCAACTCGTAAACGCTGGCGGGACTGAACCGCTCAACGCGAACTACTGGCATGAACAGGCAAACACCATTGCTGCCAAGGGGCAGCGTGTGCTGGCGTTTGCAGTTAGATCAGTCCCGCCCGAGCAAACCGTATTGGAGTTTGAGGATGTGCAAGGAGGGTTGACACTGCTGGGGATGGTTGGGCTGATTGATCCGCCCCGACCAGAGACGATCAGAGCCGTTCAGCAATGCCAGGCGGCGGGCATTGCCGTAAAAATGATCACTGGCGATCATGGTGGCACCGCTGCTGCCATCGGTCGCCAGATTGGCCTGCACAATCCCGACAGGGTGCTGACTGGCGTAGACCTCGACGCCATGAGCGATACTGACCTCAAAGAGGCGGTAAAAGACGTCAATATTTTTGCGCGTACCAGCCCTGAACATAAGCTCAGGCTGGTAATGCTGTTGCAATCGATTGGCATGACCGTGGCAATGACCGGCGATGGCGTTAACGACGCACCAGCGCTGAAGCGTGCCGATGCCGGTATCGCCATGGGTGGAAAGGGCAGTGAGGCCGCCAAGGAAGCCGCAGACCTGGTGCTGGCAGATGACAACTTCGCATCCATCGTGGCGGCGGTACGCGAAGGCCGGACAGTCTACGACAACATCAAGAAAGTGCTGAGCTGGACGCTGCCTACCAACGCGGGCGAGACCATGACCATCATCGTCGCGTTGTTACTCGGCATTACACTGCCGGTGACGCCAATACAGATTCTGTGGATCAACCTGATTACCGCAGTGACACTCGGCATCGCGCTGGCGTTCGAACCTACCGAAGAAAACACCATGCGCAGACCGCCACGCTCGCGCAAACAGCCACTCATAAGCGGTGCTTTAGTCTGGCATATGGTGCTTGTTTCTATTCTGTTTCTCTGCGGCGTTTACGGCATTTTTTCGTATGCGCTCGACCGTGACTACTCAATTGAGTTGGCTCGCACGATTGCGGTCAACACGTTGGTGGTGATGGAAGTTTTTCACCTGTTCTTCATTCGCAATATCTACAGCACATCGCTTACCTGGAAGGGGATTCGTGGCACCAAGGTCATCTGGATGACCGTTGCAATGGTGACCGTCGCTCAATTTTCCATCACTTACGTGCCACTGCTGCAAAGGGTTTTTGCAACTGAAGCGATCCCTTTCTTTGATGGCCTACTGATCATCGGGATTGGCGTTACGTTCTTTGTAATCATCGAGATTGAAAAACAGATTCGAATCCATTTGGCTGAGTAGTGCTTACGGGGAGTAGCAATATCCTGAAGTATGGTCCACATGCTGATCGTGGACTGTTGGTATGGAATTCGCTCCGAGTGGGATTTGTGCGAAAGGCCCATTTTTCAACTGATGTATAGCTGGCACGACGATCAGCCCGCCGCCAATACCTCGGCCGTGATGCTGCTGACGGTTCCGATCAATACGAACAGTAGTCATGCAGACATCGGCATCTCCACAAGGGGAATGCCGGTTTACTGGTCTGACGATAACATTTGGCCAGGAACCAGCCCGGCTGGCTGCAAGTATTTCTAATAGGGAAGGCCTTCCTCAATGGGTAACGTCAAGTCTCGGGACCATTCGTTCCAGGACCCGAGGTAAAGGCGAACGTTCCTGATTCCGGCTTCTTCCAATGCCACAAAGGTATTGGAAGCACGTGCGCCTTTGAAGCAAAACACGACCACAGGTGTATCGGGGCCGATTCCGACCGTAGCGCACTCGGCGAGAATCTCGCCGGGTGACTTGAACATCGGTCCCTGAGCGGTCGGCTTCATCATCCGGTACCACTCCAGCCAGACGGAGCCAGGGATGCGACCCTTGCGCGGGCAGAAATCTTTTCCATAGGGCGATGAGCTTTCGCCGATCCATTCATCAACGTCCCGTACGTCGAGTTTCACGATGTTGGGGGTGGCAACTATCCGTTTCATTTCGTCCAGGTCGACGAAGAGGCTGCGTTCTCCATTGGAAGATGGAAACGTGGCAGTGACAGGCGCGGAAGCTTCACTGGTACTGGGAAGTCCTGCGTTGCGCCAGGCGCTGTAGCCGCCATGCAGAATCTTGATTTTGTCGCGAGGGTAGCCAAGATAACGCAGTAGCACATACCCCCTGCAGGACTGTCCAAATCCAGTGGTCATGGATTGCTCATATACAAGCGCTATCTCCCTGCCAGACAAGCCTGCCTTCGCAAACGCCTGGGCGAATAGTTCATGCAACTTAGCCAGGCCCTCGGGCGTGGTAGTAGCCAAGTACGTGAATATTTCATGGATATTTACTGCGCCCGGCAGGTGGGCCTCGGCGTAACTCGCAGCATCTCGGGTGTCGATGAGCACGACGGGCTCACGCTTGATCAATTCGTCCAGTTCGGAGGGCGAAACGAGAACTCTCTTGTGCATGAGGAATCTCCTATTGCAGAGTCAGACGATCCCAGCCTTGAATGAAAAAATTATTTAACCCCCTCTACGCGCTATCTCTGGAAAGCACTACTTGAGCATTTTCAATGTAATGAAGGCGGTAAAGTGCTCCTTGATTAAAATCAACTCTTTGAGCGAAACCAGTGGTTTGGACTAAGGCTCGTTCAATGGAGAAAAAAGTTGGAGGGCAGATTTTTTTCTACTCCAATCTGCCAGGGGGAGACGGTAGCTTCAGGTCGATTTTCCGTCATCGTTGAGGTCCGATTCTCCGTTGGTGATCGTACCTGAGTTCAGGCGGTATCCGTCTGGTCGAGTCATTTACCCAGCCCCGCGAGGCCAAGACAGGGTGTGCAGCTAAATTTAAGTGGGCAGCAGTTCCAGCCTTTTAAGCGGGTGTTTCACGCAGCCGCTTCGCCGCTTCTACTCCAAATCCCCAAAGGCGCTGAGCATATGAGTGGATAGCTTTGGGCCGATTGTGTTGAAAAAGTCGATCCTTCCAGACTGCCCCCATACTGACTGCTGAAAACGCCTTTTTTGCGCGCAGTTATGCGGATAGAGAAATGCTACCCATATCAGTGACCATCAGCTCCGGAGCCAGTTTGTTACGTTCGAACATGAGATGACTTCCATTTCAAAAGGCTTATTTTGGAGGCGAGCATACTCTGCACTTATGTCTTCGGTGCCACGACGGGATCCTGGCGAGCGTGATGATGTAGGCTCGGGTGGAAAGTACCGAGTCGCGTCGACCAGTAATTTATGGTCGTTAGCAGCTCAAGGCATATCTGAAAGTCATATTTCAACTCACGATCCAAGACATTTCGATATGTGTGGTCGTTTCACCAGTCTTGCGAAAGCCCATACGCTCATAGAGCTTGCGCGCCAATGTGTTCGTGCGGAAAACACCCAACTGCAAGGGCACATGGCGGGCTGCGGCTTTCAGCTGAAGTTTCTTCAGAGTCTGGGTGCCGATACCTTTGCCTTGAAACTCGTGTGAAACAGCGATGTTCTGAACATGGATTCCTGTAAAAACAAACAGCAACCCCACTCAATAACCTGACTGCTTCTGGCCCAGAGTGTGTAAAAACGTAGTCGATCAGCAGCAACATACGGCACTGGGTCATACCATGTTCTGTGTAGATGACATACAGAAGGGAAGTCATCGAATGATGGGATCGTTTAGAACCAGTGCTCGTTCATTTTCGAAAGAAACTTAGAATTAACCTGCACGTTGGAAGCTGATCCGATGACCGAGTCAATCCCACACTTCGGACACACAGCGGTGGTATCTAGGTCGACCCACTCTGTGATTTCTACGGGCGAAAACACACTTAAGCAGTAAAAACAGCCACAACGATCACTTGCTTCAATTTGGGGGCGGTGATTTTTACAAAATCGGTGCGCTGAAATGACATCCACGGTAAGCCCTTCAACTCCAAATTCAGTAGCATATCGTGCTTACGTCAGAGTATGTGAAGACCCGGCTAACGTTGTCATGATCGCCCAAAGTGTTAACGCAGGATTGCCCATGAAACGTTTCATTCAAGGTGAGCATCGCGGACAAAGCACTTTGCTTTCCGAAAGCCTCGACGACTACATCAATTCACAAATCCAGTGCGCGTAGTCGACGTTTTCGTCGACGAACTCGACCTGGTCAAGCTTGGTTTTGACGGTGTTATACCGGCAGAGACGGGCCGACCTGCTTACCACCCCGCGATCTTGCTGAAGTTCTACTCTACGGCTATCTCAACCGCATTCGGTCGAGCCGACGCCTTGAACGAGAAGCCCGACGCAACATCGAGCTGATGAGGCTGACCGGGCGTTTGATGGCGGATTTCAGGACCATTGCCAACTTCCGAAAAGACAACAGCAAGGTCATCCGAGGCGTCTGTCGCCAGTTCGTTGTGCTGTGTCAGCAGTTGGGACTGTTCGGAGAAAAACTGGTTGCCATCGATGGCGGTAAATTCAATGCCATCAACAACCGCGACCACAATTTCACCAGCGCCAAACTGAAGCGGCGAATGGAAGAAATTGAATCGAGCTACAAAAGGCTATGGAGAGTCTGGTGCAGCTATGGGAAAAAAACATCGAGTAAGAGAGTCACATCACTGAAAGGCGCTCATTGCGCAAAGCAGAATAAACCCACGCATCATTCTGAGTTCGCAGGCTATTCATTGGTCTGCGATTATTTTGTGCGACTCAGAAATATGGACCTTTGACAGGAATGCAGTCGTGAGCGCTGGGAAATTCCCTACAAGTAGTGCTGATTATCCCTACGGTCGCAACGTAAGCAAGGGGTGATGATTGGCTCGTCGCTAAAGCAAATGGCTTGATCTGACCCAGGACATATCTAGGCCGGCAGACCATTAAGGTTTTTGCGACAGGTTTAAAAATCATAATTTTGGAGTTGTTCATGAATCGCCAAGCCCTTGCTCTCGCCGTATTTTTTTCCGCTACTGGTGCTCAGTTTGCCAACGCCGCCGACGGCACAATCAATTTCAACGGCGAGCTGGTCAACCAGACCTGCACCATCGCTGTTGATGGCGTGGTCACACCTGCCGTAGCGACCGTTACCCTGCCGACCATCTCCACTGGTCTGCTGACCGCCGCCGGCCAGGTCGAAGGTCAGACCAGTTTCAACATCCAGTTGAGCAACTGTGTCGGTACGGCTACTACCGCTGCGGCGTTCTTCAACTCGGGTTCGACCGTTGACCCGGTCAGCGGCAACCTGAACAACGTGACCGGCACTGCCACCAACGTTCAACTGCAACTGGTCGATCAGCAGGGCGGCGCGGCCATTCAGGCCGGTAACACCAACCAGAAAACCAAGACTACCCGCAACACAATCGATGCAACCGGTGCGGCGAACATGCCGTACACCGTGCAGTACTTCGCTACCGGCACCACTACCCCGGGCACTGTGGTCAGCTCCGTGACGTACAACGTCGACTACCAGTAAGCCCTGCCCACGGCGGCACGCGCCTACCCAGACAGGCCGGGGGGCGTGCCACCGTGCAGCCGATGAGGTGCTTCATGCGTTTTACAACCGTAATACGATTTACAGCGTTGCTTACATTTTCCATGTTGATGTTTTCGCAAGCCAAGGCCGGTGTGGTGATCACCGGGACTCGCCTGGTGTACCCGGCGGACCAGAAAGAAGTCACCGTCAAATTGAACAACAACGGCACGCGTCCGGCCCTGGTACAAGCCTGGGTCGACAGTGGCGATGTGGAGTCCAGCCCCACCAGTTCGAAAGCACCGTTTGTGCTGTCGCCATCGGTGTCGCGTATCGACCCGAGCAAAGGCCAGAGCCTGCGCCTGATGTTCACCGGCGCGTCCATGCCGGCCAATCAGGAATCGGTGTTCTGGCTCAACGTTCTGGAGATCCCGCCCAAGGCCGAAGGACCAGTGGATTTGAATGTGCTGCAAATGGCTTTCCGTTCGCGGATCAAGATTTTCTACCGTCCCGATGGCTTGCCCGGCACCCCGACCAATGCGCCGCAACAGCTGCAATGGAAGGTCATCCCGGCTGATAAAGGTTACGCGTTGCAAGCCTATAACCCGACCGCGTTCCACGTGTCTCAGGTTGAACTGGCCGTGACCGTGGGCACCCAGCGCTACGAAAGTGAAAACGGCATGGTCAAGCCTGGCGAGACCAGGGTTTTTGCCGTGCCGATGCTCAAGTCGATTCCGGGTTTGGCGGCCCAGGTCGAATTCAATGCGATCAATGACTACGGCGCGCTGATGCTCATCAAGCAACCGCTCAAGCCCTGATTCCTCCGCGAACGTTCTAGTGCACGAGTAACTTATGACGACTTTTTCAAGCCTGGGGGCTCACCAACAGGCACGCCCCCGCTTTGCCTTGAATCCGCTCACAGCCTTGATTTTTCGAGCGTTGGCCGGTGTTTCCTGGGGGTTCGCCACCCAGTCGGCGCTGGCCGAAGACGTGCAGTTTAACGATGCCTTTTTGCCCGAAGACTCGCGCAGCCTCGACTTGACCCCGTACCAACAAGGCAACCCAGTGTTACCCGGCGAATACCGCGCCGACGTCGCAGTAAACGGCAAACTGGTTAACCGCCAGGACATTCGCATTCAGGCCGACGCTGATGGCAGCCATCCGACCGTGTGCTTCAGTCGTGGGTTGATGGAACTGATCGGCGTCGATCTGCGCCGGCTATCGCCCGAGGCCCTGGCGAGCGTGGAAAGCGGTGCGTCGTGCCTGGACCTGGCGCAGTTGATCGAAGGCGCCAGCGCGACTTTTTCGCCTTCCGGTCAGCAACTGGACGTCAGCATTCCGCAGGTTGCCTTGCGGCGTGACGCTCGGGGTTACGTCAGCCCCGAGCTGTGGGATCGTGGCGTGACAGCCGGGATCTTGAGCTACAACTTCAACGCCAACCACAACAAAACCGACACCGGTAACTACGATTCTGCCTACCTGGGCCTCAATACCGGGTTAAACGTGGGTGACTGGCGCCTGCGCCACAACGGCTCGTTGAACTGGCAGAAGGAAACCGGGCAGGACTACCAGGCACTGAATACCTATGCCCAGCGCGATATCACCTCGCTCAAGAGTCAGTTGACCGTAGGCGAGGCCAATACCAGCGGTGAGATTTTCGATACGTTGGCCTATCGCGGTGTGCAACTGGGCACCGACGACCGCATGTTGCCCGAGTCCCAGCGTGGCTATGCGCCGGTGATCCGTGGTATCGCCCGTACCAGTGCGCGGGTGGCGGTGCGCCAGGCCGGCAATCTGTTATATGAAACCACGGTGGCGCCGGGTGCCTTCGTGATCGATGACCTGTATTCCACCGGTTATGGTGGCGACCTGAACGTAACCGTCTATGAAGCCGATGGCAGCGAGCAGACCTTCATCGTGCCGTTCGCCTCGACCGCGCAATTGCTGCGTCCCGGTACCTCGCGTTTCAGCGTCACCGCCGGTGAAACCCGCAACAACTACATCGATAGCCAGGCCAAATTGTTGCAGGGCACTTATCAGCGTGGCTTGAGCAATATCTTCACCGGTTATGGTGGCGCGCAGGCCAGCGACGACTATCGTTCGGTCCTCGGCGGCCTGGCGTTCAGCACACCCATCGGTGCGGTGGCGGTGGACGTCACCCATGCCCAGACTGACCTAAAAAGTGACGCCGCCAGCGGCCAGAGTGCGCGGCTGACCTACAGCAAAAATATCCTCAGCACCGGCAGTAACTTCGCCGTGGCGGCCACGCGATTTTCCACGGAAAACTACCTGGATTTCAGCAATGCCGTGCAACTGCTCGACGCCGAGCGCAGCGGCCTGGACACCAGCCTGTTCGGCCGACCGCGCAGTCGTCTGTCGCTGACCGCCAACCAGAGCCTGGGAGATTGGGGCCAGGCGGCGTTCAGTGGTTTTACCCAAAACTACTGGAACCTGCCCGGCAGTGATCTGCAGTACCAGTTCAGCTACACCAAGCAGGTCGGTTCGGTCAGTTATGGCGTCAGCGCCAACCGTGCGCGGATCGGCCTGGGCGACATGGACAACAGCTTGTTGTTTACCGTGAGTATGCCGATGGAGTTTGGTTCCGCGGTCAACCGGCCGCAGGTATCGGCTCGCGTGTTGCGCGACACCGAAGGTAACTACAGCGAGCAGGCCACTCTCAGCGGCACCGCTGGTGCAGACCGTCAATATAACTATGGCTTGACCGCCGGTCACGAAGGCGCGAGCCGCACTAACAGCACGTCGGTCAACGGTCAGTACATCAGCCCGAAAGCCATCGTCGGCGCTACCGTCAGCCGTGGCGAGGGCTATGACAGCCTGTCGCTCAATGCCAGTGGTTCGGTGGTCGCTCACCCGAACGGTGTGACCATGACCCCGTATCGCGGCGAAACCATGGCGGTGGTCACGGCCGAAGGTGCCGAGGGTGCCAAGGTGGTCGGTCTCCCGGGCTTAAAACTCGACGGTCGCGGCAACGCCGTAGTGCCGTACCTGCGTCCTTATGAATTGAACGAAGTAGCGATCGATCCGCTCGGTACTTCGCTGGACGTCGAACTGACGGAGACCAGCCAGCAAGTCGCACCCCGTGCCGGCGCCGTTGTTGCGCTCAAATATGGCACCAGCAACGGCCAGGCCTTGTTGCTCAACGTCACCCTGGCCGACGGCAGCCCGCTGCCATTTGGCGCCAGCGTGGTCGATGACCGTGGCGTGTCGGTGGGCATGGTCGGGCAGGGCGGTCAGCTCTATGCCCGGGTCAAGGATGACGCGCGCCGGCTGTTGATCAGTTGGGGCACTCAGATCGGCCAGCAGTGTGCATTGACATTGCCGCCGGGCAAAAGCGACGGGAAACAGCTGCGTCAGATGGATGCGGTGTGCTCCGTTGCTCAATCAGATAATCGCGTTGCTTCTGTGAACAGCGCACAGGGGAAAAACTGATGAAGATGATGCGGGTGATCAAGTCGAGTGTCGCGGTAGTCGGGTTGTCGTTGGTGGCGGGGGGAGCGATGGCTGACTGCAACTACATTGACGGCGGCGGTCCGGTCATACGCACCATGCCGTTACTGGGCGGTAACATTACGGTGGGGCGCGACGTGCCGCTTGGCGCGGAAATCTATCGCCAGACGTTCAACATAGTCTCGCCAAGTTTATTGAGCTGTTCACCCGGTCTCTACAACGTTCAGACGCGTCGTGAGCTGCCCGTCAGACCCTTGCCGCTCTCAACCTGGGCGGGGTCGCCCTGGGGCGGCAATGTCTATCAGACCGGCGTCCCGGGTATCGGTGTCGCGATCTGGCATGCGGGCACGCCGATGCCCTTCAATTCGGACGCCATCAACTGCGGTGGGGGGACGGCGTTCTGTGTGTACTCCTTGCAAGGCACCCTGGCTTACGACATGTCGTTCATCAAAATCGGGGACGTGTCGCCAGGCACCATCCAGGGTTCGCAGTTGCCGACAACGTCTCAGACTCGGGTCGCCAGCAATTCTGTCGAAGTGATGCGAGTCAACGTTTCCGGCAACATCAACATCGTCTCGCGTACCTGTTCGACCCCGGATGTCGCGGTGCCGATGGGCTCGCACATACTCAGCGAGTTCTCTGGCAAAAACACCTTCACACCTTGGAAGGACTTCTCCATCGCCCTGAACAACTGCCCGGCGTTCAACGGTTATTACCAGAACACTGGCCCGCGTTGGCTGAGCGACGGCACCAGCAACAACCTCGACTCGCGTAAGAACAACGTCCTGCAAGTACGCCTGGACCCAACCCGGGCAGCGATCACCCCAAACCAGGGGATCATGAGCCTGAACCCCAGCGCTCCCGGTGATGGTCCGGCGGCTACCGGTGTCGGCCTGCAAGTGGCCGACAACAACGGCACGCCGTTGCCACTGGCCACCCTGCGTGCCAGCGGCATCATCCCGCGTGCTGTCGAGGGTGCCAGCTACCTCATTCCTTTGAAGGCGCGCTACATCCAGACCGAGGACAGCATTACCGCCGGGCCGGCCAATGCTACGGCGACCTTCACCATCAATTACTACTAGGGAGCGGCCTGCCGCTGGCTAAATAACTCCCTTGGCTTCAGCGTATTTTAACTGTGGAACATAAGGGCGACTGAACAGATGGCTACCCGAGATTTGCGAATTCTGATTGCCGATTACCAGCATGCACAGCGCGTGCGGCTGGAAAGAATACTGAATCGCCTGGGCTATTTCCGTGTGGCGCCGGTGCAATCTTTCGAAGAACTGCTGACCTTGACCCATTACACCTGTGAGCCTTTCGATTTATTTGACGTGTTGCTGATCAATATGGAGTTGGCCAGGGCTGCCGGCATCGACATCGAACGGTTCTGTCGCGGCAATCCCCAGGTGTGTCATGCTTTGGTCTATGGCGTTGCCTTGGGGCCAGAGCCTCTATCGTTATCCGATGTCGGCGAGCTCCGGCAGATCCGGTTGGTGGACACCGTCGATGAGTACTCGGTGCGCAGCTTCATGGCGCACATCGACCCAAATGAAGAGTCGGCACTCGCGTCGTTCGTGTTTTCCCGCCCCGAAAGAGTGTGCAGCAAAAAACGCGGTTGATTGAGAGCGTAAATCAAGAACCTACAGATTGATAACAACCGGGTTCCCCTGTCTTTTGCTTTCTAAAGCTCTTGATGACTATTCAATGAGTGTCTTCCCGTGCGCAGGTATCCGTCTGCGTGAGCGTTTTGACAGGAGTCTTGAGTGCCTGCGCCAAGCACCGATGCCCAGGCAGCATATCTCTCGGGGGGCGTATGGAGCTGTTCTGGGCCGACGGATTCTTGGCAAGGTTTACAATGTGAGCATGATCGAAAGCAATAAATACACCTATCTACCAACTTGCCCGGACGCCTACGTTTGCTCCGAATGGTCGTCTCTGTGGCGTGACTCACTGTATTGAAGTGCTGTGATCTTGAGAAATTCCCTACAGGGTTGTCGGAACTGCCTTGCTCAAACCCCCCCACTTTGCTCCCAATATGTGACGCCTTAGCCCATGAGTAATGGCAGGCGATTGATGACCTTTCCAAGCGTTATAGTTTTAGAAGCACAGTCGTTTCAACGCAGCCTGATAGTCGCTGCATTGCGGCAGCTGGGCTTGTCGGAGATTTTGCAGGCAAGTAACAGTGCGCAAGCCATGGAGCTTTTGCACCAAAAAGAGAGCGTGGATATTGCCCTGTGTGATTTAAGCCTGCAGGGCCTGGATTGTCTGGAGTTTCTCAATTTCGCAGGTCAGCTGGGTCTGGTCCGGGCGGTGGTGCTATTCAGTGACTTGCAGCCGCAGCTGCATCGTGCGTTTGGGCAAATGGCTGAGTTTTCCGGTCTTAACTTATTGGGTGTGATGAACACCCCAGTACAGGCCTCTGTTCTGCAGAAAATGCTATTGCTGTATGACCAGGAAGGTACACAGGATTCACCTCCGTCAGAACTCATGTGTACATTACCCGGTAGGGAGGAGATTCTTCGAGGGCTGGATTTGGGTGAGTTCCGTGCTTACTACCAGCCAAAATTCGTACTGGTCAATGGCGATGTAGCGGGTGCCGAAGTTCTAGCCCGTTGGCAACATCCCTCACGGGGTTTGCTGATGCCGAAGGATTTTCTTGCAGCCGTGCTCGCCTATGATTTGATCGATGAAATGTTCATGCAACTGCTGGAGCAAGGCTTGAGCCTTCTCAGCATGCTTCATCGCAACGGATCAGCACTGAAGTTCGCGTTCAATCTGCACGCTTCGCAGCTTCGGGCCAGCCATTTGACTGAGCATATTCAACAGGCTCTTAAACGCTATGAGTTGCCCGGTTCGGATTTGATTTTTGAACTTGCTGAAAACGGCTTGCTCGATTTTCAGTCTGAAACCCAAGAAAGCCTGGTGAAACTACGCATCATGGGTTGCGGCTTGGCCATCGACGATTTCGGCTCCGGTTTTTCCTCGCTCAAGCTTCTTTGCCAGTTGCCATTCACCCAGATCAAACTCGATAGCGAGTTCGTTAACAGTCTTCAGCAGCCGCGAAGTCAAGCGGTGATCACGAGCACACTTGCTCTCGCTAGGTCATTGAATATGGAGCTGGTCATTGAAGGTATCGGCAACGCAGAAGATTGTCAGTCATTGGAAGAAGCAGGTTGTGAGCTTGGTCAGGGCTTTCACTTTGCTCAACCGATGACCGCCCACCAATTGATTAGCTGGCTCGCAAACCGCTCTGAAAATGGCGTGGCCAGGTTGGTCTGAGATGGGACGCACGGCGATATTGCTGTTCCACGATAGCTTAAGACACAAATTGATTCTCTAGTCGAACCCTATAAGCCTATTATTCCGACACGAGTTGCAGGTGCGGCGCGAACCCCTGCCTATTTTCGTGCGCGCTGTGTGTTGTCTGTAGTTTCCGGAGGTTCAAATGTTAAAAGCCATGATTGTCGACGATCACCCGTTCATTCGCTCTGCTGTCAAAATGCTGCTCAAGCAAGAACAATATGAAATCGTGGCCGAGGCTAGCAATGGTGCGGACGCGGTGCAGCTCGCTCGTGAGCACTCACCCCATTTGGTCCTTCTGGACATCGCTATGCCAGGCGTCGATGGGCTCGATGCCTTGAATCGCATTACATCGCTCAGGCTTCCCACGAAAGTCCTGGTACTGACTTCATTATCTCCCGTCTTCTATTCCTTGCGCTGCATGAAGGCTGGGGCGGCAGGCTACGTCTCAAAAGCAGATCAACTCAGTGAGCTGGTAAAGGCAATTAATGCCATTAAGTCCGGCTACACTTTTTTTCCGGATTTGACTGTCAATTCAGTGCGCAAGGATGACGCCCAGGCAACTGAATCGATGCTGATCCAAAGCTTGTCTGATCGTGAGTTATCGATATTGCAACAGCTCGCCCAGGGCCTGACCAATAAGCAAATTGGGGAATCCATGCTGCTCAGCAACAAGACTATTAGTACGTATAAGGCCCGATTGATTGAAAAGCTAAATATCACTTCCCTCGTTCATCTTTCGGAAATGGCAAAACGGAACGCCGTTATCTAATGGGCCGTCCCCTGAAATGCTTCCTCATCGTTCTGCTCGTGTTATGCCCATTTTGGATGGTCGCGTCCGCTGCTTCGCAAAACGACGCCTTGCAGCTTTTGGGCAGATCAAAGGTGGAGCATTACAGCGTTTCGCTGGATGAGGCGGACTGGCGCTGGTTGCGTCAGAAAGGTACGTTGCGATTGGGAATTTCGACTCCGGATTACCCGCCGTTCGACATAACCAGCAACGGCCGGAACTACGAGGGGATGACGGCCGACTACGTTAAGCTGCTTTCCGAGTTGCTGGGCATCCAAATCGAAATCCGTCGCTTCGACTCCCGCGCCGAAGTAGTTGAGGCTTTGAAAAATAAGGAACTGGATCTACTCGGCACGGCAAATTGTTTCGAAGAAATAGACTCTGATTTGCTCATGTCGTCGTCATATGCCGATGATCAGCCAACGCTGGTGACTCGTAACGATGACCGCTTGCCACCGAACATGAATCTGAAGGGCAAAAAAATTGCGATGCTGTATCACTATCTGCCACCGCAGCAAGTTCGTGATTTCTATCCTGACGCCGATCTTCAACTCTATCCCTCGACACTGAGCGCCATGGGGGCCGTCGCGTTTGGTAAAGCGGACGTCTACCTCGGTGATGCAATCAGTGCCAACTATTTGATCACCCGCAACTACCTGAGCAACATGCAACTAGCCGGCTTTTCTGCCATGGAAGGTAGCCGCTTCGCGTTTGCCATGCCGCGAGAAAACAATCCATTGCACCGCATCGTTAATGCAGCGTTGGCAGCCATTCCCCTGAATGAGCGTTTAAACATACTTCGGCGCTGGGGCGCCACAGAAATCAGTATGCCCGGTCAACGCCTGCTGCAATTAACCGAGAGGGAGCAGCGCTGGATGGATGAGCATCCTCAGGTCAAGGTCGCCGTGGTCGAGAGTTTTCTGCCAATGTCGTTCTTCGACGGCCAAGGCGAGTTTCGAGGTATCAGTGCCGATGTGCTGGCCAAGATCAGCCTGCGAACCGGTTTGAAGTTTGAGGTCGTGCGCAGCCATTCATTGGCGCAAGTCTTCGAACAGTTGCGCGGCGGCAAGGCCGACGTGCTCGCAGCTATTACGCCAAGCCCAGACCGTGAAGACGAGATGCGTTTCACGCGACCCTATCTCACGACTCCCTATGTGCTTGTCAGCAGAATGGACAAGGGTAGCCCCGGCATTCTCGAAGAGCTGGCGGGTAAAAAACTGGCACTCATCAAAGGGAACATTCTGCGCGAATTCCTGACCACTCGTTATCCGCAGATTCAGATTGTTGATGCCGATAACGCCGCGCAAGCCATGGAGATGGTGGCCAGCGGTAAGGTCGAAGGGGCAATTAACTCCTTGCTTAGCGCCCGCTACATGATCTCTCGGCAATACCGTGATCGCCTTCAAGTTTCCAGCACCGTGGGCGATGTACCCTCTCGTGTGTCACTGGCGACGGGGCGCGGAGCACTGGAACTGTATTCAATTCTGGAGAAGGCGCTATTAAGCATTTCTCCGGAGGAAATGGGTGAGCTGGCCAACCGTTGGCACAGCGATGTCATTGTCGAGGACAGTTACTGGCTGCGTAACCGTGCACTCATCCTGCAGGGGTTCGCCGTGGCCTCCGTGCTATTACTGCTGGCGCTCGGCTGGATTACCTATTTAAGGAAATTGATCCGAAAGCGCGAAGCGGCGGAGCTAGCATTGAACAACCAATTAGAGTTCATGCGGGTTTTGATCGATGGCACTCCTCATCCCATCTATGTGCGGGATCGTGAAGGGCGCATGGTGATTTGCAACACCGGCTATCTGGACGTTTTTGGCCTAAAGCGCGAAGCGGCGATGAACAAGCGAATCACCGAAACCACTTTTGCGAACCCGGAGGAGGCGCGGTCTTACCATGATGAATACCTGAAGGTCATGTCCAGCGGCTCATCCAGGATTGAAGACCGGCAATTGACCCTGGCAAGCGGGCAGGTCATTACCATTTATCATTGGATGCTGCCTTACCGGGACATGAACGGTGTAGTGATCGGGTTGATCGCGGGATGGATAGATGTCAGCGAGCGCCAGCGTCTACTTGGACTGGTCGAAGAAGCGCGAGAAGCAGCCGATGAAGCCCGGCATATCGCGGACAACGCCAATCGGGCGAAGACAACGTTTCTCGCAACCATAAGTCATGAGATTCGCACGCCAATGAACGCGATCATTGGCATGCTGGAGCTTGCGCTGAAAAAGGCAGATCAAGGCGTGCTGGATCGTTTTGCTATCGAAGTCGCATCTGGTGCCGCGCTCGGACTACAGGATCTGATTGGCGACATCCTGGACATCGCCCGTATCGAATCAGGAAAACTTTCTTTGGCGCCGGAAAGGACCAACTTGCGAGAACTGATGGAATCCCTGGTTCGGGTTTTTGATGGTCTGGCACGTCAGAAACACCTGCAATTGCTGCTGGATTTAGATACTCACATTAATTGTGACGTGCTGATAGACCCGTTGCGTTTCAAACAGATCGTTTCCAACCTGCTCAGCAATGCCATCAAGTTCACCACAGAGGGCCAAATTCGTTTGATCCTTGAAGTGCTGCCATCAAGCGCCACAGGTTATTTATCGGTTCGCTTGCGGGTAGAAGACTCTGGAATGGGAATTAGCGCGCAAGATCAGGAGCGCCTGTTCAGCCCATTTATTCAAGCCAGCAATAACGATCAGTCCGCGAGAACCGGATCCGGCCTGGGCTTGGTCATCAGTCGAACATTGTGTGAAATGATGGGCGGGGTGTTAGGCCTGAGAAGCGAGCTGGGTAAGGGCACCGAGATTGAAGTGCTGCTTGAGTTACCCGTTCTTCAAGCATTGCCCGAGCGGAAGGCGCCGAGCGTTGTGCCGCAGTCACCTCATCAGATGTTGAGCATTTTGATCGTCGACGACTACCCCGCCAATCGCCAGCTCCTGTCCAAGCAATTGGGCTATCTGGGACACCAAATCATCGAGTGCGAAGACGGTGCACACGGTTTGCGCGCCTGGCGAAACAACCGGGTTGATGTAGTCATTACCGACTGCAATATGCCGATCATGAACGGCTATGCAATGGCTAGAGCGATACGTATTGAGGAGCAACAGCGAGGTAAATCGCGTTGCTTGATCATGGGCTTTACTGCCAATGCGTTGCCAGATGAAAAAGACCGCTGCCTGGAAGCCGGCATGGACGATTGCCTGTTCAAACCCATCAGTCTCAAGGCGTTAAGCAATCGGCTGTCTCTCGTCAACGTTCCCATTGTCTCTTCGGTCGTGGAAGGGACGGAGCTTATGCAATCCGCCGCTTTCGATTTCAGCAATCTTGACCAACTGGTAGGCGGCGATATCGAAGCAATGAAAAGCTTATTAGGTGACTTGGCTCAAAGCAACGCTGAGGATCTTGCCCGTCTGCCAGTGATTTTCTTTGAAGAGGATTTTCGAGCGCTAAGCGATCTGGCACACAAAATCAAAGGGGGCGCTCGGATCATCAAGGCTCATGGACTGATTGCAGCTTGTGAGCAACTGGAGGTGGTCTGTGAAGGGCTTGCGGGTGACGAGGCGCTAGAGTTGGCTGTGGCAAGTTTGAACGAGGAAATGAAGGGGCTTGCGACGAGTCTTGATATTCGCCTTGGAAAAACTGATATCTGCATTTAGACGGTTTTATCGTTCAGGACATGTCCATGCGCCACCGGCTGATGCAGGGAGCCAACTCTTTCCTCTGATATAAAATTACCACGCGATTGGACATTGAGCAGCCTTGGGGCATGACACTGGGTCACCGCTATCCGTGGTAAAAAATACTGTTCCATTTGCCCAGCTTTATGCCGTTTTTTTTTGCCTGAAATTTAAGTGTCCCCGGGGCATCACTGGGAAATTCCCTACAGGTTCTAAGGAATTTACGTCGATATTCTCACCATTCAGTCGCGCAAAATCACTGCCTGTTGTCCTCTGAAAGTTTCTTAACTGCAGTGGTTGGAGCATTGAATGATTAATCGAATCCCCTACACACGAGTCGCTGCCCCGTTACTGCTGTTGATTACAGCGGCCACGTTAAGCGCCTGTGCCAGTGCACCGATTCCTAGTGATGCCATTTCTCTTTCCAAAGATGCGGTGAACCGTGCGGTGTCGGCGGGCGCGACTCAATACGCCCCGCTGCAAATGAAAACGGCGCAGGACAAAATGTTTTTGATGGAGCGGGCCATTGGCGAAAAGAAATATGTGAAGGTTAAAGAGCTGGCAGAACAGATTCAAGTAGATGCCAACCTGGCTGAACGCATCGCTACTACCGTAAAAGTCCAAAAAGACCTCAAGGATGCCCAAAGCGGAATTCAAGTTTTCAAGAATGAATTGCTGCAAGCGCCATCCGCAGGTTTCGCGCCTTCTAATAACCAGACTCGTTGAGGATTAGCCATGCGTAATTACTTGTTGTTGCCGCTAGCCTCCGCCATCAGCCTGGTGCTGGCGGGCTGCGCCACCACTCCGGAAAACGCTCAATTGCTGGAAGCACGTAGCCAATACTCGATGCTACAGAGTAATCCGTTGTCCAGCACCCTTGCGCCTATCGAAACTCAAGATGCCTTCGCTGCACTGAGCAAAGCTGACGTGTTGTCCAACACTAATCGCAAGGACTCGGGAATCGATCAATTGGCTTACCTTGCCACGCAGAAAATCGCGCTGGCTGAACAGGTAATCAAAGGTCGTGTGGCCGAAGTAGGCCTGAAGAATATCGACGTTGAACGTACCCAGGTGCAATTGGATGTAAGGACTCAGCAGCTGAAGGCTTTGCAGGCCCTCAATGCCAAGCAGACCGAACGGGGGCAGGTTATTACCTTCGGTGATGTGTTGTTCGATACTGGTAAGTCCGATCTCAAACCGGGTGCTCGGCGCGATGTACAGCAATTGGCAGCTTTTCTCCAAGCCAACCCAGATCGAAAGGTGCGTATCGAAGGATTCACTGACACAGTCGGCAGTGAAAGTTTGAACCAGGCGCTCTCCGAGCGACGTGCAGGTGCTGTGGCATTTATTCTGACCCAGATGGGGGTGGATCGGGCGCGCATAATCGCCCAAGGTTACGGTAAAGAGTATCCAGTCGCTGGAAACAGCACGGCAAGCGCACGGCAGCTCAATCGTCGTGTTGAAGTCATTGTCTCGAACGGTTCTTCGCGAGTCCCTCCACGGAGTTAATGATTCCGACGGTATATGGGCGCGTTCAGGGCCGTTCTGAAGCGTCCCTTGCCGTTTCTCACCTGTTCTTACTTTAGTGCGCATCAGCGATATGGAAATTCCCTACATCATCTAAGTCTATTTCCTGGTTTTCTCAATGATCCGATGCAGCACTATGGCTTACGAAACTGTCGAGAATCAATCAAATGCCTATTTATCCGCTTCGTGTAATTGTTCTTGAGGATCATCCATTCCTGCGGTCGGTAGCGGTCACCATGCTCCGTCGTTTGGGTTGCAAGGAGGTGTTCGAAGCAGCGGATGGTACACAGGCTCTTGATGTTCTAAGTAGGGTTGGGCCGGTAGATATTGCGTTATGTGATTTGCAAATGGATGGAATGGACGGCGTCGAGTTTTTTCAGCAAATCAGCGATTCGACTCTGGTGAAGGCTGTCATCATAAACAGCTCTATTACTGCCGATTTAAGGCGGACAGTCAAACGGCTCATTAATCTACTTAGGCTTGATTTACTGGGGGATATCGGTAAGCCGTTAAAGGTTGATGTTTTGGAGCTGATGCTTAAAAAGTACATGGTGAGGCCGGTCGTCAGTCCGGTGGTTGAGGAAGTTGTGAAGGTTGTAGAGGTTGTAGATGAGTCTGAAGTACATCGCGCTTTCGCGGCGAAAGAGTTCCGTTCTTACTTTCAGCCGAAATTCATCTTGAATAGCGGTGAAATTAAAGGTGTTGAGGTATTGGCTCGATGGGAACATCCGTCCAAAGGGATTTTGCCTCCTTCGAGTTTCTTGCCGGTGCTAGAGAATTGTGACCTGCTGGATGAGTTTCTATTTGACCAGTTGCAGCAAAGTCTAAAGCTGCAACGATACATAAAAGAGCAAGGAAAATTATTAAACTTCGCCTTTAACCTGCAAGCATCGCAACTGAAGAACCATAACCTGGCCTGCGAAATAAAAGTCCTGATGGCCGCTTATGGTTCATTGGGTTCGACCATTACGTTCGAATTGACGGAAAGCGGTTTGTTGGAAGTTCCTGTAAAAAGCCTTGAGAACCTTTATCGTTTACGAATGCTGGGATGCCTTCTTTCTATCGATGATTTTGGCGCGGGTTTTTCATCGTTACTTCGTCTTTGCCAACTGCCTTTCAACGAAATCAAACTGGACTCTGAGTTTGTTCGATCGATTGACCAGGAACCACCCTGCCAGGCAGCGATTAGCAGCACGTTGGCTTTGGGGCGATCACTGGGTATGTCGGTGGTCATTGAAGGCATTGAAACCGACGAGCAACGCGTGATGTTGTTGGCGTTGGGTTGCACTGTCGGGCAGGGTTATTTTTTCGCCCGGCCCATGACGGGGGGGGATCTTCTTCATCGATTGAACCTGCCGCAGATGGAGGGACGACTCGACATGTGGATTAATGATGCACGTAAGAAAATGCCTTTATTTAAAAGGCGAAAATAGCTCAGCAGAGCAGTGCTGAGGATTCTCACTTGAAAACATGCACATCACCGACCCCGGAATGATGAACCTGCAGCGTAGGTAAGGGCATCTTGCTGGCAGGGGGAGGGCGGCGAACTGGTATAGGTTTATGCCGCCGCGCTTATGGCATAAATAACCAGATCGAAAACTTGATTCGGTCGTGGGCGCTTGGGCGGTCGAACTGGTTGTTTGCTGGGTCGCTGCGCAGTGGCAAGCGGGCGGCGGCGATCATGAGGCTGATTCCAGTCAGCTCGGATCAATGGGCATGATCCGTATGCTTACCTCAAAGATGTGCTGACGCGGTTGCCAATGTAGAAGGCCAGTGAGATTGAGCAGCTTTTACCACATCAGTGGATGCCCGCTTGATCTGTGCGAGACATGCTCCAGGTACGATTACTAATAAGTCTTCCCCCAAAACAAGGACGATGAATGCGGTGCATGTTGACTCATGCGGCTCTCCACTTTCGTAACGGGCACCTTTCTACTGATACGCCCGAGGTCGATGCGTTTTATCTGCGTTGTGGTTTCATACGAACAGATATTCCTCATGCCGCTCATGTCATGCAGCTAGGCGACAGCTGATGCAGGCGGCCTTAAGGTGTTTCTGCCAGACACTTACGAGCCGCGGGCCTCGACCCAATTGCAAAGCTCCAGGATGGCGGCCTCTAGGGCGAGTTGGTTTACGTTGATCTGGTATAGCAGGGAGGGGAGGGGCTGAATGTGGCATCGCGATTCCTCGTTTTTGAGGGCAGCGTAGCATCGCATTACATGAAGGATTTTTAACGATCGGCAGGACACCGGAAGAGGGTAAATGCGGGTTAGTTCTGGAACGCTATCCAGGATAGTAATGGAACACGTGCCGAGTGGCGCTGGTTCCTTCAAACCCCAGAAACGACAAAGCCCTGAATAATCAGGGCTTTGTCGGTACAAATATGGCGGAGGCGATGGGATTCGAACTCATGGACCTGTTACAGTCGACGGTTTTCAAGACCGTTGCCTTAAACCACTCGGCCACACCTCCGTTTGCGTTGCGGGCGCCATAATACCTGAATGAAACACACTGTCAAACTCTCTGCATAGCTTGTTACAGAGCGTCTGTTATGATCTTTGCGACTGAACGTTTCATACCAACAGGAGTGTCGCCATGCGCGAACAGGATTACGCAGTTAATAACAGCGTGCAGGCTGAGCAGCTAGAGGTTAGCCGCGTCCTGCGCAATACATACGGCTTGCTCGCTCTCACCCTCGCATTCAGCGGCGTGATGGCGTTCGTCGCTCAGCAGATGCGTGTCGGCTACCCGAACGTGTTCGTGGTGCTGATCGGCTTCTATGGCCTTTTCTTCCTTACTAACAAACTCCGTGACTCGGCCTGGGGCCTGGTGTCGGCATTTGCCCTGACCGGTTTCATGGGTTTCCTGCTCGGCCCTATCCTCAACCGCTACCTGGGCATGCAGGGCGGCGCTGAAGTGGTCAGTTCGGCGTTCGCGATGACGGCGCTGGTGTTTGGTGGTCTGTCAGCCTACGTGCTGATTACCCGCAAGGACATGAGCTTCCTCGGCGGTTTCATCACTGCAGGCTTCTTCGTGCTGCTGGGTGCGACGCTGGCGAGCTTCTTCTTCCAGATCAGCGGCCTGCAACTGGCGATCAGCGCAGGTTTCGTGCTGTTCTCCTCGGTCTGCATTCTGTTCCAGACCAGCGCCATCATTCACGGCGGCGAGCGCAACTACATCATGGCGACCATCAGCCTGTATGTATCGATCTACAACCTCTTCATCAGCTTGTTGCAGCTGTTTGGCATCATGAGCCGCGATGATTGATCGAAGGCCTTGAGTAAAAAACCCGCTTAGGCGGGTTTTTTATTGCCTGGGATTCAGGGTTACTCGGCAATGACGATGTTGCCATCGGCCTGTTGGCGGTAAATGGTGTAGGGCAGCAGCAAGGTGTCGAGTGCGCCGGACATCACCACGTCAATCAGCACGATGGCTGGAGCGTTGGTGTGGGTTTGTGCATCCAGTCCATTTTGCAGCGGCGCATTCAGACTGCAAAAATCATAAGTCACACCGCTGTAGATTCGCGGAATGGCGCCGCAATAGGATTTCTGATCCTTAAGACTTTTAGACGCCACTTCGTCACCGCGCACGGCCGTTTGAATCGTGCCGCAGCCCGTCAGTATCAGCGCCGCCAGTAGCATTGCCTGGGTTTTCATACCGCCAATCTTTCGCCGGAAAAACCTCAATCTACGCCAGTCGAGAGCAAACATCACTTACGCCATCGGTGGCAACCGGCGTTTGACCGGAGTCTTCTTCACGATTGCCGTGTTGGTTTCGGCGTGGGTATTGAGGCAGTCGAGCAGGGTGTCCAGTTGTTCCATGGAGCGTACATGCAGGCGCGCGATGAAGCAGTCGTCGCCCGTGACTTTGTCGCACTCGGTGAATTCGGGGATTGCCTGAATCTGTCGCTCCACTTCCTGCAACTGACCCGGCAAAGGACGAATCCGCACGATGGCCTGGAGTTGATAGCCGAAGCATTTCGGATCGATTTCCACCGTGTAGCCCTTGAGCACACCGCGTTCTTCGAGGCGGCGCAGACGCTCGGCGACACTGGGCGAGGACAAGCCGCTGAGGTGCGCCAACGCCTTGAGCGAGCGCCGTGAATCTTCCATCAAGGCGCTGATCAGCACTTGGTCGATATCGTCGGTCATGGCGAAACCTCTGTAAGGCAATAAATTGAAACTGCCTTGATAAAAAAGGCAGAAACCGAGTTTAGCCTGCTTTTTGCGCTGGAGAAGCCCCCGGGTGGATTGGCATACTTTGCGCTCAAACACAGGAGTCTGAAGATGGACAAATCAATACGTCGCGGCTCATTCGAGATGAGCGCCGCCATGCTGATCTCCGGGACCATTGGCTGGTTTGTGCTGGTGTCCGGGCAACCGGTGCTGGACGTGGTGTTCTGGCGCTGCCTGTTCGGGGCGGGCACCTTGCTGATGATTTGCGCGGCGTTCGGCTTCTTCCGTCCCGGCATTCTGACCCGTACCACTTTCCTGTTGGCGGTGCTCAGCGGCGTGGCGATTGTCGGCAACTGGGTGCTGTTGTTCGCATCCTATTCGCGCGCCTCGATTGCCATTGGCACGGCGGTCTACAACGTGCAGCCGTTCATGCTGGTGGGCCTGGCCGCGTTGTTCCTCAACGAAAAGATCACCCTGCAGAAGCTGTTCTGGCTGGGCATTTCCTTTGTCGGGATGCTCGCAATTGTCAGCGCCCATGGCGGGCAGGGCGAGAGCGGTAATGATTACCTGATGGGGATTGGTCTGGCGCTGGGTGCTGCATTCCTTTACGCCATTGCCGCGCTGATCATCAAGCGCCTGACCGGTACGCCACCCCATCTGATCGCCTTGATCCAGGTCTGCACCGGGGTGCTGTTGCTCGCACCGTTCGCGCACTTTTCAGCGCTGCCGCAAGCGCCGAGTGCCTGGGCCAGCCTGGTAACGCTGGGCATCGTCCACACCGGTGTGATGTATGTGCTGTTGTACGGCGCGATTCAGAAACTGCCGACGGCGTTGACCGGGGCGTTGTCGTTCATCTACCCGATTGCAGCGATTTTTGTCGACTGGTTTGCCTTCGGCCATCGTCTGGAACCGTTGCAGTGGCTCGGCGTCGCGGCGATTTTGCTGGCCGCCGCCGGTATGCAACAGGGCTGGGGCTTCAAATCGCGTAAGTTGGCGGCTCAGTAACGTCAGATGTTCCAGCGCGGCGCGGTCTTGGCCAGTCGCTGGCGCATCTCGCCGATGTTGGCGGCGAACTGTCGGGTCAGCAGCCGATAACCGTCGAGCGGACTGTAGACCGGCGCTTCGAGACTTGAAGCGGGCGGCAAGTCGACGGGCCGGCTCAGCCGTTGCGACGCACCGGTTTTCAATGCCCGCGCCATCCCGATCAATTGCACGCGGATCTGCCGATGCTCGGCAGTCATTGCCGATTGCAATTGCGCCATGGCGTTCGAGTCGCTGGGGTCCGGGCGAGTGTTGGCAAGAATTTCCAGGGTACTGATGCACATGCGTAAATTGCGCTGAATGGCATCCAGTTCGGTCATGGAGATTTTCACTTCCTTGGACACCGACGGCATTAGCGAGCGCAATTGCACCATCACCGAATTCAGGCGCCCCATGAGTTTGAGGTGGTCGTCATCGCTGACAGGCTGGCCATTGATGATGCGCCCGTAGATCGTCGCGCAATCGCGCAGCGCATCGGCCAGTTTGTAGCGCCAGGAAAACACCGCATACAGCGGCAACGCAAAGGAAAACGCCAGCGCCAAGGCGATGCCAATCAGAATATCCACCCCACGCCATAAGCCGTCCGTAACCGGGTTGTCACCGTGCCCGGCGACGATAAATACGGTGATCGCCGCGAGCAACGCCGTGTAGCCTCCCTTGCCAATGGCGTGATACGAGAAAACCCCGCACACAACCGACATGGCGAAATAGGTCAGCCACGGCATTCCGAGCCAGGCCTGTTGCGCGACAAGCAGCAGACCGACGCCGGCCCCGATCAACGTGCCAATGGCCCGTTCGGCGGCTTTTTTGCCGATGTTGCCGTGGTGCTGCAAGCCACCAATCACTACCAGCATCGTCACCGACGCCCATTCACCGTGCGGCAAATGGATGCCGGTGGTCAGCAGGATCGTTGCCAGCAACCCAAGCGAGACCCGCACCGCATGAATCAGTCTGGCGTGGCGATAGCGCCGGTACGGGTCCAGCAATGGACGCAGCAGTCGGCGCAGCAGCGGTGGCAATCGATGGCTGAAGGTACTCAGGCTCGGTGTCCTCAGAAAATGTAATCGGTGGTCAGGAAGCTCGAACTGCGTCCACTGATGATCTCGCTGATGAGGTCCTTGTTGGTCTCCTGGAACTTGGTCGCGACCAACGTGCGGATCGAAAACACCCGCAAGGCATCATGCACCGACAACGTGCCTTCGGCCGAATTCTTGCGCCCGTTGAACGGGAAGGTGTCCGGACCGCGCTGGCATTGGGCGTTGAGGTTGATGCGCCCGACCTGGTTGGCGAACGTGTCCACCAGTCGGCCGACCGCCACCGGGTTGGTGCCGAAAATACTCAACTGCTGGCCAAAGTCCGATTCCAGGACGTAATCGATCACCGTGTCCAAATGGCGGTACGGCACGATCGGGATGACTGGGCCGAACTGTTCTTCCTGGTAGACACGCATCTGCGGGGTCACCGGGTACAGCACCGCGGGGTAGAAGAACGAGGCGCGGGCCATGCCGCCGTTGGGGTTGACCACATTGGCGCCTTTGCTTTCGGCATCGGCGACCAGCGAATGCAAGTAATCAACCTTGCCCGACTCCGGCAACGGGGTCAGCGCCACGCCGCTGTCCCACGGCATACCGGGTTTGAGGCTGGCAAGTTTGGCGTTGAATTTCTCGATGAACGCTTCGACCACGTCTTCGTGGACAAAGAGGATTTTCAGCGCGGTGCAGCGCTGGCCGTTGAACGACAGCGAGCCGGTCACCGCTTCACTCACCGCGTTGTCCAGATCGACCTCAGGCAGGACGATGCCGGGGTTCTTCGCATCAAGACCCAGCGCCGCACGCAACCGGTGAGGTTTTGGGTGGAGTTTTTTCAGGTCGCTGGCGGCTTTGTTGGTGCCGATAAACGCGAAGATGTCGATCTTGCCGCTGGCCATCAAGGCACTGACCGTCTCGCGGCCGCTGCCGTAGATCACGTTGATCACCCCGGCCGGGAAGCTGTCGCGGAACGCTTCCAGCAACGGACGAATCAACAGCACGCCGAGTTTGGCCGGTTTGAACACCACGGTGTTGCCCATGATCAGCGCCGGAATCAGCGTGGTGAAGGTTTCGTTCAGCGGGTAGTTGTAGGGGCCCATGCACAGAGCCACGCCCATCGGGACGCGACGGATCTGGCCGAGAGTGTCCTGTTCCAGCTCGAAGCGGCTGGAGCGGCGGTCGAGTTCCTTCAAGGCATTGATGGTGTCGACGATGTAATCGCAGGTGCGGTCGAACTCTTTTTCCGAGTCCTTGAGGTTCTTGCCGATCTCCCACATCAGCAGCTTGACCACCGCCTCACGCTGTTGACGCATACGACCCAGAAAGGCTTCGACGTGCTGGATGCGTTCGGCCACGCGCATGGTCGGCCACAAGCCCTGGCCGCGGTCATAAGCACGGACGGCGGCGTCCAGCGCGGTCAGCGCAGTGTCGGCGTCCAGCAGCGGCGTGCTGCCGAGGATCACTTGCTCGTCGCCATTCGCGCCGGTCAGGTACACCGGGCTGCGGACCTGGGCGAGCGGCCCGTCCCAGGTTTTCAGTTCGCCATCGACCAGGTACTCGCGCTGCTCGGTCTGGCCATCGAGGCGGTACTTTTCCGGGATGTCGGCGAGGCTCGGAAACAGGTTGTCGAGAATGTTGGCTGTGGTCATATCGCTACCCCCTCTGAATTGGGTCATGCACTGATGAATCGTTTTAGCAGACCTCGGCCTCGCTTGTCATGACTCATCTCAGCGTTTTGTGCCGGTGCGTGATGGCGCGCGGATTTCATGGCGCAGCGGTCATGGCCTCAGAAGCCCCCCTTGTTGGCCCCCAATGCCCTCAACCCGCCCACGCCGGGTGCCTTAGTGTTGAGCTCTGTTGATCACAACAATAAACGGTGCACCCGGCTGACCGGGCACCCCATGAGAGGAACGCCATGCGGGCACGCCGATTCAGTGAAAAGCCTAGCCTCTGTTTTGCCCTGGTGGGGCTCGTGGTGTTGCTCGCAGGGTGTGGCGAAGAGCCGAAAACCCGGGCAACGCACATTGACGCGGCTACCGCCAGGCCCGCCGACACCGAGCTGGCGCAGGTCTACGACAACAGTTGCAAGCTCTGTCACGCCAACCCGGCGGCCGGGGCACCGCTGACCGGCGACAGCAAAGCCTGGGAGCCTCGGGTGATGCAGGGCGCCGACACGCTGCTCGATCACGCGATCAACGGCTACAACGGCATGCCACCGATGGGCCAGTGCGTGCAGTGTTCAGAGGAACAGTTCCTGGCGCTGATTAGCTTCATGTCCGGCCAGCACATCCCACAATAAGAACGACAGGGTGCGATTCATGACGATGGACTTAACACGGCGTCAGTTGTTGCAACGGGCGAGTGTCATTGGCGCCTTTACCGCGCTCGGCTCTACACCGGCGCTGGCCGAACTGCTGCGCGCGCCACGGCTGATCCCCTGGCGTAACTGGTCGGGTGGCCAGAGTTGCCTGCCGGCGGCGCGGTTGGCGCCGAAGAATCTGGACGAGCTGACCCACGTTGTACGCCAGGCTCCCGGCAAGATTCGCCCGGTGGGTTCGGCGCATTCCTTCAGCGCGTTGGTGCCCACAGACGGCACATTGCTGTCCCTGAGCTATTTCACCGGGTTGCTCGATCACGATCCGAAAACCCTGCAAGCCGAGTTCGCCGCCGGTACGCCGATGTCGCGCATGGGTAAACCGCTCAAAGACGTCGGCCAGGCCCTGCAAAACATGGCCGACATCGACTACCAGACCCTCGCCGGCGCCATTTCTACTTCGACCCACGGCACCGGCAAGAACTTCCAGTCCTATTCGGCCCACGTCTGCGGCCTGCAATTAGTGATGGCCACGGGCGAGGTGCTGGACTGCGACAGCACACGTCATCCTGAAGTCTTCAGCGCGGCACGGGTGTCCCTCGGCGCGCTCGGTGTGGCGACGAAAATCCGTCTGCAAAACCGCCCCGCGTATCGCTTGAGGGAACGGCAGTGGATCGCCAGGACCGAAGAGTTGCTGGAAGACCTCGACAAGAACACCCGGGAAAACCAGCACTGGGAAATGCTCGTGGTGACCCATTCCGACTACGCCTTGTCGATCGCCCTCAACGAAACCACCGACCCTGCGACACCGCCGATTCCGGCGGATGAGGAGGGCGGCAACGAATTTGTGACCTTGATCGAGAAGATCGACAAGTACGGCAGCGACTTTCCGGACCTGCGCCGCACCCTGCTCAACAGCCTGCGCCACCTCGCCAGTTTCGACGACCGGGTGGGCGACTCGTTCGACATCTACGCCAACGTGCGCACGGTGCGTTTCAACGAAATGGAATATTCAGTGCCGGCCGAGCACGGCCCGGCGTGTCTGCGCGAAATCCTCAAGCTGATTCAGGACAAGGACCTGCGCACCTGGTTTCCGATTGAATACCGCTACGTCAAAGCCGACGACATTCCCCTGAGCATGTTCGAAGGCCGCGACAGTTGCTCGATCTCGGTCCACCAGCATTATCAGATGGACCATCACAACTTCTTCGCCGCCATCGAACCGATTTTCTGGAAGTACAACGGCCGGCCGCACTGGGGCAAGTTGCACACGCTCAACGCGAAAAGCCTGCAGCCGCTGTACCCGCGCTGGCAGGAATTTATCGAGGTGCGGCAAGCGCTGGACCCCAGCGGCAAGTTCCTCAATGCGCACTTATCATCGATTCTGGGGGTGAGCTGATGGCGGTCAATCGACGCAATTTCCTGATGGGGGCCGCCGGCGTCAGCGTGTTGATGGCGGGTGTCGGGGCCTGGCTGCGGCCGGGTGATCGAGGCGCGCCGTACAGCGATTATTTCCATACGCTGAACCGCGAGCTCAAGGAACACGGGCCGATGCGGCCGGTGATGCTGATCGATCTTGATCGGCTGGATCACAACATCGATGCGGTGATGCTGTCGGTAAAACGCGGCGGCAAGCACCTGCGCCTGGTAGAGAAATCACTGCCGGCGCCGGGGCTGCTGACCTACATTGCCAAGCGCGCGGGCACGCAGCGCTTGATGTCGTTTCATCAGCCGTTTCTCAATCATGATGCGGTGCAGTTTCCCGAGTCCGACATCCTGTTAGGCAAACCGCTGCCGGTGCGTTCGGCCGAGTTGTTTTATCAGTCGCACAAAGGGCCTTTTGATCCCTCGAAGCAATTGCAATGGCTGCTTGATACGCCTGAACGACTTCAACAGTACCTCGCGCTGGCGCAGGGATTGGGTACGCGATTACGGGTGAACATTGAACTGGATGTCGGGCTGCATCGTGGGGGTGTCAGCGATGCGGGTGTGCTCGGACCGATGCTGGCACTGATCAGCAAAAATCCTCAGCACCTGGAGTTCGCCGGCTTCATGGGCTACGACCCGTTCGTGGGCATGGGCGTGCCGGGGATACTGGGCTCACCCGAAGAACTGTTCGCCAAGGTGATGGTGATTTACAACCGCTGCGTCGACTTCACTCGTCAGCAATATCCCGGCCTGTGGCATCAAGGACTGACCCTCAACACCGCTGGCAGCCCGAGTTATCGCCTGCACGAGCATGAACAGCTCAGCACGGAGGTTTCGGTGGGGACGGCGATGCTCAAGCCGACCCACTATGATTTGCCGTCGCTGGTGGAACATGTGCCGGCGGCGTACATCGCTACGCCGGTGTTGAAGAGCACGGGGGCGGTGAACATTCCGGCGCTGGATGACAAGTCCCGGTTGTTTTCGTGGTGGGACACCAATCAGCGCGAGACGTTTTTCATCTATGGCGGTAACTGGATGGCGGAGTTTGAATCGCCATCGGGGTTGCAGAGCAACGGGGTGTATGGCCGCAGCTCGAATCAGGAAATGGTCAATGGTTCGGCGGCGGTGGGGCTGGGGGTTGAGGACCAGGTGTTTTTGCGGCCGACCCAGACGGAATCGGTGTTGTTGCAGTTTGGGGATTTGCTGGCGGTTCGGGGAGGGCAGATTGTTGATAGCTGGCCGGTGTATTCCTGATGATCGTTCCCATGCTCTGCGTGGGAACGCCTCAACGGACGCTCTGGCTCTTGATGGGCTGCGGAGCGTCCCAGGCTGCATTCCCACGCAAAGCGTGGGAACGATCAATCGTCAGAACGCATAAGGGATACTGACCTTGGCCCACAGCATTTCCCCTTCAGGCCGGTTCTCCACATCAAACTCCTTGGCCCAGCGAATCTCTGCCGTGGCGTACTGCAAAAAGGTCAGGTGTAACGCCGGACCAATCGCGAATACCTGTCCGCGAACCCCATCGTTCACGTCTTCGCCATTGAACTGCACGGTGTGGCCGAACTGTTTGTCGTCGGTGGTTTGCTTGAGGTAGTAGCCGTTCAACCCGAGCATCAGGTTGTCGGTGATTTTGTAACTGGCCGAATAGTCGAAGTGGAAAATCTGCCCCGATTTGTAATCGGTGTCTTTGTTTTTCTCGTTGAAGCTGTACGTCGTCTTCATCGACACCTCGGTCTTATCCGTCGGCAGCCAGGTGAAGGAGAACAGCGGTTTGTAAGTGTAGAAATTGTTGCTGGTGTTGGCCAGGCGATCGACGCTGTATTCGCCGGTCGGCACAGTGATTTCCAGCGCGGCAGCCAGGGTCAGGTTCGGGCCCATGTCCCACAGAATGATCGGAGCGACAGTGGTGTCACCCATGCCTTCGCGGGTGTCGTGCAAGCCGAACACCGCCACTTCCTGCTTGAGCCACGGCTGCGCAATGTAGCCCGCAAACCGGCCACCGAACACCCGCAGGGGGCTGAGGTAATCCAGGCGTGGAATCACCGCTGTGGATTCGATATCGACATCCGGCACCTTGCCGCCGAGCGAACTGATGTTGAGCTTCGTGGAGGTGTAGTGGTTGTAGTAGAGGTTGAACGCAACCATGTTGTCCGGAAGGCTGTCGGGAGACAGCGGCAACATGAAGAAACCGTCGGTGCCTGGGCCGATGTTGTCCACGCCAGCCTCGGTGGCCAGTGCCGGATGAGTGGTGAAAATGCCGGCCAGGCTGATGACCAGTAGGGGGAATCTCGTGCGGGTCGGGATCATGGGGGTACTCATTATTATTGTTAGCGGGCTGTCCTGCGTCCATACGAGGGCCGCCACATAGAAATAAGCTGTCTGCGCGGTGCCAGGCAGGGTATTGGCGGCCATTTAGGGGGACTTCTGCGGACAGCCTTTGAACCCTGTGCTAACTTCTTTCGACATAACCGGTAACAAAAATAAGAATGCAGCTCGCCCCGGAATGTATGACCCCATGCAAATGAAAGTGATTGATCCCACCTTTGAACTGGCGCTGGTGTCGCCGTTTCTCCTGCAAACCCTCGCCGAAGTCGCGAAGCAAAAAGGCATCAACCCCGACAGCCTGTGCCGAGGGCTGGGTTTTACCTTTGAAGATCTTCAGGACCCGGCGCAGCGCATTTCCTATCGGCAGGCCGTGGCGATGATTCAGCGCGCGCTCAAAGCCTTGCCCAATCAGGGCCTGGGCTTGTGGGTCGGCGCGCAGAATGTGCTCGGTACGCTGGGGTTGCTGGGGCATGTGTTGTCGCTGTGCAAGACCCTGCGCGATGCCTTTGAGTTGGGCATTCGGCATCAGCACACTTCCGGCGGGATCGTGGTGTCGAGTGTGGAGGAGGCGGGGGACCGGGTGTTTGTCGACGTTGAATGCCGCTTGCCGTTCGCCGATGTGCAACTGTTTGCGGTGGAGGAGTTTTTCGCCAGTCTACTGGTGTACGGCCGGGCGTTGGTCGGGGCGGATTTCAAGCCGATGGCGGTGGAGTTCATGCACGCTGCGCCGGATTATTTCGGCGAATATTCGCGCGTGCTGGGGCCGGACGTGCGCTTCGGCTGCTTGCAGAATCGCATGGTGATCGCGGCGCATTGGCTGGATGTTTACTTGCCCAATCACCATTCCCTGGCCTTGCGTCAGGCGGTGAAATTGCTGGAGCTGGAAGCCGCGAAAGTGCATCAGAAAATGGACTTGATCCAGGCCGTGGAACGGGCCATTGCCCGTGACCTGACCGAGGGCAGTCACATCGAGAAAATTGCCGGCGACCTGAACATGAGCAGCCGCACCTTGCGCCGCCGCCTCACCGAACACGCGCTGACCTTCGAAACACTCCTGGAACAAGTGCGACAGGCCCGCACCATGAGCCTGCTGGCCAACCCGGACATGCCCATCGAACGCATCACCGAAGTAGTCGGCTACAGCGACGTGCGCAGCTTCCGCCGCGCCTTCAAACGCTGGACCGGCATGAGCCCGAGCGCATTCCGCAACGAATCCCCAACCCTCGATCCCCTGTAGCCGCTGATGCAACCTCGCGCTGCTCGTCAGTTGCTACAAGGGGTGCACACAAACCGTCGTGCTCCGGTTAAACTCGGTGCTCTTTTTCAAGGAGTTCATATGAGCTATTACCAGCCGGGCATTCTCGCCACCCCTGTTCCGCCTCAAGCCCGCCATATGTTCTTCGCCCTCGAATCCGCCGAAGCCTTGCCCGTCGCGCTCGACAACTTGATGCAACTGGTGGACGGGAAATCGGCTGTTGTCGGCTTTGGCGAATCGCTGGTCAAGGCGTTGCATGCTCAGATCGATGGCCTGCGTGCCTTTCCGGCATTGACCGGTGTGGGCGTCGACAACCCGTCGACGCAACACGCACTCTGGTGCTGGCTGCACGGCATCGACCGCGGTGAATTGCTCAATCGCAGCCAGGCCATCGAAGCTGCGCTGGCGCCGGCCCTGCGCTTGGTGCAGATGAACGAAACCTTCCGTCACATGACCGGCCACGACCTGACCGGCTACGAAGACGGCACCGAAAACCCGCACGACGAAGCCGCCGTCGCCGCCGCACTGTTGAGCGAAGGCGCGGATGGCCTGGTCGGTGGCAGCTTTGCCGCGATCCAGCAGTGGCAGCATGACCTCAAGGGCTTCCACGCGCTGCCGCCCCATGAAAAAGACAACATCATGGGCCGTCGTTTGAGCGACAACGAAGAACTCGACGACGCGCCAGTCTCGGCCCACGTCAAGCGCACCGCCCAGGAAAGCTTCGCCCCCGAGGCGTTCGTGGTCCGTCGCTCGATGCCGTGGATCGAAGGGGATCGCGCCGGCCTGATGTTCCTCGCGTTCGGTTTTTCCCTCGACGCTTTCGAAGCGCAACTGCGGCGCATGAGTGGTCTGGAAGACGGCATCACCGACGGTTTGTACCGCATCAGCCGCCCGATCACCGGCGGCTACTACTGGTGCCCGCCGCTCAAGGACGGTCGCCTGGACCTGCGCGCCTTGCGCATCGGCTAACCCACAGGAGTTGAACATGGACGTGGTGCGGTGGGGCATGATCGGTTGTGGCAGCGTTGCCGAGCGCAAGAGCGGGCCAGCCTTTTACAAGGCGCCCGGTTCGGCACTGGTGGCGGTGATGGGGCGGCGTCTGGAGGCCGTGACGGATTACGCCACGCGCCATGGCATCGCCCGGGTGTACACCGACGCGCAAGCACTGATCAATGACCCCGAGGTGGACGCGGTGTACATCGCCACACCGCCCGACAGTCACCACGCCTACAGCCTGATGGTCGCCGCCGCCGGCAAACATTGCTGCGTCGAAAAACCGATGTCGCTGAATGCCGGGCAAAGCCGCGAGATGCGGCAGGTCTTTGCCGACGCCGGATTGCACCTGTTCGTTTCCTACTACCGACGTTCGCTGCCGCGCTTCCAGCAAGTGCGGCAGTGGCTGGAAGCCGGGCGGATCGGCGAGGTCCGGCACCTGACCTGGACCCTCACCAAGGCCCCGTCGCCCGTCGATCTGGGTGGCGCGCACAACTGGCGCACGGACCCGGACATTGCCGGCGGCGGTTACTTCGCCGACCTCGCCAGCCACGGGTTGGACCTGTTCCAGTACCTGCTCGGCGATATCACCGACGTCGCCGGTTTCACCGCGCGACAGGCCGGGCTGTATGCCGCCGAAGATGCGGTCAGTGCTACGTGGCGGTTTGCTTCGGGGGCGACCGGCATGGGCTGCTGGAATTTCGTGGCGGATCGCCGCGAGGATCGGGTCGAGGTGATTGGCAGCCAAGGCCGGATCAGCTTTTCGGTGTTCGATGAACACCCGGTGCAGCTTCAGGCGGATGAACAGCTCAGCCTGCACATCGACCATCACGAGCACATCCAGTGGCATCACGTGCTGGGCATGAATGCACACATTCGCGGTCAAACGCAGCACCCGGCGGTGGCCGCGGAAGCGTTGAAAACCGACTGGGTGATGGATCAGATCCTCAAGCGCCGCTAAACCATCAGATTCAACTCGATCCTGTGGGAGCGAGCTTGCTCCCACAGGGAATTGGTGTGGGTCAGAAGGACTTGCTGACGCTCGCCACCACGGTGGCGCTGCACAGGTCGTCGTAGCCCCAGTTGCTGGTGCATTGGCTTTTCGACAGGTCGGTGTCGATGTAGCTCAGGCCCAGCATCACACCGGCCAGTTCGTGGGTCAGTTTGACTTCCCATTCGCGGTACGAGTCTTCGGCATGGCCCGAGCTCGAGTACAGGTGCGGGTCCTTGAAGTCCATGTTGCCGTAGCGCAGTTTCAGGCCGGTGTCATACGGCAATTGGGTTTCGTAACCGACATAGCTGTACAGCGAGTTCTGCTTGCTGTCGATGCCCGGTGCATCGTCGGAGTAATAGGCGCCGAGCTTCACCCCGTAGACGCTGAGAATGCCGTAGACCTCGCTCTGGTTGAACTGGCTTTCTTTCGGGTAAGTGTATTTGAGGTAACCGATGTCGAGGTTGACGTCCTCGGTCGCTTCCCAGAGCCAGCCGCCGTAGTAGTCGACTTCCTGACGGGTCTTCAGGCCGCCGCCGAAGTCGACGTTCGAACTCCAGGCACCCACGTACAACCCCGTGCTGTGAGCCAGGGTCACACCGGCCTGCACGGCGGGGTCATTGAGTGTTTGCGAAATACCACGGGTGCGGTAGTCGCTCGCCAGGGTCAGGTCCACCAATACGGAGAAGTCGTCATTCAAGACGATGGCCTGGCTGCTCAACGGCAGCAGACTCAAGGAACCAAGGGCGAGCAGGGTGAAAGCTTTCATGAATGCAGTCCCGATATTGTGATTGTTATGGGCAGTTTTTTTGGGCAAAGCTGCGCCGAACCCCGGTCTTGAACACGGGATCGGGCAGCGGGTTACAGCGGGTTTTTATTAGAGGGTCGGTGCGTAGACTTCGCGCCCGGCAAACCAGGTTTGCAGCACTTTTGTGTCGCTCAGGGCCTTGTTGTCGACGGTGAAGACATCACGGTCGAGCACGATGAAGTCCGCTTGCTTGCCAGGAACCAGCGAACCGATCTGCTTCTCCAGACCGATGGTTCGCGCGGCATTCGCGGTGTAGGCGTAGAACATCGTTTCCCGATCCACGGCTTCTTTGATGTTCAGCACGCCCATCGGGCCGACACGGGTGATGGCCTGGGCCATGGCATTCCACGGATTGGGCGACGACACCGGCCAGTCACTGGCCCCCGCGATGGTCGCGCCTTGCTTGAGCAGCGAATGCGCCGGGTATTGATAGCGGAAGGCGAGGGCGCTGACGTAAGGCTTGATCATGTCCGTGGTGTAGTCGTCGGCCGAGGCCCACAGCAGTTGCATCGAGGCGATGACGTTCAGCGGTTTGAACCGCGCAAATTCTTTCGGGTTGACGATTTGCAGGTGGGTGATCGAGTGCGTCACGCCGCTCTGGCGATCCTTGCGCGCCTGTTCGATGCCATTCAGCGACTCCCGCACCGCGCGGTCGCCGATGGCGTGGATGTGCACCAGCCAGCCGCGCTGGTCGATGGCGCTGACCAGTTCGCCGAAATGCTTCGGATCGATCAGCAATTCGCCCTGTTTGTGCGAGTTGTTGTAAGGGTCGATCATCGCCGCGCTCTGGGCCGGGAATTCGATCACGCCGTCGGCGAAGATCTTGACGCCGGGCAGGGTCAGGTTGGGGATGCCCTGAAATTGCTGGCGAACCTTGTCCAGCGTCTCGAGATCGGCCGGTAGGCTTTTCGGGTTGGCCACCAGCAGGGCGGCGACGTGGACGCTCATGTTGCCGGTTTCGGCCAGGGCTTTATAGGCCGGCAGCACGCCGACGGTTTTTTCCGTGGGCTTGAGCGCGAACAGCGGTTCACCTGGGGCGGCGTTGGCGGCGGGGTCCATCCACGCCGTGATACCGAAGCTGTTGTTGTAGCGCACGGCCGATTGGGCGGCCTTGAGCATGTCGGCGGTGCTCGGCACGGGTATTTTCGAGGACACCCGGTCCCAACCGGCGTCCACCAGGAAACCGTTGGGGGTGCCGTCGGCACGTTGGCCGATGGTGTCCGCTTCGGCGGCGGGCAATGACTTGAGCAGCGCGGCATCAATCCCGGCGCGCTTGAGCATGAAATCGTTGGCCCAGGCCGTGTGGTGGTCGCTGCCGGTGAACACCACGGGCACGTTGGCCCATTCACCGTTGTTGAATATTTTGCCCAGTGCTTCGGCCTTGGCCCAATACACCGAACTCATGCCGGCGATGGTCAACACATCGCCGTGTTTGGCCTTGCCGTCGTCACGCCAGCCGCGCAGGCGTTTTTCCAGTTCGTCGAGCTCGACCACCTCGTCTTCCATGTTGGCCGAGACCATTTCCAGACCACCGAAAATCGCGTGGGAATGGGTGTCGATCAGGCCTGGCATCAAGGTTTTACCGCCGAGGTCGACCACTTTGGTGTCGGGCGTGATCAAGGCTTTGATCTGCGCATCGCTGCCGACTTGCAGCACCTTGCCATCCTGTACCGCCAGCGCCTGTGCCTTCGGTTGGGCACGGTCGGCGGTGAAAATCTTGCCATTGATCAGCACCAGGTCGGTGGCTGCCATGGCTTCCATCGAGGCAAAACTAACAGCGGCCATCAAGAGATTCGGGATGAATCTTTTCATTGAATGTTTCCTTGTTATTGCGTCTGATGGCCAGATTAGTGGCTGCTGGTGCGCAGCAGAACGCCTTCCTCACGAAAAACGTTTTTGCCGGAATGGAAAAAGTATGGACAAGTTGGGTGCGTTGAAAATGTTCGTGGTCACGGCGCAACTGGGCAGCTTCAGCCGCGCCGCCGAGCAGTTGGGCAAGACCCCGTCGGCCCTGACCAAAGCGGTCAACCACCTGGAAGCCGAGCTTGGGGCGCGCCTGTTCGAGCGCAGTACCCGGCGGATTCTGCTGACCGAATCCGGGCGGCTCTATCTGGAAACCGCGCGCCAGGTGTTGCAGCGGCTGGAGGAGGCCGGCGAGGAAATCGAACAGCTGCAGCATGGCCTGCGCGGCAACCTGAAAATCACCGCGCCATTGGCCTATGGGCAGGCGTTTCTCGATCAGGTGTGTGGTGGCTTTCTCGAGCAATACCCGCAGATCAATTTGCAGGTGGACCTGTGCGATGAGTTCGTCAATCTGCTGGAGAGCGGCTACGACCTGGCTCTGCGCGAAGGTCACGATGACTTGCCGGGGCTGATCGCCCGCGTGGTCGGCAGTAATCGCCTGGCGCTGTGCGCCAGCCCGGCCTATCTGGCGCGCAAGACTTTGCCGGTCACCCCGCAGACCCTCGATGACCACGAATGGCTGCTATACCGCCATCCGCTGCTCAGCCGCGAATTCTGGTGGGTCGAGCGTGACGGGCAACGCCTGAGCCTGCCGCAGCCGCCCAATCCGCGGTTGCGCAGCGACAATTACGATCTGCTGCTGGCCAATGCGCTGGCCGGGCGCGGTTTGTTGCACACACCATTGTGGAGCGCCGCGCCGTACATCGCCGATGGCCGCTTGGTGCAGCTGATGGCCGACTACGACATCGACCCGGACAGCTTTGGCCCGCATATTCTGGCGGTGTACCCAAGCCATCGACGGGCGACCGCGAAGGTGCTGGCGTTTATCGATTACATCGCAGGGTTTCTGGCGTCCCGTGGCTTGAGCTGATTGATCCCGCTGCCCCTGTAGCAGCTGTCGAGCAGCGCGAGGCAGCGTTCGGTGCGGGCCGCGTTCGGACGCAGCCGTCGCAAACCCGGCAACCGGGTTCTATCAGGCAAACTGCGGACGCAGTCTCGCGTTGCTCGACCGCGGCTACAAGTCCTTGCCAGTAAAATGCCAAAAGAGTACAAATGTACTCCATGACGACTTTAACTCCCCGCCGTACCGCCATCCTGACCTTTATCCGCGACCGAATCGCGGAGCACGGTCAGCCCCCGAGCCTCGCTGAAATCAGCGAAGCCTTTGGTTTTGCCTCCCGCAGCGTGGCACGCAAGCATGTGCTGGCGCTGACCGAAGCCGGTTTCATCGAGGTCAACCCGCATCAGGCCCGTGGCATTCGTCTGCTTGGGCAACCGGCGCGCCCCGAGTTGCTGGACATTCCGGTGCTCGGCCGGGTCGCGGCAGGGGCGCCGATCGGGGCCGATGCCGAGGTGCACAGCCGTTTGCTGCTGGACCCGTCGATCTTCTCGCGGGTGCCGGATTACATGCTGCGGGTGCAGGGCGACTCGATGATCGGGGACGGTATCCTTGATGGCGATCTGGTGGGCGTGCGACGCAACCCGGAAGCGGTCAATGGCCAGATCGTGGTGGCGCGACTGGACGGAGAGGTCACCATCAAGCGTTTCGAGCGGGCCGGCGACACGGTTCGCTTGTTGCCGCGCAACCCGGCGTATCAACCGATCATCGTGCAGCCCGGTCAGGACCTTGCCATCGAAGGGGTGTTCTGCGGGCTGGTGAGGCAAGGGTGATGGGTGCCGTCGTTGCGTTGGATACGCTGTTCAATGGCGGCCAGGTCTGGAAGGGCCGGCCTGCGCCACCGGCCGTCAGCCCGCAACCCACCGGGCATGCCGCGCTGGATGCGGCGTTGCCCACCGGGGGCTGGCCGGAAGCGGCGCTGACCGAAATTCTCCTCGCCGGGCAGGGCGTCGGCGAGTTGCAACTGGTGTGGCCGGCGCTGGCGCGGTTGTCGGCGGCGGGCGAGCGCATCGTGCTGGTGGCGCCCCCTTACGTGCCGTATCCCCTGGCGTGGCAAAACGCCGGGGTCGATCTGCGCCAGTTGTCGATCATTCAGGCCCGCGAGCGGGATGCCTTGTGGGCTGCGGAACAATGCCTGCGCTCGGGCAGTTGCGGCGCCGTGCTGTGCTGGCCGCACAAGGCCGATGACCGGGCGTTGCGCCGCTTGCAGGTGGCGGCGGAAACCGGTTCGACCCTGGCGTTCGCCTACCGCTCGATCCATGAAGCCGTCAATCCTTCGCCCGCCGCCCTGCGCATTGCCATCGACGCCAGGCCCGCGCAATTGCGCGTGCTCAAGTGCCGGGGCGGCCTTGCGCGTTCGACGCCGATTGCCTTCCCCGTGGGGCATTGAGGTTGCCATGCGCTGGGTTTGTATTCTTTTCCCGCAATTGGCGCTGGACGCGGTGCTGCGTCAGCGCCCCGATCCCGATGAGCCGCTGGCGCTGCTGACCGGCCCGGCGCAGCGCCGGGTGTTGCAGGCGGTCAATGCGTCGGCGCGGGCGCTGGGCTTGCGTCCGGGGCAGTCGATGACCGCCGCCCAGGCCTTGAGCAAAGGCTTTGCCACGGCGGAATACGACGCCGCCGAGATCGAACACTGGCAACAGTTCCTGGCCGCGTGGGCCTATCGCTTCAGCTCTCAGGTCAGCGTGCATTACCCGCGTGCCGTGGTGTTTGAAATCGAGTCCAGTCTGGGCTTGTTCGGGCCGTGGCCAACCTTCGAGGCACGGTTGCGTGCCGAGCTCGGCGAGCTGGGTTTTCGCCATCGGATCGTTGCGGCGCCCAACCCGGTGGCCGCGCGGGTGTTGACCAACGTCTATGACGGGCTGGTGGTGCCGGACAGCGACGCCTTGCACTACCATCTCGGGCAGTTGCCCGTCGACCGTATCGCGTTGGAGCCCAGCGTTGCCTCGGCGTTGTCGCGCATGGGCTTGCGCACCTTGAGTCAGGTCCAGGCGCTGCCACGACAGAGCCTGGCCCGACGTTTCGAAGCCCAGGTGCTCAAGCACCTGGACGCGTTGACGGGGGCGCGCCGACTGGCCCTGGCGTTCTACCTGCCGCCGGACCGTTTCGACGTGCGCATCGAGCTCAATTTCGACGTGCAGTCCCATCAGGCGCTGCTGTTTCCGCTGCGCCGCCTGACCGGCGACCTGTCGGCCTTTCTCTGCGGTCGGGACAGCGGCGTGCAGCGTTTCGACCTGCACCTGGAACACGCCGGCCTGCCGGACTCGGTGATCAAGGTCGGCCTGCTCAGCGCCGAGCGCGATCCGGCGATGCTCTTCGAACTGGCGCGAGGGCGACTGGAACAGGTACAGGTCGAAGCCCCGGTGCGCGGTTTTCGGCTGCGTGCCGAAGACTTGCCGACCTTCGTCCCGCAGTATCAGGAACTGTTCGACGACCGCCCGCAGCAATCCTTGCCCTGGGAGCAACTGCGCGAACGCTTGCGCGCGCGACTCGGCGATGAGGCGGTGCACGGCTTGCGCTTCCAGGCCGATCACCGCCCGGAGTGCGCATGGCAGGCGCGGGTCGACAGTCAACTGTGCGCGGGGTTGCCGGGTGTGCAGCGTCCGGGCTGGTTGCTGACGCAACCGCAGGCGATCCACGAAAGCTCGACACGCATCCTCATGGGCCCGGAGCGCATCGAATCCGGCTGGTGGGACGGCGCCGATGTGCGCCGGGATTACTACCTGGTCGAAACCCGCTCTGGCCAACAGGGCTGGGCGTATCGGGCGGTGGGTGAGGGCGGTCCGCTGTGGCTGCAAGGCTGGTTCGCATGAACATCGACTACGCCGAGTTGCACTGCCTGTCGAACTTCAGCTTCCAGCGCGGAGCCTCCAGCGCCCTGGAACTCTTTCAACGGGCGAAAAAGCACGGCTATCAGGCGCTGGCGATCACCGATGAATGCACCCTGGCCGGCATCGTCCGCGCCTGGCAAGCGGCCAAATCAGTGGAACTGCCACTGATCATCGGCAGCGAAATCCGCATCGAGAACGGCCCGAAGCTGGTGTTGCTGGTGGAGAACCTTGAGGGCTACCAGACCCTGTGCCGGCTGATCACCCGCGCGCGACGCCGCACGCAAAAAGGCCAGTATCAGGTGTTGCGCGAGGACTTCAGCGAGCCGATGCCGGGGCTGTTGGCGTTGTGGGTGCCGGACACGGTCGATGACGTCGAACAGGGCCACTGGTTGCAACAGACCTTTGCCGAACGCCTGTGGCTGAGCGTCCAGTTGCATTGTGGCCAGGACGATACCCGGCGCCTGGCGGCGCTGCTGACCCTGGCCCGGGAACTGCGTATTCCCGCCGTGGCCAGCGGCGATGTGCACATGCACACCCGCGGCCGGCGCGCCTTGCAGGACACCATGACCGCGATCCGTCATCACCTGCCGGTGGCCGAAGCCGGGCTGCGCCTTCATCCCAATGGCGAGCGGCATGTGCGCAGCCTGGAGGTTTTGCAATCGATCTATCCGCCAGCCTTGCTCGATGAAACGTTGGTCATTGCCCGGCGCTGCACCTTCGACCTCGGCCAGTTGCGTTATCAGTACCCACGGGAATTGGTGCCGCAAGGTCAGACCGCCACGTCCTGGCTACGTCATTTAACGGATGAGGGCATTGCATGGCGCTGGCCCAAAGGCCCGAAAACGGCGGTGCTGGCGCAGATCGACAAAGAGCTCGAGCTGATCGCCGAACTGGGCTACGAAAGCTATTTCCTGACGGTGCACGACATTGTGCGGTTCGCCCGCGACCAGCACATTCTGTGTCAGGGACGAGGTTCTGCGGCCAACTCGGCGGTGTGTTTTGCCTTGGGCATCACGGAAATCGACCCGGATCGCACCACGTTGCTGTTCGAACGGTTTCTCTCCAAGGAGCGCAACGAGCCGCCGGACATCGACGTCGATTTCGAACACGAGCGTCGCGAAGAGGTCCTGCAGTACGTGTTTCAGCGTTATGGCCGGACCCGCGCGGCATTGACGGCGGTGGTCAGCACTTATCACGCGGCCGGCGCGGTGCGTGACGTGGCCAAGGCGCTGGGTTTGCCG
This sequence comes from Pseudomonas sp. URMO17WK12:I12, assembly GCF_000514395.1. Taxonomy (NCBI): domain Bacteria; kingdom Pseudomonadati; phylum Pseudomonadota; class Gammaproteobacteria; order Pseudomonadales; family Pseudomonadaceae; genus Pseudomonas; species Pseudomonas sp. URMO17WK12:I12. The sequence goes on from NZ_AZVV01000009.1 coordinate 206,908, forward strand.
CCGGACCAGATCAATGCGCTGGCCGATTGCTGCGGCCACTGGAGTGATACCGCGCCGCCCGTGGAACGGCTGCTGGAAGGCGGCTTCGACCCCGAAAGCCCGGTGCTGCGCCGGGTCTTGAGCCTGACCCAACAGTTGATCGGCTTCCCTCGACACTTGTCGCAGCACCCCGGTGGCTTCGTGATTTCCGAGCAACCGCTGGACAGCCTGGTGCCGGTGGAAAACGCCGCCATGGCCGAGCGCACGATCATTCAGTGGGACAAGGACGACCTCGACGCGGTCGGTCTGCTCAAAGTCGATATTCTGGCCTTGGGCATGCTTAGCGCCATCCGCCGCTGTTTTGATCTGCTGCGTCGCCACCGCAACCTTGACCTGAGTCTGGCGACGATCCCGTCCGAAGATTCGGCCACCTACGACATGATTGGCCATGCCGACACCATCGGCGTGTTCCAGATCGAGTCCCGGGCACAGATGTCGATGCTGCCCAGGCTCAAGCCGCGCAAGTTCTATGACCTGGTGATCGAGGTGGCCATCGTCCGTCCGGGCCCGATTCAGGGGGGGATGGTCCATCCGTACCTGCGCCGTCGCAACAAGGAAGAGCCGGAAACCTATCCCTCGCCGGAACTTGAAGCGGTGCTCAAGCGCACCTTGGGCGTGCCGCTGTTCCAGGAGCAGGTCATGCAGATCGCCATCGTCGCCGCCGACTACAGCCCCGGCGAGGCCGATCAGTTGCGGCGTTCCATGGCGGCCTGGAAACGCCACGGCGGGCTGGAACCGCACAAGGATCGGCTGGCCGCCGGGATGAAGAAAAACGGCTACACGGCCGAGTTTGCCGCGCAGATCTTCGAGCAGATCAAAGGCTTCGGCAGCTACGGTTTCCCCGAATCCCACGCTGCCAGTTTCGCTTTGCTGACCTACGCCAGTTGCTGGCTGAAATGCCACGAGCCGGCGGCTTTTGCCTGTGCGCTGATCAACAGTTGGCCGATGGGGTTCTACAGCCCGGACCAGATTCTCCAGGACGCGCGCCGGCATCATTTGCAGATTCGCCCGGTGGACGTGCGCGCCAGTGACTGGGATTGCAGCCTGGAACCGATAACCGTCGGGCAACCGGCGATTCGCCTGGGGTTGCGGATGATCAAGGGCTTTCGCGAAGACGATGCCCGGCGCATCGAAGCGGCGCGCGCGCGCGGGGTGTTTGTCGACATCGCCGACCTCGGCGAGCGTGCGCGACTGGATGCCCGCGCCCAGGAGCAACTGGCCGATGCCGGTGCGTTACGCGGGTTGGCCGGCGACCGGCATCGGGCCCGCTGGGAGGTGGCGGGGGTGCAAAAGCAACTCGGTTTGTTCGTCGGCCTGCCGAGTCAGGAAGAGGATGCCGTGGCGTTGCCCAAACCCACCGTCGGCGAAGACCTGCAAGCCGATTACGCGAGTGTCGGCACCACCCTCGGCCCGCATCCGCTGGCGTTGTTGCGCGGTGAACTGAAAGCCCGGCGCTGCCGCAGTTCGCAAGAACTGATGACGGTCGAACACGGGCGACCGGTCAGTGTCGCCGGGCTGGTGACGGGGCGACAGCGACCGGGCACCGCCAGTGGCGTGACCTTCGTGACCCTGGAAGACGAGTTTGGCAACGTCAACGTGGTGGTCTGGCGCGACCTGGCTGAGCGGCAACGCCAGGTCCTGGTCGGCTCGCAATTGCTCAAGGTCGATGGTCGCTGGGAAAAGGAAGGTGAGGTTCGCCACCTGATTGCCGGACGCTTGAGCGACCTGAGCTCATTGCTCGACGGCATCAGCGTGCGCAGCCGGGATTTCCGCTGAATACGGAAACGTGGCTCCCACAGTGAAAGGGGGGGGCGCAGAAGACCCGAAGAATCAGCTAACCTCTATGAAACCATTTGACGTCGGCGATGCTCGAAACAAACGGGCCGCGCCGTCTTCACACTGTCGCGATCCCTTGAGCCAGTTCATCTACAGGGACTAAGAGCCAGTCAATGCAGTTTCTAGACGAAAGCCACGGGTGTGCCGGCTGGAACGGCGAAATGGCCGGGCGCATTCGTGCGTTCGACTGGGGCCAGACCGAACTGGGCAGCCTCGACACCTGGCCTGCGAGTCTATGTAGCACTGTGCAATTGATGCTGGCCTCGCCACTGCCGCTGGTGATGCTGTGGGGCCGCGCCGGTTACATGATCTACAACGACGCCTACTCCGAATTCGCCGGTGGCCGCCACCCATACCTGTTGGGCTCCCCGGTGGAACTGGGTTGGCCGGAAGTGGCCGAATTCAATCGGAACGTGGTCGACACCTGCCTGGCGGGCGGCACCTTGTCCTACCACAATAAAAAACTGGTGCTGCTGCGCGACGGCATTCCCGAAGACGTCTGGCTCGATCTTTATTACAGCCCGGTGGCCAATGATGAAGGCAAGCCTGCCGGGGTCATGGCGATAGTGGTCGAGACGACCGAGCATGTGATTTCCGAACGCCGCCGCCAGGCCGCCGAAGACGCCTACCGCGCCGACAATGAGCGGGTTCGCCTGGCCCTCAATGCCGGTGCCTTGCTCGGCTCGTTCGTCTGGGACATCAAGGCCAATCGGCTCTCTGGCGACGAGCGTTTCGCCCGGACCTTCTCCTATCCCGCCGATCAGGACCTGACCAACCTGCCGACGGAGGTCGCCGAAGCGAAGATCCATCCCGACGACCTCAGTTGGGTACAGGAACAAGTCAATCAATCGGTCGAAACCGGCGAGCCATTTAATGCCGAGTATCGCGTCCTGCGCCCGGACGACACTTACTTGTGGGTGCAGGCGAGCGGCTGTTGCGAGTTCAATGAACAGGGCGAGCCATTCCGCTTTCCTGGCGTATTGATCGACATCCATGAACGCAAGTCCGCCGAAGAGTCCTTGCTCAGGTTCACCCGCAACCTGGAGCAGCGCGTCGCTGACGAAGTGGACGCGAGGCTGGCCACCGAAGAACAACTGCGCCAATCGCAGAAACTTGAAGCCATCGGCGGCCTCACCGGTGGCGTGGCCCACGACTTTAATAACCTGTTGCAGGTGATCGCCGGCAACCTGCATTTGCTGGCTCGGCACGAACCGGACAACGCCAATGTGCAGCGTCGGGTCAGTGCATCCATTGCCGCGGTCGAACGTGGGGCCAAACTGTCTTCGCAATTGCTCGCGTTCGCCCGCCGCCAGCCACTGTCGCCAGCGGTGTGCATTCCACGGCAGGTCTTCGATGGTCTGGCGGAACTGCTACAAAGGGCGCTGGGGGAAACCCTGCAGATCAAAGTGAGTGCCCCGGATGATCCCTGGCATATTTTCGTGGATCGCAATCAACTGGAAAACGCCATTCTCAACCTGGCGATCAATGCCCGTGATGCCATGAAAGGAGAGGGGACCATCAGCCTGAATGCCGAGCACATCACCCTCGACCAAAAATTTTGTGCCGGCAAGGGCATCGTTGCCGGCGACTATGTGTGTGTCGCAGTGGCGGACACCGGTGTCGGCATGCCGCCGCAGGTGCTCGCGCAGGCCTTCGAACCGTTTTTCACCACCAAGGCCGACGGCCAGGGCACCGGGTTGGGGTTGAGCATGGTGTTCGGTTTCGTCAAGCAGAGTGGTGGGCACATCGAGATTTCCAGCACTGAGGGACAAGGCACTCGGGTGCAGTTGTACTTTCCGCGAAGCCTGCGACCGGCGCCCAGTGAAATCACGCAGCATAGTCCGCAGCAGCGCGGCGGCCACGAAAGCATTCTGGTGGTCGAAGACAACGAAGCAGTCCGCGCCTCGGCGGTGGAATTGTTGCGCGAAGAAGGCTACCAGGTGCTGACAGCGGCCAACGGCGACCAGGCGATGCAAATGTTGCTGGAGGGCACGGCGGTGGATCTGATTTTCACTGACGTGGTCATGCCCGGTCTGATCAAAAGCGCGGACTTGGCCGCGTGGGCCAAAGTGCAGAATCCCCCGGTGGCGGTGTTGTTCACCTCAGGGCATACCCGTGACATTATCTCGCGCAACCATCAACTGAGCCCCGACACGCATTTGCTGAGCAAACCCTACAGGCCTGAATCACTGACCCGCATGGTTCGCACGGTGCTCAATGGCTGATACACCGCCAGTGGGAAATCAACTGAGATCAACTGTGGGAGCGAGCTTGCTCGCGATTGCTGTGTGTCATTAAACATCCATGTCGACTGACACTGCACCATCGCGAGCAAGCTCGCTCCCACAGGGGATTGGTGTTTTTTCAATATCTGATTAAGGCCACTCGATGACATCCAAGCGCACCTCCAACCCTCCCTCCGGCATGGTCAGGGTGCGTGGAGCCCGGGAACACAACCTCAAGAACATCGATGTCGACATTCCGCGCGATGCGCTGGTGGTGTTCACCGGTGTCTCCGGTTCGGGCAAGTCTTCGCTGGCGTTCTCGACCCTCTACGCCGAAGCGCAGCGCCGCTATTTCGAATCCGTGGCGCCTTATGCGCGGCGGTTGATCGACCAGGTTGGTGTACCGGACGTCGATTCCATCGAAGGCCTGCCGCCGGCCGTGGCCCTGCAACAACAACGGGGCACGCCGAGCACTCGTTCTTCGGTGGGCAGTGTGACGACGCTGTCGAGCCTGATTCGCATGCTTTACTCGCGGGCCGGCAGTTATCCGCCGGGACAGGCGATGCTGTATGCCGAAGACTTCTCGCCCAACACCCCGCAAGGCGCGTGCCCGGAGTGTCACGGGTTGGGGCGGGTTTACGACGTCACCGAAGCGCTGATGGTCCCCGACCCGAGCCTGACCATCCGCCAGCGTGCGGTCGCTTCCTGGCCCACGGCCTGGCAAGGGCAGAACCTGCGCGACATCCTCGTGACCATGGGTTACGACGTCGATATCCCGTGGCGAGATCTGCCGAAAAAGCAGCGCGACTGGATTCTCTTCACCGAAGAAACACCGACGGTGCCGGTGTATGCCGGGCTCACGCCGGAAGAAACCCGCGTTGCGCTCAAACGCAAAATGGAACCGAGTTACCAGGGCACCTTCACCGGCGCCCGACGCTACATCCTGCACACCTTCACTCACTCGCAAAGTGCGCTGATGAAGAAGCGCGTTTCGCAATTCATGCTCGGCAGCCCATGCCCGTTATGTGACGGTAAACGACTCAAGCGCGAGGCGCTGTCGGTGACATTTGCGGGGTACGACATCGGTGAGCTATCGCAGATGCCGCTGCTGCAAGTGGCCGCCGTACTGAAACCGGTGGCGGCGCACAGTTACCTGGAACAGGCCGATGAGGCGGGCGACGTGTTGACCCACCGGCAAACCCGTGAGGCTCGGGAAGCGCGGGTTGCTCACGGTGCCAGCGGGCATGCCAACGCACCGGACGTGCGGCACACGCCGAATCTGTCGGTAGAAAAACGCCTGGCCGCGCAACGCATAGCTCAGGATCTGCTGGAGCGGGTCAGCACCCTGACGGACCTGGGTCTCGGATACCTGGCGCTGGAACGCAGCACGCCGACCTTGTCATCCGGAGAGTTGCAGCGCTTGCGGCTGGCGACGCAATTGGGCTCGCAACTGTTCGGTGTGATCTATGTGCTGGACGAGCCCTCGGCCGGCCTGCATCCGGCGGATGGCGAGGCGTTGTTTGAAGCCCTGCAACGCCTCAAAGCCGCCGGCAATACGCTGTTTGTGGTTGAGCATGATCTGGAAACCATGCGCCGCGCCGATTGGTTAATCGACGTCGGCCCGGCAGCGGGCGAGAACGGCGGCCAGATCCTCTACAGCGGCCCGCCGCCCGGGTTGGCCGCGGTGACGAACTCACAGACCCGTGCCTACCTGTTTGCTGAACAGGTCGCCGAGCCCCGTGCCAGCCGTAAGGCAACGGACTGGCTAAGACTGGAGGGCATCACCCGCAACAACCTGAACCACCTCAGCGTCGAGTTTCCGCTGGGTTGTTTTAGCGCCGTGACGGGCGTGTCCGGTTCCGGTAAATCGAGCCTGGTCAGTCAGGCTTTGTTGGAATTGGTCGGCGCGCATTTAGGACGGACCGCCAGCGACAACGAAGCCGAAGCGTTGAGCCTGGAGGACGATGCGCCGCAGGTCAGCGGTGGTCAGGTCACGGCCGGCCTGGCATCAATCAAGCGTCTGGTGCAGGTCGACCAGAAACCCATTGGCCGCACGCCACGCTCCAATCTGGCGACCTACACCGGGCTGTTCGATAACGTGCGCAAGCTGTATGCAGCGACGCCGGAGGCGCAGGCTGAGGGCTATGACGCCGGACAATTCTCCTTCAACGTCGCCAAGGGCCGCTGCGCGACCTGCGAAGGTGAGGGCTTTGTCAGCGTCGAATTGTTGTTCATGCCCAGCGTTTACGCGCCATGCCCGACGTGTCACGGCGCCCGCTATAACCCCGAGACACTGGCGATCACCTGGCAAGGGTTGAACATCGCGCAGGTGTTGCAGTTGACGGTGGATGAAGCGGTGGAGGTGTTCGCCGAGCAACCCGGCATTCGCCGTTCGCTGGAAGTGTTGCGGGATATCGGTTTGGGGTATTTGCGACTGGGGCAGCCGGCGACTGAATTGTCAGGCGGTGAAGCGCAGCGGATCAAACTGGCGACTGAGCTGCAGCGTAATCAGCGTGGGGCAACGTTGTATGTGCTCGATGAACCCACGACCGGTTTGCATCCACGGGACGTTGACCGGTTGCTGGAGCAGTTGAATACGCTGGTGGTCGCGGGGCACACGGTGATCGTGGTCGAGCATGAAATGCGCGTGGTGGCGCAGAGTGACTGGGTGATCGACATCGGGCCGGGGGCGGGGGATCAGGGCGGGAAGATCGTCGTGGCGGGCACACCGCAGACCGTGGCTAAAAGCAAGAAGAGCCGGACTGCGCCGTTTTTGGCTCGAGTGCTCGGTAGGGCTTGATGGGTTGATTATGCTGGCCCCATCGCGAGCAAGCTCGCTCCCACATTGGAATGTGGTTGGCTGTGGGAAGGAGCAGACTTGTAGCAGCCGGACGCAGGCTTCGCCAGCTGCTACAGGGGGACGTTGTGGCTTCTAGGTCGAGTTATTTGTCGGGGTGGGCAGCCTGGAGTTTTTTCGCCATGTCCAGGTGTTTTTCCAGGGCCGGCAGCATTTTTTGTGCGAAGCCTTTCAGCTCGGTGGCGCCCTTGACCTTGTCGTCCGTCACGGTGTTGGCTTCTTTCTTGAACAATTCGATGGTGTCTTCGTGGGCCTTCACCTGGTTGTTTGCGTACGCCGCGTCGAAGGATTCATCGCGCATGTCGAGAATTTTCTCCTTGGCCTGTTTGACCAGCGTCGTCGAGTCCGGCACCTCGATGTCATGCTTTTTCGCCAGGGCCGCCAGTTCATCGTTGGCCTTGGAATGATCGGTGATCATCATGTTGGCGAACGCTTTGACGTCGGCCGAAGCGCTTTTTTCCAGCGCCAGGCGACTGGTTTCGATCTCGGCAATGCCGCCAGCGGCTGCTTTGTCGACGAAATCATTGGAGGTGGCGGCAAATGCCGTGCCCATGCTGCTGCTCAAGGCGACGGCCAGGGCGAGGTGGCGCAGGGTGAATCCGTCCATTGGTCATACTCCACACAGGTTTGGGTAGGCGATCCGGTGGATCGTTACTCTGTGGAGGCTGGTGTCCGGGGAAAGGTTTTATCGCATTTGCGACAGGACGACGAACGGACACCGCTGGTCTGACAGGTGGTCGACAGAACGCGTAAACCAAGGCCATTCTGATAGTTGGTGAACGCAATCGATCGCGTTTGCTACCGATCATCAAACGGAGGTGTTCCATGCCGGTGAACCACGACCTGTATCAGGACTTGAAGGTTTCAAAGGAAGAGATCCAGCAAAGACGCACCAAGGATCCGTTACTGGATTCGCTGATCAACAAATATTCCCAGGCGGACGCTGAAGTGGTGAAGGCCGAGACCGCGAAATCCGATGCGCCCAGTGATGACCAGTTGAAGAAGCTCAAGGAACATCGCTTGTTGGTCAAGGACAAGATCGTCCAGCAATTGCAGGCATCGTCCTGACGCGTCGTACCGAGCCACCGACGACCGGTGACTGAGAAGTGGAACGGCGTCAAAACCGGCACCTCGAATGTCATGAGTCATCGTTAACGACTCACTGAGAGGTGCCTTATGTCCAATCCCAGATTTCCGAGTGAAGAGCAGGGCGGGTACGACCCGATCCCGACTCATCCCGAGCCGTTGAGCCCGAACCACATCACCACCCATCCCGATAGCGAGGATGACGACCCGTTGCGCGAGCAAGAAGAAACCGCTGACGACCAGGATCCCGAATAACCCACACAAAACCCCTGTGGCTCACACAAATCCCTGTGGGAGCCGGGCTTGCCCGCGATGGCGGCGGCACTGGTGACATGGATGTATCAGACAGACCGCCTTCGCGGGCAAGCCCAGCTCCTACCGTTTGATCGTTGTTATTGCTGGAGGGCGGTGGCGAGTGGCAAGCGCGCCATGTTTTTCGCCTTCAACGACCCGAAATACAGCCAGTCCCCATACTCGCGCACCGTTGTGATCGGCGAATAATTACCGCTGGTGCCATCCTGCAGATTGGCAATCACCTTGCCGTCCACATCCAGCCCGAGGGCAAAAGCCCGGTTTTCCACCGGTTTAGGCAGCACCGTCAGCGCTCGGACAATCATTTTGCGCACGAACGGGTGCGGCGCCGTACGGTCCAGCAGCGCGTTGCGCGGTGAGTAGAGCGCAACCCAGAACCGGTCGCGGCCGTTGAACGAGAGGTTGTCCGGCAGCCCGGGCAAGTTGTCGATAAACAGGTCGTGCGTGCCGGCTTTAGGCCCGGTCAGCCAGAAGCGGCTGATGCGGTAGGCGCCGGTTTCGTTGACCAGCACAAAGGCGTCGTCCGGCCCCAGCGTCACACCGTTGGCAAATTCGAGCTTGTCCAGCAACACATCGGTCTTGCCGGTCTGGAAGTCATACCGCAATAAACGGCCATCGCCCCCATGCTCGATGATCGCCTCGCCATCCTTGCCGTAGCCCCAACGGCTGGAGGCGTCGCTGAAATAGGCGAAATGCCCGGGTTTGTCGATCGCCACGTCATCGGTAAAGCCAAAAGGCACGCCGCCCGCCGTAGTGCTCAACGGGATTAATCGGCCTTGGGCATCCAGCGAAAGCAGCCCTTTAACGCCGTCCGCGACAACCAGCAAACCATTGGGATGGCGCGCCAGCCCCAACGGTCTGCCGCCAGTATCGGCCAGCACTTTGGTTTGTTTGCCGTCGAGGCTCGTGCGAATCAATCGGCCGTCATGCAGGCCGGTGATCAGCATGTCGTTCTCCAGCAGCAGTGCTTCCGGTCCTTCGATGTCAGCCGGGCCGACACGCTCCACGCCTTTAAGGCGTTCATTGTCGGCGTAGTCGCCGCTGGTGAGGGAGGGCGCCGGCGGCGGGCTCCAGGCCACCGGGCGGACTTTGGTCGGGAACAGCAACAGAAAGGCGCACAGGGCAATCAAGAGCAGTAACACCAGATGCCGGAACTTAATGAGTCTTCTCACACATGGGCTCCGGTGGGTGTCAGTTGTTTTTGCGCCATCTCGCGCAAGGCCAGCATCGACTCGGCGGATTCACGCTCGATGCGCCGCTTGAGCAACAGTTGATTGGCAATGCGCATTGCCACGCCTGCGAACTGGTACTCCAGCGTACGGATAAACTGCGTGCCGTCACCTTCGGCGGTGCATTCGTACGTCACCACCAGCGACAATCCGTGATCGCCCCGCGCCCAGGCACTCCAACGGCGCCCCGGCAGGTATTCATTGACCTCCCAGCTCAGGTGCCCGTCGCGCCCGCCGGCCCGGATATCCTCCTCGAACCGTGAGCCGGCGTGCAGCGCCCCAGCCTGACCGTCGACCTTGAGGGACGACGGATGCCACTCCGGCCAACGGGTGACGGTACTGGCGTAGGCGAGCACGTCAATCGGGTTTCCGGCGATAACGATCTGGTGCTGCATGCGGGTCATGGGCGTTCTCGTCAAGGGGAGGGGGTCATGATCCGGTTCCCAGTAAAGGGTGCCGAACAGGTAATCCATCAGTGGAAACACGATGTTGAAGTTGCGCTCCTGCATCAGTTCGCGGCGGTGATGCAGTTCATGCAGACGGCGCATCTGGCGAATCCACGGCAGACGCGTGACCGGGTTGCCGGGCGGCAGGTGTTCGCAGGCATGAAACACTTCATAGGTCAGGTAACCGAGCACCAGACAGCCGCCAAACAAGCCGGCGACGTTGGTATCGAAGCGACCCAGCAGCCACCACAGCGGCAGGGTAATGACGACGGTATGGACCACGATCAGCCAGGCTGGAAACAGAATCACCCGCCAGTCCCGGGCGCTGTCGTAAGTCATGTGGCCGGGGGCGAAAAAGCTGTGATGGTCGCCCGCATGACGGGCGTAGAACATCCGCGCGAAGCGCTTTTTGTGATGCCCCAGGTCTCGATGAACCTTGTATACACCGAAGTTGAAGAACAACAGCGTGACCGGCACCGCCAGCCATTCCAGCGGGGTGACCTGATGCACGGTGCTCCAGAATCCGCCGATGGCCAACACCCCGAAAATGAGCACAAACGCACCGTGCAGCCATGGGTTATAGAGGGGATGTATGTCGGCGCGATAGCGGCTACGGAATGCCTGGGTGGTCTGCCTCACTGCGGTCACCTCTGCTTGTAGTTATAACCAGCAGATTAGCTGATCTCCCCGCAAAGGCTGGCGCTACTTAGAGGACACAAACGCCATGATCCGGTGCGCTCAGGTCAGTGGATTCCAGCGCTGCGACCAGTCTTCATCGGACTGGATCACTTCACGCAGCAAATCGAAGGCCCGTTGCAGGGTCGCCGAGTCGCGATCGCGCGAATACACCAGGTAAGTCGGGTAACTGAATTCCGGGGCCTTGGGCACGGCTTCCAGGACGCCGGTTTCCAGGTAACTGCGGACCACACGCGTACGGAAGTAGCCGCTGCCGCCGTTTTCGAGGATGTACTGCAACCCGAGCGGGCCGAGGTTGAAGCTCAACGGGGCTTTGGCTTTTTCCGGCAGGGCTGCATCGTGCTGGCGGCGGAAGTCCGGGCCCCAGTCGATGTACACGTATGGATCGGGTTTGCCGGGCAACCGCACCAACACCAGTTTTTCTTCCAGTACCTGCTCGACTTGCAGGCGTGGCCAGTACTCCGGCTGATAGACCAGCGCGGCATCGAGTACGCCCAGCTCCAGTTGCCGCAGGAGGTTTTCGCCGTCGCGGATTTCCATGCGCAGGGCGTGGCTGGGAATCTTCTCGCGCAGTTCGCCGGCCCAACTGAGCATCAACGGATTGCACAGGCTGACCTCGCCACCGATGTGCAGCACATCGCGGTAACCTTCTGGCAGCGGCAAATCCCGACGCGCCGCTTCCCAGGTCTCGACCAGTTGGTTGGCGTACACCACAAAGGCCTCGCCATTGGGCGTCAGGCGGGCGCCGGCACGGTTGCGCACGAACAGCGTGCTGCCGAGCTGGCTTTCCAGTTTCTGCACGCGCGCGGTGATCGCGGTCTGGGTGACATGGAGTTTCTCGGCCGCCGCGGCAAGGCTGCCGTGACGGACGATTTCCAGAAAGGTGCGGGCGAGGTCGATGTCCATGGGGCAGCCGGTGCGGGAGGTGCTGGCATTGTAAACAGATCCTGCCAGAACCGGCTGCTACGGGATCGCGTCGACGCAGTCGGATTAGCGGTTCTTTTCAAAACGCAAAACACGAACAGCCAAACGCGCCCCAGAATCCCTGAAAGTCACTGACCGGCGCTGACGACATCCGCGCCCGCTCATGGCTGTGCGCATGCACCGCGCAGGCACCTGCGCATTGATGAACCTGCGCGGTCATCGGCGTCAGGTGTTTCCAGTGCCCCGGCACCTTGGTAACCGGCGACCATTCCGGCACCACAGGAATCGGCGGCGGCCCGAGTTTTTCGAACTCGTGGGTGGCATGCACAATCTTGCCATCGACAATGGTCAGCACCGACTCGATCCATTTGATCGCTTCATCTTCGATGTGGAAATAGTCCGCCGACAGTGCAATCAGGTCCGCGAGTTGCCCGACTTTGATTTGACCCTTTTTGCCTTGTTCCGAGGAAAACCAGGCACTGCCGTGGGTGAACAGCTCCAGCGCCGTGTCGCGGCTCAGGCCTTGCGGGTACAGTTCCAGGCCGCCGACGGTGCGGCCGCTGACCAGCCAATACATCGACGTCCAGGGGTTGTAGCTGGAAACACGCGTGGCATCGGTGCCGGCGCCGACCGGAAGGCCTTCGGCGAGCATGCGTGCGATGGGCGGGGTGTGCTCGGCCGCCTTGGCACCGTAACGGTCGACGAAATACTCGCCTTGAAACGCCATCCGGTCCTGAATCGCAATGCCACCGCCCAAGGCTTTGACCCGTTCGATGTTCTGCGGCGTGATCGTTTCGGCGTGGTCAAAAAACCACGGCAGACCGTTGAATGGAATGTCGCGGTTAACTTTCTCGAACACGTCGAGCATGCGGCTGATGGATTCGTTGTAGGTGGCGTGTAAACGGAACGGCCAGCGTTGTTCCACCAGGTGGCGCACCACGGGTTCCAGTTCTTGCTCCATGGTTTGCGGCAGGTCCGGGCGCGGCTCAAGGAAGTCTTCGAAATCCGCCGCCGAGAACACCAGCATTTCCCCGGCACCGTTGTGCCGCAGGAAATCATCGCCCTGGCCGTAGTGTGAAGTGCTGGTCCAGTTCTTGAAGTCGGTCAGTTCTTCCTTGGGTTTCTGGGTGAACAGGTTGTAGGCGATGCGCACCGTCAGTTGCTGGTCTTTGGCCAACTGCTGGATCACTTGATAGTCATCGGGATAGTTCTGATAGCCGCCGCCGGCATCGATGGCGCTGGTGATGCCGAGGCGATTGAGTTCGCGCATGAACTGGCGGGTCGAGTTGACCTGGTATTCCAGCGGCAGTTTCGGCCCCTTGGCCAGAGTCGAATACAGGATCATCGCATTGGGGCGGGCGATCAGCATGCCGGTCGGGTCGCCGTTGGCGTCGCGCTGGATTTCACCGCCCGGCGGGTTCGGCGTGTCGCGGGTGTAACCGACCACTTTCAGGGCGGCGCGATTGAGTAGGGCGCGGTCATAGAGGTGCAGGACAAACACCGGGGTGTCGGGCGCGGCTTTGTTCAGTTCATCAATCGTTGGCAGGCGTTTTTCGGCAAACTGGAACTCGTTCCACCCGCCAACCACCCGTACCCATTGCGGCGTGGGTGTGCGATCGGCCTGATCCTTGAGCATGCGCAAGGCATCGACCAGCGACGGCACGCCTTCCCAACGCAGTTCGAGGTTGTAATTGAGGCCGCCACGGATCAGATGCAGGTGCGAGTCGTTGAGGCCGGGAATCACCGTGCGACCGTGCAGGTCGATGATGTGCGTCCCGGGGCCTTGCAGGGCCATGGCCTGGGCATCGCTGCCGACCACCACAAAACGTCCGTCCTTGATCGCGACCGCGCTGGCCTGCGGTTTTTTGCGATCGACGGTGTGCAGGCGTCCGTTGTACAGAATGAGGTCGGCGGGGGCATCGGGCATGGTTTTACTCCCTGCGAAGAGCGGGCTGATCCAGGCACCGACAGCACCTGCCGAAAGGCCTTGCAGTACACGTCGGCGGTTAAAACCGTCAGGGTCGTCAGGTGGGCTCATGGCCGTGCTCCGCGCAATGTGATCGGGGGGCAAACAGCCGATGTCTGATGCATACGGCCAGAAGGAATATAGACGGTGAATCCACAGGCGGTGTTTTCGGGGGGCGGAAAACGACGAATCCCGCCACAATGGACGGGATTCGTTGATAAGCCAGACAAGGCTCCCGAGGGCCGGGAGCCGCGGTCTTAGCCAGGGAACAGCTCGGACAGTTTCATGGCCATCATCATGTCGCCTTCAGCGCGCAGTTTGCCGCCCATGAACGCTTGCATACCGTCAGTCGAACCGTCAACGATGCCTTCCAGGGTATCGCCGTCCATCACCAGAGTGACCTGGGCGTCCGGGTTTTCGCCTTCTTGCAGTTCGCAGGTGCTGTTTTTGATGATCAGCGAGAAGTTCTTGGTGTCGTCGATGCGGAAACCGAATACCAGGTCCAGACCGGCAGCAGCGGCTGGGTTGAACTTGGCTTTCATTGCTTGTACGGCATCAGCTACGGAGGTCATGGTTCGATCCTTTCTTGGGTAATTATTAGAGCTGGGTGATTACAGCCAGGGTCACAATAGTCCGGACTCAGCGAAACGTGATGAGTTCCGGGGCCTTCAGCAGTTGCAGGTGTGCGTGACTGTTGAAGGAAGCCAGTGCCACCTCGCGACCACGGAACTTCAAGTGGTTGAGCGAGGTGTTGACGATTTGCCAGTTCAGCTCGAATGCCTGCCGGGCAGGCATTTGAGTAATAAGGTGAAGCAGGGCAGTGATGGTGCCGCCGGAGGTAAACACGGCGATTTTCTGGGTGCTGTCGGCACTTTCCAGGATGCGCTGCAGGCCGGCTTGTACGCGTTCGACAAAGCCCAGCCAGCTTTCCAGGCCCGGCGTGTCATAAGTGCCGGCGAGCCAGCGTTCGATGATCAGGGCAAAGATGCGCTGGAACTCGGCGCGGTTTTGCGCGGCGTTGCGCAGGATGTCCAGGGCCTCGGGTTCGTCTTCCAGCATGGCCGGCAGCAACGCGCGGATGACCGCGTCGGCGTCGAACTCATTGAAGGCAGGATCGATTTCCAGGGCCGGCACCGGCAGGCCCACGGCGGCGTACTGTTCCAGCGCGCTGTTGGCAGTATGTTGCTGACGGCGCAGGTCGCCCGAGAGGCAGCGATCGAAGCTGATACCCAGCTCGGCCAGGTGTTGGCCAAGGATTTCTGCCTGGCGAATACCGGTCGGCGACAGGACGTCATAGTCGTCTGCACCAAAGGAGGCCTGGCCATGTCGAATCAAATAGATACTGCCCACGTCCGCGTCATCCCGGTACGTTGAAGGTTTGGCGAGGTTATGAGGATGGCGCTGAGCTGTCAATGAAAAAACATACGCTTGTTTGAAATGGCCGTTACAGGCCTGTTGCCAGAGGTTTCACGGCTGGCCGTCGAGCTGGCGCATGGGTATGCTGGACACATCCCGCGCGTGTTTTAAGTCGCGCATCGTCATGAAGGAGTCACTGTGGAGTTTTTCACCGAGTACGCCAGCTTTCTGGCCAAGACCGTGACACTGGTGATCGCCATTCTGGTGGTCCTGGCCAGTTTTGCGGCCTTGCGCAGCAAAGGTCGACGCAAGGCGGCCGGCCAGTTGCAAGTCAGCAAGCTCAATGATTTCTACAAAGGGCTGCGTGAACGCCTGGAGCAAACCTTGCTCGACAAGGATCAGCTCAAGGCCCTGCGCAAGTCCCAGGCCAAATCCGAGAAAAAGCAAAAGAAAACCCCTGAGGCCAGGCAACGGGTATTCGTGCTGGATTTCGACGGCGACATCAAGGCGTCTGCCACCGAGAACCTGCGCCACGAGATCACCGCGCTGCTGACGCTGGCCACGCCCAAGGATGAAGTGGTGTTGCGCCTGGAAAGTGGCGGCGGCATGGTTCACAGTTACGGCCTGGCGTCCTCGCAACTGGCGCGGATCCGCAATGCCGGCGTGCCATTGACCATCTGCATCGACAAGGTTGCGGCCAGCGGCGGCTACATGATGGCGTGCATCGGCGAGAAGATCATCAGCGCGCCGTTCGCCATCCTCGGCTCGATCGGTGTCGTGGCGCAGTTGCCCAACGTCAATCGCTTGCTGAAAAAGCACGATATCGATTTTGAAGTGCTCACCGCCGGCGAATACAAACGCACCCTGACCGTGTTTGGCGAAAACACCGAGAAGGGGCGCGAGAAATTCCAGGAAGACCTGGACATTACCCATCAGTTGTTCAAAAACTTCGTCGCGCGCTATCGCCCGCAACTGGCCATCGATGAAGTGGCCACCGGTGAGATCTGGCTCGGTGTCGCCGCCCTCGACAAACAACTGGTCGACGAACTCAAGACCAGCGATGAGTACCTCGCCGAACGGGCAAAAAATGCCGAGCTCTTTCACCTGCACTATGCCGAGCGAAAAAGCCTGCAAGAGCGTATTGGCATGGCGGCCAGCGGTTCAGTCGATCGCGTTTTGCTGACCTGGTGGAGCCGTTTGACCCAGCAACGCTTTTGGTAACCGTCAGCGCAGCTTCGCTCTAAAAAAAGCCGGGACTTAGCTCCCGGTTTTTTTTGCCTTCAGAACGGTCGCAATCCTTCCTGAAATGGCGAAATCTCCTAACCCGTCTGTCGACCCGCTCCTGCATCCGATGGAATGGCGGCTGGCTAGGGTGGTGTTCCAAATGTTCGCAATGGAATGCACATGCCCAATCTCAATCAAGACAACGTTGCCGGCCCGCCAGGGATGCGTGACGAGCTCATGGCCGCCGTGAACATCGCGTTGCCACAAACCCCAGACCAATTTGGCGCACGTTTGATCAAGGAAAAGTGGGGGACGGACATTGATCCCCAAACCTGCTTGCTGGCCACCCTCGATTACAACTACAAGGGACATCCTGCGCAGGATGGCATTCAGCAGGGCCAAGTGGCGAGTTCACAATCGCTACTGCAAGCGCTGCTTTCCAACTATCAAACCGTGGGCGATGGACGTTTTGCCGAAAGCGCTTTCGGCTTTTACGCGCCGCCGGACATCGGGCCGTCGGTTCGAATCGTGCAAAACGTTGACGAATTCGCTGACCGCGGCAGTGGCAATCACCAGAGCTATGAAGGCATTTATCGCCAAACCATCCCGCAAGCCTATGGGCCGTTGACGCAAGTCCCCATTAAATCGGCTGACTTCAAGAGATGGGTCTGGGAACTGGATTTGCAGGGCTTGTACAAGACGTATCTTGATCACGCCTGGCCGTCCGATGAGGCGCTCGTTGCGCCGCAACCCTATGCGCTGAGAACCTCGGTCAAAGCGGCATTTGTCATGACCGCCGCGCTGCAACGGCATGAACAAAGCCTGAGTAAAAAGGGCCTGGAGCTGGCCATGCAGGCTGCAGGTTTGCCGGTGGATCAGGCATGGGAATCACTGACTATCGAACCGCTGCAAGCACCGACCCTGATCCCCTCCACGGTCACGGCGGGGCGTCTGAAGCTGTACCGCTATACAGCGACCGATATCTGGACTTTTCGTCTCACCGCCAGCCCTCGGGTATTGATGTACATTCCGGGTAACTCTTCACCCCTGCATGACTTCGCTGATGTGTCGCAATTGCACCGATGGGTGGTTGCACAGAGCAAGGCCAGCGCAACCAGGCAAGCGCTGGCCGCTCACTTTGCCGACGACGATCGACAGGATGGAACCTTCCATGCCGGTGTTTTGACGGCGCTGGATGGAATGGCCATCTACCCGCATGAGCACTGGCTGACAAAAAATGCCGGCTTCTTTAATAATGATGGTTATTGGGAGCCTGCCGAATATATCGGCTTCGAGGATCAGCCCCCCGCGACCGATCCGTTTGCACAGTTGGTTTCGACCATGAAACAGGCTGCGTGGGAAAGCGTCCAAACCATCCGGGATGACGCTCAAGTCAATCGAGACAATTTGAGTGCTGTTGTCGAGCCGGTCGTGCAATGGATCAACCGGTTTGGGCCCCTGGCCCTGTTTCTGCCGGGGGGAGAGGGGGTGCTGGCGCTGGCCGGGCTCATCGATGCCGGTTATGGACTGGATCAGGCTGTGAACGGCGAAACGCCGAACCTGCGCAAAGAGGGCGTGACGCGCACAGTATTTGGCTTGCTCAACGCGCTGCCGCTGGCAGGTGCGGCAGCAGATGTCAGTGTTGGAAGGGCTGAGGCCGAGGCCGTCAAGACAAGTGAACACGCCGCCATCGTCATGCCGGCGACAAAGAGTGTGACAGCAGCGCCTTCCGGTCTGTCCCGACTGGAACTGATTCGCGGGATCGGCCCCTCAGTGGCGTCATTCAGCGATGAAGTCCTGGCGCAAATCGGCAAGGTCAGCACGGTAGACGACGACATGCTGCGCTTGATGAACGCCGGGCGGCCACCGACGCCTTTACTGGCTGACACGATCAGCCGTTTCAAGCTCGATCTGGAGCTGCGCTCGGCCGGGCAAACCGAGCTGTTCAACAGTCGATACGCCGCGCTGCAGCAGTCGGAGCACGAATGGGTCCGGCTGTTTCAGCGCCAATACCCAGGGCTTCCCAAAAGCGCCATTGAGCAAATGCTCGACCGTTATGGCATAGACATCCGCGCGACGCCTGACGTTGTGGAGATCAGGCAAGTGTTCAAACGCCTGGACAGCAAAGCACGTCAGTACCAGCAGCATGTGCGCCTGAACCGGGCCTACGAAGGCCTTTACCTTGGGGCAGTCGTCAATGCCGAGACGGACACTCTGGCATTGCATTCACTGTCGCATCTACCGGGATGGCCCAAAGATCTTCGAATAGACATTTTTGACCGTTCGCCTGCTGGCCGGGTGCTGGACCGCAGTGGTCCGCTCGATGCCGCTCATTGTCGAAGCATCATCAGGGTGAGGAATCGGTATCAGCGACAAGGCGTGCAATCGGACTTTTACGAAGCTGTCCTCGGGATCCTGTCAGATGACGAACGTTCGGCGTTACACCTGACATCTGATGATCCTGTCAGTGAGTTGCGCCTCAAGATTGGCGCGGTGGCACTGCCTCGCTCGCAAACCCTGCTCGGATTACAACGGATGGACAGCGGGCTGACGTTCGAGCCTCAGGGCTTGCGCGGCGGAGGTTATCCGTCGACGCCTCAAGGCGAAGCCATGACCCACGAGATGATGAGGTTGCAACTCAAGGAGATTTATCCCGACTTCACCTCAGCGCAGGCCGATGAAGTACTGCAACGTGTGGGCAACAATACGCAGGCTTATATCGATGGGTTGATGCAACAGCTACAACAACTCAACACCGATTTAAGCGGTTGGATCGACCAGGTTGCCGATGACGTCAATGACATGGATCTTCCGTTTCTGGCGATTGGCGATGCCGAGGCAGCGAATATGAGCCCTGCGCAAATTGCGGCCCATAACGTTGACCTTTTCATGGATGAGTTGGAGGACGAACGATCGCTCAGGAAAGAGCTCGCCGAGGAATTGGTCGCCCTTTGGCAAAAGCGCGGAGACGCGCCACATGCCACGCTGGATATGAACTTTGAGAACTATCACCGATTACCCACGATGAACGTCAGGTTCGACGATGTGACCCAGTTACTGATGCGAGGTTTTCATCTGACAGAGCAGGACAGTTTGAACGGGTTTCTGGAGTGTTTTGCGAACCTTGAAGTGTTGGACCTTGAAAGCGTGGACTTGCGGAACTACTTCGTGGCTGGCGATGCTGGTCGCGCTTTGCCGCCCGCCATCGAACAAATGGCACCTCTTCGCTCGCTGAACTTGCGTGGCACACAGCTGGTACTCACTGACAGTGCCGCTTCACAACTGCGTGACCTGACTCATTTGCAAACGCTGGACTTGAGTGACAACCCCTTGGGCGTGCCGCCATTGGTGATGGGCATGAACGATCTACGTCAGCTCAACCTGAGAAACACTCAAATCACCCGATGCCCGATCGGTATCAAGGATGAGCCCTATCTGACGTCTCTGGATTTACGGGATAACCAGATCACCCGGATACCGCCAGCAGTCATAAACCAGGCAGTCGCAGATGATCGTGTGTTGCTCTTGGGGAATCCACTGACAGACGAAGACACGCTGCGCCGATTGGTCAGCCATCGAGAGGAAACCGGCATCAATTTATGGCTCAACGCCCCCGGCGCTGGCTATGGCTCGCCGAGTGTATGGCTGCGAGACTACGACGACGCGTTGCAACAGTCCCGACAGGCCCTTTGGCAACGACTGGCGGGCAAACCTTCCGGCACCCGGTTTTTAGCCGTCATCGACAGGCTGAGTCTGACGGCCGACTTTCAAGTCAGTTATTGGTCACTGCAGGCGCGGGTCTGGCGATTGTTGAACGAGGCTGATGCGTCTGAGGAAATGTGGAATCGATTGAGTCGCAGCAGCGGACGCTTTGAACATCCGATGGCGGCTTTCAGGGCACTGGAGGAGCGTGCCAATCTTTGACGTAAAGCGGGAGGGGAACCTTGAACCCCGAAAGGGGTTCAAGGTTTGACCATCAGCGGCGACGGAACAGCGGCAGCGGTTCGTCGGTGGCGGCCTGGTACGTCACTGAGAAGTCCTTGAGACCCTCCAGGGCTTCGTACGGGTCTTTATCGGGGCGCACTGCAAACGCGTCGAAACCGCAGCGGCGCATGTAAAACAACTGATCGCGCAGTACATCGCCAATCGCTCGCAGTTCACCTTTGAAACCGTAACGGTCACGCAGCAGGCGAGCATTGGAGTAGTTGCGGCCATCGGTGAACGCCGGGAAGTTCAAGGCAATCACCTTGAACTGATCCACGTCGTCACCGATTTCTTCAGCTTCTTCGTCGGCATCCAGCCAGACGCCCAGGCCGCCATCGCGGGCCTTGAGCATACGGCTGTGTTCGCGCCACAGCTGCAACGGGACGATCAGGTCATCGCAGTTGCTGATCTCGTCGATGTTGAAGTCCTTGGGCAGCAAGTGCCAGGTTTCGTCGACGACTTCGTTGTTCTTAATGATTCGCTGCATAGACGCGCTCCTTGAAGAGGTCGATGCCAATACGCTGGTAGGTGTCGATGAACCGCTCGTCTTCGGTACGTTGTTCGATGTACACGTCGATCAGCTTTTCGATCACATCAGGCATGGCTTCCTGGGCGAAAGACGGGCCGAGGATTTTACCCAGGCTGGCGTCACGGCTGGCGCTGCCACCGAGGGACACCTGGTAGAACTCTTCGCCTTTCTTGTCCACCCCGAGGATGCCGATGTGGCCGACGTGGTGGTGACCACAGGCATTCATGCAACCGGAGATGTTCAGGTCCAGCTCACCGATGTCGAACAGGTAATCCAGGTCGTCGAAGCGACGCTGGATCGATTCGGCAATCGGGATCGACTTGGCGTTGGCCAGCGAGCAGAAATCACCGCCAGGGCAGCAAATGATGTCCGTCAGCAAGCCAATGTTCGGTGTGGCGAAACCTTGCTCGCGCAACTCGCCCCACATCGCGAACAGTCGGGACTGTTCCACGTCGGCCAGGATGATGTTCTGTTCGTGAGACGTGCGCAGTTGACCGAAGCTGTAACGATCGGCCAGGTCGGCCACGGCGTCGAGCTGCTTGTCGGTGATATCACCCGGTGCCACACCGGTTGGCTTCAGCGACAGGGTCACGGCCACATAGCCCGGCTTCTTGTGCGCCAGGGTATTGCGCGTGCGCCAGCGGGCAAAGCCCGGGTGCTGCTGGTCGAGCTCGGCCAATTCGGCGGTCTGGTTGTCCAGGGCCTTGTAGTCGGGGTCGACAAAATGCTTGGCGACGCGATGCAGTTCGGCCTCGGTCAGCGTGGTCTGGCCACCGCGAAGGTGTTCCATTTCCGCGTCGACTTTTTGCGCGAAGACTTCAGGCGTCAGCGCCTTGACCAGAATCTTGATCCGCGCCTTGTACTTGTTGTCGCGACGGCCATAGCGGTTGTAGACCCGCAGGATGGCGTCGAGGTAGCTCAACAGGTCTTGCCACGGCAAGAACTCATTGATGAACGCGCCCACCACCGGCGTACGGCCCAGACCCCCACCGACCAGTACACGGAAGCCCAGCTCGCCGGCAGCGTTGTGCACGGGCTCAAGGCCAATGTCATGCACTTCGATGGCGGCGCGGTCAGATGTCGAACCGTTGACCGCGATCTTGAACTTGCGCGGCAGGTAGGCGAATTCCGGGTGGAACGTGGTCCACTGGCGGACGATCTCGCACCATGGGCGCGGATCGATCAGTTCATCGGCGGCGACGCCGGCGAACTGGTCGGTGGTGACGTTGCGCAGGCAGTTGCCGCTGGTCTGGATCGCGTGCATCTGCACGGTCGCCAGTTCAGCCAATATGTCCGGAATGTCTTCCACGGCCGGCCAGTTGAACTGTACGTTCTGCCGGGTGCTGATGTGGGCATAGCCCTTGTCATAGTCGCGGGCAATCTTGGCCATCATGCGTACCTGACGCGAAGTCAGTTGGCCGTAAGGCACCGCCACACGCAACATCGGCGCGAAACGCTGGATGTAAAGCCCGTTTTGCAGGCGCAGGGGGCGGAATTCTTCTTCGCTCAGCTCGCCTGCCAGATAGCGTCGGGTCTGATCACGGAACTGCTTGACGCGGTCCTCGATGATCCGCTGATCGTATTCGTCGTATACGTACATATAAGTCCTGTTCTCAGGCTTGGGTCGCTCGGATACAGCTGCGTTTTTGTGCTTGGCGGAGTCCGAAAGAACCTCTGCAATTCTGCGCGCACGGCCGCGCTCTCCCTACGGAGCCGGGGCAAGATACCAGTTTGCAGTTATGCGCAAAAGTGATGTTTGAGTATATGTAAAGAACCAAAACGACTAATAAGAACTGTGATGACTAAACCCTTATTTGTGGTGCGGGCAATCGTCGTCTTTACTGTGGTCGAGTCTTTATGCAATCACCGATAAAACCGACAAGAGGCGATGCAATGAGCAACCCTACCAAAGCGACAAAACCTGATAGCACGGTCGATGCTTGGGCGATTCTTTTCCTGATCATTTTGGTCGTGGGCACGGCAGTGTTCTGGGTCAGCCATCAATAACCGACCCCGTCCGGGCCCGGTTCCGACGATTGTCGGACAAAAACCGGAATAAACGCCGTATTACGGAACTTCACTGGCTATAATGCGCGGCGATTTTCCGGGGGCTCGGACGTTAATGTTGAAGTTTTTCTACGCCATTGTGCTACTGCTTGGCACGGTCTACGGACCGGTTGCGCGTGCGGAATCGGTGTTGTTCCTGAGCCCTGGTACCACCCAGGAAGCCTTCTGGGTCAGTTACGCGCAATTTATGCAGGCCGCCGCCAGAGATTTGGGGGTTGACCTGCGAATTCTTTATGCCCAGCGCATGCCCGAACTCACGGTGGCGCAAGCCCGTCAGGCGCTGCAAGGTCCCGATCGCCCGGACTATCTGATGTTCGTCAATGAACAATATGTCGCCCCACAGATCCTGCGCCTGGCCCAGGGCAGTGGTGTAAAGCTGTTCATGGTGAACGCGTCGCTGACGGCCAACCAGCAGAGCCTGTTGGGTGAGCGCCCCGATCACCTGGGCAGCCTGGTGCCCAACGACGAGGAGGGCGGTTACCTGATGCTCAAGGAGCTGATCCGTCAGCATCCACCGGCAACGCCCGGCAAGCCTATCGAGCTATTGGCATTTTCCGGCCTGAAAATCACTCCGTCTGCGCAATTGCGCGAGCAAGGGATGATGCGCGCATTGGCCGAGCATCCTGAAGTGCGTTTGCGCCAATTGGTCTATAGCGGGTGGACCCGGGACCGCGCCTATGAGCAGGCCAAGTTGTTGTTCCGGCGTTATCCGCAGATATCTCTGGTGTGGTCAGCCAATGATGAAATGGCGTTTGGTGCGATGCAGGCGTTTGAGGAGAGCGGTGGAAAACCCGGAAAAGACGTGTTGTTTAGTGCCGTCAACACCTCTCCCGCCGCCTTGCAGGCGATGATTGATGGACGCCTTAGCGTGCTGCTGGGCGGTCACTTCACTTTAGGTGGTTGGGCGCTGGTGGAGTTGCATGATTATGACCAGGGCGTTGATCTTGATCTGTACGGTGGCCGCCACCGGCTGATCCCGCTGTTGCAACTGATCGACAAGACGCAAGCCAAACGCCTGCTGGCGTTGGGGGCCTCGCCTGACTACGGCGTGAACTTCCGTCGACTCTCGGCCAAAGGGCGGCCGACCACCTATCGCTACCCGTTCAGCTTGCAAACACTGATGCGCTAAACCCCGGCCAGATGCAGCACCAGTTGCACGATGCCGTACAGGGTCAAGGCAAACACGGTCGTGAACAAAATCCCCAGAATCACAAAATGACTCGGTTTACCGTGGGTGAAATCCCGGGCCCGGTTCTTCCCGCTCTGTACCCCGAACGCCGCCGCCATGACGCTCTGCAGCATCTGCCAGAAGGTCGGCGGCTTGTTGTCTGCTGGATCGTCCATAAACCCCTCGTCACGTGTGTGTGAGCCGTAAGCATAGACCTACGGACAGCACAAACAACTGTGGGAGCGAGCCTGCTCGCGAAGAGGTCGTGTCAGTCGACATGAATATCGCCTGGTCCACCGCCTTCGTGAGCAGACTCGCTCCCACAGGGGATCATGGTTGGCCACCGTATTGTGGCCCGTCGGTTGGTTAGTTGTCGTACCCGAGGTTCGGGGCCAGCCAACGTTCGGTCACGCTCAACTCCTGACCTTTGCGCGAGGTGTAGCTCTGCACCTGATCCTTGTCGATCTTGCCCACGGCGAAGTACTGCGCCTGCGGGTGAGCGAAGTACCACCCGCTGACGGCTGCCGCCGGGAACATCGCGTAGTGCTCGGTGAGGAATACGCCGCTGCGACCGGCCTTGAGCTCTTCGGCTTCGGGGTCCAGCAGTTTGAACAGCGTGGACTTCTCGGTGTGATCCGGGCACGCGGGGTAGCCCGGAGCAGGGCGGATGCCGGTGTATTGCTCTTTGATCAGCGCCTCGTTGTCGAGCGTTTCGTCCTTGGCGTAACCCCAGTAGTCTTTACGGACTTGTTGGTGCAGCCATTCTGCGCAGGCTTCGGCCAGGCGGTCGGCCAGGGCTTTGACCATGATCGAGTTGTAATCGTCGCCAGCGTCCTGATAAGCCTTGGCCACTTCTTCGGCGCCGATGCCGGCGGTGGTGATGAACCCGCCCACGTAGTCGGTGACTTCACTGTCTTTTGGCGCGACGAAGTCGGCCAGGGAGAAGTTCGGCTTGCCGTCGGTCTTGATGATCTGCTGGCGCAGGTGATGTAGCTTGGCAATCGCCTTGCCGTCGTCGCCGTAGACTTCGATGTCATCGTCGCGCACCTGGTTGGCCGGCCAGAAGCCAAACACCGCGCGGGCACTGATCAACTTTTCATCGATCAGCTTGGCGAGCATTTCCTGGGCATCGGCATACAGCGAGGTGGCGGCTTCACCGACCACTTCGTCTTGGAGGATGCGCGGGAATTTGCCGGCCAGGTCCCAGGAGATAAAGAATGGCGTCCAGTCGATGTACTCGGCCAGAACCTTCAGGTCGATGTTGTCCAGCACCTTGGAGCCGGTGAACGTCGGTTTGACCGGTGCGTAAGTGCTCCAGTCAAACTGCGGCTTCTTGGCGATCGCAGCCGGGTAGCTCAGGCGCTCGGTGCGCGCGCTGCGGTTGGCCGTGCGCTCGCGAACGTCGATGTATTCCAGGCGGGTCTTCTCGACAAACGCCGGTTTCAGCTCCTTGGACAGCAACTGCGTCGCCACGCCCACGGCGCGGGAGGCGTCCGTCACGTAGATCACCGCGTCGTTGCTGTACTTGGGCTCGATCTTCACCGCCGTGTGCGCTTTGGAGGTGGTCGCGCCACCGATCATCAGCGGCAGGTGGAAGTCCTGACGCTGCATTTCACGGGCGACGTGGACCATTTCATCCAGCGAAGGCGTAATCAGGCCCGACAGGCCGATGATGTCGCACTTCTGCTCCTTGGCCACTTGCAGGATTTTCTCCGCCGGGACCATCACGCCGAGGTCGACAATGTCGTAGCCGTTACAGCCCAACACCACGCCGACGATGTTCTTGCCGATGTCGTGCACGTCGCCTTTCACCGTTGCCATCAGGATCTTGCCCTTGGCTTCCGGTTTGTCGCCTTTTTCCAGTTCGATGAACGGGATCAAGTGGGCCACGGCCTGCTTCATTACGCGGGCGGATTTCACCACTTGCGGCAGGAACATTTTGCCGGCGCCGAACAGGTCGCCAACGATGTTCATGCCGGACATCAGCGGGCCTTCGATCACTTCGATCGGTCGGGCGAACGACTGGCGCGACTCTTCGGTGTCTTCAACGATGTGCGTGGTGATGCCCTTGACCAGCGCATGTTCCAGGCGCTTGTTGACCGGCCAGCCGCGCCATTCTTCGGTCTCGGCTTCCTTGACACTGCCATCGCCCTTGTACTTGTCGGCGATGGCGAGGAGGGCGTCGGTGCCTTCCGGGGTGCGGTTTAGGATCACGTCTTCGACGGCGTCGCGCAGCTCTTGCGGGATCTGGTCGTAAATCTCCAGCTGGCCGGCGTTGACGATACCCATGGTCAGGCCATTGCGGATCGCGTACAGCAGGAACACCGAGTGGATCGCTTCACGCACCGGGTTGTTGCCTCGGAACGAGAACGACACGTTGGACACGCCACCCGAGGTCAGCGCGTACGGCAGTTCGTCGCGGATGTAAGCGCAAGCGTTGATGAAGTCCACAGCGTAGTTGTTGTGTTCTTCAATACCGGTGGCCACGGCGAAGATGTTCGGGTCGAAGATGATGTCTTCCGGCGGGAAGCCGACTTCGTTGACCAGAATGTCGTAGGAGCGTTTGCAGATTTCTTTCTTGCGCGCTTCGGTGTCGGCCTGGCCGGCTTCGTCGAAGGCCATGACGACCACCGCGGCACCGTAGCGCTTGCACAGTTTGGCGTGATGGATGAACTGCTCGACACCTTCTTTCATGCTGATCGAGTTGACGATGCCCTTGCCCTGGATGCATTTCAGGCCGGCTTCGATCACTTCCCACTTGGAGGAGTCGATCATGATCGGGACGCGGGAGATGTCCGGCTCGCCGGCAATCAGATTGAGGAAGGTCACCATGGCCTTCTTCGAATCGAGCATCCCTTCGTCCATGTTGATGTCGATTATCTGGGCGCCTGCTTCGACCTGCTGCAGGGCGACTTCCAGGGCTTCGGTGTAGTTGTCTTCGCGGATCAGGCGGGCGAACTTGGCCGAGCCGGTGATGTTGGTCCGCTCACCGACGTTGACGAACAACGAGCTGCGGTCGATGGTGAACGGTTCCAGGCCCGACAGGCGGCAGGCCTTGGGGATTTCCGGAATTTGACGCGGTGCGTAACCGGCTACGGCCTTGGCGATGGCTTCGATGTGGCCAGGGGTGGTGCCACAGCAGCCGCCGACAATGTTCAGGAAACCGCTTTGAGCGAACTCCTCGATGACCTTGGCAGTGTCCACCGGCAGTTCGTCGTACTCACCGAACTCGTTCGGCAGACCGGCGTTCGGGTGCGCGGAAACATGGGTGCCGGCCTTGTTCGACAGCTCTTCCAGGTACGGACGCAATTCGCTGGCACCGAGGGCGCAGTTCAAACCGACCGAGATCGGCTTGGCGTGAGCCACGGAGTTCCAGAACGCTTCGGTGGTCTGGCCGGAGAGGGTACGGCCGGAGGCGTCGGTGATGGTGCCGGAAATCATGATCGGCAACTCGATGCCGAGCTCCTCGAACACGCCTTGCACGGCAAAGATCGCGGCTTTGGCGTTCAGGGTGTCGAAGATGGTTTCGATCAGGATCAGGTCGGCGCCGCCTTCGATCAGGCCCTTGGTGGATTCGGTGTAGTTTTCCACCAGCTCATCAAAGGTCACGTTGCGGTAACCGGGGTTGTTCACGTCCGGGGACAGCGAGCAGGTGCGGCTGGTAGGGCCAAGCACGCCAGCGACGAAACGTGGCTTGTCCGGGGTTTCCAGGGTCTTGGCGTCAGCCACCTTGCGGGCCAGGCGTGCGCCTTCTACGTTTAACTCATACGCCAGGCCCTGCATGCCATAGTCGGCCAGGGAAATCTGGGTGGCGTTGAACGTGTTGGTTTCCAGAATATCGGCGCCGGCATCCAGGTAGGCTTTCTCGATACCCCCAATCACATCCGGGCGAGTCAGCACCAACAGGTCGTTGTTGCCTTTGACATCGCTTGGCCAGTCAGCAAAGCGTTTGCCACGGTAATCCTGCTCTTCGAGCTTGTAGCTCTGGATCATCGTGCCCATGCCGCCATCGAGAATCAGGATGCGCTCTTTGAGGGCGTGCTTGAGAGCTTGAAGGCGAACACTGCGATCGGACATTTGGACTACTCGGAAAGACCATGACGAAGGGGCGGGATCATAGCAAACCTGTGCGCTTTTAGAGCATCACCCGGTTTTGCATGAATATCGTTCATGTTGGTATGGGTATCTGACCGGTAGAATCGCCGCGATTTTTCATGATTGGGACCAGGGATATGTCGTATCGCGTCATCACCAGCATTTTCATGCTGCTTTTAAGCTGGGGCGCCGCGGCGCAAGGTCCGGCCATGTCCTCTGCGATTTCCTACAGCCGCGACATCCAACCGATCTTTACCGAAAAGTGCGTCGCCTGCCATGCGTGCAACGATGCCCCCTGCCAGCTCAACCTGGGCAGTGGCGAAGGGGCGGCGCGGGGCGCCACGAAAGTCACGGTCTACGACGGCGACCGCAGTACCGCTGCGGCACCGACGCGGCTGTTTTACGACGCGTTCGGCAAGCACGCCTGGCAGCAGAAGGGCTTCTATCCGATGCTTGACGCCCAGGGCAGTCAGGCCGCGTTGATGGCACGGATGCTGGAACTGGGCCACAAAACCCCATTGCAACCCAACATCAAATTACCGCAAGACATCGTTCTCGGTCTGAACCGGGAAAACATGTGCGCCACGCCCGCAGAGTTCGACAATTACGCCAGTTCCCATCCCAAAGAGGGCATGCCGCTGGCGGTCACCGGCCTGACCGATCAGCAATATCAGACGTTGCAGCGCTGGCTGGCGTCGGGTGCGCCGATCGATGAGGTGGGGCTGGTGCCAAGCGCAAAAGAAGCACAGGAGGTGGTGCAATGGGAAAACCTGCTCAACGCGCCCGGCTCCCGGCAAAGCCTGGTGGCGCGCTGGTTGTTCGAGCACTGGTTTCTTGCGCATATCTACTTCAAGGACGGCGAACCCGGGCATTTCTTCCAGTGGGTGCGTTCGCGCACGCCCACCGGCCAGCCGATTGACCTGATCAACACCCGGCGCCCGAATGACGACCCGGGCACTCAGGTGTTTTACCGCCTGTGGCCGGTGCAGGGCGTGATTGTGCAAAAGACCCACATCACCTACCCGCTGAGTGCGGCGAAGATGGCGCGGGTCAAAAGCCTGTTCTATAGCGGCGACTGGCAGGTCAACGCCTCGCCAGGTTACGGACCTGAACGGCGGGCCAATCCGTTCGCTACCTTCGAGGCGATCCCGGCGCAGGCGCGCTACCAGTTCATGCTGGATAACGCCGAATACTTTGTGCGCACCTTTATTCGTGGCCCGGTCTGCCGTGGCCAGATCGCCACGGACGTGATCCGCGATAACTTCTGGGCGCTGTTCCAGGCCCCTGAACACGACCTCTATATCATCGATCCCAACTACCGCGGCCAGGCGACGCCGTTGCTGGCCATGCCCGGCCAAAACGATGATGTCGGCAGTGTCTTGAGCCTGTGGCATGACTACCGCGACAAGCGTAACGAGTACGAAGCACTGCGTCGGGACAGCTACGCCGATGTACCGGCACCGAGCTGGTCGGCCTTGTGGGCGGGGAATGACAACGCGCTGCTGAGCATCTTCCGGCACTTTGACAGTGCATCGGTGAACAAAGGCCTGATCGGCGATGTGCCGCAAACGATGTGGCTGTTCGACTTCCCGTTGCTGGAGCGTACCTACTATCAATTGGCGGTGAACTTCGACGTGTTCGGCAACGTTTCTCACCAGGCCCAGACCCGTTTGTACTTCGACCTGATCCGTAACGGCGCCGAGCAGAACTTCCTGCGTCTGATGCCGGCGGACTCCCGGGACGCCTACCTTGACGATTGGTACCAGAACAGCGGCAAGTTCAAGATGTGGCTGGACTATGAGTCCATCGATGACGACAAACCCACTGCGTTAAAGCTCGACGAGAAGGACCCCAAGCGCGACTTCGCCCAACAGTTGCTGGTCCGTTACGGCGAGCTCAATGCCACCCCCGACCCGATCAACCGCTGCGACGGCGCCTATTGCTCGCGACCGAACATCGACCCGGCCTTGCAGGGCGCCGAACAGGCCTTGAGTCGCCTGACATCGAGGCCGGCGGCGGGCTTGAAGGTCATCGACCAGTTGCCGGAAGCGACGATGTTGCGCATCGAAACGACGAGCGGCAAGCGCGAGGTCTACAGCCTGCTGCGCAACCGTGCGCACAGCAACGTGGCGTTCCTGTTGGGTGAATCGTTGCGCTACCAGCCGGGGCTGGACACATTGACGATTTTCCCGGGCGTACTCAGCAGTTACCCGAATTTCATATTCAACATCCCGGCCGACCAGGTGCCGGCGTTCGTCGATGCAATGGAAAACGCCAAGGACGATGACGGCTTCGAGAAAATCGTCGAACGTTGGGGGATTCGCCGCAGTCATCCGCAATTCTGGTTCTATTTCCACGACCTGAGTCGCTATGTCCACGAGACCGATCCGGTGGAAGAGGGTGTGCTGGACATGAACCGCTACCAAAACCTCTGACTCACCGCGACACCCCCCTGTGGGAGCGAGCTTGCTCGCGATGGCGTCGGATCAATCAACATTTATGCTGACTGTCAGGACGCTATCGCGAGCAAGCTCGCTCCCACAGGGGATCAGGGATCAGGGGATCGTCGGAATCTTTCCCGACAAAAATACTAGGACTTTGTGCGGCGCGTTGATTGGCGTAAACTGCGCCCAAGCCTGCGAGGAGTTTCCATGACCGCTATAACCATTACCGACGCCGCCCACGATTACCTGGCTGACCTGCTCTCCAAGCAGAACACCCCGGGCATCGGCATCCGCGTCTTTATCACCCAGCCTGGCACCCAGTACGCCGAAACCTGCATTGCCTACTGCAAGCCGGGCGAAGAAAAACCTGAAGACACGGCGCTGGGGCTCAAAAGCTTCACCGCTTACATTGACTCGTTCAGCGAAGCCTTCCTGGACGATGCGGTGGTCGACTACGCCACTGACCGCATGGGCGGCCAGCTGACCATCAAGGCGCCAAACGCCAAAGTACCGATGGTCAACGCCGACAGCCCGGTCAATGAGCGCATCAATTACTACCTGCAAACCGAAATCAACCCGGGGCTGGCGAGCCACGGCGGTCAGGTCAGCCTGATCGATGTCGTTGAAGACGGCATTGCCGTGCTGAAATTCGGTGGCGGTTGCCAGGGCTGCGGCCAGGCGGACGTGACCCTGAAGGAAGGCATCGAGCGCACGTTGCTTGAGCGTATTCCTGAGCTCAAGGGTGTGCGTGACGTGACTGACCACACGCAGAAAGAAAACGCCTACTACTAAGGTGTTCGCTGCGACATGAAAAACGGCGCCCCGTGAGCGCCGTTTTTTTATGGGTGAAATTCAGTGGCCCCATCGCGAGCTTGCTCGCGATGGGGCCCTATGGGCGATAGAGATGCGCATGCCCCGCACGATACAGCGACGACTCGCTGAACTGATCACTCCCCAACACCCGTCCCACCAGAATCAACGCCGTGCGCCGAAACCCTTTGGCCTCGACCTTCCCGGCAATGTCCTCAAGCGTTCCCACCACCCAATCCTGATCCGGCCACGTCGCCCGGTGGATCACCGCAATCGGGCAGTCCGCGCCGTAATGCGGCAGCAGCTCAGCGAGGATTTTCTCCAGATGATTCACGCCCAAATGAATGGCCATGGTCGCCCCATGCTGCGCCAGACTGCCCAGTTCCTCGCCCGGCGGCATGGCGGTCTTGTCGGCGTAGCGGGTCAGAATCACGCTTTGCGAGATGTCCGGCAAGGTCAGTTCAGCCCCTAAAAGCGCTGCACACGCCGCGGTCGCCGTCACGCCAGGAATGATTTCAAACGGAATGTCGAGTTCACGCAGGTAGCGAATCTGCTCGCCAATCGCGCCATACAGGCTCGGATCGCCGGAATGCACCCGCGCCACATCCTGACCGTTGGCGTGGGCGGTTTTGATCAGATCAATGATCTGTTCCAGGTGCAATTCGGCGCTGTTGACCACCTGTTCGGCGCGATGGCCTTCCAGCACGGCTGCCGGCACGAGTGAGCCGGCATAGATGATCACCGGGCAGCTGCGAATCAGCCGTTGGCCTTTGACCGTGATCAGTTCCGGGTCGCCGGGACCCGCGCCAATGAAGTAGACGGTCATCGTCGTTTCCTGTGAAAAAAGAGGCCGGGCAACGCTTCAGATGAAGATTGCTCATGATCGAATGCGCGATTATCGGGGATTTTACGCAGCGCCGGCCAATGCCAGGGTTGCTTGCGCGTATTTTTGTCGGCAGATCAGCAGTTTTACCGGAGCCTGAGCCAGCTGTTCGGCCAGTGCCAGGGCGGCACTTTCCGCTACGCCGTAGCAGCCGGTGCGTTCGAACGCGATGTCGGAACGATGGCTGAGGCTGGTGTGATATCCAGCCAATTGTTCACTGCTGAAGAACATCAACGGCAGTGCGAGTTGTTCCGCGAGTTCGATCAGGCCAGGCTCATCGCGCTTCAGGTCAATGCTGGCGAGTGCCTTTATCTCATGAAGCCCGATTTGATGAGCCTGTAGCGCCTGATCCAGCAATGCCCGCAGCGTGCTCGCGGGGCAGCCGCGCTGGCAGCCCAGGCCGACCACTAGCGTCGGCGCTGTGCTGGCATCAGTCATGCGTGGTATTGGCCATCGCTTTTGCGGCGGAACAACCAGGCGCTGATCAGGCCCAGGGCCAGCCAGAACGCTACGTTGGTCAACTGCGAAGCGATGTTGAATTGAGCTTCCAGGGCTTGCGGCGCGAGCATCGAATGCACTTCCGGTTGTGGCGCGCCAATCACGTGCGGAACGGCCAGAATCGCCACGCCCAGCACTTTCATCAGCCAGTGGCGGCTGAACACGATCAGCGCGATACCGACAGCGGTTGAAGCAGCAGTGCCGATCCACCAGATCTGCCGTTGCGCCAGATCCGCCGCAACGGTGCCCGGCAGTTCAGGCGGCAGGCCCAGGGTCGGTGCGAGGACAAACGTTGCATAACCGGCCAGACCCCAGAGCAGGCCTTGAGACGTTTTAGTCGGTGCACGCAGGGTGTAGAGGCCGGCGAGCATCAGGGCGAAACCAACGGCCACCACCAGATTGCCGCCAGTGGTCGACAGCACGCGCTGCCAGCCGTCTTCCGGCTCCCAGGCTTCGGCGTCGTGGGTGTGCGCGGCCATGGCGCCTTCGGCGTGTTCATGGGGTTGAACCACTGCGGGCTCGGCTTTCTCGTAGGTTTCCGCTTGAAGAATCAGCGGTGCGACCCAGAAGCTTTGCAGCAAGGTCAGCAGCAGGGCGGCCAGCAGCCCGGTAAACCCTGCGGTTTGCGCAATACGCTTGATCATGTCGAGAGCTCTCAATGGCACGGGAACGCAGAGCTGTGACGGGTATCGTGTGCAGCGTTGTGCACCGCTTCGATGTGCGAGAAACCGGCGAAATACACCAGGCACGCGCCCAGGATCGACGCGCAGATGGCGGCAGTCAGGCGTTGGGTCAGGGTAGACGTGGTGCTGGCGGTGCTCTTATCGGCGTTGCTGGCGGTGCTGTTGATGATCGACATGGCGCATCCCTCTGGTCTGTCAGCGGGTGAATAGAGCGCATGGAAAACCCCTGCGAGCCGGGCACGCAGACGTTCAAACAGCGCCCGCCCACCGCGGGTTTGTTGTTCAGTGACCGTAACGGTCACTGGGTGTTGCGGGCCGGTCTCCGGGCTCACGAGGGGCGCAGGCTTTCGCCTTGACCTGCAAGCATCACCTTCCCATGCCGAACTGCTGGCACAGTGGATTTGATGCTTCGCTCGCTTACCGTTGCGGGGGCAGCACCGGACTGACATGGCTTTGAGTAAAGCACATGATTCACCGGTTTCCCGTTTCACCCTGTGAAGGGCACCCGTAACAAGATGCGTAGGAGAGCATGGGCGGGGGATTCGCGTCAATTGGCAAGGGTTCTCAACTTGGGACCGTGTCGACGCCATAGCGTCCTAATGGCCGCCACAAGACATTGACCCGCCCCAGCGCGATGCGTAGCCTTGCGCTTTCGAGGTTCTTCGGCGTTTGCCGAAGCTAAGAAGGGAACGCGGTCAATGCCGCGGCTGCCCCCGCAACTGTGAACGGTTCAGTTTCTGCCATGCCACTGCATGCGCCAGCCATGGCGCGAGCGGGAAGGCGCAGAAACCGCCAGTCAAACGACTGGCCAGCCGTCAGCCAGGAGACCTGCCTCGACACAGATTCTGACTTTCAACCGGGCGGGGTGATCCGGTGGCGAAATCTTCCGCGCAGCGTGTGCTGCTGCGGTCGTCGTCCCGTATGCCCGCCACCTTGCCAAAGGGCATCCGATGAAAACACTGGCCAAACTCCCCGTCACCATCGTTACCGGCTTCCTCGGCTCGGGCAAAACCACCTTGCTGCGGCACATGCTCGACAACGCCCAAGGCCGTCGCATTGCGGTGATCGTCAACGAGTTCGGCGAGCTGGGCATCGACGGCGAAATCCTCAAGCAGTGCTCCATCGGCTGCACCGAAGAAGAAGCCAACGGTCGCGTCTACGAACTGGCCAACGGCTGCCTGTGTTGCACCGTCCAGGAAGAATTCTTCCCGGTGATGCGCGAACTGGTGGCCCGTCGCGGCGACCTCGATCACATCCTCATCGAAACCTCGGGCCTGGCCCTGCCAAAGCCGCTGGTCCAGGCCTTCCAGTGGCCAGAAATCCGCAGCGCCTGCACCGTTGACGCAGTGATCACCGTGGTCGATAGCCCGGCCGTGGCCGCCGGCACCTTCGCCGCGTTCCCGGATCAAGTGGATGCCCAGCGCAAACTCGACCCGAACCTGGACCACGAATCGCCGCTGCACGAACTGTTCGCCGACCAACTGGCCAGCGCCGACCTGGTGATCCTCAACAAGGCCGACCTGATCAGCCCTGAAGACCTGGCCCGCGTGCGCCTCGAAGTCGCCGAAGAACTGCCGCCTGCAGTGAAAGTCGTCGAAGCCAGCAGTGGTCGCCTGCCACTGGACGTGTTGATCGGCCTCGGCGCCGGCTCCGAAGAACACATCGACAGCCGTCACAGTCACCACGATCATCACCACGAAGGTGAAGACGATCACGACCACGACGCGTTCGACTCGATCTCCATTGAGCTGCCGCAAGCCGACGAAAGCCTGCTGATGGACGCCCTGACGCAACTGGTGGTCAAGCACGGCATCCTGCGTATCAAAGGTTTCGCGGCAATCCCGAACAAACCAATGCGCTTGCTGATTCAGGGCGTGGGCACACGTTTCGACAAGCACTTCGACCGCCAGTGGGGAGTCGAGGAAGGACGCACCACGCGCCTGGTGCTGATCGGCCAGGAACTGGACGCCACCGAACTCGAAGCGCAATTGCGCGCTGCGCTCAGCGTTTAAGCCATGCACCTGCTCAGGACCCAGCCCGGCGGTTTTGTGTCGGATGACAACATCGCCGACCTCGGACAAACCCCCGCCGAGCTGGTGATCCTGTGCAGCGGCGATTCCAGCCTGGCGCTGCTGGCCGAAGCCGCGCAGCAACTGCCCGACGACTACCCGAGCGTACGTTTGGCCAACCCGATGCAGGTGCAGAATCACGCCTCGGTCGATTTGTATGTCGATGAAGTGCTGCGCCACGCCAAGGTGATCCTGATCTCGCTGCACGGCGGCATTGCCTACTGGCGTTATGGCGTCGAGCGGCTGGTGCAATTGTCCGAGCGAGGCGTGCAGCTGATTCTGGTGCCCGGCGATGATCGTCCGGACCCGGAACTCAGCGACCTCAGTACCGTCGAGGCCTGCGACCGTGATCGGCTCTGGCAGTTTTTGCGTCAGGGCGGCATGGGCAATGCCCTGGACTTTTTCCGCTGCCTCGCCACTCGCTGGCTGGACCGCGATTACGCGTGGGCCGAGCCGCAAGTCCTGCCGCGCACAGCGATTTACCACCCGCACAAAAGTCCGGCTGAACTGAAGGATTGGCAGGCCGACTGGCAAGCCGATCAACCGGTGGCGGCAGTGCTGTTTTACCGCTCGCATTTGCAAGCGGCCAATACCGCTTTCATCGATGTTTTCTGCCAGCGTTTGCAAGCGGCCGGGTTAAACCCTTTGCCGATGGCCGTGGCCAGTTTGAAAGAGCCCGGCTGCCTGACGGTGGTCGAGGATTGGCTGGATGAAGTCGAGGCGGGGGTGATTCTGAACACCACCGGTTTTGCCCAATCCAGTCCCGAAGCCCCGCATCTGCGACCGTTTCGCCGCAACATCCCGGTGATCCAGGCAATATGCGCCCAGGACAACGAACCCGGTTGGCGCGCCAGCGAGCAGGGCCTAGGCCCGCGCGACCTGGCGATGCACATCGCGCTGCCGGAACTGGACGGTCGGATCATCAGCCGCCCGATCAGCTTCAAGGACCTGGCGTGGCGCAGCGAGCGCAGTCAGTCGGACGTGGTGTGTTATCGACCGCAACCGGAACGCATGGATTTCGTCGCTGAACTGGCGCGGCGCTGGATCGATCTGGCGCGGGTGCCGAACCGCGAAAAACGCATCGCCCTGATTCTCGCCAACTACCCGACCCGCGATGGGCGAATCGGTAATGGTGTCGGCCTCGACACGCCAGCCGCCGCGTTGAACATCCTGCGTGCGCTGCATCAAGAAGGTTATCCGTTGCCGGCCGAATTACCGGACAGTGGCACCGCGTTGATCCAGCAATTGCTTGGCGGCGTCAGCAACGACCTTGACACGCTCGACCAGCGTCCGTGTCATCAAAGCCTCGCGCTGGACGAATACCAGCGGATGTTCGACGCCTTGCCCGAGGCCAATCGCCAGGCCGTGCTGGAGCGCTGGGGCACCCCCGAAAACGACCCGATGTACCGTGGCGAACGGATGATGATTGCCGGCCTGCGTTTTGGCCTGACCTTCGTCGGCATTCAACCGGCGCGCGGCTATCAGGTGGACCCGAGCGCGGTCTATCACGACCCGGACCTGGTGCCGCCCCACGGTTATCTGGCGTTCTACTTCTGGCTGCGCAACACCTATGGCGCCCACGGTGTGATCCACGTCGGCAAACACGGCAACCTCGAATGGTTGCCGGGCAAAGGCGTCGGGCTCTCGGAAAGCTGCTGGCCGGATGCGTTGCTCGGGCCGCTGCCGAACATCTACCCGTTTATCGTCAACGATCCGGGCGAGGGCGCGCAGGCCAAGCGCCGCACCCAAGCGGTGATCATCGACCACCTGATGCCGCCGCTGACGCGCGCTGAAACCTACGGCCCACTGCGCAACCTTGAGCTGCTGGCCGATGAGTATTACGAAGCGCAACTGCTCGATCCGCGCCGCGCCCGTGAATTGCAGCGCGACATCCTGCAACTGGTGCGCGACACGCACATTGATCGTGAGCTGCAACTGGACGAAAAACTCGACAGCGATGCCGACGCGGCGATCTGGTTGCCGCGACTGGACACGTATTTGTGCGATTTGAAGGAGTCGCAGATTCGCGATGGTTTGCACATCTTTGGTGAATCACCGAGAGGGCGGTTGCGCATCGACACCTTGCTGGCTTTGCTGCGGATTCCGCGTGGCGATGGGCGTGGCGCGCAATCGAGTTTGCTGCGGGCATTGGCCAAGGCGTTCGAGTTGGGGTTCGATCCGCTGGATTGTGCGCTGGCCGAGACTTGGAGCGGGCCGCGTCCCATTGAACTGCAAACCCTCACCGATGAAGCCTGGCGCACGGCGGGGGATACCCGTGAACGCCTGGAATTGTTCGCCGCTCAACTCATTACCCAAACGTTGTCGACCGAACCCGGACCTTGTAGGAGTGAGCCGGGTTGGGCGGAAGTGCACGCCATCCTCGACAATTTGTGCGAAGTCGTCGCCCCACGCCTTGACGCCTGCGGCCCAGCCGAAATGCGCGGTCTGCTCGACGCCTTGAACGGCCGCTTCGTCCCCGCCGGCCCGAGCGGCGCACCCAGTCGCGGTCGCCTGGACGTGCTGCCAACCGGGCGCAATTTCTATTCGGTCGACGTGCGCAACCTGCCCACCACCACTGC
Source organism: Pseudomonas sp. URMO17WK12:I12 (assembly GCF_000514395.1). NCBI lineage: Bacteria > Pseudomonadati > Pseudomonadota > Gammaproteobacteria > Pseudomonadales > Pseudomonadaceae > Pseudomonas > Pseudomonas sp. URMO17WK12:I12. The sequence continues at coordinate 244,913 of NZ_AZVV01000009.1, forward strand.
GTGGCGCATCGGTTTCCAGTCCGCCAACCTGATCCTCGAACGACACCTGCAAGACCATGGCGATCACCTGCGCCAGCTCGGCCTGTCAGTGTGGGGCACCGCGACCATGCGCACCGGCGGCGACGACATCGCCCAGGCCATGGCGCTGATGGGCGTGCGCCCGGTCTGGGCCACGGGCAGTCAGCGGGTCGACGATTTCGAAATCCTGCCGCTGAGCTTGCTCGACCGCCCGCGTGTGGACGTGACCCTGCGTGTTTCCGGGTTCTTTCGCGATGCGTTTGCCAACCTGATCCGTCTGTTCGATGCGGCGGTGCAAGCGGTCGCAGCGCTGGATGAACCCGACGACCTCAACCCCTTGGCCGCCAAAGTGCGTGCCGAGCGTGAAGCGCTGATGCAATCGGGCCTGGATGAAGACGCCGCGAACCGTCAGGCCGGTTGGCGAATTTTTGGTGCCAAGCCCGGTGCCTACGGCGCCGGTGTGCAGGGCGCCATCGACGGGCGCCTGTGGCAAAGCCGTGAAGACCTGGCCGAGGTTTACCTGAATTGGGGCGGCTATGCTTATGGCGGTTCCGACGAAGGCACCGCCGCCCGCGAACAATTCGCCCAGCGCTTGAGTCAGGTGCAAGCGGTGCTGCAAAACCAGGACAACCGTGAGCACGACTTGCTCGATTCCAACGACTATTACCAGTTCCAGGGCGGCATGCTTGCTGCCGTGGAAAGCCTTAGCGGTGAAACAGCGGCCAGTTACCACGGCGATCACAGTCAGCCGGATCTGCCGAAGATCCGCACCTTGAAAGAAGAACTGAACCGGGTGATCCGCTCCCGGGCGGCCAATCCAAAGTGGATCGACGGGGTCAAGCGTCACGGCTACAAAGGCGCGTTTGAACTGGCGGCGACGGTCGATAACCTGTTTGCCTTCGACGCGACGACGCAGCTGATTGACGATCACCAGTACGCGTTGCTGGCTGATGCCTATTTGCTCGACCCGGCGACGCGCGAGTTTGTTCGCGAGCACAATCCGCATGCCTTGCGCGACATGACCGAACGGATGCTGGAAGCGCAGCAGCGGGGGATGTGGCAGGAGCCGGGCGAGTACCGTGAGGCCCTGGAAAACCTGCTGCTGGATATAGAAGAAGATTCATGAGGGCATGATCGTTCCCACGCAAAGCGTGGAAACGATCACATCACCGACCACACACGAGACTCGACATGACCGACACCCCGCATTTCCCCTTATCCGCCGTGGTCGGCGCCGACGACTTGAAGCTCGCCCTGTACCTGACCGCCATCGACCCGAAAATCGGCGGCGTGCTGATCGAAGGTCCGCGCGGCATGGCCAAATCCACCCTGGCCCGGGGCCTCGCGGACCTGCTGGCCAGCGGTCAGTTCGTCACCTTGCCGCTGGGCGCCACGGAAGAACGTCTGGTCGGCACCCTCGACCTCGATGCCGCGCTGAGCGACGGGCGTGCGCAATTCTCTCCCGGCGTACTGGCGAAGGCCGATGGTGGCGTGCTCTACGTCGACGAGGTCAACCTGCTGCCCGACCACCTCGTGGACCTGTTGCTCGACGTCGCCGCCAGCGGCACCAACCTGATCGAGCGTGATGGTATTTCCCATCAGCATTCGGCGAAGTTTGTGCTGATCGGCACCATGAACCCGGAAGAAGGCGAACTGCGTCCGCAATTGCTCGACCGCTTTGGCCTGAACGTCGCGCTCAGCGGCCACACCGCACCGATCGAGCGCGGGCAGATCATCCGTCGGCGCCTGGATTTCGACAGCGATCCGCAGCGCTTTTGCGCGCAGTGGGAACACCCGCAGCAATCGCTGCGCGAACGGTGCGAGAAGGCCCGCCGCCTCTTGCCGAGCATCCCGCTCGACGATCAAGCGTTGGCGCTGATCACTGAGCGCTGCTTTGCTGCCGGCGTCGATGGCTTGCGCGCTGACCTGGTGTGGCTGCGTGCGGCTCGCGCCCACGCTGCGTGGCGCGGTGCGAACGCGATCAGTGAGGACGATATCGACGCCGTCGCTGAATTCGCCTTGCGCCATCGCCGCCGCGAGCAATCACCGCCGGCCCCGCAGCACAGTCAGGCGCCATCCCCGCAACAGTCCGCCCCGAGCGAAGGCCAGGGGCAATGGGGTGAAATGCCCGCCCAGGCGCTGCCGGTTGGCGCCCGCCGTGAAGTGCCGAGCTGGCCAAAAAAGCCCTAGGCATTCGCCCTCGATCTGACGCGGGGGCGAATGCCAGACCCCGTACAGGACGGCTGGACAACGGCAAACAGGGCAAACGCCATGCTGCACGCAGCGGCTCGATCAACTGGCCCGGCACCTTGCTCAATGGTCAGCCTCGTCAGCGCAGCGACGTGTTGTTCCACCTTCGCACTCGAAGCGCCCAAGAGCTGTGGCTGGTGATTGTCGACGCCTCCGCCTCGACTCGCCGACATCAGGCGTTGAGTGATGCGAAGGGGTTGCTGGCGCAGCTGTTTGACGATGCCTACCGTCAGCGTGCGCGCCTGGCGTTGTTGACGGCCAGCGGCAATGTGCCGAAATGGCAGGTGCAAGGCTTGAAAGCGTCCAGCGGATTGCGGACCTGGCTTGATGGGTTGGGCGCCAGCGGTGGCACGCCAGTGTTGGCGGCGCTGGGTGAGGCGGGGCGTTGGTTGGCGACGCGCAAAAAGCGCTTTCCGGCGGAACAGCAGCGTGTGTTGTTGCTGACTGATGGGCGATTGAAGGAGTGGTCATTGTTGCCAGCGCTGGAATGCCCCAGCCTGCTGATTGATATCGAGCGCGGGCCGATCCGGTTGGGCCGGGCGAAGCAGTTGGCGGCAGAGCTGCAAGCGGATTATCGGCACATTGATGAGCTGATTCCTGGTTGAGTGATTGACTGGCTGTCCTGGCCCCATCGCGAGCAGGCAACTCGGTCTAAATCTATTTACCCATCGCCTGACGGTACTGCCGCGTACGCCGGCCTATGTACAGCCGGTCAAGAATCAACGCCCACACCGCCCAGACCTGAGGACGAGGCTTGCGCCCGCGGCTCAATCGATGCAGCTGAAACTTCACCACTGCCATGTTCGCCAGTGCGGCCAACGGTTTGCGCTTCCACAGGATCGGCGGCAATTGCGGATGGCTGTTGCGGCCTTCGTGCCAGTGTTTGACCAACTGCGGTTCAACCGCCAGTGCCGTGCCGATACCCGCCATGGCGATGCCGCTGTCGAGTACCTGCTGGACGATAGCCAGGCGCCGAATGCCGCCTGTCACCATCACCGGCATGTGCGCGACGCTGGCCAGTTCAGCGGCCATTTCCAGGAAGTAGGCTTCACGCGCCAACGTCCGGCCGTCGCGGGCTTCGCCTTGCATCGCCGGCGCTTCGTAGCTGCCGCCGGAGAGCTCCAGCAGGTCGATGCGCTGCTCGTTGAGCCACACAATCACTTGGCGAGCATCGTCGGCGTCAAAGCCGCCCCTCTGGAAGTCAGCAGAGTTGAGTTTCACCGACACGCAAAACTGCGGTGAGACCGCGCGGCGAACGGCTCGGACCACGTCCAGCAACAAGCGCGCGCGGTTCTCCAGTGAGCCGCCCCAACGGTCGGTGCGGTGATTGGTCAACGGCGAGAGGAACTGGCTGATCAGGTAACCGTGAGCCGCATGAACCTGCACGCCCGTGAACCCGGCCTTTTCCGCTAGGGCCGCGCTGGTGGCGAAGCGTGCGATCACTTCGGCGATATCGTCTTCGGACATCGGTTTGGGCTCGGCGAACATCTTGGAAAACGCGCCCAGGTCCAGTGCGACGGCAGAGGGTGCCCAGGCTTGTTGACCGAGGTTGGCCATGGTTTGGCGACCGGGATGATTGAGCTGCATCCAGAACTGCGCGCCACCGGAACGCCCGATCGTCGCCCACTGACGAAAGCGCTGCAGATCGCGTTCATCTTCCAGCACCACGCCGCCGGGACCCGTCATGGCGCGGCGGTCGATCATCACATTGCCGGTCAGCAACAGGCCCGCTTCGCCCTCGGCCCAGGCCTGATACAGCTGAAACAATGCGCCTGACGGTGCTTGCCCGGTGTCGGCGAGATTTTCTTCCATGGCGGCTTTGGCAATACGATTGCCGACGGTCTGGCCGTTGGGCAGATTCAACGCTTGGAAGGGCGACATGCTTGACTCCTCATCAGTGAAGAGCAGAGGCTAAGCTTAAAGTTAACTTTAATGTCAAGCAGGCAAATGAGGCCGGGATGAAGATTGGTGAATTGGCGCAGTTGAGCGGATTGAATGCATCGCGTATTCGCTTTTACGAGTCTCAGGGATTGATTCGTCAGGTAGAGCGTTCGGCCAACGGCTACCGGCGCTATCCCGCACAAGTCCTGCAAACACTGATGATCATCCAGTGCGCGCAGCAGGCCGGGTTCAGCCTTGAAGAGCTGAAGCAATTGTTGCCGGATACGGTGACGGGCGAGTTCAAGCACGAAGAATTATTGGCGGGGCTGCTGCGCAAGGTCGAGCAGATCGAACAGATGCAACTTCACCTGGCACAGAGCAAGGCGAAGTTGCTGGGGGTGATTGAAGGCATCCAGGCGCGGCCTGAGGGGATAGCCTGTGAGGCGAATGCCGAGCGGGTGATGGCGTCGCTCAAACATCAATTCTGATCGATGCACGAATCACCGAACGCTTGATAGCGCAAGACGTGGGTAGCGCCCATCGTGTCGACGTAGGTCATCTCCCGTGGGCCAATGCCGCAATAGTCGCCGCGGGTGATGTTGACGACCTTGGCGATATTCAACGGTGTCGAATAGTTGTAGTCCTCGACATTCGAGGTGCTGGCGGTGGCGGCAGACGCAGCGGCGGCAGTGCCGCTGAGGGCAATCAGAAACAGCGCGGACAGGAGGCTTTTCATGGCGGGGCTCTCGTGGTGGCTACTGAACGATTTCAGTGGCAGTACGACGAGCCCGGTCAGGGTTTATTCCAGGCTGACTACAAATTTTGAAATGATTTTCGATTGTAGGAATTATCGGTTTCGCCTGTACGATCCAAGTCCTTTTGTCTTTCAGGACTTGCATGAACACCCTCTTGGAGCCTCCCGGTTATCCTTCCTCATCGCGCCATTGCGCGCTCTTGAAACACCCGGTCTTTCGACATTCAAAACACTTCGTCATTGCAATCCCACGGCCTCTGCGCCGCGCCTTGCCGTGCCTGGCATTCTGAATTCACTGAAGAGATCGAGACGTTTTTATGGAATGGTTAGCTGACCCCACCGCTTGGCTGGGCTTATTGACGTTGATTGTGCTGGAGCTGGTGCTCGGCATCGACAACCTGGTGTTTATCGCGATCCTTGCGGACAAATTGCCGCCCGAGCAGCGCGACCGTGCGCGAATCATTGGATTGTCGTTGGCGCTGATCATGCGCCTGGGCTTGCTGGCGAGTATCTCGTGGCTGGTCACCTTGACGCAGCCGCTGATCGAGGTGTTCGACAAGAGCTTCTCCGGTCGTGACCTGATCATGCTGTTCGGTGGAGTGTTCCTGCTGTTCAAGGCCACCATGGAATTGCACGAACGGCTCGAAGGCCATGTCGGCCAGCGCTCGGCCAACGCCGCATATGCGATGTTCTGGCCGATCGTGGCGCAGATTGTGGTGCTCGACGCGGTGTTCTCCCTCGACGCAGTGATTACCGCTGTGGGTATGGTCGATGAACTGGCGGTGATGATGATCGCGGTGATCATCTCCATCGGCCTGATGATCGTCGCCAGCAAGCCGTTGACCCGGTTCGTCAACGCGCACCCGACAGTGATCATGCTCTGTCTGGGCTTCTTGATGATGATCGGCTTCGCGTTGACGGCCGAAGGGTTGGGTTTCCACATTCCCAAAGGCTATCTGTATGCGGCCATCGGTTTCTCGATCCTGATCGAAGTGTTCAACCAGATCGCCCGCGCTCGCCGCAAGAAATCCCTGCAGGGACTGCGGCCCATGCGCGAGCGAACGGCCCATGCGGTGTTGCGTTTGCTCGGCGGTCGCAGCATGGCGGTGGAGGAAGTCGGTGAGGAGGTTGCCGACCTGCTGGACAACGGCGACGCACCGGGCGAAGCACTGTTCGACCGCCGCGAGCGGGTGATGATCAGCGGCGTACTGCAACTGGCCGAACGGCCGATCCGAACGTTGATGACCGTGCGTGCCGACGTTGATTACATCGACCTGGCCGATGATGCGCCTACCATTCGTACGCGGCTGATGCATTCGTCCTATTCGCGCTTGCCGTTGATCCGTGACGGCGCGGTGGACGAGCCGCTGGGCTTCGTGCACAAGAAGGAGTTGCTCAACGAATACCTGGCCGGCAACGAACCGGATCTGGAGCAGTTGGCGCGCAAGACCGTTAACTTGCTGGACAGCTACTCCATCCTCAATGCGCTGGAGCAGATGCGCCAGGCCTCGACGCACATTGCATTCGTGGTCAATGAATTCGGTGACTTTGTGGGTGTGTTGACCATGACCGACATTCTGGAATCGATTGCCGGCGAACTGCCCGACGCCAGCGAAATCGAAGGCCCGGACGTGGTGGAAGAGCAAGGCGGTTTTTTGGTCAGCGGTGCGTTGAACCTGACACGGGTTCGACAGCAGACCGGATTCGTGGCTGAGCCTACTGAGGACTATCAGACCCTGGCCGGGTTGGTCGTGAGCTTGCTGGATCGATTGCCGGTGATCGGCGACAGCCTGGAGTGGCAGGGCTGGCGAATGAGAGTGGTGGCCGTTGAGGAGCGGCGGGTGACGCGGGTGCTGCTGGTGTGTATCGACCGCTAGTTTTTTCCGGGATTCAGGGCCTGTTCGCGAGCAGGCTCACGCCCACACGGGTCGTGTGAGCACTGGAGATCCAATGTGGGAGCGAGCTGGCTCGCGATAGCGTCCTGCCAAACCCCATCGCTCCCAAGCCCTAACACCCACTACGACAATTCAACCGCTCTAACGCCCGAGGCACCGTACACAACCCGCGCAACGTCTGGCGCAACCACGCCAGATCGTGACGCGTTTTATGCGGCACGTATCGCGGCCTGAGCCTGCCAACATGGCTGGCGAAATCCTCCTCCAGCGTCTCTCGGGTGCCAATGCCCTTGAGCTTCTTCCGCAATCGCCCGTCCTTGAAGAACAACACCGTCGGTGTGCCGGTAACGTTCGGGTGCCGCGGTGATTCACGGGTGTTCAATACATAAATGTTCGCGTGATGACGATAGCGTTGGGCGACTTCGCGAAAGACCGGTTCTGCCCATTCACAGGCCGGACAGTGTTCATCGCCGAAATACAGGATCACCGGGCGCCAGGTTTTCAGCGCCTTGCGGTAGACCGGGGCGAGCGATGCCAAGTGATGTGTCGAGCCCATTGAAAATCTCCTTTTCACAACGACCATCGAGGTTTGTCGACGTTAAAGGAGGGAGCGGGGGCGGGTCTACTGTCAGAAATTACAGGTGACACGCTGCGTCAATTTCGGTCATTCATCTCCAATTGTGGTGCAAGTACCCGCACGCTGTAGCCAACGGTAGCGCTTCCCCTCGCGTGCGTTTGGTAACAGATCCCTCAGTGTTTTTCCCATCCCGTTGATTCAAATCGATTTTCAATCTCCCCAACATTCTCTCCGCAACCTGTGGCACACTTTCTGCTGTCTATTCCGTTGTTACATACCAATGTCCGGTATAGCGGAATAAACATCATCCTGGAGTGCTTGCCATGCATCGCCGACCTTCCTTGTTAAAAGCGTGTGTTTTTGTTCTCGCGGCTACCGCCGCTGCCATGGGCGTGGCCCAGGCGGCGGACAGTAAGCTCGATAGCGTGCTGGCCCGTGGAAAATTGATTGTGGGCACGGGCAGTACCAATGCGCCGTGGCACTTCCAGGGAGCGGATGGCAAGTTGCAGGGGTTCGATATCGATATCGGGCGGATGATTGCCAAGGGGTTGTTCAACGATCCGACCAAAGTCGAGTTTGTGGTGCAGTCGTCCGATGCGCGGATTCCCAACCTGCTGACCGACAAGGTCGACATCAGTTGCCAGTTCATCACCGTCACCGCCAGTCGTGCGCAGCAGGTGGCGTTCACCCTGCCGTACTACCGCGAAGGTGTCGGCCTGCTGCTGCCGGCGAACAGCAAGTACAAGGAAATCGAAGACCTCAAGGCTGCCAACGACAGCGTGACCGTGGCGGTCTTGCAGAACGTATACGCCGAAGAGCTGGTGCACCAGGCGTTACCCAAGGCCAAGGTCGATCAATACGACAGCGTGGACCTGATGTACCAGGCCGTGAACTCGGGCCGTGCCGATGCCGCCGCCACCGATCAGTCGTCGGTGAAATACCTGATGGTGCAGAACCCTGGCCGCTACCGCAGCCCGACTTACGCCTGGAGCCCGCAAACCTACGCCTGTGCAGTTAAACGCGGTGATCAGGACTGGCTGAACTTCGTCAACACCACCCTGCATGAAGCCATGACCGGCGTTGAGTTCCCGACCTATGCGGCGTCCTTCAAACAATGGTTCGGTGTCGATCTGCCGACTCCAGCCATCGGTTTCCCTGTCGAATTCAAATGATCCCGTGAGAGCGGGGCGCTTGTAACGCGCCCCGTTCAAGGTACTGCTGACCATGAACTATCAGTTGAACTTTGCCGCCGTGTGGCGCGATTTCGACACCTTGCTGGCGGGGCTCGGTCTGGGTCTTGAGCTGGCGCTGGTGTCGATCGCCATCGGTTGCGTGATCGGCCTGATGATGGCGTTTGCTTTGCTCTCGAAGCACCGCGCATTGCGGGTGCTGGCGTCGGTGTATGTGACGGTGATCCGTAATACGCCGATTCTGGTGTTGATTCTGTTGATCTACTTTGCCTTGCCGAGCCTGGGCATTCGTCTGGACAAGATCCCGTCGTTCATCATCACCCTGTCGCTCTACGCCGGGGCGTATCTGACCGAAGTGTTCCGTGGCGGTTTGTTGAGCATTCCCAAGGGCCAGCGTGAAGCCGGGCTCGCCATCGGCCTCGGCGAGTGGCAGGTCAAGGCTTACGTCACCGTCCCGGTGATGCTGCGCAATGTGCTGCCGGCCTTGTCGAACAACTTTATTTCGCTGTTCAAGGACACTTCGCTGGCCGCTGCGATCGCGGTGCCGGAGCTGACCTATTACGCGCGCAAGATCAATGTCGAGAGCTACCGGGTGATTGAAACCTGGCTGGTGACCACGGCGCTCTATGTGGCGGCCTGTTACCTCATTGCCATGATGCTGCGTTACCTCGAACAGCGTCTGGCGATTCGCCGATAGGAGCCCCCCATGTACGAATCCCCTGGTTGGTTGCATGAGTTATGGGTTGCCCGCGAAGTGTTGTGGCAAGGCTTCCTGACCAGTGTGCAGGTGTCGGCGCTGGCCATTTTGCTGGGCACGATGGTCGGCATTGTCGCCGGTCTGGTGCTGACCTACGGCAAGTTCTGGATGCGTGCGCCGTTTCGCGTCTACGTCGACCTGATTCGCGGTACGCCGGTGTTTGTGTTGGTGCTGGCCTGCTTTTATATGGCGCCGGCACTGGGTTGGCAGATCAGCGCGTTTCAGGCCGGTGCGTTGGGGTTGACGCTGTTTTGCGGCTCCCACGTCGCCGAGATCGTGCGCGGCGCGTTGCAAGCACTGCCTAGCGGTCAGATGGAAGCGAGCAAGGCGATTGGCCTGACGTTTTTCCAATCCCTCGGTTACGTGCTGTTGCCTCAAGCGTTGCGGCAGATCCTGCCGACCTGGGTCAACTCCTCGACGGAAATCGTCAAGGCCTCGACGCTATTGTCGGTGATCGGCGTGGCGGAGTTACTGCTCAGCACACAGCAAATCATCGCCCGGACCTTCATGACCCTGGAGTTTTACCTGTTCGCCGGATTTCTGTTTTTCGTCATCAACTACGCCATCGAATTACTCGGCCGGCACATTGAAAAGCGGGTGGCCTTGCCATGACTCAACTCTCCAACACGCAAAACGGTCAGGCCCTGCTGGACATACGCGGCCTGCACAAACAATACGGCAAGCTCGAAGTGCTCAAGGGCGTCGACCTGAGCATGCAGCGCGGCAACGTCGTCACACTGATCGGCTCCAGCGGTTCGGGCAAGACCACCTTGCTGCGCTGCGTAAACATGCTCGAAGAATTCCAGGGCGGGCAGATCATGCTCGACGGCGAGTCCATCGGCTATGACGAGGTCGACGGCAAACGCATCCGTCACCCGGAAAAAGTCATCGCCCGGCATCGTGCAATGACGGGCATGGCGTTCCAGCAATTCAACCTGTTCCCGCACCTCACCGCCTTGCAGAACGTCACCCTGGGTTTGCTCAAGGTGAAAAAACTGCACAAGGACGAGGCCGTTGCTCTGGCGGAAAAATGGCTGGAGCGCGTCGGCTTGCTGGAACGCCGTGATCACTATCCCGGTCAGTTGTCCGGCGGTCAGCAACAGCGCGTGGCGATTGCCCGGGCGATTGCGATGAACCCGAGCCTGATGCTGTTCGACGAAGTCACCTCGGCCCTCGACCCGGAACTGGTCGGCGAAGTGCTGAACGTGATCAAGGGCCTGGCCGACGAAGGCATGACCATGTTGCTGGTCACCCACGAAATGCGTTTTGCATTCGAAGTCTCGGACAAAATCGTTTTCATGAATCAGGGGCGCATCGAAGAGCAGGGGCCACCCAAGGAGCTGTTCGAGCGCCCTCAATCACCGCGTCTGGCTGAGTTTCTCAAAAACACGCGCTTTTAACTTTTCAGAATTCAATCAGGAGAAACACTCATGAGCATTACTCGTTACGGCACCGGCAGTAGCGCCGCTGGCGGTACGCCTCGTCCTTTCGCCCGCGCCGTTGAAGCCGATGGCTGGCTGCACGTTTCCGGGCAGGTGCCGGCGCTGGATGGCGAGATCATTACGGGTGGCATCGTCGAACAGACCCACCAGACCATGAAAAATCTGATTGCGATTCTGCAAGAGGCCGGTTATGGCCTGGAAGATGTGGTGCGTGCTGGCGTGTGGTTGGAGGATCCACGGGACTTCACGAGTTTCAACAAGGTCTTCTCCGAGTACTTCAAACCCGAACACGCTCCGGCCCGTGCCTGCGTGCAGGCGAACATGATGGTCGACTGCAAGGTCGAGATCGACTGCATCGCGTACAAGAAAAAGGCCTGAACCGAGTCGCGCCCATCGCGGGCAAGCCACGCTCCCCCAGGGGAATGCATTTCAAATGTGGGAGCGTGGCTTGCCCGCGATGGCGGCCTAACAATCGCCACCGCACTCTAGGTAAACTCCCGGCACTTTGTATGGGAACCAATGAAATGACCGAAGACACCATCAAGCGCCGGGCTCGCGGTCTGGACCGGGCGTTCGATATCCTCGACTTCCTCAAGGAAATCGGCAAACCCCTGCGCCCGAATGAAATTGCCAGCGGTATCGGCAGCCCGAAATCCACGGTCTACGAATTGGTGGCCTCCCTGCTGGAACGGCGCATTCTGGAAACCGTGGGCAAGGACGGTCATGTCTACCTGGGCCGTCAGTTGTACTTCCTCGGGCAGGCGCATTTGCGTCATTTCGACCTGACCCGCGAGGCCGATCTCGCCTTGCAGGAAATCGTCAGCCAGACCCACGAAACCGCCCAGATGTGCCTGCTCAATGGCCGCAAATACACCGTGGCGCTGATGAAGGAGGGCGAGCGGCATTTCCGCATTTCCTCGGACATCGGCGAGAACGCGCCGATTCCCTGGACCGCTTCCGGGCGCCTGCTGTTGGCGCATTTGAGTGACGAGGAAATTGTCGACCTGATCGACCATGACGACTTCATCCTGCCCAACGGCGAGCGCCTGCCGCTGGAACAGTTTCTGGCGGAAATCCGGCAGGCCGGCATCGATGGCTTTTTCTCCTTCGATAGCGTCGCCGACACCTTTACCCATTGCTTCGCCGCCCCGGTCAAAGACCCCAACGGCGTGGCCATTGCGACCCTGTGCATCGTGGCCCCACGGGCTGATGCCAAGACCCATTACAACGATTATCGCCGAGTGCTGATCGACAACGCCAACCACCTGGCCCGGCGTATCAACGAATAAATGCGGCTGCCTGCGGCCGCGAATGTGAGGAGTTCGACCATGTCTACTGCCAACAATACTGCCGCCGTGGAAAAGGGTTTTGCCCAGACCGGCGCCAACCTGGTCCGCGATGTCAGCCTGCCGGCGCTGGTGCTGCACCGCGAAGCGCTGGAACACAACATTCGCTGGATGCAGGACTTTGTCAGCAACAGTGGCGCCGAGCTCGCGCCCCATGGCAAGACCAGCATGACCCCAGCCTTGTTTCGCCGCCAACTGGACGCCGGCGCCTGGGGCATCACCCTGGCCAGCGCCACGCAAACCCGCGCGGCTTATGCCCATGGCGTGCGTCGGGTGCTGATGGCCAACCAATTGGTCGGTACGCCGAACATGGCGTTGATCGCCGATCTGCTGGCGGACCCGACGTTCGATTTCCATTGCATGGTCGATCATCCGGACAACGTCGCGGACCTCGGTGCCTACTTTGCCTCGCGCGGCGTGCGCCTGAACGTGATGATCGAATACGGTGTGGTCGGCGGCCGTTGCGGTTGCCGCACTGAGGACGAAGTCATCGCGCTGGCCAAAGCCATCAACGCGCAACCGGCGCTGGCCCTGACCGGTATCGAAGGCTACGAAGGCGTGATCCATGGCGATCATGCGGTGACCGGTATCCGCGCATTCGCCCAGTCATTGGTGCGTTTGGCCGTGCAGTTGCAGGACAGCGGCGCGTTTGCGATCGCCAAGCCGATCATCACTGCGTCGGGTTCCGCCTGGTATGACTTGATTGCCGAGGAGTTCGAAGCACAGAACGCTGCCGGGCGTTTCCTCAGTGTGTTGCGTCCGGGCAGCTACGTGGCCCACGACCATGGCATCTACAAGGAAGCGCAATGCTGTGTGCTCGACCGTCGTAGTGACCTGAATGAAGGCCTGCGTCCGGCGCTGGAAGTCTGGGCACACGTGCAGTCGATGCCGGAACCGGGTTTTGCGGTGATTGCCCTGGGCAAGCGCGATGTAGCGTACGACGCCGGTCTGCCGGTGCCGTTGTTGCGTTACAAGGCCGGTGTGGTGCCGGCGAAGGGCGATGACGTCAGTGCCTGCAAGGTGACGGCAGTGATGGATCAGCACGCGTTCATGACCGTGGCGCCGGGGGTTGAGTTGCGGGTCGGCGACATTATTTCGTTCGGCACGTCGCACCCGTGCCTGACGTTCGACAAGTGGCGCACGGGGTGTCTGGTGGATGATCAGATGAATGTCATCGAAACCATGGAAACCTGTTTCTAAGGCTTGAGACCGAGGCGCTGCTATCGCGGGCAAGCCCGGCGCCTACATGGGTAACACGATCCCTGTGGGAGCCGGGCTAGTCCGCGATGAGGCCCGCCCAGACAACAAAGAAACACCAGAGACCCCACACCATGCACACCATCAACACCCTCGGCCCCAACATCCCGCGCATCGCCCTGATCGGCGAATGCATGATCGAGCTGCAACAACGCGCCGACGGCAGCCTGCAACAAAGCTTCGGCGGCGACACCCTGAACACCGCCGTCTACCTGTCCCGTGAACTGGGCGAGCGCGGCATCGTCGATTACGTCACCGCCCTGGGCGACGACAGCTTCAGCGACGCGATGTGCCAGAACTGGGCCAGCGAAAACATCGGCCTGGGCATGGTCCAGCGTTTACCCGGACGTTTGCCCGGCTTGTATTGCATCCAGACCGACGCCGCCGGCGAGCGTCGTTTTCTCTACTGGCGCAACGAAGCGGCCGTGCGCGATTGCTTCACCACGCCCGCCGCCGCGCCGATTCTGGCGGCGCTGCCGGATTACGACGTGTTGTACTTCAGCGGCATCACGCTGGCGGTGCTCGGTGTGCAAGGTCGGGCAAAATTGCTGGAAACCCTGATCGAAGCCCGTCAGCGAGATGCGCGCATCGTCTTCGACAACAACTATCGGCCGCGCTTGTGGGCGTCGGTTGAGGAAGCCCGCGCGGCGTATCGCAGTGTGTTGCCGTATGTGGACCTGGCGTTGCTGACGGTTGAGGACGAGCAGGCGCTGTTCCATTTCTCAAGTTGCCAGGCGGTGTTCGATGCTTACGAGCAGATCGGCACGCCGGAAGTGGTGCTCAAGCGCGGTTCAGACGCGTGCCTGATTCGCTGTGACGGTGAGTCGTTTGAAGTGCCGGCGCAGAAGGTCGACCGCGTCGTAGATACGACGGCGGCAGGGGATTCGTTCAGTGCGGCGTACCTGGCCAGTCGGCTCAAGGGCGCGAGCGCGGTGGAAGCGGCTGAGGCGGGGCATCGGTTGGCGAGTCGGGTGATTCAGGTGCCGGGGGCGCTGATCCCTAGATAAGGGATGAATGGCCGTCTGCTTCGCAGTCGGTTCGCGAGCAGGCTCGCTCCCACAGGGGAGCGCATTCCAATGCAGGAGCCGAGCTTGCTCGCGATGAGGCCCTCAAGGCCACCCCTCAATCCCGGTAAAACACCTGCACCAGGTGATACCCGAACTTGCTCTTGATCGGTCCGTGTACCACCCGCAGCGGCTTCTTGAAAATCACCGCATCAATCACCCCGACCATCTGCCCCGGCCGCACTTCACCGAGGTCGCCGCCGCGCTTGCCGGACGGGCAAGTGGAGTACTTTTTGGCCAGCACGTCGAAGGCTTCGCCCTTGGCGATGCGTTGTTTGAGCTGCTCGGCTTCTTCCGAGGTTTTCACCAGAATATGGCGGGCTTGAGCTTTCATGGGGCGTACCTTGCAACGTGCTGACAGCGGGGCGGGCGATTATGCCTCAACTCACTCGGGTTGGCCGATCATCGTGCGAATCTTGTTGGCCAGCAAGTCGATGGAAAAGGGCTTGGCCACCATGTCCATACCTTCCTCCAGAAAGCCCTGACGTTCGGCGGCGGTTTCCGCGTAACCGGTCATGAACAGCACTTTGAGGTCCGGGCGATGCTGGCGGGCGATCTCCGCCAGTTGCCGACCGTTCATGCCCGGCAGTCCGACATCGGTCACCAGCAGATCAACACGCAAATCCGATTCCAGCAAGGGCAGGGCGGTCTTGGCGTCTTCGGCTTCGTGAGCGTGGTAACCCAGCTCATTGAGCAAGTCGAGCACCAGCATGCGCACCGCCGGGTCGTCTTCCACCAGCACCACGGTTTCACCGGCAATCGCCGCGGGCGCCTCGCCCGTGACCGGCACCAGCACGTTTTCCGGTTCCATGGCATGCAAGCGCGGCAGGTACAAGCGCACGCTGGTGCCCTTGCCGGGCAGGCTGAACAGGCTGACATGTCCGCCTGATTGCTGGGCGAAGCCGTAGATCATCGACAACCCCAGCCCTGTGCCCTGGCCGATGGGTTTGGTGGTGAAGAACGGGTCAAATGCCTTGGCCAGTACCGAGGGTGTCATGCCGGTGCCGTTGTCACTGACGGCGATCATCACGTAATCCCCGGCCTTGACCGGTTCCAGTGTGGTGATGTCAGTGCCGTCGAGGTAGACATTGCTCGTTTCGATCAGCAGTTGGCCGCCATCGGGCATCGCATCGCGGGCGTTGATCACCAGGTTGAGCAGGGCGTTTTCCAGTTGGCTGACGTCGGTGCTGATCGGCCAGACTTCATCGGCCAGTTGCAGATTGAGCTCGATGTGGTCGCCCGTGGTCCGGCTGAGCAAGTCTTCCAGCGAGCGCACCAATTCATTGGCATTCAGCGGTTTGCGATCCAGTGACTGGCGACGGGAAAACGCCAGCAGGCGATGGGTCAACGCGGCGGCGCGGTTGGCCGAGGACACCGCGGCTTCGGTAAAACGGCTGATCTCGTGAGTGCGCCCATCGGCGATGTAGCGCTGCATCAAGTCAAGACTGCCAATAATCCCGGTAAGCATGTTGTTGAAGTCATGGGCGATGCCGCCGGTGAGTTGGCCGACTGCTTCCATTTTTTGAGCATGGCGCAAGGCGTCCTCGGCACGCTCGCGCTCGACCATCTCGTTTTGCAGGCGCTGGTTGGCTTCGGCCAGCTGCTGGGTGCGAGCGGCGACGCGCTCTTCCAGGGTTTCATTGAGATTGCGCAAGGCTTCTTCGGTCTGTTTGCGCTCGGTTTCGTCGATCACAAAAATGTAGAAGCCATTCACCGCGCCATCCGCGCCGTGGCGCGGCAGGTAGTTCATCAGCGCATGCCGCAGGCTGCCGTCGCGGTGTGGCGTGCTGATGCTGAAGCAGCAAGGTTTGCCCGTAAGTGCTTCAGCAATGTGTTCGGCACGTAAGGCATAGGCCTCGTCACCCAGTACTTCGCGAATGGTTTTGCCGTAGAGCTCTTGCGGCGTCAGGCCGTACCAGTCCAGGTACGCGGAATTGTTCAGGCGGAAACGCTCTTCGCTGTCGACGTAGCTGATCAGGATCGGCATCGCGTTGATGATCAATTGCAGCTCGGTCTGGCTCTGGCGCAGGGCCTGTTCGGTGCGTTTGCGCTCGGTCAGGTCCAGCGCGGCGCCGAGAAAGCGCATTGGCCGGCCGTGATGATCCTTGTAGCAGCGCCCCCGGGCAAACACCCAGCTCAACTGCCCATCGGGTTGCAGCAGGCGATATTCCTCGGCGTACTCGGTGCCATGGGTGATGCAGTGCTTGATGCTGCGCGCAATCATCGCCCGGTCTTCCGGATGCACGCCCTGGAGGTACGCGCTGATCGGCAATTCCCCGGCCAACGCCGGATCGATGCCGTGCAGTTGGGCAAAATGAGCGTCGGCGAGGAAACGGTCTTCGCCGATGTCCCAATCCCAGGTGCCCACCGAGTCGGTCGCGGCCAAGGCCAGTTGCAGGCGCTGCTCGGTTTCGCGCTGGGCCTTGAGGCTGGCGGCCGAGCGTTGTTCCAGTTCAAGGGCGATGCGGCGACGTTCGTTGGTTTCGATGGCGGTGACCAGAATGCCCGCCACCTCGGCGCTTTCATCGCGGATCGGGCTGTAGGTCAAATCCAGCCAGAAGTCGGAATCGCCACCGTCACGTTGCAGGGCAAAGCGCTGTTCGCTGTAGGTGCGCACCTGGCCTTGTAGGACGGCGCTGTAAATCGGGTCGGTAAAGTCCTGAAGTTCTGGCCAGATCTGGTGCGTCGGCTGTCCGAAAGCGTGTGGATGTTTGCTGCCAGCGAGCAGGGCGAAGCCGTCGTTGTAGATCTGTGTCAGCTGCGGTCCCCATAGCAACAGCATCGGCATCGGTGAGTGAATCACGATGTCGACGGCGGTGCGCAGGCTCTGCGGCCAGGTGCCAGCAGGGCCCAAGGGGGTCTGTGTCCAGTCCAGTCGGGCAATCAAGGCCTGGGCATCGCTGCCGGTGGGTGATGCGTTCATCAAGTGGTCCTGCGCTTAAGTCGGTGTGGCGGCGTCTACTATCCTCGTAGGGCGGTAGAGGCTGGATGACCCATGTCGGGTCATTATTTTTTCATTGAATGCTTCGCGGGTGTTTTTTGCCATGGAAATCGATGCACTGTTGAAACTTCTGGCCAGCGGTAATGGCTCCGATCTTTATCTCTCCACGGCGGCACCGCCCAGCGCGCGGTTCGACGGCGTCCTTGAACCGTTGTGCGATCAGCCGTTCAAACCCGGTGAAGTCGCGGCAATGGCCGCGTCCATCATGGACGCCGAACAGCGTCTGGAGTTCGACCGTGAGCTGGAAATGAACCTGGCCATTTCGTTGTCGGGAATCGGGCGCTTTCGGGTCAATCTGTTCAAGCAACGCAACGACGTGTCCATTGTGATACGTAACATCAAACTCGACATCCCGCGCTTCGAAGATCTCAAATTACCCCCCGTGCTGCTGGACACCGTGATGCTCAAGCAAGGCCTGATACTGTTCGTCGGCGCCACAGACTCGGGCAAGTCGACATCGCTGGCGGCGCTGATCGACTACCGCAATCGCCACAGCAGCGGTCATATCGTCACCATTGAAGACCCGATCGAATATATCCATCGGCACAAGCAGTCGATCATCAATCAGCGCGAAGTGGGCGTCGATACCCGAAGTTTTCATGCGGCATTAAAAAACACCCTGCGCCAGGCACCGGACGTGGTGCTGATCGGCGAAATTCGTGACCGCGAAACCATGGAGCACGCGCTGGCGTTCGCCGACACCGGTCATCTGGTGATTTCCACGTTGCACGCACACAACGCCCATCAGGCGCTGGACCGTATCATTAATTTCTTTCCCGAAGAGCGGCGGACGCAGTTGCTGCATGACCTGGGCAACAATCTCAAGGCGTTTGTTTCACAACGACTGGTGCGTACCCGCGACGGTCAGCGCAGGGCGGCAGTGGAAGTGATGTTGGGTACACCGACGATTGCTGACTTGATTAGACGCAATGAACTCGATGAACTTAAAAACATTATGGACAAGTCTGCAGAGTTCGGTATGCAAACGTTCGATGGCGCACTGTATGCGCTGGTGGTGGAAGGCGCAATCAGCGAGGAAGAGGCGCTAAAACATGCGGACTCGCTTTGTAATCTTAAGTTGCGCCTTAAGCTTTATGGCGCAGGGGTTTCGAACGTTAATATGCGCAGTGATGGCTGGGGGTTGGTGGATTGATTAAATTGGTAAAGTGAGTGGTTGTGAAATATTGTCTTATGACTTTTTACTGTTTAGTTATTATTCGATGAGTCAGGATTAACCGTCGTTGAATGAATCAGTTAACTAATTTCATAAGGTTGTTATGTTTTATAAGTTTAAGTATAAAGACTATCCGTTGTCCGGGGCGGTTTCTGAAGTTCAACACCTTTGGTTAAAGGTCGATGCGGCTGAGCGACAGGTGGTCGTGCGCTTATTGCAAAGTGTCTTCGAGGATCAAGAGGACGACGGGCCCTACCATTGGCAAGGCTACGAGTTTGAGCTGGCGAAAGGCTCTTCGTTGTATGAAGTCCATATGCCGGGTCGAGTGGCATGGAATAACCTGGCCAACTACACGGTCGTGATGGATGAACTCCGTCGCCACGGCCCCGAGAACATGGCCGCAACCCGTATCAACGAAACCGGCGGGCTTGAGATTTTCAGAAAAGACCGGTTAGTGTGGGACGTCGTCGACGTGAATATCGTCCAGGAGTCCCACTATTATCAGAAGCTTCTGGTGATAGGTGATATTGCCAAACAAGCCGGTGGTTACATTTATAGCGAAGATTTCGTCGATGTGGACCAATGGCTGAAGTTTCATGGCCTGATGGTTCCAAGAAATGCCAGCGAAACAAAAAACCTGATCGCGCTTTTCGAGTTCGATCCTGAGGTTGATGAGCTGGGTAACTATTGGGGGCAGCTTGTTACGGATGATCCGTCGTTAGCCGTCTTGTCGGTTGAGCAGCGCGACGCCATTCGGCAGGTCACCCAGCGTGTCGCCAAAAACACCAAACTGCTGGATAAGTTGTTCCGCGAAACGGGGCGCGTCATTGCGACGCACGATAATGCCGCGCAACGGATCGGTCAGTTGATCAAGCATCCGGTGGCCCAAGCTTGTGCCAGGAAACTCCTGGAGGAGTCGGCCTGGTTCGGCGCGCAATCCGGGCAAGAGGTCTCTTCACAAGGTCTTGAGCAACTGCTGGTAACCAGCCTGTTGCTGGATCTTTATCCGTCTCTCGGTAGCACCCAAGACCGCAAGCGTATCGCCGGTTTCGCTTTATATGCGCCGAGCAACGTTGAGCGGTCGCCGGCCGTGGTGCGCGAGGAGCTGCAAGCCTTACTCTATACCAAAGGCTGGGTTGATCCTGCCGCGGCGCCGCTGGCGTGTCATCTGCTGCTGGCGGAGATGGCGCCGGAATTTCTGGTCACGGGCGTGCCAGCAGCGATGACGATGGGCTCGGTTGCCTGGGTCACCTTTTGCCATGGCGTTGCTCTGGCGGAAGCGGTGAGGAAGGGGGCGTCGCGTGTGCTGACGTATGCGCAGATCATGGCGTATGTCGAACTGGAACCTGTCAGCGAACCGCTGTCCCGACTGCGGGAATTGGCGATGATCGATCCGATCGTTGACTGGGCGCTATTGAATGGCGTTATCAGCGAAAGCGAGCTCACTCAAGCGGCAAAGGAAACCACCGAGCGGGCAATCACGGCGTTCCAGGAATTCGCGGAGAACTTCACCCATCTGGCCAGCGTCTATTCCATCCCAATGCCCAACCGCGAAACCATTGCGCGCGAAGCGTTGAAAGGAGCAGTGCCGGAGTGTGATTTCCTGGACGATAAAGTGCTTTATCAACACCCCGGCCTCTATGCATCCCCCAACCCCATGTCGATGGTCGGCTTGCACATGTCGGCGGACCTTGCGGGTGGCCAGTGGGATTTCCGCGCGGTCTTTCCCGACGATGTTTTTTCCAGAACCCCTGATTTGTTGGCCGGTGTGACCAATCAACAAAGACCAACTCACTACGACCCCTCCGTCACCAGCCTTTATAGCCGCTTTCCAAGGTTGCAGAGCCTGCCGCCCAACAATGTCGAATACCATCGCCTGTTACGGAATTATCTCGGCGATCTGAATAAAGCGCTGGCGACCAATGTGAAGTTGGCCCTTTCACACATGCTTGCCCATGATCTGGAGATTTTTCTAAAAGGTAAGATCACCTTTTTTACCGTTCGTCTTCCAGCGACCAGCACCGAGTCTTACTTCTCAATATCGCCGGTGCCCGTTTCGACGACTTACGAAACACAGCAAAGTAACGATGCTGTGAAGGGACGTTTTGGCATTGTCATGTTCGCTGCCCACGGCAATGCGGTTGCCTGTTATGAGTTGTTTGCCTTGCGCGGTGAATTACGGAAAAACACCACGCTGGCGACGCTGATAACCTCAACGGGTAAATTGCGGACTGCCGCCCGAATGGATTTTAACGGGGAGCTGAATGCGCCCCTGCGACCTGCGACTCCCGAATTGTTGCCTCTCTCGGTTGTTGAATACACTGCCGGCGATTTTGCTGAGAATGACGCCAGCAGCGCCATGGGGATTATTGAAAAACTGGGTGAGCTTCCCGCACCAGCGTCTGTGTCGGCGCGGCAGCAGAGTCACTACCGTAATTTCGGTAATCCGCAGCTACGGCGAATTGCCGAGTTCGTTGTGAACAATCATCCGTTGCGCACATTTGACGAAATCGAGTTAATGGCCACGGTACCGACAGCACTTGAAACAGAACGCAAAAATGGCGAAGAGACTGCAGATTACATCGTGAATTTGGTGGTTCCGTTCAAGAAGTGCATCGAGGATTTGTCTTCTGGAGAACACAATAAGGTCGTTGACGGGATCTACGGTTGCGTCATGGATGCTATGGCGTTGGGCAGTGCATTTGTGGGGGCGGGCGCCAAAGCGCTGAGCATTTCGTCGAAGGCGGTCTCCTTGTCGTCCAAAGGCGCCCGCCTGACCAAACTGGCGTTTGCGACGTCCGTTTCCCTCTTCAACCCCGTGGATGATGTGCCAACGGTGTTCTATGGTGCCGGGAAACTCATCCACAAAGGCGCGTTACGGTTCAGCAAGCAGGCTGAAGAGCTTCTCGGACTGGCAAAGTCCCAGTTGGGCAGACTCCATGGCAGCCACAATTCCTATGACTTGGTCCGCGCAGCCAGCAACGTCAACACCGGACAGGGTACCTGGCGACCCCGTGGTGCCATCGGTGAGGAGCTCACGGTGGTGGCGACCCGCAATAATTTTCAATGGTATGCCCTCGACCGTCTGGGCAAAGCCTGGGGGCCAAAACTCGACAACTTTGCCTATGTGGCCCCTGTCCGTTTGCCGCGATCTACCAAGACATTGCCTGTCAGTTATACCCGACAGTTCATCGAACAAAGTCTGCCGCGGGCCCGGACGAAAATCGAAAACGCGATCAACGCCTTGACCCATCGTGACTTTGTGTCGCAGCGCAACCTGGTTGCCAGACTGCTGATGGGAAGCGACTCGAACGATGCAATCAATCAGTTATTGAACTATTTGAGAGCGGTCAGGGCCGACTTTGGGGGCGTTTCCATCAGTAACTTCATCCTTGATCCACTCAAGGACACCCACCACATTGCCGCTTTCGACACGAGCGCTTACCAACAGTGGAAAGGTGCAGCCGGGCAATCCGACGCGAAGTTCATTGAAATCTATACGCCCAATCTTAACCGGCACTTCATTGGCCTGGGATTCAATCATGACGTCGTCGCAGACGACTTGATCCATGAGCTGTTTCACGGGCCTGCGCAGATCGGTGATGTCGCCTATGCCCGCGACGCTGGCAGCGTCGGCGGTGGACAGTCGCTGGACGTGGCGTCGCTGCTGAACCTGGCTTCCGGCTGGCTTGCGGTGACAGATGAAGGCAATGCTCGTCACGCCAGTTCCAAAGCCTTTGAAAACGCCGACTCACTGGCGGTGGTCACTTCGCTGCTGAGCCAGTTGCACACCGACGAAGTCGGGTTTGACCGCAACATGTCCCTCCTGCGGAACACACTTGAAGCACATCCCGATAGCGCGATCGTCGATCCGGTGCGGATCACGTTGAACCATTCCGTGACTGCGCAGCGGCTTGGCTCTGGCTCTGGCAGGCCTGGCACGAGCGTCCAATAGAACCGTTTAAAAAGCGAGTTCCGGCCGATCCCGGAATTGCTCCAGCGCCTCGGGATTGGCCAGCGCATCGGTGTTCTTTACCTTCTGCCCATGCACCACGTTCCTCACCGCCAGCTCAACGACCTTGCCGCTGATGGTTCGTGGAATATCGGTCACCGCGACGATCTTCGCTGGCACATGTCGCGGCGTGGTGTTAGCGCGAATCACTTGGCGGATCTGTTGCTGCAAGGCTTCATCCAGTTCGACACCGTCGCGCAATCGCACAAACAACACGACCCGCACGTCATCCTGCCATTGCTGACCAATGGCCACGCTGTCCAGCACTTGCGGGATTTTCTCTACCTGGCGGTAGATCTCCGCCGTGCCGATGCGCACGCCGCCGGGGTTGAGTACCGCATCCGAGCGGCCATGGATCATCATCGCGCCGTGGGGCAGTTGCTCGGCGTAATCGCCCTGGGACCAGACACCGGGGAACTGGCTGAAATACGAAGCGTGCAGCTTTTCCTGTTGCGGATCATTCCAGAAACCGATGGGCATGGCCGGGAAATGCCGGGTACACACCAGTTCACCCTTCTCTCCGATCACCGGTTGGCCGTTGTCATTCCAGACTTCAACCGCCATGCCCAGGCTCTTGCCCTGTATTTCGCCACGGCGCACCGGTTGAAACGGGTTGCCGTTCACAAAACACGAAACGACGTCCGTACCACCGGACATCGACGCCAGGCATACGTCGGGCTTGAAGTCGCGGTAAACATAGTCGTAACTCTGGGGCGACAGTGCGGAGCCGGTGCAGAGGAGGGTTTTCAGACTGCTCAAGTCATGGCTTTCGCGCGGCTTCACGCCATTGCTTTCCAGGGTCGCCAGGTACTTGGGGCTGGTGCCGAAGACGCTGATCTGTTCATCGTCTATCAGGTCGATCAACCGTTCGGGGCCTGGATGGAACGGCGAACCGTCGTACAGCACCACGGCGCTGCCGACGGCAAGGGCCGAGACCAGCCAGTTCCACATCATCCAGCCGCAGGTGGTGTAGTAGAACAAACGGTCGCCAGCGCCGAGATCGCAATGCAGCCCATGTTCTTTGACGTGCTGCAGCAACACACCGCCGGTGCTGTGGATGATGCATTTCGGCACGCCGGTGGTGCCGCTGGAGTAGAGGATGTACAACGGATGCGCGAAAGGCACGGGGACAAAATCCGGCTCGCCGCCCACGTCGTAGAAATCCTCCCACAACGTCACATTGGCATGGGTGTGGAAGTCGACGATGTGCGCCTGTGGCCGTGCATACGGCACCACGATCAACTGCTGCAAGGACGGCAGGCGCGAGAGGATTTCGTTGATTTTGCCGGTCTGGTCGATGTCCTTGCCGGCATAGCGGTAACCGGCGCAGGTGATCAGTACCTTTGGTTCGATTTGGCCGAAACGGTCGATCACCCCTTGAGTGCCGAAGTCCGGCGAGGAGCAGGACCAGATCGCCCCCAGGCTGGTGGTGCCGAGCATGGCCACCAGGGTTTGCCAGGTGTTGGGCATGCACGCGGCGACGCGGTCGCCGAGGCCGACGCCGGCAGCGATCAGACTGTGCTGGAACCCGGCCACATGCTCGGCCAGTTCCGCCCAGGTCAGGTGTTCGCGCTGGCCGTTCTCGCCAATGGCAATCACCGCAATGGCATCGTCGCGACGGCGCAGCAGGTGTTCGGCAAAGTTCAGGGTGGCGCCGGGAAACCACTGGGCGCTGGGCATTTGCGCGCCTTCGACCAGCACTGCGTCGGGTTGGTCGTGGAAGCGGATGTCGAAGAAGTCGACGATGGCCTGCCAGAAGTCATCGCGCTGATCGATGGACCATTGGTGCAGGGCCGGGTAGTCATCAATGTGGACGTGGTGGCGCTGGCTGATGGAACGCCGAAAGGCCTCCATGCGCGTCTTGGCGATGCGCTCGGCACTGGGTTGCCAGAGAATGTCGGACATGGTTTGCCTCTTGTTCTATCTGGAGATCCAATCGCGGGCAAGCCACGCTCCCACCGGTAAACGCGATCTAATGTGGGAGCGAGTCTTGCCCGCGATGAACGATAACGCGGTTTGAGGGGGTTACTGCGCCAACCACCCACCATCAATATTCCACGCCGCGCCACGCACCTGACTGCCGGCCTCGCTGCACAAAAACAGCACCAGTTCACCCAATTGCGGCGGGGTGACGAACTCCAGTGACGGCTGTTTCTCGGCCAGCAAATCATGCTGCGCCTGCTGCGGATCGATCCCGGTCGCGGCACGGTCATCAATCTGCTTCTGCACCAGCGGCGTCAAGACCCAGCCCGGGCAAATCGCATTGCACGTCACGTGCGTCGTCGCGGTTTCCAGGCCCACCACTTTGGTCAAGCCGATCACCCCATGTTTGGCGGCGACGTACGCGGCTTTACCCACCGAACCCACCTGACCGTGCACCGAGGCAATGTTAATGATCCGCCCCCAATTCTTCGCACGCATGCGCGGCAGGCACAGGCGGGTGCTGTGAAACACCGAGGACAGGTTGATCGCGATAATCGAGTCCCAGCGCTCCACCGGAAACTCTTCTACCGACGCCACGTGCTGGATGCCGGCATTGTTGACCAGAATATCGATGCCACCGAATTCGCGCTCGGCATAGGCAACCATCTCGGCGATCTGCGCCGGGTCGCTGACGTCGGCGGGGTGATGACCGACCTTGCCACCGAACTGCTGGACCTCGGCAATCACCTTGGAAGCATCGCCGAAACCATTGAGCACCACGTTGGCGCCGGCCTTGGCCAGGCTGAGTGCAATGCCCAGGCCGATGCCGCTGGTGGAACCGGTGACCAGTGCGGTCTTGCCTGTAAGAGTCGTCATGAATACCTCACACAATGCCAGTGGCGTAGAAAGTGCCGATGACCACGAAGACCGCCAGGGTCTTGATCAGCGTAATACAGAAAATGTCTTTATAGGCTTCGCGGTGCGTCAGCCCGGTGACCGCCAGCAAGGTAATCACCGCGCCGTTGTGCGGCAGGGTGTCCATGCCACCGCTCGCCATCGCAGCCACGCGGTGCAGCACTTCCAGCGGAATGTTGGCCGCGTGGGCTGCCGCGATGAAGTCATTGGCCATGGCCGCCAGCGCGATGCTCATGCCGCCCGAGGCAGAACCGGTGATGCCCGCGAGCAAGGTCACGGTAATGGCTTCGTTGACCAGCGGGTTGGGAATGCTCTTGAGCCAGTCAGCCAGCACGAGGAAGCCTGGCAGCGAAGCAATCACCGCACCGAAGCCGTATTCCGAGGCGGTGTTCATTGCCGCGAGCAACGCGCCACTGACCGCACTTTTGCTGCCTTCAGCGAGTTTGCTGCGAATCGCCTGGAAGCCAAACACCAGCACCATGATGATGCCCACCAGCAGTGCCGCCTGAACGGCCCAGATGGCCGTCAGTTTGGCGATTTCGGTGGTCACCGGCGCGGCCATGCCTGGCAGCGCGAGGCTGTGGGTCTTGCCGTACCACTGCGGGATCCATTGGGTGAACAGCAGGTTCATAATGCCCACGGCCAGCAGCGGCGACAGGGCGATCCACGGGTTAGGCAGCTTGATATCGGCCGAGGTTTCCGGCTCGTTGCGCAACTCGGTGCCATAGCCTTCGCCGGCCCGTAGGGCCTTGTTGCGCTGACGCTGGAGAAACAGCATGCCGGCGCAGAACACGAAAATCGTGCCGATCAAGCCCAGCCACGGCGCCGCCCAGGCGGTGGTGTTGAAGAAAGTGCTGGGGATGATGTTTTGGATCTGCGGGGTGCCGGGCAGGGCGTCCATGGTGAACGAGAACGCGCCCAAGGCGATGGTCGCCGGGATCAAACGCTTGGGGATGTCGCTCTGGCGGAACATTTCAGCGGCAAACGGATAGACCGCGAACACCACCACAAACAACGACACGCCGCCGTAAGTGAGCAGGGCGCAGACCAGCACGATCACCAGCATCGCCTGGCGTGTGCCGAGCAGGCGAATGGCGGCGGCGACGATGGAGCGCGAGAAGCCGGACAACTCAATCAGCTTGCCGAACACCGCACCGAGCAGGAACACCGGGAAATACAGTTTGATGAAGCCGACCATTTTTTCCATGAACACCCCGGTGAAGGCGGGCGCGACGGCGGAAGGGTCGGTGAGCAGGACGGCGCCGAGGGCGGCAATCGGGGCGAAAAGGATAACGCTGTAGCCACGGTAAGCAGCGAGCATCAACAGCGCGAGGGCTGCCAAGGCAATGATCACACTCATGGTGTGTCTCCTGGATTGTTATTTTTGTAGGGTAGGTCTTTTGTGGGAGAGGGCTTTAGCGAGATTCGTGCCAGAGAGTTAAGCGATTGAAATATAAAGATATTTATTAGTATTCGAGGCGATGGTTAATTATTTGTCTCTTTTTTGAGATGTTTTTTAAGGGTGACGGGGCCTCATCGCGAGCAAGTTCGCTCCCACAGGTTGAGTGAGTTGGCCCTGAGAACTCGGTCCCCTGCGGGAGCGAGCTTGCTCGTGATGGTCTGTCTAATAATGGAGATGTATGTCTCTTTATTGAGACTCTGCAATCCCCAATGCCACCATCTTCTTGTACAGCGTCGACCGCCCCAACCCCAGCCGCGCCGCTGCTTCAATCACCTTACCCCCGCATTGCACAAGGGCGGACTCAATCAACTGCCGGTCAAACCGCTCTCGAGCCTGGCTAAACGTCTCATGCTCAGCTGCCTCAATCATCTGCGGTGTCGAGCGCTCGACTGGCGTGAAGGTGCCAATCGCTGCACGAATCTGTGCGGCATCCAGCAGCAGATCATCACTGAGCAACGCCGCCCGCTCCAGGACGTTACGCAGTTCACGAATATTCCCCGGCCACGCGTGCTGCCCCAGCAGCTCCAGCGCCTCGCGGTTCAGTTCATGCTGACTGCGCAACTCCTCAAGAATCGCTTCGCTGAGTGCCGGCAGGTCGTCGAGGCGATCCCGCAGTGGTGGCACGTGGATGGGCAGCACGTTCAGGCGGTAATACAAATCCGCCCGAAACTCGCCACGTTTGATGGCGGCTTCGAGATCGGTCGAAGTGGCTGCGATCACCCGCACATCGCTGTGGATCACTTCATTGGAGCCGACCGGCTCGAATTCCTTCTCCTGCAAAACCCGCAGCAGTTTGCTTTGCAGTGGCAGCGGCATGTCGCCGATTTCATCCAGGAACAAGGTGCCGCCCTGGGCGATCTGCAACTTGCCGGCGCGGCCCTTGCGGTCGGCGCCGGTAAACGCGCCTGGGGCGGTGCCGAAGAATTCCGCTTCCAGCAACGATTCGGGAATTGCCGCGCTGTTGATGCTGACAAACGCTTTGTGCGCGCGCGGTGAGGCGCTGTGGATCGCCTGGGCCAGCAGCTCCTTGCCGGTGCCGGTTTCACCGAGCAACAACACGGGTGACTCGGCGCTGGCACTGCGTCGGGCGCGACGTTTGACTTCCAGGCTGGCCGCACTGGTGCCGATGAAATGGGCGAAGTTGTACTTGGTCTGCCGCGCCCGCAGTAGCGAGCGGGTCGACGCCAGTTCTTCCTGCATGCTCATGTAGCGCTTGAGCATGGGCGACAGGCTGCGCAATTCGTCGAACAGCGCAAAACCAATCGCGCCGATCACCACGCCCGCATCGTCATGAATGGGCAGGCGCATCACTACCAGCGGTTCTTTGGGGGTGTCTTGCATGTCGAGCAAAATCGGGCGTCCGGTGCGCACCACTTCGCGCAGCAGGCTGCCGGGGATCACGCTTTCGCAGGCCTTGCCGATTGCCACTTCCGCCGACTCCAGGCCGAAACGCCGGGCATAGCGCTCGTTCATCCAGACGATGTTGGCATCGCGGTCGACAATCACCGTGCCTTCGCTGGACTGCTCGATGATCTCGAACAGCGAGCGGATCGCCAGCAGGCGCACACGCTGGTAGTCCTTGAGGCTTTCGGTGGTGTTCATGGGCTCTTATCCAAAATGTTTAGTGCCAGTGCGGGCCTGCTCGCGATGGCCGCGACTCGGTCTTGCGACTACCGCGGATGCGCCGCCGCCAACAGCTCTTTGGTGTACGGATGCTGCGGCGATTCAAATACCTCATGGCTGGCACCGCTTTCCACCACTTTGCCGTCCTTGATCACGATCATGTCGTGGGCCAGGGCGCGCACCACCGCCAGGTCATGGCTGATAAACAAATACGTCAGGCCGTGTTTTTCCTGAAGCTGGCGCAGCAGGGCGACCACTTGCTTTTGTACGGTACGGTCCAGTGCCGAGGTCGGCTCGTCCAGCAGAATCAGTGCCGGTTTCAGCACCAGCGCCCGGGCAATGGCGATACGTTGACGTTGGCCGCCGGAAAATTCGTGCGGGTAGCGATGACGGCTTTGCGGGTCGAGGCCGACTTCCTCCAGCGCCCGAATCACTTCGGCCTTGCACTGTTCATCGGTCAACTGGCTGTGTACCTCAAGGCCCTCGCTGATGATCTGTGCCACCGACATGCGCGGGCTGAGGCTGCCATAAGGGTCCTGGAACACCACCTGCATTTTCTTGCGCCACGGCCGCAACTGCTTTTGCGTCAGGCCATCCAGCGCAGCGCCCTGAAAACGAATGCTGCCTTGGGAGTCGAGCAAACGCAGGATCGCCTGGCCGAGCGTTGACTTGCCCGAGCCGGATTCGCCGACGATGCCCAGTGTCTTGCCGCGCTGAATGTTGAGGCTGATGCCGTCCACCGCATTGAGGTAGGTCTTGCGCTGAAACAACCCGCCACTGAGGGCGAACTGCACGCGCAGATTGTCCACTTCCAGCACGTTCTCGCGCTCGTCGCGGGGCAGGGCTTCGCCCTCCGGCTCGGCGTTCAACAGCAAGCGACTATAAGGGTGCTTCGGTTCGGTAAAGATCGTTTCACAAGTGGCCTGCTCGACGATTTCCCCGGCCTTCATCACGCACACGCGCTGGGCAATGCTGCGCACCAGGTTGAGGTCATGGCTGATCAGCAGCAGCGACATGCCGAGTCGTTGTTGCAGGGATTTGAGCAGGATCAGAATCTTGCGCTGCACCGTGACGTCCAGCGCTGTGGTCGGTTCATCAGCGATCAGCAACTCAGGCTCGCAGGCCAGGGCCATTGCGATCATCACCCGCTGACGCTGTCCGCCCGAGAGTTGATGGGGATAAGCCTTGAGCCGTTCCTTGGGCTTCTGAATGCCGACCAGGTGTAACAACTCAAGAATTCGCGCTTGCGCCGATTTGCCGGTCAGGCCTTTGTGCAGCAGCAGGGTTTCGCCGATCTGCTTTTCGATGCTGTGCAGCGGATTGAGCGAGGTCATCGGCTCCTGAAAAATCATCGCGATCCGGTTGCCGCGCAATTCACGCAACACATTGGCCGGGGCGCCGAGCAGTTGTTTGCCTCGATAACGGATGCTGCCAGTGGATTCGGTGCCGGTTTCGGGCAGCAACTGCAGGATCGAATGCGCCGTCACCGATTTGCCGGAGCCCGACTCGCCGACCAGCGCCAGGCATTCGCCGGGGCGGATGTCCAGGCACAGGTTGCGTACCACGGTTTCGCCGCTGAAGGCGACGCTGAGGTCACGGATTTCGATCAGGGGGGTACTCATATCAACCGTCCGTGTCAGGATCTCGGATCGAAAGCATCACGTAATGCCTCGCCGATAAACACCAGTAAAGAAAGGATCAGCGCCAGGGTGAAAAATGCCGTCAGCCCGAGCCATGGCGCTTGCAGGTTCTGCTTGCCCTGACCGATCAGTTCGCCGAGCGATGCGCTGCCGGCCGGCATGCCGAAACCCAGGAAGTCGAGTGCCGTCAGGGTGGTAATCGCCCCGGTCAGAATGAACGGCAGGTAACTCAGGGTCGCGTTCATCGCGTTGGGCAGGATGTGCCGCACGATCACTTTGCGATCCGACAGGCCCAGCGCCCGGGCTGCTTTGACGTATTCCAGGTTGCGCCCGCGCAGGAACTCGGCGCGCACCACGTCGACCAGCGCCAGCCAGGTAAACAGCGCCATCATCCCCAGCAACCACCAGAAATTCGGTTCGACGAACCCGGATAGAATGATCAGCAGGTACAGCACCGGCAGCCCGGACCAGACCTCCAGCAAGCGCTGGCCGATCAGGTCGACCCAGCCGCCGTAATAGCCTTGAAGAGCGCCAGCGGCAATGCCGATCAGGGCGCTGACAAAAGTCAGCATCAACGCAAACAGGATCGATACCCGCGCACCAAATATCACTCGGGCTAATACATCCCGAGACTGATCGTCGGTGCCCAGCCAGTTCACACTGGAGGGCGGGCTGGGTGCAGGTTTGTTGAGGTCATAGTTGGGCGTGTCGTCACTGAACGGGATGGGCGGGAACAGCATCCAGCCGCCGTCCTTTTTGATCAGCTTCTGTACATAGTCGCTGCGGTAATCCGCCTGGAACGGCAGTTGCCCGCCGAACGCCTGCTCGGTGTGACGCTTGAACACCGGGAAATACCATTGGCCCTGATAGCTGACCACCAGCGGTTTGTCGTTGGCGATCAACTCGCCACCCAGGGTCAGCGCAAACAGGCCGATGAACAACCACAGCGACCACCAGCCCCGGCGATTTTTCTTGAAACGTTCAAAGCGGCGGCGGCCCAACGGCGAGAGCTTGAACATCAGGCATTCCTCGCGGCGAAGTCGATGCGCGGGTCGACCAGGGTGTAGCAGAGGTCGCCGACGAGTTTTATCAGCAGGCCGAACAGCGTGAAGATAAACAGCGAACCGAACACCACCGGATAGTCGCGCGAGACGGCGGCTTCATAGCTCATGCGGCCGAGGCCATCGAGGGAGAAAATCACTTCGATCAGCAAGGAGCCGGCGAAAAATACGCTGATGAACGCCTGCGGAATCCCCGATACCACCAACAGCATCGCATTGCGGAACACGTGCCCATACAGCACCCGGCGTTCGCTCATGCCTTTGGCACGGGCGGTGACCACGTATTGGCGGGTGATTTCATTGAGGAACGAGTTTTTGGTGAGGATGGTCAGGGTGGCGAAACCGCCAATCACCAGCGACGTCACCGGGAGCACCAGGTGCCAGAAGTAGTCAGCGATTTTGCCCACGGTGGACAGCGAATCAAAGTTGTCCGAGACCAGCCCGCGCACCGGGAACCAGTTCAACGAGGTGCCGCCCGCAAAGACCACGATCAGGAACATCGCGAACAGGAACGCCGGCATGGCGTAGCCGATGATGATCGCAGTGCTGCTCCAGATATCGAAATGGCTGCCGTGGTGCACGGCTTTGCGGATACCCAGGGGGATCGACACCAGGTAGGTGATCAACGTCGCCCACAGCCCGAGGGAAATGGTCACCGGCATTTTTTCGAGGATCAGGTCGGTGACCGTGGCGCCACGGAAGAAGCTCTTGCCGAAGTCGAGCCGGGCGTAACTGGTGAGCATCAGCCACAGGCGTTCATGGGCGGGTTTGTCGAAGCCGTATTGTTTTTCGATGTCCTTGATCAGTTGCGGGTCCAGGCCTCGGCTGGCGCGCGAGGTGCCGTGCATGGTTTCGCCGGAACCGCCACCGACCGTCGCACCGCCGATGCCTTGCAGGTGCGCAATCGCCTGTTCCACCGGACCGCCGGGTGCCGCCTGAACGATGACGAAGTTGACCAACAGAATGATCACCAGCGTCGGGATAATCAGCAGCAAGCGCCGCAGTATGTAAGCCCACATCAGTGTGGTCCTCCGGGTCTGCCACGGCTGATTTGCTCGGCGGTCATTTGCTGGTTGGTCAGCGGGGTGGTGCTTATTTCCCACCAACTCTCAATGGCTTCGTCATTGCTGGCCTGCTCGTTGGGCCGACCGAAGCGGTTCCACCAGACCGTCGAAGTGCCCGGTGGGTAATAGTTGGGAATCCAGTAGTAGTTCCATTGCAGCACCCGGTCGAGCGCGTGGGCGTAGCGCAGCATCTCGGGCTGTGTGGTGGCGCGGACCACGCCGGTGATCAGGGTGTCGACCGCCGGATTCTTCAGCACCATGTAGTTATTGGCGCCGGGGTCGTTGGCCGAGATCGAGCCGAAGTAATTGAACAGCTCGCCACCGGGGGAGGTGGTGACCGGGTAGCCGGTCACGATCATGTCGTAGTCGCGGCTCATCAGGCGATTCACATACTGGGACGAATCGATGCGGCGGATGTTCAGGTCGATGCCGATCTGTTTCAGGGTGCGCTTATAAGGCAGCAGCAGTCGGTCCATGCCGTTCTGGCTGACCAGGAAAGTAAAGCTCAGCGGCTCGCCCTCGGCGTTGACCAGTTGATCGCCATCGGGTTTCCAGCCGGCCTGTTCGAGCAGGTCCAGTGCTTGCAGCTGCTTGTCGCGGATCACACCGCTACCATCGGTTTTCGGTGCTTCGAAGACCTGGGTGAACACCTCGTCGGGGATCTGTCCGCGCAACGGTTCAAGAATGGCTAGTTCCGCCGCATCGGGCAGGTGCCGCGCCGCCAGGTCGGTATTGGAAAAGTAGCTTTGCTGGCGGATGTACATGTCACGCATCATCTGCCGGTTGCTCCATTCGAAATCCCAGAGCATGGCCAGGGCCTGGCGCACCCGGCGATCCTGGAACATCGGGTTCTGCAAGTTGAAGACAAATCCTTGGGCCGGTTGCGGTGCGTCTTGGGCCAAATGCGCCTTTTGCAGGCGGCCGTCGCTCAGGGCCGGGCTCTCGTAACCGATGGAATAGCCGGTGGCGGAGAATTCGCGGTTGTAGTCATAAGCGCCACCACGTAGCACCTGGCGGGCAACGTCGGTGTCGCCGAAGTACTCGATGCTGAAATGATCGAAGTTGTAGAGGCCGCGGCTGACCGGCAGATCCTTGCCCCACCAGTTGGCGTCGCGCTCGAAGGTGATGCTGCGACCGGAGTCGACTTTGCCCACCTTGTAAGGACCGCTGCCCAAAGGCGCCTCGTACCCGCCGCCGTTGGCGAAGTCGCGGGTCTTCCACCAATGCTCGGGAAATACCGGCAGCGTTGCGATGTCGAGGGGCAGGGTGCGGTTTTCGTTGCTCTTGAAGTCGAACCGAACGGTCAGAGGTGATTCAACTTCCACGCCTTTGACGTCCGCGAACTGGGTGCGATAGCGCAGGCTGCCCTGAGTCATTAGCAGGTTGTATGAGTAGCGCACGTCTTCGGCCGTGATTGGCGTGCCGTCGGCAAAGCGTGCCTTGGGGTTGAGATAGAACCTCAGGAACAGACCGTCGTCAGGGCGCTCCATTTTTTGTGCGATGAGGCCGTACACGGTGTAGGGCTCATCCAGCGAACGCTGGGCCAGCGGCGAGTAAAGCAATCCGTCGATTTGCGTGACGCCAATGCCCTTGTCGATGTACGGCAGGATATGGTCGAAGTGGCCAATTTCAATCGCCGAGCGACGCATCGTGCCACCCTTGGGGGCCTGCGGGTTGGTGTAGGCAAAGTGACTGAAGCCGGCGGGATATTTCGCGGGTTCGCCGTACACGGTCAACGCATGTTGCGGTGCGGCATTCACACCGGCGGCGCCCAATAGCAGCTCCACGGCAGTGAACAATAAAGTGGGGAAAGCCAGTCGCATTGTCAGCCTTAGAGCCGGAGGATCGAAAAGCACAATTTGTACGCTAGCGGCGCGTCCCTCGCCAGTCTAAAAACGTATCCGAAACACAACGGCCCACCAAAAGGCGGGCCGTTATGGGTAAAGCCTGGCGGATCGATCAGTCCTGACGACTGGTCACTTCCAGCAAGTGATAACCGAACTGGGTTTTCACTGGGCCTTGTACAACGTTGATTGGAGCGCTGAACACCACGGTGTCGAATTCCTTGACCATCTGGCCAGGACCGAACGAACCCAGGTCGCCGCCTTGACGGCTGGACGGGCAGGTGGAGTTGGCTTTGGCGATTTCGGCGAAATCAGCGCCGCCTTCGATCTGGGCCTTGAGTTCGTTGCACTTGGCTTCCGAGGCAACCAGGATGTGACGGGCAGTGGCTTTAGCCATGGGAAATTCTCCTTTCAATATTCAGTAAAGTGCGGAGCCTACCGGATTCAGTGGCCTATTTCTCGTCAAAGTTGCGGACAGATTATAGGCCCGCGTTTCTCAGGCGCTCGGCATGCTGGACATACAACGCCACGGGATCGATGGCTTTGCGATGCAAGCCGCCGGTATGACCGAGGCTGCTCAGGTGATCCAGCGGATAGTCGGAGCGGATTACTTTTCCCAGGTGGGAGCTGTAGCGGCCGACCAAACCGTCATTCTGCTCCGCTTCCGTGGTGAAGTAGTGGGAGAAGGCACGGAGGAAGCCGTGCAGTGGATCGAGCGCTTTCAAGCCCTCGTCGAGAAGGGTTCCCTGTAACGTGCCGCTCCAGGAGTAATAACGCACGCCGTTCACCACATCTCGGCCCTTGCCGCCCCAGGTCTTCGGTAACCCTTGGGGGTATTTGTCGTTGAAAGCCCCTACGCCTTCGGTGGTCAGCGCATTGAGAGCCGCGACTGCGTTTTGTGGCAAGTGCAGGTTGCCGCTGAGTAACGACACAAAATCAGCGAACAGCGTCGCCACCGTCGCCGCGACATGTTCTGGAAGACGGCCGGGCGTCAGCGCCTTGCGCAAGAAGTCGGCCAGTTCCGAGCCGTGGTTCGGGCCACTGACTGATGTCACCGACGCCACCGCATGGGGTGCTATCGCCGCCGCATAGCGTGCCGCCAATGCTCCTTGGCTATGACCGATCAGGTTGACCTTGCTGGCGCCGGTTCCTTCCAGCACCCGTTCGATCTGTGCCAATAGCTGGTCGCCACGTACTTCGTTGCTGTGGGTAGCCGACAGGTGTGGGATGAACACCCTGGCCCCCGCACTTCGCAAGGACTGCTTGACGTCCTGGAAGAATTCGGTCGTGCCGATACGGTCGAAGCCGAAGAGCCCGTGGATCAGCAGGATAGGGTACTGGGTGGTTGCGTTCCGTAGCATGTTGATTCCTTTTTCGCGATCGTTCAGAGGAGTGCAGATGGGCTCACTCTAAAGCACCCCAGCGCTTGGGCGGTGTATGAGGAATCCGCTGTAAGCTGATGAAAAAGGTATAGAAAGTGTAGGAAAGTTCGAAAGTGGTTGAGGTCTTGTTCCGATTGTTTCGACATCTTTTGATCTGTAACAGCGCGTTTGCCTGCGATGGCCTACTCAGGAAACGGCTTTACCTGTCAGTGATGTCGTGTTTCAACCACAACGCAACCTGTAGCAGCAGGCTGCGCCAACTGCTACAGAAATTGCGCTAGCCGTTTATTGATGCCCGTGCTGCGCTCGAAGCCGGTCAGCGGCGTTGCGCAACAATTCCTCCGTCCCGTTCCAGCCAAGACAGCCATCGGTCACCGAGACGCCGTAGCGCAACGTTGGACTCAAGGGCTGGCAACCTTCGAACAGATGGCTCTCGATCATCATGCCGATCAGCGAACGGTCACCTTGCAGGCGCTGTTCCAGTACGTCATTGAACACCGCTGGCTGCCGCGCCGGGTCTTTGCCGCTGTTGGCGTGGCTGCAGTCGACCATGATCCGCGCAGGGATCTTCAGTCGGGTCAAATCGCGGTTCACCTGGCCGACGCTGTCGCGGTCGTAGTTCGGCCCCTGATGCCCGCCGCGCAACACCAGGTGCGTGTCGGGATTGCCCGGTGTCTGGATGATTGCCGGATGCCCCTGGCTGTCGACGCCGAAATGTCGATGCGGATGAGCGGCCGAGCGCATGGCGTCGCTGGCCACGGTCACGCCGCCATCGGTGCCGTTCTTGAACCCGACCGGCATGCTCAGGCCGCTGGCCATTTCCCGGTGGATCTGTGATTCGGTGGTCCGGGCACCAATCGCCACCCAGCTCAGCAGGTCGTCAAAGTAGCCCGCGGCCATGGGTTGCAGCAGTTCGGTGGCAATCGGCAAGCCGAGACGGAGCATTTCGCGCATCAGCTCGCGCGACAACGTCAAGCCGCCAGCCATGTCATCACTGCCGTCCAGGTGCGGATCGTAGGCCAGGCCTTTCCAGCCGACCGTGGTGCGCGGTTTTTCGACGTAGGCGCGCATGACCAGCAGCATTTCATCGCTGACGTCAGTGGCCAGTCGGGCAAGGTTGGCGGCGTATTCGAGGGCGGATTGCGGGTCGTGAATCGAGCAAGGTCCGACGATCACCAGCAAACGGGCGTCTTCACCGTTGAGGATTGCACGGACCGCGTCGCGGTGAGTGGCGACTTGGCGGGTCAGGGCGTTGCTGAGGGGCAGTTGCTGCTTGAGTTGCAATGAGCTGGGCAGACGCAGGGTCAGCGCTTCATTGGCAGGATTCAACGTGGACAGCGGCAAAGCAGAGACGGACGAGTTCATGGCATGGCTTCCTGGGCTGGCGGCGGGTTCGTTCCCGCGCGCTCGGCCCTACTGGGGTGTTCGACAATTGGCCGGATTGGCTGCGTGTGTGTGCTTGCCACCTGTGGGTGACCGATCGGAGGCGGCAGGCTGTCCCGAGCGGAGGCTGGTAAATCGCCAGGCGGTAAAACTGTCGTAACGGTAATAAGTGGCGTAGTTCATGTCGTGAATCCTCAAAGTGTCTGGTGTGTCGTAAAAGTGTTCGGGGCTGAAAAAACAAAACCCCCGGTCGGGAGGCCGACCGGGGGTTTGGAAAACTCTGGCGGCGACCCGTTTAAAGTGGGCGCCGTGTGGGTATCAGGCGCGCCAGTGGCTAAACCAATACCCAAAATAAAAGCTGACCGAAGCACAGACGTCATTCACTCGCGCAGCCGCCACCGAACGCTGAGCGTTGGCAGTTGGAAGCTGTGAGAGGGCGTTGAACATGGTCTGTCTCCGATGGATGCGCCGAGCTTACTAGAGGCCGGTGCGCGGTTTCAATCAGAAAATGCTATCAATCGCCGACGGCATTTTCTATCGCTTGAGTGCGCGCTGCTTTATGACACACTTTGTGTTTTGCTCATCCACCAACGTCACAAGGACGAAACATGACGCCATTGACTATTGCCGCGGCTCAATCGATCTCGGTCGCTGGTGATCTTGCCGCCAACATTGCCCGGCATCAGCGTTTCATGCAGGTTGCTGCGGAGCAGGGCGTTCAGTTGCTGGTCTTTCCTGAATTGTCGTTGACCGGCTATGAGCGAGGCTTGGCAGCTGAATTGGCCATCGCACCGGATGCCGAGGTGTTGCGTCCGTTGCGGGATTTCGCCCGGGAAGTCGGCGTCACCAGTGTGGTCGGCATGCCGATTCGGCTGTCGGACGATTCGCCGGTATTGATTGGTGCGCTGGTGTTGGGCGCCGATGGTTCACTCGGGGTCTACAGCAAACAGCATCTGCACCCCGGCGAGGAAGTGGCGTTTGCGCCGGGCACAGGTGGCTCGATGTTGACCATCGGTGGCGATACCGTCGCGCTGGCGGTGTGTGCTGATTTTTCTCACGCCAGTCATGCTGCCGCGGCCGCGGAGCAGGGCGCCGACCTCTATGCTGCCGGTGTGCTGATCACGGAAAACGGCTATGCCCCGGACACGGCGCTCCTGCAAGGGTACGCCGGCACACATTCAATGACGGTGCTGATGGCCAACCACGGCGGTGCGACCGGAGGCTGGGAGTCTGCAGGACGCAGTGCCCTCTGGGCGTCGGACGGTTCGCTGATTGCTGCGGCACCGGGTACGGGGAATCTAATGGTGGTGGCGCGCCGCGAGGCGGGTGGCTGGAACGGCACTGTTATTGACGTTACGGAGGCTTGAATGGGTTTCGAATGGCGTCTGGCGTCACCCGCCGACCTCGACTTCGCCCGGAAACTGACCTGCGACAACATGCTGCGCTATTACATCCAGCACGATCTGCTTTGGCTGGATGAGGCGTTTGATGTCGCCTGGGCGGGGCGCGAGAACCGCATGATTGTGCGCGATGAGTCAGTGCTGGGTTTTGTCAGCCTGAGTCGCGATGCAAACGCCTTGTACATTCGCGAACTGCACGTGCTCGAAGCGTTTCAGGGGCAGGGCGCGGGTGGTTGGGTGATCGACGAGGTCTTCGCGCTCGCGTGCAAGGAACGACGTCCGGCATTGCGCCTGACCGTTTTTGAAAATAATCCGGCAAAAAAACTTTACGAACGAAAAGGGCTGAAGGTGGTCGGTCAGGACGAGTGTTTCCTGAGAATGCAGCGTGATATCGACAGGCTTCATCGCTGAAACGCGCTGGCGACAAGCCTTTCAAGATGTATTGATACTTTTTATATGATGCTTGCTGCTAGGTCTGCCAGTTGCTTTTTGCTAAGGTGTCCGGCAACCCAATAAGACCAATTCGCGAGGTGTCTGCTTGATTAGGGTGCTAGTAGTCGATGACCATGATCTCGTTCGTACAGGCATTACACGAATGCTGGCTGACATCGATGGCCTGCAAGTAGTCGGCCAGGCTGAATCAGGGGAAGAATCCCTGCTCAAAGCGCGTGAGTTGAAACCCGATGTGGTGTTGATGGACGTCAAGATGCCGGGTATCGGCGGTCTTGAAGCCACGCGCAAACTGTTGCGCAGTCACCCGGATATCAAAGTCGTCGCGGTCACTGTCTGTGAGGAAGATCCGTTTCCGACGCGGTTGCTGCAGGCGGGTGCCGCCGGATACCTGACCAAGGGCGCAGGGCTGCCGGAAATGGTCCAGGCGATTCGCCTGGTATTTGCCGGTCAACGCTACATCAGCCCGCAGATTGCCCAGCAACTGGCGATCAAATCCTTTCAGCCCACCAACGACTCGCCCTTCGATGCCTTGTCCGAGCGCGAGATCCAGATCGCGTTGATGATTGTCGGCTGCCAGAAGGTCCAGATCATTTCCGACAAGCTTTGCCTGTCACCCAAAACGGTCAACACTTACCGTTACCGCATTTTCGAGAAGCTTTCGATCAGCAGTGATGTCGAGCTGACGCTGTTGGCGGTTCGTCACGGCATGGTCGATGCCAGCCTCTGACAATGACTGACACCTTCGATCCAAGCGCTTTTCTGTCGACGGTCAGTGGGCGCCCCGGTGTGTACCGCATGTTCGACAGCGATGCGCGCCTGTTGTATGTCGGCAAAGCCAAGAACCTGAAGAATCGCCTGTCGAGTTACTTCCGCAAATCCGGTCTGGCACCCAAGACCGCCGCGCTGGTGGCGCGTATCGCTCAGGTCGAGACCACCATCACCGCCAACGAAACCGAAGCCCTGTTGCTTGAGCAGACGCTGATCAAGGAATGGCGCCCGCCGTACAACATCCTGCTGCGCGACGACAAATCCTACCCTTACGTCTTTCTCTCGGATGGCCAGTTCCCGCGCTTGAGCATTCATCGCGGTGCGAAGAAGGCCAAGGGCAAGTATTTTGGTCCGTACCCGAGCGCCGGAGCGATTCGTGAAAGCCTGAGCCTTTTGCAAAAGACCTTTTTTGTTCGCCAGTGCGAAGACAGCTATTACAAGAACCGCACGCGCCCATGCCTGCAATACCAGATCAAACGTTGCAAGGCGCCGTGCGTGGGCTTGGTCGAGCCTGAGGTTTATGCCGAAGACGTTCGTCACTCGGTAATGTTCCTTGAGGGGCGCAGCAATGCGCTGACGGACGAGTTGTCAGCAGGCATGGAAGAGGCGGCGATCAACCTCGAGTTTGAGCGTGCCGCCGAGTTGCGTGACCAGATTTCCTTGCTGCGTCGGGTCCAGGACCAGCAAAGCATGGAAGGCGGCACCGGCGATATCGATGTGATCGCCGCCTTCGTCAATCCAGGCGGTGCTTGCGTTCACTTGATCAGCGTGCGTGGCGGACGGGTGCTGGGCAGCAAGAACTTTTTCCCGCAAACCGGTATCGACGAAGACGTTTCCGAAGTCATGGCCGCGTTTCTCGGCCAATACTTCATCACCAGCCCCGAGCGCGACTTGCCGAGTGAGCTGATCGTCAACGTGGTGCATGAAGACTTCCCGACGCTGATCGAGGCCATCGATGCCCTGCGTGGGCGTGAGCTGACCATCAGTCATCGGGTGCGCGGCACGCGAGCGCGCTGGCAGCAACTGGCGGTCACCAACGCCGAGCAGGCCTTGAGCGCGCGTCTGGCGAACCGTCAGCACGTCGCCGCACGTTTCGACGCGCTGGCGGAAGTCTTGAACCTGGACGAGCCACCGCAGCGCCTGGAGTGCTACGACATCAGCCATTCCAGCGGCGAAGCCACCGTGGCGTCCTGCGTGGTGTTTGGCCCGGAAGGCCCGATCAAATCCGATTATCGCCGTTACAACATCGAAGGCGTGACGGCGGGAGATGACTACGCCGCGATGCATCAGGCCTTGACCCGCCGCTTCAGCAAGCTGAAGGAAGGTGAGGGCAAGCTGCCGGATATTCTGTTGGTGGACGGCGGCAAAGGTCAGTTGTCCATGGCCCGTGATGTGCTCAATGAACTGGCGGTGCCGGACCTGATCCTGTTGGGTGTGGCCAAAGGGGCAACGCGCAAGGCCGGTTTCGAAACCTTGTACCTCAACGACGCGGCCCATGAATTCACCTTGCGCGGCGATTCCCCCGCGCTGCATTTGATTCAGCAAATACGCGACGAAGCCCACCGTTTCGCCATTACCGGTCACCGCGCTCGCCGTGGCAAAACCCGCCGCACGTCCACGCTTGAGGGCGTCGCCGGCGTCGGACCGACACGTCGTCGCGATTTATTGAAACATTTTGGTGGATTGCAGGAGCTGTCTCGTGCCAGCATCGAAGAGATCGCCAAAGCACCCGGGATCAGTAAAAAGCTCGCAGAGTTGATTTATGCAAATCTGCACAGCGAGTAGAATGCCAACTCACCTCGTAGCCAGTTGTGCCGATGAATATCCCTAATCTGATTACCGTTCTACGCGTCCTGCTCATCCCGATCTTCATTTTGTTGTTCTACCTGCCTTACCAATGGAGCTACGTGGCCTCCGCCTCGGTCTTCGCCTTTGCTGCCGCCACAGACTGGCTGGATGGTTATCTCGCCCGACGCCTGGAGCAAAGCACTCCGTTCGGGGCGTTCCTCGATCCCGTGGCTGACAAGCTGATGGTCGCCGTCGCACTGGTCTTGCTGGTGCAAGAACACGGCAACCTGTGGCTCACGCTGCCGGCCGCCGTTATCATCGGTCGCGAAATTGTCGTCTCGGCATTACGCGAGTGGATGGCCGAACTCGGCGCCCGTGCTCACGTCGCCGTATCGAACCTGGGCAAATGGAAAACCGCCGCGCAAATGCTCGCGCTGGTGATCCTGCTGGCCAATCCGTCAGACTTTAGCTTCTGGGTCTTGATCGGTTATGCCTTGTTGCTGGTGTCGGCGGGCCTGACATTGTGGTCCATGGTCCAGTACTTGCGGGCTGCCTGGCCACATCTGAAGACCGACGTTGAAAAGAAATAAAACTTTTTTGAATCAAGGGGTTGACGGGGCTTCTGGATTCTATAGAATGCGCCACACCAAGACGCGGGAATAGCTCAGTTGGTAGAGCACGACCTTGCCAAGGTCGGGGTCGCGAGTTCGAGTCTCGTTTCCCGCTCCAAGTTTGAACACATTTGTTGTTGTGCTACTGACAGCAAATGTTTGAGGCCGAGTAGCAAAATGGTTATGCAGTGGATTGCAAATCCACCTACGCCGGTTCGATTCCGACCTCGGCCTCCACTATAAACAAGCTCCGTAGATCTATGATTTACGGAGCTTTTTTATTTCCGCAGCCCTGCAAGATTTTGTCTTGAAAAGGTCAACTGCGAACTTGCTTCACCGGGGCGGGGTGTATATATTTCCCCCTCTGTTGCACAAGCGTCAGAACTGCCAGGTCGTCATTTGTCAGTCTTCAGACTGCTTCACCGCGCTACCGCCCGAATGGCGAAACTGGTAGACGCATGGGACTTAAAATCCCCCGCTCGTAAGGGCGTGCCGGTTCGATTCCGGCTTCGGGCACCAATTTTAGCTTCACAGGGCTTCACCAACTCACATGAAGCTCTTATAAATAGCCGCCTTGAGCGGCTTTTTTGTTGTGCGAGATTTCGCGCTCTTCCACCCCCTGCCGCAAATTTTTAGTACATTGTTTAGCACTTCCTCAGTTCGACTGACTTGGTGCTGTACTAATGCCTCTCACTGATACCGCTGTGCGTCAGGCCAAACCGGCCGAAAAAGAATTCACCCTCGCTGACACTGGCGGCCTATCGCTGTTCGTTGCGCCCAACGGAACAAAGTCGTGGCACTTCAGGTTTTCCTGGCACGGCAAACAGCCGCGCATGTCGCTGGGCACTTACCCCGAAATTACCCTTAGAGAGGCCCGTGAGTTTCGCGATCAAGCTCGGGCGCTCGTAGCCAAAGGCACTGATCCACGCGCCGCCCGAAAAGAGGAAAAACGGGCCGCCGTATCCAGCGCGGTCAAAACATTCGAAGTCGTAGCCAATGAGTGGTACGCCTTCAAGCTGCCACGGTGGGCCAAGGCAAAAAAGGGCGCCGCTGTGCAGGCCAAGTTGTATCTGGATAAAGATTTGGTCCCAGCACTAGGGAAAATTCCTGTTGCTGACGTCAAGCGCGCTGATGTACTAGCGACTTTGCGGGTTATCGAAAAGCGCGGGGCGCTCAATGTGGCCCGCAAATGTCGGACCTGGTTGAACGAGATCTTCCGTTTTGGCATTGCCTCAGACTATTTTGAAGTCAATCCAGCTGCTGACCTGGATATCGTTGCGGCCAAAGAACCACCCGAAAAACACAACCCAATGCTGAGACAGCATGAATTGAAAGAGTTTCTGAGCGCGCTGAGCGGAGCTGATGTCACCGAGTACACAAAGAGCGCGATCCGTCTTCTATTACTGACTGCCGTGCGTACGGGTGAGCTACGATATGCGACATGGTCACAGTTCGATCTGGATAGCGCGCTCTGGACGATCCCGGCATCAGCTGTGAAACAACTTCAGAAGGTGATTAGGTCAAAGGGTGGGGATAATGTGCCGCCGTATCTGGTTCCACTGTCACGGCAGGCGATCGAGGAAGTGCGCAAAGTGCACCAATTGACTGGCCGATACAAACTGCTGATTGCCGGCCGGAGTGATCCGAGCAAACCAATCAGCGACGGCACAGTCAATGTTGCATTAAGGCGTATGGGATATGAGGGCAGACTGACTGGGCACGGGATCCGTGCCACGATTTCCACGGCCTTGAACGAGATGGGGTACAACGAGGATTGGATTGAGGCACAGCTGTCGCATGCGGGCTCAAGCAAAATCAGAAAGACCTACAACCACGCAGAGTACGTGGAGCAACGGCGGGGGATGATGCAGGACTGGGCAGATTACTTGGACTCACTCGAAGCGGGCGCCTGATCCCGCTGGCCTCGAGCTGCGGCAATCTGATCGTTGCTCCACTGCAGAACTTCCGATTTGATCCAGGCGACCGCCCGCCCGCCCAGCCGCACCTGCTTCGGGAACAGGCCTCTCTTGGCCATGGTGTAAATTTTGGTGGTGCCAAGGCTAACCAGTTTCTTGACTTCTGGCAGGCGGATGAATTCGATCTGATCGTCATTACGTGCGGTATTCATTTGATGCTCCATGCCGCGCGTTACGGCAGTAGGTGGTTGAACTCGGCTTCGCCATGGGCGATCACCCCGGCGGCGACTTCGGACAGGGCGTGGTCGATTTGTTTGGTGAATGCACCGCCGTTCAGTTCTTCGAGGAACTCTGCGGTGTGGGTAGTGATGGGCACGACTGTTTCTCCGGGATGGCCAGCAGCCCGCTGGGGGGAAGTTTAAATTGAGGCTGGCGAATGCGCAGACGAACCTGCTGATGTACGCGCTGGTTGGGCCGTTTCAATGTCCTGCGCCGAAGTAGGCGAACAAGATCAACAGGAGCGCCGAACCGGTGGTCCAGCGCAGAAGTGTGCGAGCGAATGTTTTTGCTGGCTTGTGGCAGGCAGCAAACTGGCTGACATTGTCATGAGCAAACGACTCACCCTGTGTCGTCCCAGTGGAGCGCTCGATTACTTCAACTGTGATGCCGCCGCGTGGCACAACGGTGTACTGCAGTATGCGAACGGGTTCATCCCGACCTATGCGTTGGTACATTTCGGTGGCGGCCAGGGACGTCTGGAGACGCAACCTTTGGAGGATTGCTTGGCTC
The DNA here is from genome assembly GCF_000514395.1 of Pseudomonas sp. URMO17WK12:I12. Classification (NCBI taxonomy): domain Bacteria; kingdom Pseudomonadati; phylum Pseudomonadota; class Gammaproteobacteria; order Pseudomonadales; family Pseudomonadaceae; genus Pseudomonas; species Pseudomonas sp. URMO17WK12:I12. The sequence goes on from NZ_AZVV01000009.1 coordinate 289,553, forward strand.
TGTCTGATCGTTTGGTTCATGGCTATTCCTCAGTGTGGATTGCATGTATTCGTCAGCATTCGGCGTACCTGCTGGTTGCCGTTAGGCGCAGGGGAGAGTGCTGACGGATATAGGCGTGAAAAAGAAAGGCCCGTTGGACGTTCGGGCCTTTCGCAGATGCAGTGATCTTTGGGGTATGGTCTATTTCATAATGGTTATCCTCCAATGCGCGCCGTTCGCATCATGGCGTGCGCTCGACTTTCTCTGGTTTATTGCATGCAGGTGGCCGGTATAAGCCGGGATTTCGTCCGCATCGGTGAGTTCTGAAGCGATGGCGCATGGACCATCCAACAATCGTTGTGCTTCAGAGCTCACCGATGCGGCCTGGTGCTGGGGAGTACCAAGTGCTCGGGCAGTTATCGTCAGGCTGACGTGCAGTGATGCAGTTCGTCCTATTGCCGCCGGAGGGGCGGGGTGCATTGCTTGCCGGGTCATTCGCACGGTTCTGATGTTTCACCATCGATCAGGCGTCAAGGTTGATCCTGTCGTTAGCAGGTTTTCGGGCCTGTCTGCTCGCCGGTCGCCGGTAGAGGCAATGCGGTCTATTGTTTGTTGCGCTGATTGTTAAGGAGCGGCGGGAGATCCCGCATCGCCGGGTTGCTTCGTGGCGACGACTTAAATATCTCCCTGGGAGGTAATTAAGTCAACTCCTGGGGAGATAAATATTCCGATAGACATAAAAAAACCCGCATTGCGCGAGTTTTTTTGGCGATCAGATATTGGCCGGGAGGCTCCAAGAGACGCGGGCGGCGCCATCTTCTTCTCGACTCACTATTACGTGCTCGGTATCGGCTATGTCGTCAAGAAGCCGTTTCCAGTCCTCCTGGCACTCATCCGCGCCTCTTCGAATGACCGCCATCTTTCGTTTTTGGGCAGCGGGGGAGCTGATGATTTTTTGGATGCGGAGTCCGAGAAGGTCAAACGAGTTTGGCGGTGTTGGTTTGTTTTTCGATGTTGCCATCGCACTGCTCCTTTTGCGTATGGATATACAGTGAATGGCTTGCTGCGTAAGCGCTAAAGATTAACGATTAAAAACAATTATTTAGCAGAGAAAAGCCCGCAACTAGCGGGCTTCAGAAGGGAGGTGCCTAGGGGGAGTAATGACAAGTCGAAGGGCTCAAATTTAGATTCTGCCCAGCACCTTGCTAGGGGCAAGGATTGCGCCTACGTAATGGATTTTATCGATATCAATCCGAGCTACTGTCAGCCTCTCACCGTAAGCCGAGTTGATCGACATGAGGCTGACGTCTTCTTCGTTTTCGAAGAGCAGTTCTTTAACCATGCTCTGCCCATCAGTGGTGGTGACCATCACATACTCACCTGGCACTAGGCGGTGATTGGGCTCGCAGACGGCGATCCAACCACTACGAATTGCCGGAGCCATTGAGTCACCCTTGAGTCGGAGTGCATAGGCGTCTTCATCCCTAGAGTAGGTCTCAACCCAGCCAGCAGCCTGGTCAAGACTGGTCCAGTAGCCTTCGTGACCGAGTTGTGCCGTTCCGACAACATCGATTCGACGAGGAGCACTGGTAATTGGCGGGCCAGGCTCGACGTTTGACTGCAGTGATTCGACTTGTGGCGCAGCATTGGCGGCAATCGCCAATTCGGAGATTTCTTTCGCAATCCGTGGGCTGAATCTCTCTACGGGTATGCCGAGCATTTTAGCTATCTCAGCTGCCATTTCCTTGTTGAGCGCACGGCTACCGTTCAAGTGACTGCTTAGCGTGCCTTGGCTCATGCCTACGGAAAGTGCGATCTCTTCTTGAGTCAGCTTCTCGCCTTTTGGCGCACGCGCATTGTAGGCAGCCAGCTCCGCTTTTAATGCGGCGCACTCCGTCTTTTCCCACTCAAGTAATGGTCGTCTGTCGTTTTTCATTTCCGAAGAGTATTCCCGGTGGAGATACATATCCATCTCCAATGGAGTTGATTAAAAAAGCTCCATGGGAGATATTGTCGGCTCAGATACACCACCGGAGACCGGACAGTGCGTCAACTCACCCTCAGCCAATTTGCTACCGAGAAGGGGCAGACCAAGGCCGGAAATTTGTTAGGCATGACCCAAAGTTCAATAAATAAAGCTCTGCAGGCAGGGCGTGAGGTTTTTGTTACGGAGCACGCAGATGGCTCTTACACAGCGGAAGAGCTTAGACCGTTCCCGGTTCAAAGCGCGAAAAGGACGCGTCGCCGGATGCTGCCCATCTAATGAGCCAACTTTGAGCGCAATGGCGCCGAGAGAAAACTAGACAATGAAATCGCCAGTACTAGAAACCCGTCGCGCAGTGGTGATCGAGGTCGCGAAGAAATACCCAGGCGGCCAGGTATGCGCTTCAGCTCGCCTCAGTCTCGAACTGAAGCGTTTTAAGAATCAGGTTTATGAGAGCGGCGGTGTTGTTCCTCTTAGCGATGAGGAGGTTTACGTCCTCGAAAGCGAGCAGGGCACCACACGCTTACCGGACTACATCTGCGCGATGTACGGCGGTGTATTTGTCCGCCTGCCTGAAGTCGGCGATCTCGACAACGTAGACATGCACCAGCGCTCTTTGCGTACTTCTGTGAAGCGCGGCCGGGTTGACCAGTTTCTTGCCCTCGCGCTGGAGGACGGCGAAATCACTGCCGTGGAAGCATCGGAGATTCTGGCCTTGCATGCCAAGCACCTGGCTGCGAGGCACGAGGAGGTGACCGCACTGATCGAGTTGCACAAGTCGAAGCGTCCAGCCCGACCGCTAGGCGGAAAGGATTGATATGCAGTTCACGATCACGATCAACCAGGTCAAAGCGCTGGAGTGGGGGTTGAACTCGCAGCAGGCGTTGTTGTTTTCGTTTGTCTACGAGTGCCCTAGCTGGGCAAGGCCAATCAAGACCGATCACGGGATTTTCTTTGCCTTGAGCAAGGCAAAGATCGTGGAGGAATTGCCCTTGCTCACCGACAAACCTGATACCGCGTACAGACTTCTCAAAGGACTCGAAATCGCCGGGCTGATTGAGCTATCCCACACGGCAAATATCAGTTTGTTTCGTTTGACCGAGAAGGCCAAAGAATGGAATCGCAAGCTGGACGGATCGGAAAAATATCCGATCTCTGATGTGAGCCAAGGTCGGATAAAAATCCGATCTGCCTCGGAAAAATCTCCGAGCAAGGTCGGAAAAATTTCCGAACAGGGTCGGAAAAAAATCCGAGAAGGGTCGGAAAAATTTCCGACAAATCAGGGTACCAGTAATCAGGGTACCAATCAGGTAACCAGTAATCAGGAGAAGCAGGGCGCTGATGCGCCAAGCAAATCGGCAAAGTTTGATCCGCTGATGGTCAAACCGGAAAACGTCAGCGTCGAGGTGTGGGCCGACTGGTGCCAGCACCGCAAGGAAATCCACAAACCCCTTACCGCCAAAAGCTGCGAACAACAAGCCAAGGCCTTGGCGGCACACCCAGACCCTGATTCCGTGCTGGTCCTTTCGATCAGCAACGGATGGACAGGGATCTTCCCTGACAAGCCGGTCGGCCTCGCACATTCACTTCCAGTCAGTCGCCACTCCGGCTTCGACACTCGCGATTACAAGGCTGGCACCAAGGAGAACGCCAATGGCACCTTCCGTCTCTAATCTCAGTGCTCACATAGACCGCAAATTCCGCGTCATCGGCCGTAAACCAGCGAGCTGCTTCGATCATGGCGATTACTCAGCGGTCATCCTCAAGGGAGGCAGCCTGTCAGGCTGTCCGATCTGCGCGAGTAACCAACGCGATATGCAAGAGCTCGAACGCAAGCGCTCCCAGTTTCGGATTGTTCAACAGTCGAGCGCCCGGATTCCAAAACGTTTCGCGGAAAAGACGTTTGCCGATTTCGTCGTATCGCACCCTGCCCAGCAGATTGCCCTGGATGCATGCACCGATTATGTCGAGAACTTTTCGAAACATCGCCGAGAAGGTCGCTGCATGTTGCTGCTGGGGAAGGTTGGCACCGGCAAGACGCACCTAGCTATCGCCTCGGCCAATCACCTGATCAACGAATGCATGGTAAAGGCGATCTACCGCACGGTGGGCTCACTCATCGGCGATATCCGGGCGACGTTCAATGATCGCTCGGGCGAGTCCGAGGCGCACATCCTGCGTGAGGTGATTGGCGCGGACCTGCTGGTGCTCGATGAAGTCGGCGCCACCAAGCAGAGCGAGTTCGAACTGGCCACGCTGTTCAGCATCATTAATGGTCGTTACGAGCAATGCCGCCCGACGATCATCGTCAGCAACCTTTCTCCTGCAGAACTGAACGACGCTATTGGCGCGCGCTGTGTCGACCGCATCCGCGAAAACGGGTGCATTGGCGTGGCATTCGAGTGGGAATCTCAACGCGGTAAGGAGGGCTTCTGATGGGGATCAGCTTGGAAACACCCGATCGCCGCTTGGCTATTCCGGATCCGGCAAACTATCGGTTTGCCGTGTTCTGCTGCTCTTTCAAGTTGGACCTGAGTGATACACCGGACCACGCGTTGGCACTGTTCGCGAATCAGGCGATGGCCGAGCGCTATGGCGTCTGGATGTGGCCAACCACCTTCCAGGTCGTTGACCTCGACGATACCCCCGGTGCACGAACATGAACGCGCTGGTGAAAACCCTGACCGTCAAACTGTCAGATGCCGAAATCGAACGCAATGCGAAGAAGCTGCATGTACGCGACTTGCGTGATGCCAGTCACCCTGCGTTGCACTTTCGCTTCGCGAAGAATCGTGCGCGCGGGTCGTGGTACCTGCTGAACAAACGGCAGTGGCACCGCATCGGCGCCTTTCCCGACCTGTCCACCAAGCAGGTGGTCGCGGCGTTGCCGGCGGTGCGCTTGCGCGTGGCAGCCGATGGCGCTGCCAGCGTTTCGGGTTGGGTCACTGTCGGCGAGCTGCTCGACTGGTTTGCTGATCGCATGTCGCGCTCCCGTTCGCTTTCGGCCAAGCGCCGGTCAGCCATCAAGTCAGCCATCAACTGCCAGCTCAAGCCACGCCTGGATGATCTGCTCATTGGTGACGTCAACGCCCAGACACTGGACAAACTGCTGATGTGGCCGGCTCAGGCAGAGCTGTCGCTGTCATACGTCCAGCAGCTCTACCGCCTGCTGGCCATGGCCTTCCGGCAGGCCCGCAAGCTGGACCTGATTCCTATCAACCCGATGGCCGAGCTCAAGTTCGGCAACTTCACGACAGCGCGCATCCTGCCCAAGGCTGCGCGGCTGCGCGACGTCCAATTACCCGAGCTGGTGGTCCTGCTCACCAAACGCTTCGAGAGTGCGCCAGGGGACGCGATGCTGGCCTTGATGATGTTGTGCCACGGCACCCGTATCGGCGAAACCCGCCAGTCCCGCTGGGCCGACATTGCACTGCCTGAACGTGAGTGGTTCCTGCCAGCCGAAAATACCAAGAGCAAGACCGAGTTGCGGGTGCCGCTGACTGACCAAGCCTGCGCACTGCTGCGCCGCTACCGAGAACGGCAAGTCGCACAAGGGTATGAGGGGCCGTTCCTATTTCCATCTCGCCGAGGGAAGGCGCTCAGCGAGAATCAGGCCAGTGCAGTGTTCACCCGATTAGGGCAGGGCGCCTGGACCAGTCACGACCTGCGCAAGGTGGCGCGTACCGCGTGGACCGACCTTGGCGTTGATGGTCACATCGGTGAAATGCTGCTGAACCACTCCCTCGGCAAGATCGCCTCCACCTACATCAACACCCAGGCCAAGGAGCAGCGTCGGCTGGCGCTGGTGAAGTGGCACCACTGGTTAGATAGCCGCGGCTTCAAAAAGATTCATGCACAGACAGGCGTTAGATATGAAGAATCGCAAAACCTCGTAGACGCCTTGAACAGCGTGGCCTGCGAGTCCATTCCGCAATTTGTTAAGGGCGAGGTTTGAAAACATGAAAAATGCCCAGGCCCATAGTTTTCGTAAGGCGCGGATTGAGCTGGAGCACTGCTTTACCTGCAAGGGAAAAGCGGTGGTGCAGGGTGTTTTCTATGAGCTGGTTTGCTGCGATTGCAACGGATCAGGTTGGGTCATGGCGGGGAGTGGGTTGATGCTTTCTACAGACGAATTGGTGACACAGCTCAGCCTCAGATTGCAGCAGGCTCAACGCGAAATTGAGGTACTGCAGCGGGGTCCAACGTTATGCGGCCAGGCTGAGTACTACCAGCAGAACAACCGTCGCGGTGCCGGCGGATCAAATTACACTGGGGATTGAAAGCATGATGATTCGTAAACCGGCAGGTCGACCTTTGGGCGATACCGAATACCTGGTGGAGCAGTGGGGTTGGTGGCGGATGGATGGGGCCGGAGTCCCAACGTATATTTCACCGACTTTTGCGCTAATGCGTCAGGCGGTGCCGCAAGTGTCGGCTAGTAAGAGCTATTGCATCACAGATGAATGGGCTGGAGCTATTGATAGCGCGATTGCGCGGCTCTCACATCGTGACCGACAAATGGGCGATATTATTTGGCTTTACTACGGCGCTAAATGGCCCATGCTCCGAGTTGGCAAGCACTACGGCATGAGTGAAGGAAAGACGCGGGAATTAGCGAGGGCAGGTATCGCGTGGATCGATTGTGCTGTCGATGAAATACGGAAAGCTGCTTAAACTTTTGGCTGATTGCTGCCTGCCGCGGAGGGCAGCCATCGGCCAAATGCTGTCATCGGATGGTCCAGAATATCCGGGATGATTCACTTCTCATTCACAACCATGCATGGGTTCTACTGAACTACAGTCAACCGCTCTCGATGATGGTGTTCCTGGGTTTATCTAAGGCCTCTTGGTGAGCCAAGATGATTTTCGCGCCCATGGAAGTGAAACTCGTATGGTCAACTAGCGCACCCGCATAGACACCCCATGCAAAACCCCGGGCGATTGAGACGTGCTCTAGAATGGCCAGTTCCGTGCGGGCCTGAATGATGTTTTCCAGCGACGTCTCCCAAGCGCCTTGCAGCGACTCCGTCGGCAAACCCACAGAGAGTGGGTCGAGCGAGCCTATGGGGGATAATTCGTTTACGCGCAGCATATGGGCGCTTCCTGTTCAAGTTGGGCCGTATAAGAATAGAGCGTAGCGCGAGGCGAGGCGTCAGTATTACGATTTTTAGACGCCATAGGTGTTCCCTGCCAATCCGGCCACCCCTGTCGCCCTGCCGAATGTATTGACATCCGATTGCAGCCTAGGACACAGGGCGGAAATCGGCCAGAAGCGGACATTCCACTAGTATTTTTACTTGCAAACCTGTCCAGTTATTCTGGAGCATAGGTAAGTGGCTCAGCTGAATACCTGAAGGACTAAGACCCTGCTGAGCCTGGCCGTAAGTCTGTCATCCATCTGCACAACTAGGTATTTCGTCGTTCGGACGTTGGAGAATAGGCCTCGTTTTTGAGAGGCTAGCTACGTTGATGGTGCTACCGAGAGTTAGTTGTATGCAGGGTACAAAGATTCCATTCGGTGAGCGTGAGGGCAAGTTTTTCCGGGCCTTTGAGGTCGAAAATGGCGTTGCTTGTGGCTGTATCTGCCCGGGTTGTCGCAATCCGCTGAATGCTGCGAATGGTGGCCAGAAAGTCATCCCGCATTTTCGCCATGTCCATTCTGAATATTGTGATAGCGGCTACACAGCTGGTGTGCGACGGGCGGCTGTAGCTCTAGTTGCTGCACAGCGATGCCTTATTCTTCCAGCTTTCCATCGTCGGCTCAGCATCATGACTGACTCTGGATGCACCCTGTCTCGCGAAGTAGTTTTCCCGGAAACGTCAGCTACTGCTGAAAAGGTCGAACGATTTGTAGACCTTGGTGACGTCTTAGGCCATGCGGTTCTTACTTCCGGCAAACGCCAGTTGTTTGTACGGATTAAAGTCTCCGCCCGAACAGAGAGCAAGCGGTACGAGCGGCTCTCTAACATCGAAGCTTCATCAGTTGAGATTGACCTCAGCGAGCTCAGTTTGAGCCAGATCAACGATCCGACAACATTTGAACGAGCCGTTCTGTCCGATCCCACCACCAGGACATGGATTCGATCGATTCGGGGGGAAATGCTGATCAAGCGTGCTGACGTAGAACTCGCGGCCGAAGTTGTTCGCTGCAACGACCAATGGCAAAGGGAGCAGGGTCGCCTGCGGTCGATCGAACAAGCGAAGCGAGATGCGCAAGCAGTCAAGGTGGCCGAGCATGCCGCCGCGTTGGCAGCGCATAGGCAGATCCAATCGGAGATTGCGGAGGCACAGCGTACTGGGGGGATCCTAACGAAAGATGAGCCGCCCGATCTCAAGCGGCGAGAGGAGTTGATCGCTAACCAGTGGCTCCGAGCAGCCCGAGAGTGGGGTGGCCAGGCCGTACAGTGCTCTGCCTGCTGGTTGCTTAGCCCACCTGGAAATCAGTTCTGTCTCTTCTGCGCAAGTGAGACAAGCACGACTCCCATTCAGGTGTCGAAGGATATTGCGACCACCATCCGCAATCGAATGCGTAGCTCGGTAAAGCCTGATCAATCGTTACAGAAAGCGCCGACTCTGCTGGTTCAACCCGATCCTTTCACTTGAATCTCATTTTGCAGCGAAATCACTCGCGCCAAAACTAACAAACGGCCAAATTCAGTGGAGGCTGAGCGGCTGCTGCGGGTCGACTTCTGCCCTTCAGTCATGAAGATCGGGGAACATCAACGCACTTAACTTTCAGAGTGCGGAATAGAAAGAGCCAGCACATCGCGTTAATCCGTCCGGAATGGTCTAGATTTTCATATGCGCATCTTCACCGACTCTGGCTTAGCCATTGCCTTAGGAGACGCTCTTGTCACGGGGAGGCTGCTATGCGTTACACAGGTTTGGTTGAGTCGGACAGTCGAATCAGTGATAAGGATTTTGCCGCCCTTCTGGAGAGCGGTCTGATGGCGAATGATCCGAGCGTATTGGTTGCTGCACTGGGCACAATTGCGCGAGACAAAGGGATGAGCCGGCTTTCTCGCGAGACCGGAATTAGTAGAGCGACGCTGTACCGGGCATTTTCTAAGGATGGTGATCCGAACCTTTCTATCGTTCTGAAAGTGGCCACGGCATTGGGCATCAAAGTCAAGATCGTTGTCGCAACCGTTCCCGGAAATGGAGGCAGTTCACGGATATAAACACCACGGCAAAAAGCAGCTAAACGTGTGAGACCGTCCGATGAACGTCGCCTATGGGGCGATTCTGTTGAAAAAGTCGGCCATGGTTTGCGCGTCAGAAAAGTAAGCATCCAAGATTGAAATCTTTACTTTTGGCAGATGCTTGCGGACTCAGATTTCACGTAGCAGCGCGCAAAAAGGCATTTTCACCGTCCAATGAGCAGTCAGTTTTGGATGACCGACTGTTTTCAACAGAATCGGCCAAAAGCTGACATTAGGAACCGGCCACAAGGCTAAGAATCTGGACTGAGGGGGCTACCTTAGCTTTTTACCATTTGCTAGGTAGTTCCCGCACAAAGTTACTGCTATGAAAATGCCTCCCAGTACAAGTGCGTAGAGTCCGTAACTTCCTTCTAAGCCAAGCCCCCAAAGGAACACCAAACCCAACGCACCGAATATGCATAGTATTTGGGTTCCGTAGGCGATATTAGCAGTTGAAATAGCCCGCATATCTTCCCTCGTAAAGTGATGGCGTTGCTGTCTCTAGGGGGCAGAAATAGTCAAGTGTAGTCCAGTAGAAACGAAATCGGCTCTCAACTTCGGCATCAGAACCGTATCGATGACGGTATGACTCCACTGGAGTGTATGGCATCTCCTTGATTCTTCCACCCTTCGAAAGAGGGCGATTGATTGACGTAGAAGACGGAGAACCGGATGCATCCCAGCGAAAATAAAGTGAACGCCGCCTTCGGCCAAAAGGGGGCAGTCGAATTTGTCTACGAGAGCAGGGGCGATTCAGACAACCGGTGCTGAAGACGACTTGATTTAGTCGGAGATCGGTAAATGTTTTTACCGCGCTCTTTAATATTGAGCGAATCCTCAGTCCCAGCTAAGTATTGGGTCGTATCGTCCCCACAGCGCAAGTTCAGCGCTGTTCAGGAGAGGCGAACCGCACATGAATCCCGCAAAAGCCGGATGGCTCAACAAAGTCCCCGAAGTGACACTGGCCTTCTGGGTGATCAAGATTCTCTCGACGACCGTGGGTGAAACCGGCGCCGACTTCCTCGCCGTGGATGCCGGCTTCGGCGCTGGCTGGACCAGCATCGGCATGGCGCTGTTACTCGGGGGGGCGTTGTTCCTGCAAATGCGCAAAACCGTCTATTCGCCGTGGATCTACTGGCTGACCGTTGTGCTGGTGAGCATCGTCGGCACGCAGATCACCGACATCATGACCGACATGCTCGACATCAGCCTGTATGTCAGCACCGCGGTGTTCTCGGTGTTGCTGGCGGTGAACTTCCTGATCTGGTTCACCGTCGAGAACAACCTGTCGATCCGCGAAATCAACACGCCGCGGCGCGAGCTCTTCTATTGGTCCACGGTGCTGTGCACCTTTGCCCTGGGCACCGCCGCCGGGGATCTGGCCACGGAAGCGATGGGGCTGGGTTTCACCCTCGGTGCGGTGATTTTCGGTGCGCTGATTGCGGCGACGCTGCTGGCCTGGCGCCTCGGGGCTAACGTGGTGCTGACCTTCTGGATCGCCTACATCCTCACCCGGCCGTTCGGCGCCTCCCTCGGCGACTTGCTGACCCAGGCCAAGACCTACGGCGGCCTGGGCATGGGCGCCGCCTGGACCAGCGCGATCTTCTTGACCGTCATCGTGTTGTTGGTGGCGGTCGCGCAAATCAGCCTCGTCAACCGTAAAACCGCCATTGAATAACCTTCAGACACCTATCAAGGAATCAATATGCACAGCTTCAAAATCGCTTTTCGCCACGCCGCGATCATCTCGTCTCTGTTACTGCTCGGCAGCATCGCCGGCTGCTCGAAACCAGCGGACAAACCCGCTGCCGGTGCGCCGACCACCTCTTTGAGCGCGCCGCCGCAATCGGGCTCGAAGCTGGGTGACCTGAGCGAGTTTCGCAACATCGCCGCCGACGTCAGCGCGCGGGTCGAGAAAAATGACCTGCTCGGCGCTAAGACCCGGATCAAGGATCTGGAGACCACCTGGGACTCCGCCGAAGCCGGCATCAAGCCGCGTGCCGCTGCTGACTGGCATGTGCTGGACAAGGCCATTGACCGCGCGCTGGATGCCCTGCGCGCCAGCTCGCCCAAGCAGGCTGACTGCAAAGCGGCCATGGACGATCTGCTCAAAGCCTTCGATTCGATGAATGGCAAGAAGTGATCGCAGCGCTGAACCGGCGGCGGACAAACGTCGGTTCAAGTGCTTCAATACAGGCGCGATGGCAATGACTTTCGCGCCTTTTTCTGTCGGAGCGCTGCATGCGGATTCTGCTGGTCGAAGATGACCTGATGATTGGCGAAGCCATCGAGGCTGCGCTCAAAGAAGCCAGTTATGCCACCGACTGGGTGAAAAATGGCCTCACCGCGCTGGCGGCGCTGGACACCCAGACCTACGATCTGGTGTTGCTGGACCTCGGCCTACCCGGCAAGGACGGGCTCGATGTGCTGGACACCATTCGCGCGCACAACAACCCCGTGCCGTTGCTGATTATCACCGCCCGCGATGGTCTGGATGACCGGCTGCGCGGCCTCGATGGTGGCGCTGATGACTTCCTGCTCAAACCCTTCGCCATGGTCGAGTTGCTGGCACGGATGCGAGCGGTATTGCGCCGTCGCGGCGGAAACGCACAATCGTTGCTGGATAACGGCGAGGTGTCGTTGAACCTGGTTTCCAAACAGGCCTCCACCGCTCAAATCGCCGAAGTGCAGCTTTCCAGCCGCGAGTTTGCACTGTTGCAGGCGCTGTTGATCCGCCCGGGTGCGATTCTCTCGCGCAGCGAACTTGAGGATCGGATTTACGGCTGGGGCAACGAAGTGGAAAGCAACGCGGTGGAGTTTTTGATCCATGCACTGCGGCGCAAACTAGGAAACCATATCATCAAGAATGTCAGGGGGATGGGATGGATGGTTTCAAAAGGCGTTTGAGCGACTCGGTGCAGTCACGGCTTTCCATCACGCTGTCACTGGCCATTCTCATCGTCGCCTTGCTCGCCGGTGCATTCGCGTTCATCTCGGCGCTCGACGAAGCGCACGAAATGCAGGACGAAAGCTTGCGCCAGGTGGCGCTGCTGTTCGATCGCCAGCATATGACCCTGGGTTATCCCGCTGCCGGGCAGGTCGTTGGCGATGACGAAGACTCCCGAATCACCGTGCAGTACCTGGCCGACAGCAGCAAAGCCGTCGGCACTGACGACGCGAGCATTCCGTTGCCCTTTCCCCTGACCCTGGCCGATGGTCTGGTAACGCTGAATATCGCCGGTGAAAACTATCGTGTGCTGGTCAGAACCACATCGGCAGGCGAACGCATCGCCGTCGCGCAGGAAGCCGACGTGCGCGACAAGGAAGCACGGGAAAGCGCCTGGCGCAGTCTGCTGCCATTTCTGATTCTGTTTCCGGTGCTGCTGTTGGTGGTAGGGGATCTGGTGCGCAAGCTGTTTCGCCCGATCGCGACGCTCTCGGCGGAAATCGATCAGCGTGACCAACAGGCGCTGCATGCGATTGATGAACAGCACCTGCCGAACGAAATCCGGCCCTTCGTTGTGGCGATCAATCGATTACTCCGCCGCGTTGCTCAGGCCATGGAGGCGCAGCGGCGGTTTATCGCCGATGCCGCCCATGAGCTGCGTTCGCCGATGACGGCGCTGTCCCTGCAGGCAGAGCGATTGGCCGCTACGCCCATGTCGGCCGTCACCCGGCAGAACTTTTTGCCATTGGCTCAGGGGATCGAACGCAGTCGTAAGCTGATTGAGCAGTTGCTCGCCCTGGCCGCCGCGCAATCAATCGCGCAACGCGCCGAGGTCGCCGTTTCGGTGCATGCAGTGTTTCGCCGAGTGCTGGAAGACCTGCTGCCACTGGCAGATGACAAAGGCATCGATATCGGCGTGGAAAGCGTCGAGGACGTGCAGGTCGTCATCAACGAACTGGACCTCTTCATCCTGATCAAGAACGTGGTGGATAACGCCATCCGCTATACCCCGGCGGGCGGACGAGTCGACCTCAGCGTCGAACGGACGGAGCAGGGCGCGCTCATCGAAATCAAGGACTCGGGGCCGGGCATTCGCGCCGAAGAACAGGCGCTGGTGTTCGATCCGTTTTACCGCAGCCTGGGGACCGGTGAAGCTGGCTCAGGGCTAGGTTTGTCTATTGTCAGCGCGATAGCCAGTCGTAATGATGCAAGTGTCACGCTTAACTATTTAGATGAACTAAGCCAAAAAGGATTGCGAGTCACTGTACGATTGAATCGACCTGTATTTTAGGTTTGGTCTACGTCCGCGATCTTCCCAGAATTGGATAGCCTTGAACCAGTTTCGCAGTGATAAATCTGTCCATCGACGACTCACCACGTAGAGCATGTATCATTAGAGTTTTTTTATGCTTTCAAGTTGACTATGGACCGCGCTAGGGGCATCGCCCACCGCTTTCACTGCGGATTTGAGCTCGCTCGTAGTTACGCCGAATTTTTTCCCCAATAATTATGCTCGAAGGTGTCGTTAGCATTGATTCTGATCTCGTCAGAGCCATTTGTGAGATTTCGTTGCCGCATAGGTTCGTCCATGATTCGCTGGGTATGAGGAATAGGATAGCCGAATCGAGGCAGTTTCAATGTTTTTGGGAAGAATTCGCAAACTCGACTGAAATCTTATGTGGTTTTTTGTCTCCGTAGCGTGCATGAGACCCTTCTGATGGCCGTTAGTGATAGCAGGTTTAACGGCTGCTATTGGCCGAATGCCACCTGTCGCCCGCGGCAGCTACGGGGTGATTACTGCCTCTCACACAGGACTGAATTGCGTAGTTTTCTCTCCATCGTGGTTAAAGAGTGATGAGCAAATTTCTTATGTGAGATGGGCAACGCGAAAGCAAACGTATGGTCGAGTTGGGTGCGATTTTTCATTTTCAGAGGAAAAGCCTTTTCCACGCGGAATAGACCTGCTTTTATAGCAGCGTGTGTTGCTGTGACGCAGCGAGACGCCTTTCAAGAACCCGACCATTGAGTCGGTTTTTTTGTATCCATTTACAAGCCCTGCCATCGAGCAGGGCTTTTTCGTTTTCGGCTCCGCCATACCCATCGCTCCAAGCTGGGAGTGCTGCTGGAGCCGAATCTATTGCGCTCCCGAAAGGGAGAAATTCGGATGACAAACATGCCCGACAAACCAGACACCTGGCTGCTTGCTCTCGCATGGCTGGGGCAGCATGCACCGACGATCTACGCCGGAGCACTGTCGTTTGTGGTGGGTGCCTTGCGCATCATTTACGGCGGTGGCACGCGACGACAGGCACTGCTTGAAGCCTCGCTTTGCACGCTGATCACCATTGGCTTGATTCCGCTACTGGAGTTCTTCGGCTTACCGCAGAACTTTGCAACGGCTGCGGGGGTGTTCATCGGTTTCCTTGGTGTGAAGAAGATTGCCGATCTAGCTGATCGGTTCGCCGACTTCAAGTTTCCTAAATCAAATTCGGCTCCATGAAGCGCTGCCCATGGGTGGTGCCTCTTGTGCTCTTGCTGTGCTATGCCACGACGGGCTAAATCCATTGTGTTGAGTCGGCTGCATGCCAGCCGCTTGCCGCTCAAACATTCAATTTTGAGGTTTAAAGAATGGCCTACACCCAATACGAAACTGTCGTTGCCGACACTCCTGAGGAGGTGACGGCCAAGCTGGCACAGGCCATCTCTGATGGCTGGCAGCCGTACGGTAGTCCTGTCTCCATCACTGAAGGCTTTCAAGTGCTCCAGGCTGTGGTGAAGGGATCGAGCAATGCCGATGGTGCGCCAGGTGACATCACCTCGGAGAGCATCTCGGACGCCTCGGATGTTGGTAAGGCTGTGCTGGTGAGTGTCGACGCCGCCACCGCTCGTTCTGCTATCGGCAGTGGGACTTCTGACTTCTCGGGTAGCTACAACGACCTGAGCGACAAGCCGGCCATTCCCGTCGAGGGTGATGCCGCGCTGTTGGTCGCAGGCACTGACCTCGTCGCGCATACCTGGTCAGCCAAACTGATCCATGACGAAATTGCCCGTCAGATTGCAGAGATATCCGCATGATCCACAAACAAGGCATCTCGCTGTAATAGGTGATGGTCTAAGTCGACTGCCTCCCTTTCAAACGCACTCAGTGACCTCAGCAGACGCCGCAGAACCCTATTTCTATTCTCTGGGCTCGCCATCCGGTGAGTCTTTATCGTTTCAAAGAGGTGAGTTGATGAGCCAATCCACGTTCGCTGTATACCTTCCTGATCGTTATGCTCCGGTTTGCGTGGAAGCTGACAGTTTCGTGTACTACGGAGGGGAGTTGGTCTTGCACAAAGACGAGCAGATGGTAGGCCGTAGTTCTGATCGTGGTTTTTTGGTTCGTTCTGATCTGGTTCGGGAGCACACCCTAAGCGATGATCTAATGCCGGGGCAGCCAGAAGGGCTGGTCGCTTCGGCTGAAACTATCGATTTCCAATATAAGCCAGCAACTGTCTGGCCATTTACAGCTGGGCTGGCGTTCGGGCTTCTTGTTGGCATCGGCACGTCGGTCGCTTTGCTTGGGCGGCTGTGAAGCGACGTCATTCGGCAGACGCTGGGGACCCTGGCAACTTCCAAGGAACACGGGGCATAAGACTCGCGCGAACGCGTTAGCGGCACCCCACCAAAGTTAGTTAACTGGTTAACTCCATTGGTTAACTGGGCTGAAAGCCTTGTGGGCTGCGGCATACAGGGCGGTTAACTTAGGAGTTAACCTAGTTAACTCGACTATCCCCTGATTCGTCTGTAAGCCATGCGGGCCGCGGCCTGCAGAGCGGTTAACTAAGGCAGTTAACCAGGTGTTAACTAAGCGATTGAAAAAACGGCCATGAATTTGGTTGAAAGCCAAGCAGACCGTGGCGTTGAGGTGGTTAACCTAGGAGTTAACCGACTAATTTACTCGGTTAACTCTCGGCCCCGCCGGGTTAACCGTAAGGTATCGACATGACAGCACTCACCAAAGCGGAGTTCGCCACTCGCCAAGGGTGGTCGAAACCCTACGTGTCGAAGTTGGCTAAGGCAGGACGCTTGGTGTTGATGGCGGATGGCATGGTGGATGTCGAGGCTACGGATCGACTCCTGTTCAGCACCGCGGATCCGAGCAAAGCCAACGTGGCGGCGCGGCACGAGCGTGAACGAATTCAGCGCAGGCCCGACGGAAATACCCCGGCCACTCACATCGCATACGAACCACCAAACACTGCTCCACTCCAGGCGCCTTTGCCTGTCGAAGGCATCCCGGATTTTCAGGAGTCTCGTGCCTACCGCGAATTTTATGAGTCACGCCTGACAGAGAGCGAGTTTCATAAAAATCGCGGCGCTCATGTTGAGTTGGAGGCCGTTAAAACGGCGGCGTACACGACGGGGCGGATGTTGCGAGATCTGTTGCTCGGCATGCCGCCACAGCTGGCACCCGAATTGGCGGCCATGAGTGATCATTGGCAAATCGAGAAGCACCTCACTGCCGCATTGCGCCGGGTGCTGGACGATGCAGAACGGATGGCCTCGACAGACCTCATCCATTCTTTGACTGCAGCGAGTTAATCCATGTCAGCGGAAATGCCCGACGGTGCAGCGGTGTACCGGGAGGCGTACTTTCGCGGGCTGCGACCCGAGCCGGATGTCTGGATCGATCAATGGGCTGACGAGTTCATGCGCATTCCGCGTGATGCAGGGGCTGCCGAACCTGGGCAGTACCGCACAGCGCGAACACCCTATGCCCGCGAGCCCATGCGTTGCCTATCGCCGGCACATCCGTGCAAGCGCGTGGTGACCATGGTGGCTTCGCAGTTGATGAAAACCCAGATCGCCTTGAACTGGATTGGCGGTCTGATCCATATGGCACCGTCTAACATTCTCACACTATTGCCCAGCCTGGGATTGGCCAAGCGAGTCTCGTCGCGCATCGGCAAGACCATCAAGGCCACCCCGGTGCTACGCGAACGGGTGGCGGCGAACCGTTCGCGTTCTGCACGCAACACCATGGACACCAAAGAGTTCGAGGGTGGTTCGTTGTATGTCACCACCGCCGGCTCGGCGGCGAACCTGTCAGAGTTGTCGGCCCGTTATATCTACGGCGATGAAGTGGATCGCTGGGTTGTGGACGTGGGCGAGGAGGGCGACCCGATCGAGCTGGCTGAAACCCGGGGCAGTACGTTTGGCCGTAACGCCAAGTTTTACTTTTCCAGTTCGCCGACGATCAGAGGGGCTTCGCGTATTGCCGATCTGTTCGAGACCAGCGACCAGCGTTTTTACTACGTGCCATGCCCGACTTGCGGGCACATGCAAGTCTTGGAATGGGAGCGCCTGCATTACTCGGCGGATTGCCAACTGGCGCACTACGAGTGCGCCGGGCCCGACTGTGACGTGCTGATCGAAGAACATCACAAGGGCGAGATGTTGACCAAGGGCGAGTGGCGCGCGCATGCCACAGGTGATGGCGAAACCGTCGGCTTCAACCTCAATGCGTTGTACTCGCCTCCCGGCTGGACCGGTTGGGCATCACTGGCCAAGCAGTTCGAGAAGGCCAAAACCGCCATGTCTCGCGGCGATTTGGAACCCATGCAGGTGTTCTACAACACCCGTCTGGCGAAGGTTTGGGACAGTGCCCAGGAGCAAAACAAAGCGGATGTCCTGATGGCGCGGGCACGCCTGGAAAGCTATGGGCTGGGTTCGATGCCGTTTGCTGTGTTGATGCTCACGGCTTCGGTGGATGTCCAAGCCAACCGGCTGGAGTTCATGGTGGTCGGTTGGGGCGCCGGCATGGAGCGTTGGATCATCGACTACCAGGTGATCTGGGGCGATCCGTCCGACGACCGCACCTGGTCGGTGCTCGATGACAAACTCAAGGCGCGTTACCCCCACCCGTGTGGTGTGGAGCTGACGATCCGGGCGGCCGGCATCGACTCCGGTGGTAACCACACCGACGAGGTTTACCAGTTCTGCCGGCTGCGGCGTTGGCGCAACATCTTCGCCGTCAAGGGCGCGAGCAAGCCGGGTCGACCGGTCATTGCGCAGCGGCCATCGATGATGGATGTCACTTGGAAAGGTCAGACCGAACGTAAGGGCGTCGAGCTGTGGTTCGTCGGCACTGACACCGCCAAAGATTGGATCTACAACCGCTATCCAGTGGAGGACGGTCCCGGTGCATTGCACTTTGCCAACGACCTGCCCGATGATTTTTTTGCCCAATGTGTCGCCGAACGCAAGGTGACCCGTTACGTCAAAGGCTACAAAAAAATTGAATGGGTCAAGGGCAAAGCGGAGCGTAACGAAGCCCTCGATTTGATGGTGTACAGCCTGGCGATGGCGCATTACTTGGGCTTGAATCGCTACAAGGAACACGACTGGGAGCGGGTGAGAAATGCTCTGTTTCAGGCGGCGCCACTGGGCGAGAAAGCTGTCACGTTTGAGCGTGTCAGCGCTCCGGAGATATCACGGCAGCCAACTGCAGATCCCGCACCGCCACCGGTCAAGTCAGCCGGAGCACCGGTGCTGATTGCACGCCCCCCACAGCGTCGCACCTCCAACAGCGGCTACCTGAAAAAACGACGCTGAGTGAAAACGCTCAGTTGCACACCCCGTTGTCTTTTACTTTAGAGCGATCCCATGGCCTTTACCCAACAGCAACTCGATGCGGTCGAGAAGGCAATCGCGCGCGGCGAAAAAATCGTGCGCTACGCGGATCGCAACGTTGAGTACCGCGACATCGACGAACTGCTCAGGGCACGCGATGAAATTCGCAGCTCGCTGATTGCGGCGGCTGGTCCTCGGTCGCGCATCGTACGGCTTTATCATGGAGGCAAGGGACTGTAATGGCTCGTCACTTTCCCACCTTGGGCCGCAGCGGTTTCCTGATTCCGTCGAACATCAAGGCCAGTTACGAAGGGGCCGCCGAAGGGCGTCGTTCCGCGAGTTGGGATGCACCCGACGCCGGCTTCAACAGCATTGCGATTCCGGCGTTGCGCAACCTGCGCTCACGTTCCCGCGCAGCGGTGCGCAATGACCCGTACGCCTTCAACGTCATCGATAAACGGGTCAGCAATCTGATCGGCACCGGCATCACGCCGCGGCCCAAAACCCAAGACGATGAACTTCGGCACCTGCTACAGGAACTCTGGGCCGATTGGGCAGAAGAGTCAGATGCCGATGGTCTGACTGACTTCTACGGACAACAGGCCCTGATCGCGCGGACCGTGGAAACGGCCGGTGAATGTTTTGTTCGCTTGCGTCCGCGCAGCCTCGACGAAGGCTTGGTGGTGCCGTTGCAGCTTCAGGTGCTGGCCCCGGAATTTGTGCCGCACGACAAGTTCGAGGCGGCGCGCAATGGCAACGTTATCCGCGCCGGGATCGAGTTCACTCCGGACAGCCGTCGGGTAGCGTATTGGATGTACCGTTCGCATCCCGGAGATGCCTCGTCCTTGAACAGTGGCTACAACCAGCTGGTGCGGGTGCCGGCCAGCCAGGTGCTGCACATTTTTGAGCCGGTCGAGCCGGGACAGTTGCGCGGCTTGCCACGCTTGTCGCCGGTCCTCAAACGCTTGCGCAGCCTGGACAATTACGACGATGCGGTGCTGTTCCGTCAGGAGGTGGCGAATCTGTTCGCCGGTTTCATCAAAAAGCCATCGCCGGATGACATCCAGACTCCAGTGGACCCGGTGACCGGTGCGCCGTTGAACCTTGCCTCGGATGGATTCACGCCCATGGTCGCCCTGGAACCCGGGACCATGCAGGAGCTGTTACCGGGCGAGGAGGTTGAGTTTTCCACGCCACCGGACGCGGGTAACAACTACGCGGACTTCATGCGTCAGCAACTGATGGCCGCGGCCGCCGGTGCCGGGATGCCCTACGAAATTCTCACGGGCGACATGCGCGGGGTGAATGACCGCGCACTGCGCGTGGTACTCACTGAGTTCCGGCGTCGCCTGGAGCAACTGCAATTTGGTGTGTATGTGCACCAGTTGTGTCGCCCGGTGCGGGCCGCCTGGATGGACATGGCGGTGCTCAGTGGCGCCGTGCTGTTGCCGGACTATGCCCAGCGCCGACGTGAGTACCTGCGCACGCGCTGGGTGCCACAAGGCTGGGCCTATATCCATCCGGTTCAGGATGTTCAGTCCCGCACGATGGAAGTCAACGCCGGCTTCGCCTCGCGCAGCGAGATGGTCTTGCGCACCGGTTATGACGCCGAAACGGTGGACGAAGAAAACGCCGCCGATGCCGAGCGGGCTCGGGGCAAAGGTCTTAATTACAGCACGCTCGTCGAACTGCTTCAGGCGCTCGACGACCAGGAGCAAACATGAGCAAAAACGCGACTCCGCGCATTTACAACAGGGCCGGCGAACACGTGCCAGTGCAGGACAAAAGCTGGTACGCCGTGCACGCCAGCGGCGAAGCCACCGAGCGCGTGATCGAAGTCTTTGTGTATGGCGAGATCGGTACCTGGGGCATTACCGCCAGTCAGTTCATGCAGGATCTGCGCGCCGTCGATGACGGCGTGTCACCGGTCATCGCGGCGTTCAACAGCATCGGCGGCGACCTGTTCGACGGGTTGGCCATGCACAACACCTTGTCGCGGTTGGGCGAGCGTTGCACGGCTCGCATCGACGCGTTGGCTGCGAGCGCGGCCAGTGTCGCGGTGTGCGGTGCCCACAAGGTGGTGATCGCGGCCAATGCCATGTACATGATCCACAATCCGTGGACCTATGCGGCCGGCGATGCCGACAGCTTTCGTAAAGTGGCCGATGTCCTCGACCAAACCATGGAGGCAATCATCGCGGCCTACATGGCCAAGGCACCGAACATCGATGAAGCTGAGCTGCGGCGCATGGTCGCCGCTGAAACCTGGCTCACTGCCAATGAAGCAGTGGCCCTGGGCTTGGCCGATGAGGTCGGCGACGGGGTTCAGGTCAAAGCGTGTTTGGGACAGGGCGCGGTGCTCCAGCGTTACCAGCACGCACCGGCCGAACTGCTGGCCCAACTTGATGAGGCACCCGAACCGGATCCGAAGTTGGAGCCACACGATCCACCCGCGCCCGTGGTCGACTCGGCCAAGCTGGCGTTGTTGATCACTCAGCGTTGTGCCGAGTCAGGGATCAGCAACCTGGTCGCGCCGTTGCTCAGTTCGACCCAGCTTGAAAGCGAGGAGATCGTCCTGGCGGGGCTAACCCGGGCCAAGGCGGTGCATGACCTGTGCGTCGCAGCACGCCTTCCAGAGCTCAGCGCCGATTACGTGGCCGCGGGGCTGGATGAGCCCGCGGTGCGGGCGCGGCTGTTCGACAAGATCGTCAGCAGCGGCAACGGTTTCGAAATCGACAACAGCGTGCCCCTCGACGATGACCCCGCGCCGAAGGTGCAGGCGAAACAACCGAATCCTTCTTCGATCTGGGCCGCCCGTTCGGCGGCCCATGCCGGGCAATCCAACAGTGCAAAAGGAGCACGAGCATGACCGTAAAGTACGAAACGCTACACGCTGGCGAGTTTCTGCTCTCCGAAGGGGCCGGGAAGATCTCTCGTGAATCCATTCTGGTGGCCGCTGGCCCCGCATTGAATGCCGGCCAGGTGCTGGGACTGGTCACCGCGACCAATGAGTTTGCGCCTTACGATCCCGTCGCCACCGACGGCACGGAAGTGGCGACGTGCATCCTGTACGGGCCACTGGGCGAATCGACCGAGGAGCGTCGAGCCAGTGCGGTGGTGCGACTGGCCGAGGTCAGCGAGGTGCATTTGACTGGTTTCGACGCTGACGCTGAAGCAGCCTTGGCGACTCAGTTTGTGATTGCCCGCTAAGTCAGTTCCCTTTTCCCCAACCCCGCCCTGTGCGGGGTTTTGCATTTCTGGAGAGCCTCTTTATGGCCGATATTGGCATTTTTAACGACGATGTATTTTCGGTGTCCTCGCTGACCGCAGCGATCAACGAACAGGAATATTTGCCGGGGCGCATCAGCAGTCTGGGCCTGTTTCGCGAGGAAGGCATCAGCACCCTGACCGTCCAGATCGAAAAGGACGGTAACACCCTGGCGCTGGTGCCGGCGGGTGAGCGCGGCACCTCGGGGCTGGTCGTGGGTGCCAGCAAGCGGCAGATGATTCCGTTCAACACCGTGCACCTGCCGCAGCGTTTCACCATAAAGGCCGACGAGATTCAAGGCATTCGCGCCTTTGGTACGACCACCGAACTGCAGGCGGTGCAGGGCGTAGTAAACACGCGCCTGAGCAAAGCCAAGCGTCAACTCGATGCCACCCATGAATTTCAGCGCATGGGTGCGCTCAATGGTCTGGTGCTGGACGCGGATGGCTCAACGGTCCTGCTGAACATCTATCAGGCATTTGGTGTGGAGCAACAACGCCTGTCCATGGGCCTGAACGACTCGGCGACGAAGATCCGAGTCAAGTGCGCCGAAGCGCTGGACATGCAAGACGATGAGCTGGGCAGCGTGACCAGCTCGGGCGCGCGAGCCTTCTGTGGCAAGAATTTCTGGAACAAGCTGATCACGCACAAATCGGTTGAGGAAACCTACCTCAATACGATCCAGGCCGCGGAATTGCGTGGCGATGCGCGGGACAGTTTCGAGCTGGGTGGCATCGTCTGGGAGCGCTACCGGGGGCGCATCGCTGGCGTATCGTTTATCCACGACGATCAGGCGTTATTGATTCCTGAAGGCGTGCCGGAGCTGTACATCTCCTGCTTTGCCCCTGCGGACTACATGGAGACCGCCAATACCCAAGGCCTGCCGTATTACAGCAAGCTGGAACCACTGCCGTTCAACAAGGGCATGGCCGGCGAAGCCCAGTCCAACCCATTGCACCTGTGTACGCGTCCGCGGGCGCAGATCCTGCTGACGCTCTGATCATGGCCTTTCGAGAGCTGGTCGCGGAAATCGACAGCGTGGTGTTCGACACCCTGGCCGACGTTGGCTACATCGAAGGTCGGCGGGTGCTGGGCATGTTTTCGGCACCCTGGTTGCAACCCAAGATCGGTCGCTTGAACACCGGTCTGCGCGAGCCGTGTTTTCACATTCGGGTCGCCGATGCCGCGGGCGTGGAAAAAACGCAAACGGTGCTCATCGAGTTGCCCGCCCTGGACGGCGGTGGCGAGTACACCCTGACGCACCTGGAACCAGCGGGTGATGGGCTGGTGGCCTTGTCGCTGAGGTTAAAAGCATGAGTGCTGTGCCGGTGTCGCTGCAGCTTTCGGCTGACGATGTGCAGGCTTTTGAACAACTGGCCAAGGTGATGCCCAAGGCCGTGGCCGCGGCGCAACGACGGGCGATTAACAAGACGTTGGGGTGGCTGGCCACACACATGGCGCGCGATGTCAGCAAGCAGGAGCGGATTGCCGTGCGGGCAGTGCGGCAGCGTCTGCGTTGTTATCCCATCAAAGGCCAGGGGCAACCGGGCAAACTTTGGTTCGGCACCAACCCAATGGACGCCAGCCGGGTAGGGAATCCCCGTCAGGGCAAGGCCGGTGTCTCGGTGGCGGGACGACGGTATCAGGGCGCTTTTTACAAGCGTGTGTATGGCAACAAGGCGGATATCTGGATTCGTACCTCCAGCAAACATTTCAACCCGGACGACTATCCCGGCGGCGCATCCGCGACAGGGGGTAAGAGCTCGGGTTGGATCGCGGAAAACGACAATCGTTTTCCGCTCGCCAAGGCCACGGTTTCGCTCGAAGACGCCGAAGAGCCTTTTTACACCTGGGCCAACAAAGCCGATGAGCGCCTGCTGATCGTGTTCAAGCAGGAAATGAACTTTGAACTGCATAAGTACCTGAAGGGGAGCGCCCGTGTCTGATCCTGCTTTTTCGCTGGACGCGCTGTACGCCGCCATAGAGGAACACCTCCGCCAAGCGCTGCCCTCTGTGCGATTTGTCGCGACCTGTCCAGACATTCAGGACCGGGTAGCGCTGCCGGCGGTGTTCCTGGAACCGGTGGAGTTTGAGCCCGGGCAAGACATCGGTACCGGTGAAACGGTGCTGGTCCAACGTTTTGAAGCGCGAATTATTGTCGCGCCCGAGTTGGGCCGGCATCAGCAACTCGGTGCCCAATTGGCGGCGCAAATAGCAATCCTCCTTCGGGGGCAGACCTGGGGTCTGGACAATGTCGAGCAGGCGCAATTCGTGGCCTCGCGCCAAGACTGGACCAAGCCCGAACTGGATGGCTACACCGTGTGGGTGGTGGAATGGACTCAGCAGATCTACCTTGGCGAAGTCGAGTGGCAGTGGCCAGTCGAGCCTCCTGGCACGCTGTACCTGAACGTCGATGGCTGCACCGGTACCGGCAATGAAGATCACTACTTTCAGCCGGAGGATCTGGCATGGGATACGCCAGCGCCGAACATGACCGGATGATCGCTGCGATGCTGATGCCCTGTGTGGTGGTCGGCATTGATCTGATGGCCGGGCGAGTGCGGGTCAAGGCCGGTACTTGGGTCAGTGCCTGGGTGCGTTGGCACAGTCTGGCGGCGGGCAAGGCCCGTCATTGGCGCGCGCCGAGCCTGAATGAGCAGGGCGCGCTGTTCAGCCCCAGCGGTGATCCGGCGATGGGCACGTTCATCCCGGGGCTGTATGGCAACGCCGGGGCCCCGCCGGACAACCGCGATCACGTCGAGGCCTGGTACTTCGACGATGGCGGCTCACTGGTCTACGACTGGCAAGCCGGCAGCTACAGCATCGCGTTACCCGACGGCAGCCGCGCGACCATCGCGGTCGGTGGCTCGCAGTTTGAAGTGACGCCGTCTCAAGTCCGGGTGACGGCCAGCCAGATCACGCTGGCGGGTGAGGTGAACATCGACGGTGCGCTGAGCGTATCCGGCGACATCACCGGCGCCGGCACGATCATGGATGCCGGAGGCAACAGCAGCAACCACTCGCATTGAGTGCACATCATCTTCAGCCCGCCTCGTGCGGGCTTTTTTATGTCTGGAGAAAAAATCATGACGAGTAAATCCACGCCAGTTCCGGCCGCCACGGTTGCACCCGCGCCGGCCACGCTGAGCTTCTTTCGCGACACGCTGTTCACCTCGCGGGTGCTGATCCTGCTGGACGCCGAGCGCACCTTGAAAGTGGAAAAGGGCCAGGTTGTGGTGGCCTCGGATGACACGGTGGCGATCGAGTATTTGCACGGTCGCAAGGACTTTGTCGCGGTCGAGGGCTGATCGAGTGATCGGGATGATCGGACTGGACCGCCGCACCGGCCAACTCATCTCCGGCCTCGATCACCTGCGCCAGTCCATCGAGGACATCTTGTCCACGCCCTTGGGCAGCCGCCGCATGCGCCCGGAGTACGGCAGCAAGCTGCGGCGCTTTGTCGACTTGCCGGTGAATGACGGCTGGAAAAGTGCCGTGCAAGCGGAAGTGGCCAGCACGCTCGGGCGTTGGGAGCCGCGCTTGAAACTGGGCCGGGTGCGCGCCGTGGCCATTCTCGAAGGGCGTATCACCTTTGAGCTGATCGGGCAGTACCTCGGCAGCGACGTGATTTTGGAGGTGTCCGCATGACCATGGAACTGGCGGCTCTGCCGCCGCCGCAAGTGCTGGAAGACCTCGACTTTGAGGCGGTCTACCAAGAGAAACTTGAAGCCTTCCGCCTGAGCATGGGCGACAACTGGAGCGCGGAGCTGGAAAGTGATCCGGTGCTCAAGCTGATCGAGCAGGCCGCGTATGGCGCCTTGCAGAACCGGGCGCGAGTCAACGATGCCGGCAAGGCGCTGTTGCTAGCCCATGCCGAGCGGGCCGACCTCGATCACCTGGCTGCCAACGTCAACCTGCAGCGTCTGGTGATTCAGGCCGGAGATCCGAGCACGGTACCGCCGACGCCGCAGGTGCTCGAAGAGGACGATGCCCTGCGCGAGCGGGTGCAGTTGTCGTATGAGGGGCTGACCACGGCAGGGCCGCGTAACAGCTACATCCTGCATGCGCGCAACGCCTCCGGGCTGGTGGCCGATGCCACGGCAGAAAGCCCATCGCCGGCCGTGGTGGTGGTCACCGTGCTCAGCCTCGAAGGCAGCGGCACCGCTTCGCCCGAGTTACTCGAACAGGTTCGGTTGCACCTGAATGACGAAGATGTGCGGCCAGTGGCCGATCGGCTCACGGTGCAGAGTGCGGCGGTGATCGACTACCGCATCGAGGCGGTGTTGTATCCGCAGGCCCCGGGGCCGGAAAACGAAGCCTACCTGGCTGAAAGCCAGAAGCGCCTGAGCGAGTGGATCAACCCACGTCGCCGTCTGGGGCTGGAAGTCGCGCGCTCGGGCGTCGATGCACAGCTGCACATTCCCGGCATCGCCCGGGTCGAGCTGCTGGGCTGGACCGATCTCAAACCCAGCAAGGCCGAGGCAGCGTATTGCACTGGATACACCGTGACCTTGGGGGCCTGACATGAGCAGTCAGTTACCGCTCAACAGCACGCCGCTGGAACTGGCCGTGGAAGCGGCCAACTACGAAAACACATTGATTCCGCTACGCAACTTGTATGACGCCGACTCGTGTCCTGAGCACTTGCTGCCGTATCTGGCCTGGTCCTGGTCGGTGGACCGCTGGAACAACAACTGGACCCAGGAGGCCAAGCGCACGGCGATCCGTTCGGCGTACGACGTGCATGCGCGCAAAGGCACCATTGGTGCGTTGCGCCGAGTAGTAGAGCCCTTGGGCTACCTGATCGACGTGGTCGAGTGGTTCGACACCGTGCCGGAAGGCGTTCCCGGCACCTTTGCCCTGGAGGTCGGGCTGAATGACTCGGGCATCACCGAGGAGCTGTACGAGGAACTGGCGTGGTTGATCGACGACGCCCGCCCGGTTAGCCGGCACATGACCAACCTGGCGCTCAGTCTGCAGACCGAGGGCGTACTGGGCATAGCTGTGTGCGTGCAAGAAGGCGAAGAGATCGACGTATTCCCACCAGCCCCGAAAGACATCGACGTGACCGGCACTTTTGGCCCGGCGCTCTGCGTCGATGAAACCGATACCTTGGACGTTTATCCCTATGATTGATAAGACCAGTCAGTTTTTTGCCATCCTCACCGCCGTGGGCGAAGCCAAGCACGCCAATGCCATCGCCATGGGCCAGGACTGGATGTTTACCGAGATGGGCCTGGGCGATGCCAACGGCACCGACCCGATTCCCGACCGCCTGCAAACTCAGTTGATCAACGAATGGCGCCGGGCGCCGATCAATCAGATCCGAGTCGATCCGGCCAACCCCAACACAGTGATCACCGAGCAAATCATTCCGCCCGAAGTAGGCGGCGAGTGGATTCGCGAGATCGGTCTATATGACGTCGACGGCGACCTGGTGGCGGTGGCCAACTGTGCGCCGAGCTATAAACCGTTGCTCGACCAGGGCAGCGGCAAGACTCAGGTTGTGCGGATGAATTTCATCGTCAGCAGCTCGGCGAACATCGTGCTGAAGATTGACCCAGCCGTCGTGCTGGCCACGCGTGAATACGTGGACCTCAAGATTCAGGAGGAACTGGCCAAGCTGGATCACAAACAATCGGCGCGAGTGGCAGCGACCGCCGCCATTACCCTCAGCAATCTGCAGACGGTCGATGACGTGGCTGTGGCCACCGGTGACCGAGTGCTGGTCACCGCTCAGGCGCTGGCACAGGACAACGGGATCTATGTCGCCAGCGCCGACAGCTGGACGCGGGCCGCCGATGCCGACAACAGCCTGGAAGTGACCCCGGGGCTGTTTATCCACGTCGAGCAGGGCACGAACAACGGCGACAGCCTCTGGCAGTTGGTCACCGACGCGCCGATCAACCTCGGTACCACCAGTTTGCAGTTCGACATGATCGCGGGTGGCAGTGGGGCAGGCGTAGGGACCTTTCGCAGTGTCACCGTCGATGCCCTTGGGCGGGTGGTCGCCGGTACCAACCCGACCACTCTGGATGGCTACGGCATCACCGATGCTTTGCCCGTCGACGGAACCGCGGTGGCGGCCACCCAATTGGAAACAGCGCGCACGCTGAGCGTATCCGGGGCGGCTAGCGGCAGCGTGTCGTTCGATGGTACCGCCAACGCTGACATAGCGATCACTTTGGCCGACAGCGGCGTTGCAGCGGGCAGCTATTCCACCGTCAGCGTGAATGCCCAAGGTTTGGTGACAGGCGGTGATCAGCTGACAGGCGATGACCTGGGGTTAGGAACCGCCGCATACCTCGATGCTCAAACCAACTTACACGATGTAACCGCTGATGCGCTGATGAAGGTCGGAGCGTTCGGCTTGGGCGGGCCCGCCTATATGGCGGGTGCTGTAGATATCGGCGACCTGAACACGGTGTCCGCCCTCTATTACGTCGGTGGTGCTACGGGAGCGCCAGATGGTGAACTCTATGAGGGTTGGGTTCGCGTCTCGGTTATTACACCGGGGCAATACGCCTTTCAGGAGCTATATGGGTTTAACGACCAGACCCTATACCGCCGGGCCTTGATTGCCGGTGTTTGGGACGAATGGGAAACCGTCTGGGATACATCAAATTTTGACCCTGCCTTGTACGCAGCGCTGAGTGCTCCGGCTTTCGTCAATGGCATACAGGTTTCCGGTCACGCCAACCTCTTGAACACGGCAAACGTTGGCACTGACATATCTATCGGAGGTACGGCTTACGCGGCGGGCGTGTTGTCCTACGGCAACATTACAGCCAACGCAGGACTTTACGCCGGTGGCGGTTGTTATTCCGGCTCCGGTGTTGCCATGTTTGGCACTGATGGCAACAGTTACGGGCCAATTTGGGGCGGCTATTTAAGTAGCTGGATCGCCGCCAACTATATCGCTTACTGGAATTTGATGTCCCAAATAGCCGCGCAACCGATCGGCGGCGTGGGCACCTATGGGATGTTTATTGTTGTTAAGAATATAAACTCGGGCGCAATACCACCGGGAACATTAGTGGAAGGGGGGTATCTGGGTTGGTCAAACGCGGGTGGCGAGAACTACGGGGCTCCCGGCGGTACTTGGATGGTATGCGGGGGCGTTTCAAATAGTTCTGCGGGAAATGTCTTTTCAACAACTATTTGTAAAAGGGTCGCTTAATGCTTGGCGAAGTTATTGAACCACACGTTATTCCTGAATTTGTTCCACCGGATATACCACCGCCACCTGAGCCACCTGCACCGTGGGTTTATGAAGTCAAAAACCTGAAGCAGTTTAAGGATGGGGCTATTGACTGTGAAGTTCTTCACGAAGTGTACGGTTGGATTCCATTTACGGCAGTTAAAGGTGATGACGCTCCGGCCACTGTAGCGGTATTCAATTATATTGAGGAATACAGCGTCGATGTTGGTGCCCTGCCAGTAAGCCCCGCAATCGCTGTCCATGCTGAACATGCTGAGCGTTCGTGGCGTGATCAAGAGCTGACAGTTGCGGACGTGGAACTGCTGAAAGCTGAGGACGGTGATCCTGCTTTTGTGAGTACGCCTGCGCAGTGGCGGCAGTACCGCGTGGACCTTCGCAACTGGCCCCAGTCGCCAGACTTTCCGGATTCCACCCTGCGTCCAGTGAGGCCGACCGCTTAACGATTAGATGGCCGGATAAACCGGATCAGCAGACCCCCTGACGCCCCGCATTGCCGGGGCGTTTCCTTTTCGATTACGCGTCACGTCCCTCATAGCCTCGCTTAAGCGGGGCTTTTTCGTTTTGGAGTATCACTCAATGAGTTTCTTTCACGGCGTCACCGTGACCCTGGTGGACACCGGGGCACGCCACATCGCCACCCCGTCCGCGTCGATCATCGGCCTGTGCAACACCTTCACCGTGGGCCCGCCGGCCACTGCCGCTGCCAATGAATTGCTGCTGATCACCCGCGAAAGCGAGGCAGTCGCGGCGTGGGGGCCGGACGCCGCGATCACCAAGGACTGTAAGGCTATTTTCAAGCGGGCCAAGGCGGTGATTGTCGCCGTCGGTGTGCCGTTGCTGGACGACGCGGCCGAGCAACTGTCCGCGATCATCGGCGGCGTTTGGGCCGACGGCACCCGTACCGGCATGCAGGCGTTGCTCAACGGCAAAAGCAAGTTCAACGCCCAGCCGCGATTGTTGGTGACGCCGGGGTACTCGTCGACACTGGCGGTGGGCACCGAGCTGGTGGCGTTGGGCGACAAGATGCGCGCCATGGCCATCATCGACGGGCCGAACACCACCGACGAAGCGGCGATTGCCTATGCCGCCAATTTCGGCAGCAAACACGCTTATATGGTCGATCCGGGCGTGCAGTTCTGGGACACCACGACCAGTGCCACGATCAACGCGCCGGCTTCGGCCTGGACTGCTGGCCTGTTTGCCTGGACCGATGCCACCTACGGTTTCTGGGCCTCGCCGTCGAACAAGGAGTTTGTCGGCATCACCGGCACTACGCGTCCGATCGAGTTTCTCGACGGCGATCCTTCCTGTCGGGCCAACGTGCTGAATAACGCGAATATCACCACGATCATTCGTGATGACGGCTATCGCTTGTGGGGCAACCGCACGCTGTCCAGCGACGCGAAATGGAAGTTCGTCACCCGCGTGCGCACGCTGGACATCGTCATGGACGCCATCCTCTACGCACACAAGTGGGCGGTGGACCGCTCGATCACCGCGACCTACGTCAAGGACGTGACCGAAGGCCTGCAGGCGTTCATGCGCGACCTGAAGAATCAGGGCGCAATCATCAACTTCGAGGTGTATGCCGACGAAGAGCTGAACACTTCCAGCGAACTGAGCGACGGCAAGGTGTACTGGAACATCCGTTTCACCGATGTGCCGCCGGCCGAAAACCCGAACTTCCGCGTGGAGGTGACCGATCAGTGGATCACTGAAGTGCTGGACACCGCCGCCTAAGGAGGCCGCTTTATGATTCCGGAAGTGCTCTACAACACCAACCTGTTTGTCGACGGTATCAGCCTGCAAGGCGACGTGCCGAGCCTGACCCTGCCCAAGCTGACCCTCAAAACCGACGAGTACCGTGCGGGCGGCATGGACGCGGCGGTCGAGCTCGACGTGGGGATGGAAAAGCTCGAGGCCAGCTTCATCACCAACGGCGTGCGTCGCGAGGTGCTGAAGTTCTTCGGTCAGGCCGATATGACCGGGTTCAACGCGTCGTTTCGGGGGGCCTTCAAGGGCGAGAAAGGTTCGGTCAAGGCGGTGGTTGCCACCCTGCGAGGGGGCCTCAAGGAAGTCGATCCCGGGGACTGGAAAGCGGGCGAAAAAGGTGAGTTCAAGTACGCCGTCGCGGTGACCTATTACAAGCTGGAAATCGACGGCAGCGTAATGTTTGAAATCGATCCCCTTAACTCGATTCGTGTCATTGACGGCGTCGACCAACTGGCCGCCGTGCGGTCTGCCCTGGGCATGTAAGGAGCCACACCATGAGTAATGCAAAAGACAACGTCCTGCCCAAGTGGCTGCAACTGGGTGATGGCATTGTCACCGTAGTCCTGTCTCGACCGAGCGAGGCCAACGGTATCAAGGTCGACAAGCTGACCCTGCGCGAGCCAACGGTACGCGAAATGCGCGCCGCCACATTACAGGGCGGTACCAATGAAGAAGAACAGGAAATGGTTCTGTTCTGCAGCCTGGCGAGCATCGGCCGGGGCGATCTGGAGGGGCTGCTAATGCGTGATTACCGTCGTCTGCAGACCGCCTATTTTCGTCTGGGAGCAGACGACGGGGTTTAACCCAAAACTGCAAAAAGCCCTGGCCAAACGCTTGGCCGTCGAGCTGAATTTTTCGGCGGCCGAGATTCAGGGGCTGTCGTTTTCCGAGATGGTCTGGTGGCTCACGGACTGAGCCCATCCCGTCGCACGTAGGTGAAAACCATGTCGAACAAACTCTCGCTCGGGCTGGTGATTGGCGGTGCTGTCGATTCATCCCTCGGCGCGGCCTTCAAGAACGTCAGCGGTGAAATGAAAAAGCTCGAGGCGCAAACCACGCGCGCCAAGGGCTTGCAGAAAGTCATCGGCGAGACCATGCGCCTGCGCGAGGAATGGAAAAAAGCCCACGACAGCGGCGCGGCCAATGCCGGCGCCTTGCTCAAAAAGCTGGAAGCCAACACCAGCAGCCTGCGCAAGCAGGGTGTTGAAGTCGGGCGCCTGCGTCAGGAGTACCTGGCGCTGGGCAAGGTGGTGCGCAGTGCCGAGTTCAAGGCCAAAGGTATGGGCCAGGTGCAGGACGGGCAGGAGAGCCTGCGCAGTGGATTCGGTACGGCGGTGGCCGGTACCACCCTGGCGGCCGTGCCGACCAAAATCAGTGCGGACTTTCAGGCGATCATTCGCGACATCGCGATCAAGTCCGGTACCGCGAACACGCAGCAGGAAGTAAACACCGCCCGCGACATTGTCCAGACCTCAAAGGACACCGGTATGGCCAACACCCAAGTGGCCGAGCTGGTGAACCAGTTGGTCGGTGGCGGCATGGATCTGACCGAAGCGCTGAAATACGCTCCGGTGGCCGCCAAGTTTGCGGTCGGGCAGGGCGCTTCGGGTGCCGATACGGCGAAGATGATTCTGGCGATGCAGAACAACGCCAAGATCACCGACCCGCAGAAAATGGAACAGGCCTTGGCCTCGGTCGCCCTGCTGGGTCAGCAAGGCAGCTTCGAGGCGGCCGACATGGCCAAGTGGTTTCCAGAGCTGTTGGCGCAAATGGCCGGCACCGGCATCACCGGCCAGGAGGCGGTCACGCAACTGGGGGCGATGCTGCAGGTGCAGATTAAGAGCGCCGGCAGTGCGGATGAAGCGGCGAACAACCTAAAAAACTGGGTCGCAAAAATCGGTTCGGAGGAAACGGTCAAAGGGTATGCCGATGCCGGGATTGATTATCAGGGCTCGATGAACGCCGCCATTGGCAAGGGCTTGTCGACCTTCGAGGCCAGCTTCGAACTGGCGCGCCGGTATGTGGAAAAGACCGACCCGAAAAAGTCAAAGCAGTTGGATCAGGGGTTGACCCAGATCAGCCAGGAGACGGACCCGGCCAAGGCGCAAGCGATGGCCGATGCCTTGGCCGCCACCCTGCGGACCGGCGATCTGTTTGCCGACATGCAGGTCAAGACCGCCCTGATGGCGTACACCCAGAACAAAAAATTCTACGCGGACCTGAAAAAGGGCGCCTCGGACCCCAGCGGCCCGCGCAAGGACATTCTCGACAAAAACCTGAGCGAACGTCGCGAGAGCTCGTCGCAACGCTGGGCCGAAACCGGTCAAGCGTTCAACGATTCGCTGCGGGCCATTGGTGACGCCCTGCGACCGGCGACGGATGCGCTGGCCACCGGTATCGCCGGCGCGGCGCGGGGCTTGACCGCGTTGTCCGAGCAAGCGCCCCAAGTGGTGCTGGGCCTGGCGGCAGTGAGTGCCGGGGCATTGGTGCTGGGCAAAGCCTGGGCCACGCTGAAGATTGGCCGGGGCCTGGCCAACATCGCGCGAGGTTCGGCTGGCGACCGGTCCAACATCGTGCAGCGGGTGTTCGTGACCAACGCGAATGACGACGAAGACGACGGGCTGGATCACGGCAAAGAAGGGAAGGGCGGAAAGGGCAAAAGCCCTGCAAGTCGAATGTCCCGTGGCATGAAAGTGGGCGGGGCGCTGGCGGTGGTCGGTGCCGGCGTTCAGGCATTGGACACGTACCAGAATGCGACCACCCTTGATGAAAAGGCCGCGGGCTACGGTGAGGCAGCGGGTGGGCTGGCCGGTGGTTTGGCGGGTGCAGCAGCCGGTGCGGCCATTGGTTCGGTCATTCCGCTGCTCGGCACCGCGATTGGCGGAGTGATCGGTGGCATCGTCGGCGCGTGGGGCGGCGGTGAGCTGGGCGCGACCATGGGTAAGGCGTTGTTTGGCGGGCCGGACACGCCGGCCAAAGCGCCGATCGGCATCTTGCCCATGGCTGCCGGCCAGGAAGTGGGCGCGGTCGTGCGCTCGATGGAAAACGCTCCCGCCGCGCCGGTGACGGCGGCGGCATTGATGGCGACCCCTGCGGCAAAGGCAGCCGAATGGCCGAAGGTCGATCAACAATTTACTTTCGCCCCGGCCCCGGTCATTACCGTGCAGGGCGATGTGAAAGACCCGGCGCAGTTGGCCCAAGCGTTGATGCCGCACCTGCAGCGCCAGTTTGAGGACTTCGCCCGGGAGGCGCGCGCCCGCCAGTTGTTTGATGCGCCCCATGTGGGTTGAGGAAATGTTATGTCGGATGAAAAAACCTACCTGCAACACTTGCAGGGCGGGCTGAAGTACATGGTCGACGCCGGCGAGGCCGGCCGCACTGACCTGGAGTCGATGACCGGGCCCATGAATGGCGCGCTCAACGAAATCAGCGGGGCGGCGGATGCGCTGGAAGGCTTGCCTTTTATCAGCGAAGACCTCAGTGACAAAACCCGCCGCCTGCAAAGTGCGATCAACTCGGCGCAGGCCAAGATCGGCAAAGTCGCGAGTTTCTATAACCAGACTCAACGATCCCTAGCGCAGTTCGAGCAACACTTTTCCGCGCTGACTGAGCAGATTGGCCGCTTTGGCGCGGCGTTCAATAAGGTCGCCGGCAAGGCCAATGCCGCGCTGGGCAATATCTTCCCTACGGAATGGTTTGCCGGCGACATGTCGCCGATTCCCGACGCGGTGAAGCCGTTCCCGCATCTGCTGATCATCTATCCGCTCAAGGCCAACGAGCGGCCGTATTACTTCAACCTGGACACGGCGGCCTTTGACGAGCTGCGTCGGCAGACGTCGTTTCGCTGGGCCGCGCAGGAACGCCTGACCCGGCGTCCGGCGCAGCAGGCCGTGGGTCAGGGCGAGGAGAAAATCACGATCAAGGGTGCGATCTACCCAAGCTACAAAGGCGGACTGAAGCAACTGGATACGCTGCGCAGCATCGGCGCGAAGTTGTTGCCGCTGAACTTGACCACCGGTTACGGCGAGGTGCTGGGCAACTGGTGCCTGACCAACATCGACGAAGAACAAAGCGCTTTGCTGCCTGGGGCGATCCCGCGCAAGCAGGGCTTTTCACTGGAGTTTGTCCGTTATGGCGATGACTTGCAGAACAGCTGACGGGGATCTACTCGACACCCTGTGCCACCACTATTACGGCCACCTGAACCGCAGCGTCGAAGCGGTGCTGGCGGCCAATCAGGGCCTGGCCGATGAGCCGCAGCCGTTCCGGGCGGGTGTGTTGATCACGCTGCCGGATCTGGTGATCGAGCCCGACAGCGTGATTTCCCTGTGGGATTGATCCCATTACTCAGCCCGCTCAGTGCGGGCTTTTTCTTGTCTGGAGTGCCGACATGCAACCGCTTTTCCGCATCGTCGCCGACGGTGCCGACATCACCACCTTGATCAATGATCGGCTGGTCTCGCTGCAGCTCTCCGATCGGCCCGGTATGGCCTCAGATTCGTTTGAGCTGCGCATTGATGACCGGGACGGCGCGGTGTCGCTGCCCGTGCGGGGCGCGAGTATCGAAGTCTACCTGGGTTATGCCGGCGCCGACCTGACCCGCATGGGCCGCTACACCGTGGACGAGGTGGCCGTTTCCGGCCCGCCGGACACGCTGGTGATCAGCGGCAAGGCCAGCGATATGCGCGGCAGCGGCAAGACCACCCGCAGTGGCAGTTGGGAAGACGTCAGTCTGGCGCAGATCGTCGGCGATGTGGCCGCGCGAAATGGCTGGCAGCCGTCGTGCCCGGTCGAAACTCGTGTGCCGCGCATGGATCAGCTCAATGAATCCGATTTCAACTTCATCACCCGCCTGGCCAAGAAACACGACTGCACCGCCAAGGTGGCCGACGGCAAGCTGTTGGTTCTGCCGCGACAAGGTGGGCAGAGTGCGAGTGGTAAGGCCTTGGGTGTGATCACCTTGCAACGCAATGACGTGACCCGCTGGCAGTTTCGCTTGAGCGATCGCAGTGCCCATCAGGGCGTAAGCACCCAGTACCAGGACCCGGCCAGCGGTGAATTGATGGTATCGCACCTGGACAACCCCAACGTGCCCGAGGGCCTGCCGCCGGTGCATACCGACCGCCATCTCTACCCGGACTGCACGGCGGCCGATGAGGCGGCGAAGGCACGCCTGGCGGCGTTCAATCGTTCGACGGCCTCGGTGCGCCTCGACCTGTCGGGTCGGACGGACCTGTTTGCCGAATGCATGATCGAAGCGCAGGGATTCAAGCGTGGGCTCGATGGTGAGTATTTGGCGGAGTCGGTCGATCACACCTTCACCCCATCCGGGTGGACGGTGTCGGTGGAATGCAACGGCGGTAAGGAGGGCAAGGCCAAGGCGTCAGGGAAGCCGCAGAAAGTCGTACTAAAAGTGCCAGTTTGATGGCCCGGGCGCGTGAGTTGTCCCAGGTCAACGAGGTTTTAATTTCAAAGTAAAGGAGCGGCCAAGCTGAATGCGTCAACATTCAGCCTGGCCACCGTCCCCGCAGATTGTCCCTGCAAGTCCCGCCAAGGCTCCCGCTCTGTGCACAAAGCGGAGCGAGCCTAGCACCTGTTTATTTATACAGTAAAGGTCTTGCTATCTATGTCTACCCCTATTATCCCTTGGATGGGCGGCAAACGCCGTCTGGCCGATCGCCTCATCCCCCTGTTTCCCCCTCACGAATGCTACGTCGAGGTCTTTGCCGGAGGTGCTGCGCTTTACTTTATGCGACCCCAGGCCGCGCCGGTGGAGGTGCTCAACGACATCAACGGCGACTTGGTGACCCTTTACCGCGTGGTGCAGAACCATCTCGAGGAGTTCGTGCGTCAGTTCAAGTGGGCGCTCAGTTCGCGTCAGGTGTTTGAATGGCAGAAAATGACCCGCGTTGAAACCCTCACCGACATCCAACGCGCTGCACGATTCTTTTATCTGCAGCACCATGCCTTCGCCGGCAAGGTGTCCGGGCAGACGTTCGGTACCGCCACCACCGGCCCAGCGATCAACCTGTTACGGATTGAGGAAAACCTCTCGGCTGCCTGGCAACGCCTGTCCGGTACCTACGTCGAGAACCTGCCGTGGCTGGAATGTGCCGAACGCTATGACCGTGCCCACACCTTCCATTATATGGACCCGCCGTACTGGCAGACCGCCGGGTATGGGGTGGATTTTCCGTTTGAGAACTACGAGCGAATGGCCGACTTCATGCGCCGCTGCAAGGGCAGGGTGATGGTCAGCATCAACGATCATCCGGACATTCGCCGGGTCTTTGAAGGCTTTCACTTCGAAACGCTGGACATCCGCTACACCACGACGAATCAGCGGCAAGGCAAGGCTGATGTCAGTGGCGAACTGGTGATCATGAACTGGGAGCCAGCAGCGTTGGGAGGACTATTTTGACGTGACAGCCTAGGTCGTTTCTGCCCATCACGAGAGGCAGAAGTCGGCCCATAGGCGACGTTCATCGGACGGACTCACACGTTTAGCTGCTTTTTTCCGTGGTGTTTATATCCGTGAACTGCCTCCATTTCTGGGAACAGTTGCGACAACGATCTTGACTTTGATGCCTAAGGCCGTGGCCACTTTCAGAACGATAGAAAGGTTCGGATCACCATCCTTAGAAAATGCCCGGTACAGCGTGGCTCTACTAATTCCGGTCTCGCGAGAAAGCCGGCTCATTCCTTTGTCTCGCGCAATTGTGCCCAGTGCAGCAATCAATACGCTCGGATCATTCGCCATCAGACCGCTCTCCAGAAGGGCGGCAAAATCCTTATCACTGATTCGACTGTCCGACTCAACCAAACCTGTGTAATGCATAGCAGCCTCCCCGTGATAAAAGCGTCTCCTAAAGCAATGGCTACGCCAGAGTCGGTGAAGATGCTCATATGAAAATCTAGACCATTCCGGACGCATTAACTCGATGTGCTGGATCTTTCTATCCCGCACTCTGAAATTTAAGTGTTCTGATGTTCCTCGGTCTTAATGACTGATCAGATTCGGAGGGCTGTTACCCGGTTTTGGCCCCATTTCGCTCAGTCGCAAAGGTCAGAAAGCGGTCATGGGCGGCCATTCGGCAGGCGCAGCGGCAGCGGGTCATCCGGCAACGGTTCTTTTGAGCGCGGCATGGGGAGGCTCCTAGGCGAATGAGCGGCCGACGGTGCGTCAAACCAGAGGGCCGGGGGTCGGTATACCAGTCTAGGCGGTGGTGATTTCCGCCGCCAATCAAAAAGGCCCCCGCACCGGGCTGAGGTGGGGGGCCTGTTTTACATAAGCGGCAACACCGGTGACTGTCAGTGGGCTTTTTTGTGGAGGGTGGTTTTGTGCGAGGGGGGATTCATCTATGGCGCCAAGAAGCCTTTGAACGCCACCTTTCGGGAAAGAGAACGCCGGTTTCGGAGCAAAAAATTCACGGACGAAAGGTATTGAAACAAATGCTCCACTGATTTACTCTCGATCCCACGTTGTACGAGATCCACCGCTGTTAGCACC
Source organism: Pseudomonas sp. URMO17WK12:I12 (assembly GCF_000514395.1). Lineage (NCBI taxonomy): Bacteria > Pseudomonadati > Pseudomonadota > Gammaproteobacteria > Pseudomonadales > Pseudomonadaceae > Pseudomonas > Pseudomonas sp. URMO17WK12:I12. The sequence goes on from NZ_AZVV01000009.1 coordinate 328,053, forward strand.
TAATAAAACAAACAATCGGGAGCAAACATGAAAGCGAAAGTGATGTTGGGATTGTTCATGACGGCCGCAGTTTCACTGCCAGCCTGGGCCGCGGACTGGACCGTAGGTGCTAACGTTGGCAACGTGCCCTGGGAGTTTCAGGATTCCAAAGGTGAGTTTGTCGGCTTTGAAGTTGATGTTGTAAAAGAGGTGGCCAAGCGCGCCGGAAAAAGCGTCGAGTTCGTCAATATTCCTTTCAACGGCCTGTTCAGTGCCGTGCAATCCAACCGTGTCGATATCGCGATCTCCTCAATCACCATTACCCCGAAACGCCTGGAGTCGGTAGCCTTTGCGCAGCCTTACTTCGACAGCGACCAGTCGCTCACCGCACTGACTACTTCCAAGGTCAAAAGCCTGACTGACATGAAGGACAAGGTGGTGGGTGTCGACACTGGCTCGACGGGTGACATGTGGATTAACCAACATAAGGATGAGTACAAGTTTGCCGATGTTTCGCGTTATGAAGGGCTATCGCCAGCCATGCTCGATCTGGCTTCCGGGCGAATCGATGGCTACCTCAGCGACATTCCGGCAGTGCTCTACTACATCAAGGACAAGCCGCAATACACCATCATTGCTCGAATCCCTACCGGTGAGCGCTACTCGCTGATGCATGCCAAAGGCTGGGCGATGAGCGATCAAGTCAACGACATCATCAGCAAGATGAAAGAAGACGGCACGCTCGGAAAAATCCACAAACAGTGGTTCGGCGCCGACGCCGATAAAGATTCGAGCACCCTGAAAGTGACAGCCGTCCTCAAGTAAGCCCTGCTGATGATGCATGTAAGTGGCGACACCTGTTCGCCACTTGTATTGACCGAGGTATCCCATGGATCTTTTGCAGACATTCTTCAACTGGAACGTGCTCGTCGATTCGCTTCCGCTGATGATGCGCGGTTTGGGCGTGACCATTTTGCTTGGGGTGGTGAGCATTGCCCTGGGCCTGGTGGGCGGGCTGTTGCTGGCATTGCTGCGGTTGTACTCCTACGCACCTGTTCGAGCGCTTGCGCGTATCTACATCGATATCATGCGCTCCATTCCATTACTGGTTTTGCTGGTCCTCATCTATTACGCGCTGCCCTTTGTCGGCATTCGACTGTCGTCTTTTGCGGCTGCTGCCAGTGCGCTCTCGCTTGTCTCTTGTGCCTACAGTGCGGAGATTTTTCGGTCAGGCATCGAGGCCATTCCCCGTGGCCAGTTCGAAGCATCGGCTTCTCAAGGCATGAGTTTCTTCAACACCATGCGCGACGTGGTTTTGCCGCAGGCTATCCGCATTGTGATGCCGCCCATGACCAGCAATTGCATCAACGTGATGAAAGACACGGCACTCGCTTCAGTCGTAGCGATGCCTGACTTGCTGAAGCAGGCAACCCAGGCGCAGGCGCTGGCGGCCAACCCGACACCGCTGGTGGGGGCGGCCTTGCTCTATCTGTTACTGCTGTTGCCGCTGGTGCAAATGGTCAGCTGGGTTGAGCGTCGTAACGCCTCTGGAGGAAAAACCGCATGAGCACGTTGATCGACATTGAAAAACTCGACAAGTACTACGGCAATTTCAAAGCGTTGAGCGACATCAACCTGCAGGTTGAAGAAGGTGAGGTGGTGGTCATTCTTGGCCCGTCCGGCTCGGGAAAATCGACCTTGATCCGCTGCATCAATCTGCTCGAAGACTACCAGCAAGGCCATATCCGCGTGGCCGGTGAGCGGGTTGAAAACGGTCCGCGACTGAGCGCAATTCGTAGCGAAGTGGGCATGGTGTTTCAGAGCTTCAACCTCTATCCGCACCTCACTGTTCTTGACAATGTATCGCTGGCGCCGATCCGTGTTCGCGGTCTGAGTCGGCGTGATGCGCATGCCAGGGCCAAGGAGCTTTTGCTCAAGGTCGGCATGGGAGATCACGCGCACAAATACCCCAGCCAATTGTCCGGTGGTCAACAGCAACGAGTTGCCATTGCCCGCACCATGGCCATGGAACCTCGCGCAATCCTGTTCGACGAACCGACTTCGGCTCTCGACCCGGAAATGGTTGGCGAAGTACTCGATGTCATGCAAAACCTCGCTCGCTCCGGCGTCACGATGGTCGTGGTCACCCATGAGATGGGCTTTGCCCGTCGGGTCGCCGACCGGGTGATCTTCATGGAAAGCGGACGCATTGTTGAGCAGAACATCCCTGAACCGTTTTTTACCGCACCTAAGGAACCTCGTACAAAAGCGTTCCTGCAGGCCATCTTGCACCATTGAATCCGGCTGGAGAAAGTAGAGTGAATCCTCTCGATATTGATTACGTTCGCAAGCAATTTCCAGGTCTGGCCGATGGTTATGCCTACATGGATAACGCCGGCGGTTCGATGGTGTTGAGCACTGTGGCTGAGCGGGTGTGTGATTACCTGCTGAACAACAGTGTGCAACTGGGTGCGTCCTATCAACCTTCCGTTGTCGCTGGCGAGCGAGTGATGCAGGCGCGTCACTCGGTCATGCAGTTGATCAACGCCGAGCATCCCGAAGAAGTGATCATGGGCGGCTCGACTACCCACTTATTGCAAATTCTGTGTCGCGCCATCGCCCCATCAATCGTCCCTGGCGATGAAATCATCGTCACCAATTGCGATCATGAGGCCAACATCGGCCCATGGGTCAAACTGTGCGAAAGCCGTGGTGCGACCTTGCGCGTGTGGCAGGTCAATCCCGACAGTTGTGAGCTGGAGCTGGATGACCTGCAGGTCCTGCTCAATGACAACACCCGTTATGTGGCGATGACTCACACCTCGAACATTCTCGGCTCGGTCAATCCCGTCGCCGAGGTTGCGCGGCGTGTGCATGCGGTGGGCGCCAAGCTGTGTGTGGACGCCGTCGCTTATGCACCACACCGCCTGGTGGATGTTCAGGCCAGCGGCGCCGATTTCTACGTCTATAGCTTCTATAAAACGTTCGGTCCGCACTTCGCCGTACTCTGGGGACGTCGCTATCTGTTGCTGGAATTGCCGAGTCTTAACCACTTCTTTATTGGTCAGGATGTGGTGCCTTACAAATTGCAGCCAGGCAACGTCAACTACGAATTGTCATTCGGCTGCATCGGCATTACCGACTACTTGCTCGACATCAGCACCCGACTTGGTGCACAAGGTAGCGAGCGCCAGTGCATGCAGGCTGCGTTCGATGCCTTCGAGGTGCAGGAAGATTTGCTCGCCGAGCGTCTGCTGGCATTCCTGCGTGAGCGCGATGGTGTTCGGATCATTGGCAAAAAGGACACCCGCAATCGAGTGCCAACGATCAGTTTCGTGGTTGAAGGCGTTCAGTCCGAGGAGGTTGTGCGCAGGGTCGATGAGCACCGGATCGGCATTCGATTTGGTGACTTCTATGCGCGGCGACTTATTGAAGCCCTTGGGCTTGATCAGTTTGGCGGGGTGGTGCGGGTGTCGTTAGCGCACTACAACACGCTGGAAGAAGTCGATCGCCTTATCACTGCACTGGATCAAGCAATCAATGCGTTGCGTTGACCGGCGTACACACTTCTAATTTAACGAGCCTTCACTATGGCCTTACCTGAAACCCTTGCAGAGCTGCGTGACTGTATAGCGGCCCAGCACGAACAACTGACCGGTCGCCTGCGCGATGCTGCCCGATTCCTGATCGACAACCCGCATGAGATCGCACTCAATACGGTGGCCGAACTGGGTAAGCGCTCAAGCATTGCGCCTTCAGCCTATATTCGGTTGGCCCAGGCCCTTGGTTTTGCAGGTTTCAAGGATTTGCAGCGGCTGTTTCGCGCACCGTTGCAGCAGGCTGCCGACACCCAAAGCGAGCGCATTCGGCACTACGGCGGCGAGACGTTGCTGGAGGACCCAAGTGATGTCGGCGCAATTCTGCGTGAGTTCAGCCAGGCCAATATCGTATCTCTGGAACACCTGGCCGAAGGCGGCGAACAGGCCAATATCGAAGCCGCCATCGCCCATTTGCAAGTTGCGCGTACCACCTTCGTCATCGGCATGCGTCGTGCCTTTCCGGTTGCCGCCTATCTGAGCTACGCGTTGAGTCGTGTGGGACGGCGAGCCGTGCACATCAGCGGTGCGGGCGGCACGTTGCCAGAGCAGGTCAGCGCGATTGCCGAAGATGATTTGTTGATAGCCGTCAGCTTTCCGCCGTACGCCAATGACACCATTGAGGCATGTCGTCAGGCGCGGGCCGCAGGCGTGACGCTGGTGGCGATCACTGACAGCGTTCTGAGTCCTATCGGGCAGATGGCCGATACGGTGATAGAGGTCAACGACGCTGAATTACTGGGCTTTCGCTCCCTCACGGCTTCGTTCTGTATTGCGCAAACCCTGGCCATGGGGCTGGCCTTCAGCGATTGGCAAGCGGATAGCACCTTTAGCCATGACCGATTGAAAGATATCGACTGCTAAGTCGCAACTTTCGCCACGTTCTTATTTAACCAGTCACTTCAGGAGAATATCCCGATGGTTTCACCTGCACGCGATTTAGTGGGTTACGCAAGACAACGCCCGCAAGGCACTTGGCCGAATGGCGCACGTTTGGCCATCAGCCTGGTGATCAACTACGAAGAAGGCTCCGAACGCTCGCTCGCCATGGGCGACCCGGACCAGGAATCCATGACCGAGTGGGGCAGTTATTCAATCCCCGATGGCACACGCAATCTGGCGATGGAATCGATGTACGAGTACGGCTCGCGCGTCGGGATCTGGCGAATCCTGGATATTCTCGATCAGCAATCGGTTCGTGCGACTTTCCATGCTTGCGCAGTAGCCTTTGAACAGAACCCTGATGTTGCACGCGCTGCAGTCGCAGGGGGTCATGAAATTTGCAGTCACGGTTATCGCTGGGAGGAAGTGTTTCGCCTGACTGAAGAGCAAGAGCGTGAACACATGCGTCTGGCCATCGAGTCATTCGAGCGCACCTGCGGCAAGCGTCCCGTTGGCTGGTATTGCCGGTACGGTGCCAGCGTCAGTACCCGGCGGTTGGTCGCTGAGGAGGGCGGTTTTCTCTACGACTCCGATGCCTACAACGACGATGTTCCCTACTTTGTCGAGGTCGAGGGCAAGCGTCATCTCGTGGTGCCTTACACCGCCGACGTGAACGATTTCCGCTACTGGAATTCGCCGGGGCTGTCGCAGGCATCGGACTTTTTCGAGTACATGAAAGAAAGCTTTGAAGTCCTTTATGAGGAGTCGGCTGAAGGGCCACGCATGATGTCGATCGGGCTGCATCCACGCATGGTGGGCCGTCCCGGGCGAGTAAGGGCGATCAAGCAGTTCATCGAGTATGCCAAGCAACACGGCGGTGTCTGGTTTGCTACGCGCGAAGAAATCGCCCGTGCCTGGCTTGAACGAACTTGATCAAAAAATTGATGCGTTAGTCCCCACGGCTGGGTCGGTTACTTCTGGAAGAGGCCTGATATGCAACCTTTTGACACGGTGATTCGCAACGCCCGCGTGGTCACCGCCGCGGACACGTTCACCAGCGATATCGGTATTCGTGATGGGCGCATCGTCTCCCTTGGCCTGGACCTGCCGCAAGGTCACCAGGAAATCGACGCGGCAGGCCGGCATGTCACCCCCGGTGGCGTCGACAGCCACGTGCACCTCGACCAGCCGACGGGCGACGGCTCGGTAATGGCCGATGACTTCTTCAGCGGCACGGTCTCGGCGGCCTGCGGCGGCACCACCACCGTCATCCCGTTCGCCTGCCAGCAGAAGGGCGAAAGCCTGCGCGCTGCCGTCGATGACTACCATCGTCGGGCGGGTAACAAGCCGGTGATCGATTATGCCTTCCACCTGATCGTCACCGATCCCACCCCGCAGGTGCTGCGTGAAGAACTGCCGGCCTTGATTGCTGAAGGCTATACCTCGTTCAAGATCTACATGACCTATGATGCGCTGAAGCTGGGCGACCGGGAGACTCTCGAGACGTTGTCAGTCGCGCGCCGTGAGGGCGCCATGGTGATGCTCCACGCCGAGAACAGCGATTGCATCGCCTGGCTTACCGAGCGACTACTGGCGGCCGGGCTGACTGCGCCGCGCTACCACGCCGCGTCGCGGCCGATGCTGGTGGAGCGTGAAGCGACCCATCGTGCCATCGCCCTTGCCGAGCTGGTGGACGTGCCGATCCTGATCGTGCACGTGTCGGGTCGCGAGGCTGTGGAGCAGATTCGCTGGGCCCAGAGCCAGGGGTTGAAGGTGTACGCCGAAACCTGCCCGCAGTATCTGTTCCTGACCGCCGACTCGCTGGGATGTGACGACAGTTTCGAAGGTGCCAAGTGCATCTGCAGCCCGCCGCCGCGCGATGCGGCAAACCAGCAGGTGATCTGGGATGGCCTGGAGAACGGCTCGTTCGAGATTTTCTCGTCAGACCACGCACCCTTTCGCTTCGATGGCCCCAATGGCAAGAAGGCCCACGGTGAAGAGGTGTCGTTCGACCAGATCGCCAACGGCATTCCCGGTGTCGAAACCCGCATGGCACTGCTCTGGTCCGAAGGCGTGCGCAGTGGGCGTATCACCCCGCAAAGCTTTGTTGCGCTGACCTCCACTAATGCCGCCAAGCTGTATGGGCTGTATCCGCGCAAGGGCAGCATCGCTATTGGTGGTGATGCCGACCTGGTGATCTGGAACGAAGGTGAGCCGGTGCACCTGTGCAACGAAATGCTGCACCACAACGTCGATTACACGCCTTACGCCGGCATGACGCTGAGCGCCTGGCCGGCCATGACCCTGTCTCGCGGTGAGGTGGTCTGGGACGGCGAGCCGCGCGGTGAGGCGGGTCGCGGCCGGTTTCTGCCGTGCGAGCGCCCGGCGCCCGCGCAACTGCGCCGACGCAGGACTGAGTTGTCATTGTGAGTGCGGTTGCGCAGGTGGCCGCGACCCTGATTCGTGGTTGGCGTGAGGGGCGGCAACAACCGTTGCCAACCCTGGAACCGGCTAGCGAAGCCGAGGCCTATGCCGTGCAGCACCAGGTGGCGGATGCCCTCGGCTGGTTCGCCTCTGGGCCGCCGGCGGCGTGGAAACTGGGCGGCGCTCCGGGAGGGCTGATCAGCACCGCCGGGGTACCGGCAACGGCCGTACACCCGTCGGGTTGGCAGGTTCCGCCGGGCGATGCCTTCGGTTTCGGGATCGAGGGAGAACTGATCGTGCGCCTGTCGCGTGACCTCGACCCGCACACTGATCTGGCCATGGCCTATGCGGCGGTCGATGTATGGATGCCGGGCATCGAACTGTGTGGAACGCGCTGGCTGCAGGGCGATCGGGCCTCGCCACTGCTTCGGCTGGCCGACCAGCAACTCAACCGCGCGCTGGTACTCGGTGCACCGCGAACGCTTAGGGACATGCCGGACTGGTCCAGGCAACAGGTGGCGTTGCGGGTGGCCGGGGAGCCTGAGTTCGTCGGCGTTGGCAGCCATCCATTCGGTGAGCCGCTGAGTTCGCTGCCGTGGCTGGCGCGTCACGCTGCAGCACTGGGGAACCCTTTGCGTGCCGGTGACCTGGTGGCTAGCGGTAGCTGGACCGGTATCTACTGGGCGCCAGCCGGGGTGCGAGTGGAAGTTGAATTTGCCGGGATAGGACGGGTTACCTTGTCGACTTGATGCGTTTCAAGACTTTGCTCTGGGCATTCCCCCAGGCCCCTCCCGCTACCGGCTGAAAACGACCCAAAGCGGACGAATTCAGGTGCCGTCGTCGATTGATCGGCGATAAGGATTGAGCCTGCTAGCATTGAGTATCAGAGAGCTTATAAGAGCACTGAAAATGCAGATGATTGAAGTAGAAGCGAGCGGTTTGAATCAGCTCCGTGCGTCCCTGAGTCAAGCTGGATTGCCCTACGATGATGTGAGCGATCGCGGGCGGCAGTTTTACCGATTCGACGTGGATGGGGAATTGGTTGCTTATGGAGGGTTGGAGGGTACTGGTCCCGATCTCCTGTTGCGATCTATGGTCGTTTGCGAGCAGCATCGTGGAGCAGGACTGGGTTCGGCGGTGTTGTCGGAACTGGAACAATACGCGGTCTCCCGAGGCGCAGTCCGACTGCATTTGTTGACCCAAAGTGCTGTTGATTTTTTCACGGCCAACGGGTACGAACGGCTTGATAGGGATAAGGCACCTGTCGCAATTTCCCAGACAGCTCAGTTCAAGCATTTGTGCCCTTCGTCAGCAAGCTACCTGCGGAAAACGTTAAGCAGATCCCCTCTGCGCTGAGTGAGTCATCGCGGCGCTACTGGGTCATTATTAGCGAACGCCCGCTTTTGGCCGATTGTTGCCTGTCGCGAAGGGCCGCAGTCGACCCAAAGCCAGTAGCTTTCTAACGTCTTACATGATCGGTTGCCGAGGGCCATCTGTTCGATGGAAGTGTTACCCGGCTGGGCGAGGGCGGCTGCTCAAGTTGGGATGATGGCGCAGGAAACGAGGTAGCTTTATGAGCGATCACTCTGGTGTCATAAGTACCGCGAGTGTCATTTTGATGAACTCTTCGTTCTTGTCGATCGTTTCCAAGGCGCCACGAACATTGCCACCGACCTCGGTCGCACCGCGCTGCTCTACCCAAAGCGTCAGCTCCATGATTGCAGCCTCCAGGGCGAGTTGGTTTTCGTTGATCTTGAATAGCAGGGAAGGGAGCAGGTCATTGTTGGGCATCGCGTTTCCTCCGTGAATGGAAGCAGCGTAGCAGGTGAAATCCGTAGCTTGGAATAATTGTTGAATGGTCGACAGGACGCCAAGGGTGGGATCTGCGCAAAACCTCCTCTGGAGGCCGCGTGTTTCCCTACAGCCCCAGCATGGGGTGTTAGGGGCCAAGGGCCACACAGCGAGCGCTATGGTATGTGTTATCGGCATACCATGATGTAGATTGGTTCGGAGTGAGTGCATACATTAACGCTGAAATGGGACGATTTTTCCGGTCCGCAATCTCTGAAAGGTACGCGGAAACATTGGGTTGGATTGCAGCCAAAAAGGCGTAATTGCGACCCGGAAAAACTATTGGAAGGTGCAGCCTGATTGATTTTCTCTTGGGACTTAAAATCCCCGTGGATGTGAAAAGGCACTCGAAGGCCTATCGCAATGTGGGCTTCGATAAGGTAGTTAAATGGCTGCATTCGACCCAAAGCTGACGGAGGGAAAAAACCGTAGAGTCCTCCAGATCGTGAATGTTCGTTTGGTGATGGATTGCGAAAAATCGCCCTGCCTATGGCCAACAAGTCTTAGAGAAAAACTGCGTTACAGATTGGCTGATGATTAGAATGGGATCAAATTCACCGTGATGTCAGCAAAGGATGCTTTATGCCCCTTTTAACGTGGGATCCTTTTGATTTAATCGCCGTACTCGGCGTCTTCCCCTCCCTGGATGAGTTCGAAACATCACACTGTTACGTTATCGAGCAAGGTACTGTCAGACTGAAATTGACAATTTGGCAATATGATTCTGATGTGGAAATTCAGGTGAGTGAGGCTTCACTACCAAACCCCATTATCAAATACACAATGCTTGGATGCCCCGGTATCCGCGTTGTTGATGACAAGCGCGGTAAATTCTTGGAGTTTGCAGCTTCGAATACTTTCACTGGGCGATACGACGGGTATTCGGTAATTCCCTACGGTTTAAGGTTGTGGGTCGAACCTCAAATTTTGCTGGAGCCGTTCACTTACGCGTCTGCTTAGAGAGAATGGCGGACGGTCATGATTATGCGCTTTTGGCTGTTCTCCGTCGGTTGTGACCGGCTGCTATTGGCCG
>NZ_AZVV01000010.1:0-323980 GCF_000514395.1 Pseudomonas sp. URMO17WK12:I12
CGTCCTAAAGATGACATGGGTATCGGTTTCGCCCGCACCCACGTCAACGATGACGTGAAGAAAAACGCCGAGCTGGTGAACGCGGCGAACAATGTCACTGATTACGAGAACCCACTGTTCTCGCCACTGCGGACCACCGAGTACAACTACGAAATCAACTACGGCTTCCACGTTACCAACTGGCTGACCGTGCGTCCTAACCTGCAATACATCACTCACCCGGGCGGTGTTGATGAAGTCGATAACGCACTGGTGGCCGGCCTGAAAATTCAGTCGGTGTTCTAACGCTGTTGCGATAAGCTCCTCTCTATGTGCGCATATTTGCGGACAGCCCAGGCTGTCCGCTTTTTTTTGGGGGGGCGCGCCCCGGCAACAGATGATTTTCAGGACCGTGGCACATGCATGAGCATCCGCTACAACGCTTCTTCAAATCCTTGCGCGAACGTCCGGTGTTTGCGTGGGAGCGCTATCAGAAGCGCGACGTGTTGGTGATCGATCATCCGCTGTGTCAGGCGGTGTTCAGTCGCCAGGGCGCGCAGTTGCTGCATTTCCAGCCTGCGGGTCAAAAGCCCTGGCTCTGGTGCGCGGCGAAGTGGCCGCAGGTCGGTGCGATTCGTGGTGGCGTGCCTGTGTGCTGGCCTTGGTATGGCCGTCATCCAAGCGAAAACGCTTGGCCTTCCCATGGTTGGGCACGGCTGATCGACTGGAAGCTGCTCGACAGCAGCCACGATGACGATGGCGTGCGATTGCACTGGCAACTGCAGTTGTGTGACTGGCAGGTGGACCTGCACGCCCATTTGGGCGAACGCATGGATTTGCGCCTGAGCACCGAGCATCAAGACACCTTGCCGTGCCAATTGAGTCAGGCGTTGCACGCTTACTGGCGTATTGGTGACGTGGGTGAGGTAGCGCTGTCTGGGCTCGAGGGCGCGCAGGGGTATGATCACTTGAATCGCCAGGTTTGCCAGCAGGAGGGGGAGTTGCGGGTCGATGGCGGTTGCCAGCGCGTGTTCCAGCACGACGGCGAGTTGCAGCTCAAGGACCACGCTTGGCAACGTGAATTGTGCATCGATACCGGTGACCATTCGGACACGGTGGTCTGGCATCCCGGCTCGCGGCCACTGCTGGGGGTGAGCTGGAATGAGATTTCAGAATTCGTGTGTGTGGAAGCGGCGAGTGGCGGCGCCCATCGCCTGAGCCTGGCGCCAGGAGAGAGGGCGCATTTGAGTTTGCAGGCGCGGGTTGGCGTTTAGCTCAAGATTGCGGTGGTGCGGCTGGCCTCATCGCGAGCTTGCTCGCGATGAGGCCCTGTCAGGCTGCGGAGATGCCAGATTAGTTGAACTCATCCCCAACCGGATAGCGGCTCGCATTCAGGCTTTCTTTGATCTTGCGCAAATGCGGCTGGAAATCCACCCCGCGACGCAGCGTCATGCCGGTCGCCAGCACGTCCAGCACGGTCAGCTGGATGATGCGTGAAGTCATCGGCATGTAGATGTCGGTGTCTTCCGGCAGTGGAATATTCAGGCTCAGCGTACTGGCCTTGGCCAACGGCGAACCCTCGGCGGTCAGGCCCAGCACCGACGCACCGTTCTCACGGGCGATGCGCGCCACTTCCACCAGTTCGCGGGTGCGGCCGGTGTAGGAAATGATCACGAACAATTCGCCGGTGTGCGCCACCGACGCAATCATGCGTTGCATCAGTACGTCGGCGTGGGCGGTGACGGCCAGGTTGAAGCGGAAGAACTTGTGCTGCGCGTCCAGCGCCACCGGGGCCGAGGCGCCGAGGCCGAAGAAGTGGATCTGCCGGGCCTGGATCAACAGGTCGACGGCGCGGCTGATCAGGTTCGGGTCCAACGCCTGCAGGGCACTGTCCAGCGAGGCGATGGCGCTGCCGAAAATCTTCTTTGTATAGGCTTCAGGGTTGTCATCGGCCTCGACCGCGCGGCTGACATACGCCGCGCCACTGGCCAGGCTTTGGGCCAACTGAAGTTTGAGTTCCGGGTAGCCGCTGACGCCGAACGAGCGGCAGAAGCGGTTGACGGTCGGCTCGCTGACCTTGGAGGCCTGGGCGAGCGCAGCGATGCTGAACCGGGTGGCCTGCTCTGGGTTGAGCAGGATCACTTCGGCGACTTTACGTTCCGCCTTGTTCAGGTCTTCAAGGCGATTCTGGATCTGTTCCAGTAAATTTCGCACGCGGTCCATATGTGTTCCTTGGGTCAGCTGCGCAAATTAGAGTTCGGCTATGCCAAAAGGGCCTTGGATGCGGCCCCAAACGGTGGCCTATCCTACTGATGGCTCCGACCGGCTACCACTCGGATTCTGTATTTTGCGAAAATGTTGTGGTTATTACTACATTTTCTCTTGAGCGATGCCTTAAAAAAAGGTATTTGTAGCTTAACTTGATAAAAGAACAAACATCATGCCTTCGATTACGGTTGAACCGTGCACCTTTGCCTTGTTCGGCGCCCTCGGCGACCTGGCTTTGCGCAAGCTGTTTCCTGCCCTCTATCAACTCGATGGCGCAGGCCTTCTGCACGAGGATACGCGCATTATCGCGCTGGCCCGCGAGCCCGGCACCGAGCAGCAGCACCTGGCATTCATCGGCGCCGAACTGCGTCGTTATGTGGGCGCCAAAGAGCTGGACGAAGCCGTGGTCGAGCGCTTTCTGGCGCGGCTGACCTACCTGCACGTGGACTTCCTCAAGGCTGACGATTACATCGCCCTGGCCGATATGGCCGGCAGCGCCCAGCGTGTGATTGCCTACTTTGCCACGCCGGCCGCTGTGTACGGCGCGATTTGCGAGAACCTGGCCAAAGTCGGCCTCGCGGAAAACACCCGCGTGGTGCTGGAAAAACCGATCGGCTCGGACCTGGAATCCTCGCGCAAGGTCAACGACGCGGTGGCGCAGTTTTTCCCGGAAAACCGCACCTATCGCATCGACCACTACCTGGGCAAAGAGACGGTTCAAAACCTCATTGCCCTGCGTTTCGCCAACAGCCTGTTCGAAACCCAGTGGAACCAGAACTACATCTCCCACGTGGAAATCACCGTGGCCGAGAAGGTCGGGATCGAAGGCCGCTGGGGTTACTTCGACAAGGCCGGGCAGCTGCGGGACATGATCCAGAATCACCTGCTGCAACTGCTCTGCCTGATCGCCATGGACCCACCGGCCGACCTGTCCGCCGACAGCATCCGCGACGAGAAAGTCAAAGTCCTCAAGGCACTTGCGCCGATCAGCCCGGAAGGCCTGACCACTCAGGTGGTGCGCGGTCAATACATCGCCGGCTACAGCGAAGGCAAGCCGGTGCCGGGTTACCTGGAAGAGCCCAATTCGAACACCCAGAGCGACACCGAAACCTTCGTCGCCTTGCGTGCCGATATCCGCAACTGGCGTTGGGCCGGCGTACCGTTTTACCTGCGCACCGGCAAGCGCATGCCGCAGAAACTGTCGCAGATCGTCATTCACTTCAAGGAACCGTCGCACTACATCTTCGCCCCCGAGCAGCGCCTGCAAATCAGCAACAAGCTGATTATCCGCCTGCAACCGGACGAAGGCATTTCCTTGCGCGTGATGACCAAAGAACAAGGCCTGGACAAGGGCATGCAGCTGCGCAGCGGTCCGTTGCAGCTGAATTTTTCCGACACCTATCGCAGCGCGCGGATTCCCGATGCCTACGAGCGGTTGTTGCTGGAAGTGATGCGCGGCAATCAGAACCTGTTTGTCCGTAAAGATGAAATCGAAGCCGCGTGGAAGTGGTGTGACCAGTTGATCGCCGGGTGGAAAAAATCCGGTGATGCGCCCAAGCCTTACGCGGCCGGGTCCTGGGGACCGATGAGCTCCATTGCTCTGATCACGCGGGACGGGAGGTCGTGGTATGGCGATATCTGATTTGAAACTGCCTCAGGGCGTCAGCGCCCATGAGTTCAAGAGCCCGGTGCTGTTGGCACAAGCGCTGGCACTGTCGGTGGCCAAGCAACTGAGCGAAGCGATCGAGGCCCAGGGCACTGCCACGCTGGTGGTGTCTGGCGGTCGCAGTCCGGTGGCGTTTTTCCAGCACCTGGCCAAGCAGGCACTGGACTGGTCGAACGTGGTGGTCAGCCTGGCTGACGAGCGTTGGGTGCCGGTGGAACATGCCGACAGCAATGCCGGTCTGCTCAAGCGTTATCTGTTGCAAGGCCCGGCGGCCAAGGCTCAGTTCCTGAGTCTGTACAGCGCCAGCGCCAACCTGGAACAGGCGGCCGAGCAGGCCGACCGTTTGTTGTCCGAACTGCCGGTGATCGACGTGCTGGTGCTGGGCATGGGCGACGACGGCCACACCGCCTCGTTGTTCCCGAACAGCCCGAACCTGGCCGACGCCTTGAAAGTCGACGGCACACGTCGCTGCTACCCGATGCTGGCGCCGACCGTGCCGCATCAGCGCCTGACCATGAGCCGTGCGCTGCTGGCCTCGGCCAAACACAAAGTGCTATCGATTTCCGGTCAATCCAAGCTGACCACCCTGAGTGCCGCATTGGCCGTCGACGATGTCGCCGCCATGCCGATTCGCGCGTTTTTGCAACCTACGTTAGAGATTTACTGGTGCCCATGAGCCAAGGAACAGCCGCTATGACAACCCCATCCCCGACCGTATCCATGGCGGACAAAGTTGCCCTGATCGACAGCCTCTGCGCCAAGGCGCGGATTCTGCCGGTGATCACCATCGCTCGCGAGCAGGACGTGCTGCCACTGGCCGACGCCCTGGCCGCCGGTGGCCTGACCGCCCTGGAAGTGACCCTGCGTTCGCAGTTCGGCCTCAAGGCCATCCAGATCCTGCGCGAACAGCGTCCGGAACTGATGACCGGTGCCGGCACCGTGCTCGATCGCCACATGCTCGCCGCCGCCGAAGCGGCCGGTTCGCAGTTCATCGTCACACCGGGCATCACCCGTGATTTGCTTGAAGCCAGCGTCAACAGCCCGATCCCGCTGTTGCCGGGGATCAGCAACGCCTCCGGCATCATGGAAGGCTATGGCCTGGGCTATCGCCGCTTCAAGCTGTTCCCGGCGGAAGTCAGCGGCGGCGTCGCGGCCATCAAGGCCCTCGGCGGTCCATTCGGCGAAGTGAAATTCTGCCCGACTGGTGGCGTCGGCCCGGCCAACATCAAGAGCTACATGGCGTTGAAAAACGTGATGTGCGTGGGCGGTAGCTGGATGCTTGATCCGGAGTGGATCAAGAACGGCGACTGGGCCCGCATTCAGGAATGCACCGCCGAGGCCTTGGCGCTGCTGGACTGATCCGCTTTACCTGACACTTCGTTGTGTGTTCTACGGCTTTACGGTGCGCTTGGTCGGTGCACCGTTTTTTTTTGCCCGCAAAAAACTGGCCATCGAAATTCCTTATAGCGGCCTTCGGCAGTTGCTACAGGTCTTCCTCGAGCGATACATAGTTACCGCATCTCACCACTCGCCCGACGTTAATCTGCACGCTTCTTATGGAAGAGAGAACGTCATGGACGACAACACCTCAGTTGCACCCGCATCACCGGTTTACCTGCTATCTCCTGAGCAGATCCCCGGCCCGTATTTCCGCAATCCGAAACTGATCCGGCGCAACATCAGCGAAGGCGCCGATGGTGTTCCCCTGGTGCTGCGCCTGCAAATCGTTGATGCCATGACCGGGCAACCTGTCACCGGCGCGCTGGTCGATATCTGGCATTGCAATGCGCGCGGGTTTTATTCGGGCTGGAGCAGGATTGATCCAGACAAGGAAGTGGACAACGGTGACATCGGCTCGGTCCCGCGCACCGACGACGACACCTACCTGCGAGGCGGGCAGTTCACCGACAGGCAAGGCGTCGTGCGGTTTACCACGGTCTATCCGGGGTTCTACGCCGGCCGTGCGCTGCACATTCACGTCGCCGTGCGCATCACCGCCGGCAACAATTACCTGGAAGAACGGCATGTCGCCTGGGTCGGTCAGTTGTACTTGCCCGAGGTGGCGTCGCGCTCGGTCCTCAACTCACGTGAGTACAGCGGTCGCAAGTCCTTGGCGCTGACCAACGATGAAGACGTTTACTACAAGCACCACAGCGGCGAAGCGTCGACCTTGAACGTGCACACCCTCAGCCGGGATTCGAATGAAGATGGCTTCTTCGGCGCCACGACCATAGGCATCGACACCTTCGCGGTGTCATCGCACATCAAGCCCGAGGATTTCGACAAGTACACCGTATGACCTCAGCGCAGTTCGCTCAGCGCCCGGGCCAGCAGTTGCATGTGTACGGCGGTGGTGGTCAGGCCCGGGGTGATGCGAATGCACGGACCACTCGCGGCACCGCTGCGCATGACGGTAAACAGGTTGTAGTCGTTGAGCAGTCGCTCGACCATCGGTTGTTGATCGGCTTGTCGGGTGAAACGCATCGACGTGATGCCGCAATACAAGCGAGGATCATCCGGCGTCATCACTTCGATCCCCGGGAGTTCGCGCACTTCGCGCACCCACAGATTGCGCAAGTAGTTGAGCCGGGCACTTTTGGCGGCGGACCCGCCCATGGCCTGATGTTCTTCGAACACCAGCGGCAAGGTCAGCAGCGCCGGAATATTGGGTGTGCTGTACGGCGTGCGTGCTCGAATATCGGTGACCGGGAAATGCACCTCGCCCATGTCCGGGTCGATATCGGCCAGGCGCTCGGGCGCGATGTAGATGAAGCCCAGGGTCAGCGGCGCGCCGATCCATTTGTGCAGGTTGAAGCCGGCGAACGAGACACCGAGTTCATCGAGCTTGAAGTCAATCTGCCCCAGTGCGTGGGCGCCATCGAGGATCACATCGACGCCGTGTTCCTTGGCGGCGGCGGCAATCGCCTGCACCGGCATCACCAGGCCGGTGCGGTGGGTGACGTGAGTCAGGGCCATCAGTTTGAGTTTGGGATAACGCGCAAAAGCGTCGCGGTAGCTGGCCAGCAAACTGTCGAAACTGGCGGGGTGGGCGTGATTGATTTCGATCACCTCGACCCCGCGATTGCGCGCCAGCCAACGCATCGCGCCTTTGACGGTGTCGTATTCCAGATCGCTGAACAGCACTTGATCGCCCGGTTGCAGGCGGTTGTAGTTGCGGATCAACGATTGCATGCCGTCCGAAGCGTTGCGGGTCAGGGCGACGGCTTCGGCGGGCACGTCCACCAACTCGGCCAGTTGTGCGCGGATCTGCAGGATTTCACCCTGTTCGAAGCGCTGGCGGACATACACTGAGTTGCTGCGATTGATGAGCTCGATGTTGCGCTGGTATTCCTCGACTACCGTTCGCGACATGCGCCCGAAGTAACCGTTTTCCAGGTTGATCGGGCCGGGTTCGACGGCGTAGCGGTCGGCAAAGGTCTTCCAGAAGGATTCATCACGGGCGCGGCGGGTGTTATCGGGCATGGGCTACTCGGTCAGGATCAATGGCGGGGCGCAGGTTTGCCGTGTTTGGCGCGCAGGGGTTCTAGCAGTTCCGACAAGCCGTTGTGGTCGATTTCCTGCATCAAGGCCAGCAAGCCACCGAGTTCGCCATGGGGAAATCCTTCCCGGGCAAACCAGTTCAGGTACTGGCCGGGCAGGTCGGCAATGATCCGGCCCTTGTATTTGCCGAAGGGCATTTCGCGAGTGATCAGCAGTTCGAGTTTTTCAGGGTTCATCAGTGGGTCGTCTTGATTCTATGCGTCTGGAAAATACAGGCATTCTGCATGCAGGCCAATTGACAGATCATGCAAAAAAAACGGATACAGATTTTGCTGTTTTATATAACTGATTGAAAAATAACGAATAAATAATCGGTCAGAAGCTGGCATGCAGGGTGCAACAGTCATTGCATCTTTCATCAACCCGCAAGGAATTGAAAAATGACCGACATGAATAAAGAAGCCATCTCTGTACTCAACGACCTGATTGAAACCAGCAAAGACGGTCAGGAAGGGTTCAAGACTTGCGCTGAAGACATCAAGCACCCAGAACTCAAAACGCTGTTCGTTCAGCGTTCTGCCGATTGCGCCACCGCCGCTGCTGAACTGCAATCAGCCGTGCGTTCGATGGGGGGTGATCCGGAAACTTCTACCAGTGTCAGCGGCGACTTGCACCGTCGTTGGGTCGACGTGAAGTCGATGTTCACCGGCAAAGACGAAGAAGCCGTTCTGAACGAAGCCGAACGCGGTGAAGACCACGCGCTGAAGGCTTACCGCGAAGCCATGGAGAAAATCAACAAACACAACCTGGTGGGTATTCGTGATCTGGTTGAACGTCAGTACCACGGCGTGCAACGCAATCATGACCAGGTGAAAGCCCTGCGTAACCAGGCTCGCGCACGCTCGTAAGCGTTCGTTGCCTGCCAAAAAACGCCAGCCAGTCTGGCGTTTTTTTATGCCTGGTCGATTAGCCGATGCTGATCGCCGGCAATGTCGGCAACGTCACGGTCTGCTGCTTGCGCGGTGCCAGGATCTCGGCTTCGCCGTCTACTACCAACTCATCGTTCTGGTTGAACACGCGAGTGGCAATGCGTACACGAAACTTCGGTAGTTTCTCGAGGATTTCCAGGCGTACGGTCAGGGTGTCGCCGATTTTCACCGGTTTCTGAAAGCTCATCTGCTGGCCAATATAGATCGTCCCCGGCCCAGGCAGCTCGCACGCCACGGCGGCGCTGATCAGCGCACCACTGAACATGCCATGTGCGATGCGCTCCTTGAACATGGTGCCTGCCGCGAATTCGGCGTCCAGGTGCACCGGGTTGTGATCGCCGGACATTGCAGCGAACAACTGAATGTCGCGCTCCTCGACCTTTTTGCTGTAGCTGGCGGTCTGGCCGACTTCGAGGGCTTCGTAAGGGGTGTTGGTAACCTGGGTCATCTGTCTCGATTCCTGTGACGAATAAATGAATCCACAAAAAAACTATTCCGACCGGGGTGGCCGGCGGTGGCTGAGGGCCTGGGCAATCCACTGCAACACGTCGTTGATCACTTCCTCGCGGTTGCTCTCATTGAACAGTTCATGCCGCGCCTGCGGGTAAATCGTCAGGTGCAGGTTCTGGCTGCCTGCCGCACGCAAGGCGTCAGCCAGATCTTTCAGACGTTTGCCTTCGCTCACCGGATCACATTCGCCGCCAATCACCAGCAGCGGCAGGCCCGGATCGATCTGGGCGAGATTGGACGCTTTGCTGATTTGCTGCAACCCACCGAGCAAATCGATCCACAGCTGGTTGGTGCAACGGAAGCCGCAGAGCGGGTCGTTGGCGTACCTATCCACTTCTGCCGGGTCGCGACTGAGCCAGTCGAAACGGGTGCGCGCCGGTTTGAATTGTTTGTTGAACGAACCGAAGGACAGCCATTCAATCAGCGCACTACGGCCCTTGGGCCCCTGGCGCAACTTCTCCAGGCGGGCGATCTGCCGCGCCGCGCGATAGAGCGCCACGGGCTGGAAGTTCGAGCCGCTAAGCACCGCGCCGTGCAGGCTGGCGCTGTGATGCAGCAGATAAGCCTGGGCGATGTAGCTGCCCATGCTGTGACCGAGCAACACAATGGGCACGCCAGGATGATGCTGGCCGATGTGTTGGTTGAGGCTGGCGAGGTCGCCGACGACTTTGCACCAGCCATCGTCATCGGCGAAATGGCCCAGCGTGCCGTTTTCGGCAGTTTTGCCATGTCCACGCAGATCCGGTGCATACACGCCGTAGCCCTGCTCGCAGAATTTTTCCGCCAGCCGGGCGTAGCGAGCGCTGTGTTCGGCCATGCCATGGGCCAGCAGGATCACGGCTTTTAACGGCGAGGCGGGCAGCCACTGGTTGACGAAGAGGCGGCTGTGGTCACTCGCGGTCAGCCAGAACGTGTCGTGGATCATGGCGATTCCTTTGCATGGGGCTGCATGTGGCATGGGCGTGGTTGCATTGTATAGCGCATCCCGCGCTTGCCGTCTGATCAGGCCGCGCCACGGCAGGAAGATTCACGCGGTCAATGACGGCGTTGGCTGTATTTGCCTGAATCGCCATAACTGCTAGTGTCCGTGGAGCCCCGCCTTTCGCTTCAGGTTTTTTAGAAGTGACAGAAAAGCGGCCCGGATAGGCTCAGGTAAAGAGGACAAGAACAATGCAACCTGATTTCTGGAATGACAAACGCCCGGCCGGCGTGCCCCTGGACATCGATCTTGGGGCCTATAAGTCGGTGATTGAGGTGTTCGAGCGTTCCTGCAAGAAATTTGCTGATCGCCCGGCCTTCAGCAACATGGGCGTGACCCTGACCTACGCCGAACTGGAACGCCAGAGCCTGGCCTTCGCCGCGTACCTGCAAGCCCACACCGACCTGGTGCCGGGGGATCGCATCGCGGTGCAGATGCCTAACGTCCTGCATTACCCGATTGCCGTGTTCGGTGCCTTGCGCGCCGGGCTGATCGTGGTCAACACCAACCCGTTGTACACCGCGCGGGAGATGCGTCATCAGTTCAAGGATTCCGGCGCGCGGGCGCTGGTGTACCTGAACATGTTCGGGCAGAAGGTCCAGGAAGTGCTGCCCGACACCGACATCCAGTACCTGATCGAAGCGCGAATGGGCGACCTGATGCCTGCCGCCAAGGGCTGGCTGGTCAATACCATGGTCAGCAAGGTCAAGAAAATGGTCCCGGCGTATTCGTTGCCGCAGGCCATTTCGTTCAAGAGCGCGCTGCACATGGGACGTGGCCTGGGGATCAAGCCGCTGAAAGTCAGCCTCGGCGACATCGCCGTGCTGCAATACACCGGCGGCACCACCGGTTTGGCCAAGGGCGCAATGCTGAGCCACGGCAACCTGGTGGCGAACATGCAACAGGCGCGGGCATGCCTTGGGCAGTTCGGCGCTGACGGTCAACCGCTGCTGCGCGAAGGGCAGGAGGTGATGATCGCGCCGCTGCCGCTGTACCACATCTATGCTTTCACGGCGAATTGCATGTGCATGATGGTGACCGGCAACCACAACGTGCTGATCACCAATCCGCGCGACATTGGCGGCTTCATCAAGGAGCTGAAGAACTGGCGGTTCTCGGCGTTGCTGGGGCTCAACACGCTGTTCGTCGCCTTGATGGATCACCCGGACTTCAAGACCCTGGATTTCTCCAGCCTCAAGCTGACCAACTCCGGCGGCACGGCGCTGGTCAAGGCCACCGCCGAGCGTTGGGAGCAGATGACCGGTTGCCGCATCACCGAAGGTTACGGCCTGACCGAAACGTCGCCAGTGGCCTGTACCAACCCGTACGGCGATCAATCGCGGATCGGCACGGTCGGCCTGCCGGTGCCGGGCACCACGCTCAAAGTGATCAACGATGACGGCGTCGAGCAGCCATTGGGCGAGCGCGGCGAACTGTGCATCAAGGGCCCGCAGATCATGAAGGGCTACTGGCAGAAACCGGAAGCCACCGCCGAAGTGCTGGATGCCGAGGGCTGGTTCAAGTCCGGCGACATTGCGGTAATCGACCCGGACGGTTTTGTGCGCATCGTCGATCGCAAGAAAGACATGATCATCGTCTCGGGTTTCAACGTGTACCCGAACGAGATTGAAGACGTGGTGATGGCTCACCCGAGAGTCGCCAACTGTGCGGTCATCGGTGTGCCGGACGAGCGTTCGGGGGAGGCGGTGAAGTTGTTTGTAGTGGCCCGTGAAGCGGGGGTCAGCCTTGAAGAGCTGAAGGCGTACTGCAAGGAAAACTTCACGGCGTACAAAGTGCCCAAGCACATCGTGTTGCGTGAGTCGTTGCCGATGACGCCGGTCGGGAAGATTCTGCGGCGGGAGTTGCGCGATATCGCTTAATCATTGAATGGCCGCGCTTTGCGCGGATCGCGGGCGAGCCACGCTCCCACAAGATCATCGCTGATCCTTGTAGGAGCATGGCTTGCCCGCGATGCTTTTAGGGGCTGGAAAGCTCCTGTTTTCGGGGCTTCCAAGGCTTTATAGGTTTTTTGCTCTAAAATGACTGCCGGTTATTCTTGAGTCACAATTGTGACCATAGAGGCCGCTTTTGGCTCTGGTCGACCCTTGGCAAAGCTGCTACTCTCGGCGCGCTTTGTGACTTCTCGGCCTAGTAAAAAGCCAGACTCACCGATAAAACACACACCAATAATAATCGCATCAAATGCGGTGCTGAATTCGCGTTGCTGAGGAGTGGGCTTCCATGATCGAAGACTTTTGGAAGGATAAGTACCCAGCTGGGATCGCTGCCGAGATCAATCCAGACGAGTACCCGAATATTCAGGCAGTGTTGAAGCAATCCTGCCAACGCTTCGCCAACAAGCCGGCATTCAGCAACCTGGGCAAGACACTCACCTACGGTGAACTGTACGAATTGTCCGGTGCCTTTGCCGCTTACCTGCAACAGCATACCGACTTGCAGCCGGGCGATCGAATCGCCGTGCAGTTGCCCAACGTGTTGCAGTACCCGGTCGCCGTCTTCGGTGCCATCCGCGCCGGGCTGATCGTGGTCAACACCAACCCGCTGTACACCGCGCGGGAAATGGAACACCAGTTCAACGATTCCGGTGCCAAAGCCCTGGTCTGCCTGGCCAACATGGCGCATCTGGCGGAAACCGTCGTGCCGAAAACCGGCGTCAAGCACGTGATCGTCACCGAAGTGGCCGACTTGCTGCCGCCGCTCAAGCGCCTGTTGATCAACAGCGTCATCAAGTACGTGAAGAAGATGGTCCCGGCGTATCACTTGCCCAAGGCCGTCAAATTCAACGACGTGCTGAGCAAGGGCCATGGCCAGCCAGTGGCTGAAGCCAACCCGGCCAGCAGCGATGTCGCGGTGCTGCAATACACCGGCGGCACCACCGGCGTGGCAAAAGGGGCGATGCTGACCCACCGCAACCTCGTGGCAAACATGCTGCAATGCAAGGCGCTGATGGGCTCCAACCTTAATGAAGGTTGCGAGATCCTGATCACGCCGTTGCCGCTTTATCACATCTATGCGTTCACCTTTCATTGCATGGCGATGATGCTGATCGGCAACCACAACATCCTGATCAGCAACCCGCGCGACTTGCCGGCGATGGTCAAGGAACTGTCGAAGTGGAAGTTCAGCGGTTTTGTCGGCCTCAACACGTTGTTCGTGGCCCTGTGCAATAACGAAGGTTTCCGCAAGCTGGACTTCTCGGCGCTGAAAGTCACCCTGTCCGGTGGCATGGCCCTGCAACTGGCTGCCGCCGAACGCTGGAAAGCGGTCACCGGCTGCGCTATCTGCGAAGGTTATGGCATGACCGAAACCAGTCCAGTGGCCACCGTCAACCCGATCCAGCACATCCAGATCGGCACCATCGGTATTCCGGTCCCTTCGACCCGCTGCAAAGTCATCGACGATGCTGGCGTGGAGCAACCGTTGGGTGAAATCGGCGAACTGTGCGTCAAAGGTCCGCAGGTGATGAAAGGCTACTGGCAGCGCCAGGAAGCCACCGATGAAATCCTCGACAGCGAAGGCTGGTTGAAGACCGGTGACATCGCGCTGATCCAGCCGGACGGCTACATGCGTATTGTCGATCGCAAGAAAGACATGATCCTGGTTTCCGGTTTCAACGTGTACCCGAACGAACTGGAAGACGTGCTCGCGACCCTGCCGGGCGTGCTGCAATGTGCGGCCATAGGTGTGCCGGATGAGAAGTCGGGCGAGGCGATCAAGATCTTCATCGTCGCCAAACCGGGCGTGACGCTGACCAAAGAGCAAGTGATGGAGCACATGCGTGCGAACGTCACCGGCTACAAGGTGCCGCGTGCCGTCGAGTTCCGCGACGCGCTGCCGACCACTAACGTCGGCAAGATTCTGCGCCGCGAGTTGCGCGACGAAGAACTGAAGAAAATCGCCGCGAAAAAGGTCGGCGCGTAACAACAAAAAGCCCCGCAGATGCGGGGCTTTTTTTGCCTGCCAAATCTTCTTTGACTGTCAGACCGCTATCGCGAGCAGGCTTTTGCTTTCAGAGGCGGAACGGTGCGAAATTGACGTTGGTACCCGCCGGGCGCATGTCCTGCAGGAACGAGTCCTTGTCGGCACTCAGCTCCAGGCTCAAGGCCGCCTTGCGCTTGCCTTCATTGCGCACCACCAGGCCTTCAAGCTTCTCGCGCAGGAACACGGTCGGCACTTTCAGGTGCAGCAGCTCGTCGGTGTCCGGCGTGTGCATCAGCAAGTGAACCCATTCGTACTGACCAATGGCCAGACGCGCGACCGGGATATCGAACCACCAGATGTTGCGGTTGCGGTTCAATTCGGTGAAATGGCAGTTATTGACGCCAAGCACGGCACCGCCAAGTTCCTGGTTTCTGCGGGCAATGGCCTGCTTTTTATCGAGTTTCATAACATTCCTACGGGATTGGATCTTCAGCGCCATGGCCTGAATACGTTGCGCATTCTCGGGGGTTGGTCGGCAAACATAAAGCCCAACCTGCCAAGATCGACGAAATGTGCCGTACAAAATAAATGAAACTCCCTGCAAACGCCCCCGGTCAATCCTTGTGTAACGACTTTTCTCATTGATTTGTTCACAGGAGCAACACCATGAGCAGCACTGGCGATAAAGTAAAAGGCATGGCCAACGAAGCCGTCGGCAACGTCAAGCAAGGTGTCGGCAAGGCCACTGACAACACCCGCCTGCAAGCTGAAGGCAAAGTGCAGGAAAAGAAAGGCGAGGCTCAGCAAGCTATAGGCAAAGCCAAAGACGCCATCAAGAAAGGCGTCGACAAGGCTTGATTCGGCCTTTGACGATGATCACGAACGGCCATCCTCGGATGGCCGTTTTTGTGTCAGCCTGAACTTGAGCGCGGAAATTGTTTCAAAGTCGCCAAGTAGGCTACTTTGATGTAGCAAACGGCCCCTGAGTCGCCACGACTTCAACCCCAATCTTGCGGCGAAAGGAGACGCTAATGATTTTCCCGGACATGAAAGGCCTGCCCCTGCACCGTGTGATGGTGCGCACGGTCACCGAGTTCATCGACGATGAAATGTCGACCTATGCCTCGGCGCTGGCCTATCAGATGTTGTTCTCGCTGTTTCCCTTCATTTTGTTCCTGATTGCCCTGATCGGTTTTCTGCACCTGCCGGACTTTTTCTCCTGGCTGCGCCTGCAATCGGAACTGGTCTTGCCGCCCCAGGCGCTGGAACAGGTCAACCCGGTCATTGACCAGCTCCAGCAATCCAAGGGTGGATTGCTCTCGGTGGGTATCGTGATTGCGCTGTACACCGCCTCCGCCGGTGTGCGGCTGATGATGAGCGCGATGAACGCGGCCTACGATGTGGTCGAAGGCCGGCCGGCGTGGAAGCGCTTCCCGTTGTCGATCATTTACACCGTCGGCATCGCCGGCATGCTGCTGGTCGCCGCCGCGCTGATGGTGCTCGGTCCGCAGTTGATGGGCTGGATCGCCGCGCAGGTCGGTCTCGAAGACTTCATCGTGACCCTCTGGACCATCGTGCGCTGGCCGGTGGTGGTGATTCTGCTGATGGTCGCGGTGGCCGTGATTTATT
Source organism: Pseudomonas sp. URMO17WK12:I12 (assembly GCF_000514395.1). NCBI lineage: Bacteria > Pseudomonadati > Pseudomonadota > Gammaproteobacteria > Pseudomonadales > Pseudomonadaceae > Pseudomonas > Pseudomonas sp. URMO17WK12:I12. Next base: position 15,464 of record NZ_AZVV01000010.1, read on the forward strand.
ACGTCATGCCCGACGTCAAACAGGAGTTTCGCTTTATCACGCCGGGATCGGTACTGGCGGTGGTGGTGTGGATCTGTGCCTCTGTGGGCTTCGGTCTGTACGTCAAGGAGTTCGCCAACTACAACGCCATGTATGGCAGTATCGGCGCGATCATCGTGCTGTTGCTGTACTTCTACATTTCCGCCGCGGTGCTGTTGCTCGGCGCGGAGATGAACGCGGTCATCGAGCACATGTCGAGCGAAGGCAAGGACCCCGGCGAGAAGGTTCCTGGCGAACACGGCCACGACCATCAAAAACACCACGTTTCGGGATTGGGGCGCGATCACTCGGTCCATCCCTCCACTGACGAAGTCACCAAATGATCCGTGAAATTCTGAAAATGGGCGATGAGCGCCTGCTGCGCGTTGCCCCGCCGGTACCGGCCGAGATGTTCGACAGCCCCGAGTTGTGGCAGTTGATCGACGACATGTTCCAGACCATGGAAAGCGTTGGCGGCGTCGGCCTGGCTGCGCCGCAGATCGGGGTCGACCTGCAACTGGTGATCTTTGGTTTCGAGCACAGTGAACGGTACCCGGACGCCGAGGCGGTGCCGCAAACCATCCTGATCAATCCACTGATCACACCGTTGAGCCCGACGCTGGAAGAGGGGTTTGAAGGGTGCCTGTCCGTGCCGGGCCTGCGCGGCGCCGTGGACCGTTATCAGCAGATTCGCTACGAAGGTGTCGACCCCAAGGGCCAACCCATCGTGCGCATCGCCTCAGGCTTCCATGCGCGGGTGGTGCAGCATGAATGCGATCACCTGATCGGCCGTTTGTACCCGTCGCGCATTACCGACTTCAGCAAGTTCGGGTTTACCGAAGTCATGTTCCCGGACCTTGATCCGAACGCTGACGACTAAGACCACCACATTGGATTTTCACAAGTCTTGAATGAGCGGTTTGCCTAGCTCCAGCCCCATCGCAATCATCGGCTTGCTGCGCGCATAACGACTCAACCGCTCCACCATGGCGTACGGCATCTGCGGATCGAAGGTAAAGCCGCGACGTTCATAAAAGCCACGCAGATCCGGATGGCAAAACAGCCACACCGGAAGGTCGAGGTCCTTGACCGCTGCCGCAATCAACTCGCCGGCAATCCCCTGTTCGCGACAGGTCGGGTCAACAAACAACCCCGTCAACCAATACCCGCCCGCCACCGGTCGCAAACACAGCGCCGCCACAATCTCATTGCGTCGTGCCACCCATAACCGAGCATCGCGCACGGCTTTCATCGGCGATTGGTGCGCGCGATAAAATTTGTTCATCAGGGGCCATAACGGCTCGTCGAGCAGGGTGTACTGGGTGTCGGGCATGGGTCTGGACTGTCGGTGTGCAAAGCGGGCGATTATAAAAGAACGTACGCGCAGGGATAGGTGTATACCTGATCTCACATCCCGTATGAGTGGAGTACGTATCATGGCCAAAGGCATGGATTCAAAGAAAGCAGCGAAGAAAAAGCCGGCGAAAACCGCCGATGAAAAGCGCGCGGACAAGAAGGCCAAGAAGGTGGATGTGTTCGGTCACTGATCCCGCGACAAGGGAGCCCGGCAATCGGGCTCCTGCTGCAGGTTTAACGAAATAACCGAATAATCTGCAAGATGTCCCAAGGCAACTGCACAGAAGGGGACTGGTCCCCGATCTGAACAACGCCATGCCCCAGTACTTCGATACCGCCCACCGAGAAGAAATCGACACCCTGCGTCAACGCCTGACGGCCCGCACCGAATGGCCGACCTGGCTGTTGTTGATCGGCGTGTACGGCGGCTGGTTCAGTATTGTTCTGGCCAGTGACCGATTGGGGCTCTGGTTGAGCACTGTAGGCTCGCGGCATGTCGTCGATGCAATCAGACAGTTCAACTCGACCTTGCAATTGAACTGACCACGGTAAAAATGAAAAAGGGTCCCGGTAGAGGGGCCCTTTTTTATGCTCGCGGGTTAAAGCGATGCCAGAAACTTGTCGACTACTTGAGTGCCGCTTTTTTCGCTACTGCTGGTTTCTTTCTCGGCCTGCGCCAGTTTCATCTTGTCTTGCATGCGATCGGCAATCTCTTGCGCGATGGCCTGTTGTTTCTCCGGCGGCATGGCTTTCAAGTCTTCTTCGGTAATGCCCATGTCTTTCAGAATACTGTCGCGCAGCCGCTGTTCCGGCGTTTTGCTCATGTAGTCCTTGAAGTCGGTCATTGCCGAACTGTCGGTGGAGTTGCCTTGAATGTCGGCCGGCACTTTCGACGGATCGGCTGCTTGCAGCGCCACGCGGGTCTTGGCAAAGGCTTCATCGATGTTGTCGCTGATCTTGCTCGCCTCGTTCACTTGCTGCGTGGTTTGTTGGGTCGCGGACGCCTGGACCTGCGCCTGAACATTGGTTTGCAGCGCTTGCAGCATCGCGCCCTGCATGCCGCTTTGCAGCCCGGCGGCGGCTTCAGCACTCGGGTCTTCGCCGGGACGCTTGGGCAGAGGGACCATTTGTGTTTGTTTTGCACTGACCAACATGATGAATAGCCTGTAGGTAATTGCTGACCGGAGGGCAGGAGCAATTAGCGTGCCGTCGCTTGATACCCATATTTACGGGGCTTGAGGGGGTAATAGCGGTCAGGAGTTGCCGTCAGGCGGCAGCGTTCGACCGCGCCGTCACGGCAAGCCGTTACAGCCGTGTTTCAGGAAACCCTGGCGTTGTGCCAGGCGTTGGAAATATTCGTCGATGGCGGGGAAGTCCGGCCGCTCCATCGGGGTCATCAGCCAGCGGTTGACCGACAGCCCGATGACAATGTCGGCCAGGGTAAAACGAGGCCCGGCGACATAGGCTTTGGTGGTCGCGAGTTGGTGTTCGAGGAGGGCCATTTTCTGGTTCCAGCCTCGCACGCCGACGGCAATCCGGTGCGGGTCCTGAAACTCCGGGTCCTTGCGCACCAACGCGGTAAACGCGTAGCTCCAGGAAGGGTTGAGCTCGGTGGCTTGCCAATCCATCCACTGCTCCACCCGCGCACGCGCCGCCGGGTCATGCGGCAGCAGATCGGTATTTTGGTGTTTGCCGGCCAGGTAGCGGCAGATGGTATTCGACTCCCACAACACGCCTGCCTCATCGATGATCACCGGCACCTGTGCATTGGGGTTCAGGCGCAGAAACTCCGGCGTGTGGGTCGACGCATAACCGCTGCCCCAGTCCTCACGCTCGTAGGTAGCGCCCAGTTCCTCACAGGTCCACAGGACTTTTCTGACGTTGATCGACGACGCCTTACCGAGAATCTTCAGTGCATGTTCCATTGAGCTACTCCGTTTTCAAACCGGATCCGGCAGCGCCGACGTTGGCAAACCAAACGTGCGATCAAATAACCAGTTGAACGCAAAGGTGTAGCACGGGATGAAAATAATCAATGCCAAGTCCAGCAGGAACGCTTGCACCAGACTGATGTTCATCCACCAGGCAATCAACGGGATGAGAAACACTATCAAGGTTAGTTGAAAACCCACGGCATGGACGATGCGCCGTTTAACGGTGCGGGTGCGTGATAACTGGCGACTTTCCCAACGCTCGAACAGCGAGGTGTAGATGAAATTCCAGGTCACGGCGAGGGTGGTGATGATCACCGCCAAGGGGCCGGTGCTGCCTGGGGAAGTGCCGGACAACAGCGCCAGGCCGAGTGCCGAAAACGTCATGCCGATGACTTCATACAACGATACATAGACCAGTTTGCGTTTAACGCCTTGCATGGGGATTTGCCTCTTTCTTGCGAACTTGAAACCAGCAGCACTGGCGAAGGCGGCGAAAGATAGCTTCAATAGTCGTGACAGAAAAAGTCAGTAGCTTTCAGTTTTATTGATAGGACGGTGGATGAATTTCAACAGCGACAGCATCGAGTTGTTTCTTGCGGTGATCGAACGCGGCTCGTTTTCAGCCGCTGCCCGGGCGCTGGGGAAAGTCCCGTCGGCCGTGAGCATGGGCATCGCCAACCTGGAGGCTGAACTGGGTTATCCGCTGTTTGACCGCAGTCATCGCGAACCGGTGCCCACCGCCATGGCCAGTGCACTGGTGCCGCACGCACGACTGATCGCCGAGCAACTCAAACACCTGCAAGTGCATGCGATCGAGTTATCGCTGGGGCTGGAGAGCAAGTTGTCGATCGGCGTGGTGGCGGACATCGACAAGGGGCGTTTGATGGCGGCGATCAAGGTGATTGCCGAGCGTCATCCACTGCTGGAAGTCGAAGTGCTCAGTGCGCCGCAGGATGATGTGTTGGCCATGCTGCACAGCGGCCGGGTCAGCGTGTGCCTGGCCTTCGCCGGGCTCAGCATGAATGCGCTGGAGCGGTTTCAGTTTGTCGGCACGGAGCGGATGGTCGCCACGCTCGCGGCGAACAACCCGATGTTTCAAGGGCGGGATTTGTTTCTCGAGGATCTGGTCAATGTCCGGCAAATTATCGTCGCCAGCCGCGATCTGCCGATCAGCGAAACCCGGCCCTTGGTGGGCGAGTCTTACTGGCGCACCGACACGTTGGCGATGGCGCTGGAGATGGTCGAAGCGGGATTGGGTTGGGGTAACTTTCCGGTGTCTGTGGTCCAGCCGCTACTCGATGCCGGAAGGCTCAAGCGCCTGAACTTTCGCAACATCGAGAATGGTCTGGAGTTGCCGGTGCATGCCGTTTGGCTCAAGAGCCAGCCGTTGCAGAAAGGCGCGTTGGCGTTTGTCGAATCGCTGTGCCAACGCTGATCCCCTGTAGGAGAGAGCCTGCTCGCGATAACGGTCTCTCCGTCAAATCCCTGTTGATTGACACTCCGCCATCGCGAGCAGGCTCACTCCTACAGGGGGGTTATGTGCTTTCCCGGATTTTTAGTTCAAACCCCATATCCTGCACCGGTTTAGCCACCGAATTCCCCGCCAGCAACGTCAACATCAACTCCGCCGAACGTCGGCCAATGGCCTCGCGCGGCGTATTGATGCTGCTCAGGCGCGGCACCATGTGCGCCGAGGCGGGCAGGTCGTTGAAACCGAGGATGGCGACTTGTTCCGGGATCTTGATGCCATGGCGCAGGGCTTCAAGCAGTGCGCCCTGGGCCAGGTCGTCGTTGCCGAAGAAGATCGCATCGACATCGGGGTGACTGGCCAGTAGTTGCAGAAACAGCTCGCCGCCCAATCCGACGGAGGAGGCACGCGGGGTCAGCACTTCCAGACCCGGGTCGTACAACCCGGCCTTCTGCAGGGCTTTGCGGAACCCTTCGCCGCGTAGCAAGGTGCGCTGGTCCAGTTGCGCGCCAATGTAGGCCAGGCGCTTGCGACCACGGGACAGCAAATGTTCGGCCGCCGTTTCGCCGGCGGCCAGTTGCGAGAAACCCACGCAATTCACACCCGCCGCGCTGTCCAGTTCCATCATGTACACACAGGGAATGTTGCTGGCTTCAATCATCCGTCGCGAACTTTCAGTGCGGTCGAAACCGGTCAGCAGCAAGCCGCGAGGTTGATAGGCCATGTAGTTGCGCAGCAGGTTTTCTTCTTCATCGCGTGAATAATGGAAGTTGCCGATCAGCACTTCGAAGCCCTTGGGGCGAAGCACCTGATGAATGGCTTCCAGTGTGTCGATGAACAACAGGTTGGACAGCGATGGCACCAAAACCACCACCGAATGGCTCTGCGCCGAGGCCAGGGCGCGGGCGGCGGGGTTGACCACGTAGTTGAGTTCGAGCGCGGCTTTCTGGACTTTTTCTACCAGTTCGGCGGCCACGGTGCTGACGCCGCGCAACGCACGGGAGGCGGTAATCGGGCTGACCCCGGCCAGTCGGGCTACTTCATTGAGGGTAGGGCGGCCAGTGGTGCGGGTATTTTTATCGTTTTTAGGGGAGGTCATCGGGCGGCTTGCCAAACAAAATTCAAGGCACTAAGGTAGCGCTGTCCCGAAGCGGCTGCAAATGCGTAAGCGAGTTTTGCCTGAACCTCGCTTTTTGGCACTGGGACGAAAATGCTGCAACCCACAAAAATGACAAGAAGGCGTCGGCAACTTCTACTTTTGATCGAGTGTCATAGCTGTCAAAGGTAGCGCTGTCTGCGCGCTGAGGTGTTACATGAATCATCCCATCACCGCCCTGGTCATCATGGGCGTTGCCGGTTGCGGCAAGACATGCGTCAGCGAGGCCTTGTGCCAACTCAGCGGCGCGACTGCCATTGAAGGCGATACTTTCCACCCTGCCGCCAATATCGAAAAGATGAGCGCGGGTATCCCCCTGAACGACCAGGACCGTGCCGGCTGGCTCGACAGCCTGTGCGATGAACTGCGCCGCGTCGACGCCAAGGGCGAACGCCCGGTGCTGACCTGCTCGGCCCTCAAACACAGCTACCGCGAAGTGTTGCGCAGCGCTTTGCCGGGCCTGGGCTTCGTGTTTCTTGAGCTGACCCCTGAAGTCGCCGCCGAGCGTGTGTCGCACCGGCCAGGGCACTTCATGCCTTCGACCCTGATCGACAGCCAGTTCGCCACCCTCGAATCCCCCGTGGGCGAGCCGTTGACCCTGGCGCTGGATGCATCGACCTACAGCGTCGAGCAACTGGCGTCGCAGGCGCATGTCTGGTGGCAGGCACACGGCCTGAAACAGGCCGTATGAGTGTTGCCAAAAAAGATAGCGCTGTCCTGATGGCTCGCGAATTACCCGCTTTAATAACAACAACAACCAGGAGACACCCCTAATGTTTGGCATGTCCCACGAGACGTTCCTGCTGCTTGATGCAGTGGTCACGGTGATCGGGCTTATATTCCTGATTACCAAGTTCAAGTTCCACCCGTTCATTGCCCTGATCATCGCCGCTGCCTTTCTCGGGCTGACCTCCGGCATGCCGATCGGTACCGTTATCAAAGCGTTCCAGGACGGTTTCGGTGGCGTGCTCGGTTTTGTCGGGATCATCCTCGCGCTGGGCACCATGCTCGGCAAAATGATGGCCGAGTCGGGCGGGGCGGATCAGATTGCCCAGACGCTGATTCGCGCGTTCGGCAAAGACAAAGTGCAGTGGGCGATGATGTTCGCGGCGTTCCTGGTCGGCATTCCGCTGTTCTTCGAAATCGGTTTCGTGCTGCTGATCCCGCTGGTGTTCATCGTTGCACGCCGTACCGGCGTGTCGATCATCAAGATCGGTATCCCGCTGCTGGCCGGTCTGTCCGCCGTGCACGGCCTGGTTCCGCCGCACCCGGGGCCGTTGCTGGCCATTGGCGTGTTCGGTGCCGACATCGGTAAAACCATTCTCTACGGTCTGATTGTGGCGCTGCCAACGGCCATCATTGCCGGCCCGATCTTCGGTACATTCATTGCCAAATACATCCCCGGCCATCCTAACCAGGAACTGGTGGATCAACTGGCGCGCGAGCCTGACTCGGCCGACCTGCCAAGCTTCAGCATCACGCTGATCACCGTGCTGCTGCCAGTGTTCCTGATGTTGCTCAAGACCTTTGCCGATGTGGTACTGCCAGAAGGCAATTTCGCCCGCTCCTTCATGGACCTGATCGGCCACCCGATCTCGGCGCTGTTGCTGGCGTTGCTGCTGTCGCTGTACACCTTCGGTCACCGTCAGGGCATCGACTCGAAACGCATTCTGAAATGGCTCGATTCGAGCCTTGCGCCGACTGCCGCGATCATTCTGATCATCGGTGCCGGTGGTGGCTTCAAGCAGATGCTGGTGACCAGCGGCGTGGGTGACGTGATCGGCCACATGGCGGTGAACGCACAGATCTCGCCGATCCTGCTGGCGTGGCTGGTGGCGGCGGTGATTCGAGTTGCAACCGGTTCGGCGACTGTGGCGACCATTACCGGCGCGGGCATTGTGGTGCCGGTGGTGGGGATGATTCCGGGTGTGAACCGTGAGCTGCTGGTGTTGGCCACCGGTGCCGGTTCGTTGGTCCTGTCTCACGTCAACGACGCGGGTTTTTGGCTGGTGAAGCAGTACTTCAACATGACCGTGGCAGAAACCTTCAAGACCTGGACCGCGATGGAAACCATCCTGTCCGTGGTTGCGCTGGGCTTTATCCTGCTGCTGTCGATGTTTGTTTAAGCAAAAACACAGGTGGTGACACAGCTCTTGTGATCACCCCGAAACTAATGTGGGAGCGAGCAAGCTCGCTCCCACATTGTTATGTGTCAGGCGCTAGTTTTTGGTGACCAAGCCATCCGCCCTGAACATCCCGCGTATCCCGCGCACGGCCTGACGAATCCGGTCCTGGTTTTCGATCAGCGCGAAGCGCACATGATCATCCCCGTACTCACCAAAGCCCACGCCCGGCGAGACGCAGACCTTGGCCTCGGCCAGCAGCTTCTTGGCGAACTCCAGCGAGCCCAGGTGCGCATACGCCTCGGGAATCTTGGCCCAGACGTACATCGACGCTTTCGGGTTCTCGACCATCCAGCCCAGCTCATGCAGGCCTTTGACCAGCACGTTGCGCCGCTGCCGATACTGCTCGGCGATGTCCTTGACGCATTGCTGATCGCCTTCCAGCGCCGCAATCGCCGCGACTTGCAGCGGGGTGAACGTGCCGTAGTCGTGGTAACTCTTGATCCGTGCCAGGGCGTTGACCAGTTCCGGGTTGCCGACCATGAAACCGATCCGCCAACCCGCCATGTTGTAACTCTTGGACAGGGTGAAAAACTCCACCGCGATGTCCTTGGCGCCCGGCACTTGCATGATCGACGGAGCTTTCCAGCCGTCATAGACGATGTCGGCGTAGGCCAGGTCGTGCACCACCAGTACGTCGTACTGCTTGGCGAGGGCGATCACCCGTTCAAAGAAGTCCAGCTCCACGCATTGCGCGGTAGGGTTGGACGGGAAGCCGAGGATCATCATTTTCGGTTTCGGGATCGAGCCACGAATCGCCCGTTCCAGTTCGGCGAAGAAATCCACGCCCGGAATCAGCGGTACCGAACGCACCTGGGCGCCGGCAATCACGGCACCGTAGATGTGAATCGGATAACTCGGGTTCGGCACCAGCACGGTATCGCCCTGATCCAGGGTGGCCAGCATCAGGTGCGCCAGGCCTTCCTTGGAACCGATGGTGACAATGGCTTCGGTTTCCGGGTCGATGTCGACCTCGTAGCGATCCTTGTACCAATTGGAAATCGCCCGGCGCAGGCGCGGAATGCCTTTGGACGTCGAGTAGCCGTGGGTGTCTTCGCGCTGGGCAACCGTCACCAGTTTTTCGACGATGTGCGGCGGAGTAGGCCCATCAGGGTTGCCCATGCTGAAGTCGATGATGTCTTCGCCACGACGACGGGCGGCCATCTTCAGCTCGGCAGTGATGTTGAATACGTAAGGGGGGAGTCGATCTATGCGCGCAAAGCGGCGCGGCGAACCTTGTTCGGCCATTGTTGCCTCGGATAACGTGAGCGCCCGGAACCGTCCGAGCGACGCTGGCCACTGCGGTGGCCTGTTGCGGAAGATAAGGGCAGTCGTGGCACACTGTCCAGCGAGTGTGTAAACAAATTTTTCCGAAGGAAATCGGTTGATGGAATTTAGCAGCGGCTTCTTGCTGAGCCTTTCGTTGTGCCTGGATATCGGCGTGGCCAACATCGCGATGATCACCCTGGCCATGCAACGCGGCTATTTTCAGGGCTTTGCGCTGGGTTTGGGGACCTGTGTCGGCGACCTGATCTACGCCGTGCTGGCGCTGGCGGGCATGACCGTTTTGCTGCAATACGAAACCGTGCGCTGGGTGCTGTGGATCGGTGGTTCGGCGTTGCTGATCTATTTTGCGGCAAAGATGATCTATTCGGCGATTCACCACGAAGCGGCATTGGCGCAAGCCGAAGAGGTGGGGCAGAACTCCCATCGCAAAGAATTTTTCCGCGGGATCTTTCTCGCCATGTCCTCGCCCAGCGCCATCCTGTGGTTCGCGGCGGTGGGCGGCACGCTGATCGCCCGTTCCGGTGGCGGTGGTGCGCTCAGCTCCGCGCTGTTTCTCGGCGGATTCCTCTGTGCCGGTCTGCTCTGGAGTGCCGGTTTGTGCTTTGCCGCGAGCCATGGCGGCAAGTTGCTGGGTGACAAACTGCTGCGCTACTCGTACATGGCATCGGCAGCGATCTTCTGCTATTTCGCGGTCTACGTGATCCTATCGGGGTACAACGAGTTTGTTGGCTCGGCGGCCGTGGAACAGTTGCACGCCCTGTAACTGGGCGAATCGGGTTTGGCTTCTATACTCCCAGCCGAACCCATTTTTAAGCCACAGGAGTTGAGCCATGGATGAGCAAACAGGCGTGAAACCAGCCGAGCCCCGCTTCGTACATGGGCATTTTTTGCTCATTGCAGGGCTGGGTGGCCTATTTACAGCGGAGACGACAAAAAAGATCCCCGACCTTTGGGAAAAATTCATTCCCGAGATTGGCCTGATTCCCGGTCAAAAAGGCGAAGTGACCTACGGCATCTGCTGCAATCCGGATGGCAAGGGTGGATTCGAATACATCGCCGGCGTCGAAATCGAAAAGCTCGACGACCTGCCGGATAAGTACCGCTGGGTCGAGGTTCAACCGCAGCACTACGCCGTATTCGAGCACAAGGGATCGCTGGATACCTTGCCCCAGACCTTTCAGTACATCTGGAAAACCTGGTTGCCGCAGTCCGGCAAAGAGGCGGCGGACGCCCCGGAGTTCGAACGCTACAGCGAAGACTTCAACCCCAAGCTCAACACCGGCGTGCTGGAAATCTGGCTGCCGCTCAAATCCGAATGATTACAGCGAGGGGCGGACCATGCGTCCGCCTCTCGACGTGTCATTTACCCTGCTTCATCCGGCGCGCGCGCATCAGGTCGATCGACAAGGTGATGAAGCCAAACGTGCTGATGCCCAACAACATAAGAAGACCGATCTGAACGCTGCTCATGGTGTGTTTCCCCTATTGATGTCCTGAGACCGGCTCCATCAATAATCCGAACCTTCGAGCAATGAAAGCGCCTATACGCAGGCTTTACGGTGCCGGCAGTGATCGATATGAACACCTTATTCAACTATGATTCGCAGCCTTTCCCACGCTGATTCCGAGCCGCCATGAACACCCTCATCCGCAACGTCACCGCCACTGACCTGGACCGCTGTTACGCCATCGAAACCGTTGCCTACGAAGGTGACGAGGCCGCCACCCGCGAGAAAATCGCCACCCGCATTGCCACCTGGCCCGAGGGTTTCATCGTGGCTGAAGTCGACGGCGTTGTAGCCGGTTTCATCAATTCCGGTGCGGCGTTTCAGGTGGAGATGTCGGATGAAGCGTTCAAGGAGCTGATCGGCCACGACCCGGCCGGCCCGCATGTGGTGATCATGTCGGTGGTGGTGCACCCGGACTATCAGGGGCAGGGGTTGGCGAAGCGGTTGATGGGCGAGTTCGTTGAGCGGATGCGTGCACTGGGCAAAACCCATATCCACCTGATGTGCAAGGAGCGGCATGTTCCGCTGTATGCCGGGTTTGGCTTTGCCTACATCAAACCGTCGGCTTCGGACCATGGCGGGATGGCGTGGCATGAGATGGTGCTGGATTTGTAAGACCTACGAAGATCCCCCCCGTAGGAGTGAGCCTGCTCGCGATAGCGTCTACACATTCAACAGTGAGGTGACTGACAAATTGCCATCGCGAGCAGGCTCACTCCTACATGGGCCTGGTGTTGGGTCAGTAGGGCCTCAGAAAACCAGGCCCATTCGCCGCTCATACCCAATCCGGCCCTTGTAGGCCTCGCCGCTATCCACCCAGCCGAATTTTGCATACAGCGCGATGGCCGACTCATTGTCCGCATCCACCGACAATTCCAGCCCCTTTATCTCCGGAAACGCCTGTCGCGCCACCTCGGGCAGCGCTTGCAGGCAAGCCTTGCCATAGCCTTTTCCCTGAGCACGTTGATCGACTTGCAACGCATGCAGCGTGGCGCTGTGTTCATCGGCCCAGGCCGGTAACACCGGCGGGCGCTTGAGCAGCAGGAAGGCCACCGGAGCATCCTCGACCAGCAGCGCAAATCCTTTGACGCCGGGGCCGGGTTTGGACAGCAAGGTGTGCAATGCACCGTGAATGTCGCCGCTGAACCTGATTTGTTCCTTGTGTACTTCGATGGCCTCGACCTGCTGGCGCTGGCGCGCGTTCAGGCTTTCGTAAGGCACGAGACGGGCTGTCACTGGAGTGTCCTTTTCCCACATGAATGAGCCTCGGATTCTAGCGAGTTTGCGCCGATGGATTATTTTTATTTCGACTGTCGATTTGGCTTTTTGCCAAACGACTAAGGGTGTCTTCACACAAAAAACACGGAGAACCACCATGAGTGCCACTCACGAAATCGAGACCCTGATCAACACTTATCGCCAGGCCGTCATCTCCAAGGATGTCGACGAAATCATGGCCCTGTATGCCGAGGACATCGTCTCCTACGACGCGGTCAAAGCCTTGCAATTTCGTGGCAAAACCGCCTACCGCGCGCATTGGCTGGAGTGCATGGAAATGTGCCAGGGCCCGCATAAGTTCGACTTCGCTCACATGAACATCGTGGCGGACGAGCACATCGCCTTCGCCCATTGGCTGGCCCATTGTGGCGGCACCAACGACAAGGGTGAAACCCAGGCCTGCTGGATGCGCGTGACCGCTTGCTACCGTCGCGACGCCGAGCAATGGCGGATTGTCCACGAACACTGGTCGGCCCCGTTCGACATGGCCAGTGGCGCTGCGCTGTTCAATCTGGAGCCCTGATCGTCGGGAATTTCGCCAACGCGTCAATCTGCAGCCATAGTTGATCCGTTCGATTCAGGAGAGCCACATGAAATACCTATGCCTGGTCTACAGCAACGAGCACACCTTGCACTCGCTGCCCGAGAGCCCGAACGACGCCGAGTGCATGGCCTACGCCGAGTCGATCCAGCGTGGCGGCCGGATGCTCGCGGCCGAGGCGCTGGAGTCGGTGCAGACCGCCACCACCGTGCGCATGCGTAACGGCAAGATGTCGATCACCGACGGTCCGTTCGCCGAAACCAAGGAGCAGTTGGCCGGCTTCTACCTGATTGATGCCAAGGACCTCAATGAAGCGCTCCAGGTCGCCGGCAACATCCCGGCGGCCCGGGTCGGCTGCGTCGAGGTGCGTCCCGTTCGTCAGTTGAATCCTTGAATAACAACAACCAAAAAGGAGTTGTGCATGAGCCCGCAATCAGCTGAAAAAAAGTCTGCCGAGTTCGAGTTATCCATCAGCCGCCTGATCGACGCGCCACGCCAGAAGATCTTCCGCGCCTGGACCGAGCCGACCTTGCTCGCCCAATGGTGGGGGCCGCACGGCATGACCACGCCAGAGTGTGAAATGGACCTGTGGGTCGGCGGCCAGTTTCGCACCTTGATGCGCGCCCCGGACGGCAGCGAGTACCCAACGATGGGCGTGTTTCTGGAGATTGTCGCGCCTGAGCGGCTGGTGTTCACCGACGCGTTTATCCCAGGCTGGATTCCGTCGGGCAAACCGTTCATGGCGGCCGAAGTGACGCTCGAAGAGCGGGACGGCAAAACCCTGTACACCGCGCGTGCCATGCATTGGTCCCAAGAGGATCACCAGGCCCACGAAGCCATGGGGTTTCATGACGGCTGGGGGCAAAGCCTTGATCGCCTGGAAACGCTGGTGACCGAAGGCATGCCGGACTGATGCCTGGCGAGGCGGTGCAGGCCCGGGTCGAGCAGGTTTACCGCGAAGACTCGCGGCGGATCCTGGCGACGCTGATCCGCTTGCTCGGCGATTTCGACCTCGCCGAAGAGGCCCTGCACGAGGCCTTTTTCATCGCGGTCGAACGCTGGCAGCGTGACGGCGTGCCGGCCAATCCGCGCGCCTGGCTGGTGTCCACCGGGCGCTTCAAGGCCATCGATGCCTTGCGTCGGCGCACGCGTTTTATTGCTTCGCAACCGATGCTGATCGCGCAGCTGGAGGCGCTGGAGCAGGCCGACTGGAGTGACGAAGACGTGGAAGACGATCGCCTGCGCCTGATCTTCACCTGCTGTCACCCGGCACTCGCCTCCGACGCTCAGGTACCACTGACCTTGCGCGAAGTCTGCGACCTGACCACAGAAGAAATCGCCCGGGCGTTCCTGTCGGCGCCGGCCACCATCGCTCAACGCATCGTGCGGGCGAAGGCAAAAATCCGTGATGCGAAAATCCCTTATCAAGTGCCGACGCTGGCGGAGCTGCCCGAGCGCCTCGACAGCGTGCTGCGGGTGATTTACCTGGTGTTCAACGAGGGGTACTCGGCGTCCATCGGCGCTGAAGTGACGCGCGAAGACCTGACGCGCGAGGCGATCCGGCTGGGGCGATTGTTGCTGGAGTTGCTGCCGGAGCCGGAGGTCATGGGCTTGCTGGCGATGATGTTGCTGCACGAATCACGACGCCAGGCCCGGACGTCGGCGACCGGCGAGTTGATCCTGCTGGATGAGCAGGACCGCTCGTTGTGGGACGCCGGGATGATCGCCGAGGGCTGCGCCTTGGTCGAACAGGCGCTGACCCGGCAGCGCTTCGGGCCTTATTGCCTGCAAGCGGCCATAGCGGCGGTGCATGCCGAGGCGGCGACACCGCAGGACACCGACTGGCTGCAGATTGTCGGTCTGTATGACCTGCTGTTGCGGGTGGTGCCGTCGCCGGTGATCGAGTTGAACCGGGCGGCAGCGATCTCCAGGCGCGATGGACCGTTGGCGGGTTTGGCCCTGGTTGAAGCGATTCTGGATCGAGGTGAATTGCAGGACTACCACCTGGCGCATTCGGCGCGGGCGGAGTTTTGTCGGCAGTTGGGCAGGGTGGAGGAGGCGCGGGCGGCGTATGAGCGAGCCTTGGAGTTGACCCAGCAAATGCCGGAGCGGCGGTTTCTTGAAGCGCGGATCAAGGCGTTGGAGTGATGTGATCTGGAGGGCCCCATCGCTATTCCAGCATCTTGTGCAACAACCAACTCCCCGCCGGCCCCGGTGGATGCTGGCGCGACCACAGTGCATCGACAAACACCGGTTTCGGCCAGCCGCGCACTTTCAGTTCCTGTAACGACCCCGGCCCAAACCGCTCCACCAGCCAGCGCGGCAACGGCGCCCAGCCAAAGCCACCCTGAGCCATTTCCAGCAGCATCAAATAACTCGGCGCCGACCACACACGCCCCTTCGCCCGGGTTTCATACGGATTGACGATGGTCGCCAGGCGCAATTCCCGGTGCTGTTGCAGGACATCCTGATCAATATGATGAAGCGCCGCCAATGGATGCGCCGGGGAGACGAACAACGCAATTTCCGTGCGCTCCTCAACCGTCGAACTCACCAGATCCGGCGGATAACTGTCCTGCATTTCGGCGAACGCCACCTGCGCCCGCCCCCGTTGCACCAGCGCAATCAAGTCATCGCATTCAGCAATCAGGCACTCAAGCTCCAGGTCCGGATAACGCTGTTCAAACGCACCCAGCGCCGCTTCGAAGCGGTCGGATTGATAGGTATCGGAAATCGCCACGGTCAGTTTCGGCTCGATGCCTTGTGACAACTGGCTGGCGGTCATTTCCAGGCGGCTGGTGGCGGCCAGGATCTCCTCGGCCCGTTGCAGCATCACGTGCCCGACCGGGGTCAGGCTGGGTTTACGACTGCTGCGGTCGAACAGGACCAGATTCAAATCGATTTCAAGACTGGCCACCGCCGCACTGATGGTCGACTGGCTACGGCCCAGCTTGCGCGCCGCTGCGGAAAACGAGCCTTGAGTCGCCGCCTGGACAAACGCCAGCAACACTTCGTGAGAGGCCATGAACTATCGCCTTGATCGATGGTTATTGGTTATGAAGTATCGGTGTGATGAAGGATCATGGCAACCACAGTCACTCAGAGGAGCCTGGCCATGAGCGCCAACAAATCCATCACTGAACGTATTTTCCAAGCCGTTGGTTTCGAACTGCTGGCCATCCTGATCTGTACCCCGTTACTGGCCTGGATCATGGACAAACCGCTGCTCGACATGGGCATGGTCACCCTGTTCATTGCAGCCCTGGCCCTGGCCTGGAACGTGGTCTTCAACGGCCTGTTCGACCGTGTGCTCAAGCACTACAAAATGGCGCATAACGCGTGGGTCCGGGTGGTCCATGCGCTGTTGTTTGAAGGTGGTCTGGTTGCCTTTGGTGTGCCGCTGATTGCCTGGTGGCTGAAGATCGGCCTGTGGGAAGCGTTCCTGCTCGACATCGGTGTGCTGCTGTTTTTCCTGCCGTACACCTACCTTTACCACTGGGTGTATGACGTGGTGCGGGAGCGGTTGGTGACGCGCACTGTTTGCGAAGGATGAATAACGCGGTCGGAGGGGGGGATGTATGAAGTGGACGGCAAGCAGCGGTCGCGGGTCAGAGGGTTTATGGACTGGCTGGGTGATCCAGCCCATAACCTGAAGGAGATTATGTGCAGGAGTGAGCTTGCTCGCGATGGCGGTGGTTCAGTCAACAGTGATGTTGAATGTGATGGCCTCATCGCGAGCAAGCTCGCTCCCACAGGGTTTTGTGTCAGCCCCGGGGTATGCGTTAGACGTGGAAGTAGCCCACGCACGAATCAAACGGCAAACGCTTCAGCTCGATCTTGTTCAGGTCCAGCACTTCGCGCAGGGCTTTGGTTTCGCCCGGGAAGTTGCGGTAAGCCACTTCGTCCAGCACCACGATCGCGCCTTTTGGCATGTACGGCAGGAAGGTTTCCAGCGCGACTTTGGTCGATTCGTACAGGTCGGTGTCGAGGATCAGCATGGCCACGACCAGGTCAGGACGGGTCTTGACCCACTCCGGCACGGTCTTGACGATGTCGCCCTTGACCAGTTCGCAACGCGGGATGCGGTTGACCGGGCGCAGCAGGTCGTTGGCGTCGATCATGTCCTGGATCAGCGATTGGTCGGTGTCGGAGAACATGGTCTCGTTGACGTCGGCCGGGTCTTCTTTCTTGTCGATGCTCTGGAAGCCTTCAAAGGTGTCGAAGCCGATGATCGAACGGTTGATCGCGTACGGTTCCAGGATCATTGACAAGTGCATGTACAGCATCAGCGAGTTGCCCTTGTACACCCCGCACTCGATGATCGCGCCCGGTACTTCAGCGACTTTCTTGAACAGTTCCATGCGCGACAGGGCAGCGGTCACGCCGATGCGGTTGGCGAACACGAACGGGGCGTCGGCCACGTATTCGGCATCGACCCGTTTCAGAACGTTGGCACGGGTTTCGTTGTACTGGGCCTCGGCAGGCGTGATGCGACGCTTGGTCATTGCTGGATTCCTTGGAAATTCGAGAAGTCGTGGGCGTGGAAATAATCTTTGAAACCGGCGCCGACGTCAGGGCAGGCGCTGTCGACGTTGATTGCGCCACGCTTGTGCTTGAGGTCATCGAGGTGCATCAGGCGGAAATCCACGCTGAAGCGGGTTTGATCGGTGTGGTTGGCGACCGTGCCGTGCAAGTGCGAGCCGGAGAAAATCAGCATCTCACCGGTGTTGCCGGCGATGCGCACTTCAGACGCGGTATTGATCGCCTCCAGTGGCACCGGGTGCACGCGGACTTCCTCCTTGAGGTTGTCCTTGGCCTTGTGCCGCTGGTTGCTGATCCAGTCGTTGAGGCTCCATTCGCTGGAGGTGTTCTTCACCGGCACGTCGAAGTAACCGGCATTGATCATCATGGTCTGGTCGGGGCGAATGGTGTGCACCGGCATCCAGGTGTTGATCTGGCAATCGACGCTGCCGTACCACGTGTCGCGGTGCGGTTTGTAGGCGTAGCTGACGCCGGCGTGCAGGTAATCATAGTTGGGCACCACGCGAATGCGCGGTACGTCGAAAATGTACTCGCGCGGGTCGACGCCGATCTCGTCGATAAACGACAGGATCAGGTCCTTGGCGCGCTGGCTGTTGGTGAACTGGCCCTTGAGGCGTGTTACCAACACCACGAATTCTTCCACCGGCATCAGCGTGTGCAGGGCCTGGTGGTTGGTCTCGCCGTCGAAAGCGGCGGTGATGCTTTCCTGAGCAAATGCACACAGCTCTTTGGCCGCGCGCAGCTGAGTGTTCAGGAAGATGTCGCCGGCGTAGATGGCTTCTTTGAAGTCAGCTTTTTGCTGAAGCTGATTGATATACAGATTCACGATCCCACTCCTGAATGCATCGAGTCTCTTAAGAATCGGCAACACGTTAGCAAACTGAAGTGCTAACGGGCGGGTAGTGGATCAATAAATGCGTAATCGCCTGTATTTGCGACGAAATGCTTTTTACCCGGCAAAAAAAATCCCTGTAGCCGCTGGCGCAGCCTGCGTCCGGCTGCGCCAGCGGCTACAGGGGGTTGTGTCGATTTAGAACAGTTTGGTGAACAACCAGTACAGGCTGCCCGACAACATGATCGCCGCGGGCAAGGTCAGCACCCAGGCCATCAGCAGGTTGCGGATGGTTTTCATCTGCAAACCGCCGCCGTTGGCGACCATGCTCCCGGCCACACCCGACGACAACACATGGGTAGTCGACACCGGCAGGCCGAACATATCCGCCGCGCCAATCGTCAGCATCGCCACGGTTTCCGCCGAGGCGCCCTGGGCGTAGGTCAGGTGGGTCTTGCCGATCTTCTCGCCAACCGTCACCACGATGCGCTTCCAGCCGACCATGGTGCCCAGGCCCAAAGCAATCGCCACGGCGATTTTCACCCACAACGGAATGAAACGCGTCGAGTTGTCGATCTGCTGCTTGAACAGTTGCAGTTTGCCGCTGGTGTCGGCGTCGAAATTACCGACTTTGTTCTTGTCCATCAGGCGAATGGTTTCGCTGGTCAGGTACATGTCGTTGCGCACGTTGCCCACGGCCTCGGCCGGCACTTTGGACAGCGAGCCGTAACCCTTGACCTGGGCGCCGATGCTGCCGGTGAGGGCGGCGAGTGCCGGGATCAGCTGCGGCGTGGCTTCCTTGCTGCGCACGTATTCGGACAGCACCGGACGCGGGTCGGCCGGGGCCGGTTGTGGCGCCGCCTTGACCAGCGCTTGCTGGGTCACTTCCGCTACGGCGGCGAACTGCAGCGCCTGGTCGGCCGGCATGGTGCGGTTCAGCGCATAGGCCATGGGCAGCGTGCCGACCAGGATCAACATGATCAGGCCCATGCCTTTCTGGCCGTCGTTGGAACCGTGGGCGAACGAGACACCGGTGCAGGTCACGATCAACATCCCGCGAATCCACCACGGCGGCGGCGTGTTGCCGACCGGCGCCTTGTACAGCGCCCGATTCTTGACGAACGCACGCAAGGCCAGCAGCAACAGCGCGGCAAAGCCGAAGCCCACCAGCGGCGACAACAGCAACGCGTAGCCGATCTTGGTCGCCTGCGCCCAATCCACACCGCTGGTGCCGTCGTGACCGTGCATCAGGGCATTGGCCACGCCGACGCCGATAATCGAACCGATCAAGGTGTGCGACGACGAGGCCGGCAAGCCCAGCCACCAAGTGCCGAGGTTCCACAGGATCGCCGCGATCAACAGGGCGAAGATCATGGCGAAACCGGCGGAGGAACCGACTTGCAGAATCAGCTCCACGGGCAGCAGGGCGATGATGCCGAACGCCACCGCACCGCTGGACAGCAGCACGCCGAGGAAGTTGAAGAAGCCGGACCACGCCACCGCGAAGTTCGGCGGCATCGAGTTGGTGTAAATCACCGTGGCCACCGCGTTGGCGGTGTCGTGGAAACCGTTGACGAATTCAAAGCCCAGCGCGATCAGCAGTGCTACGCCCAACAGCAGAAACGGGGTCCAAGTGGTGACCACCGTACCGAGTTCGCTCATGTCGTGCATCAGGCTGTAAGCGGTGAACAATAGCCCGCTGGCCAGCACCCCGAAAAACACCACGAGGGTAAGCAGGCTAGGCTTTTTATCGAGTTGAGGTTTGGCGCTACGGACAGCGGATGCCTGAGTATCGGCGGGGTAGGAAGGCGTAGCCATAACGAACAATCCTGATGAGGGAGGTGTATCAGGGATAGTCGTTGCTAATTGTTACAGAGAGACTGCGTCAGATCAGGGTTTAGTGTTTTTGCTATTCCGTTAATCAGAATTCCCCCGCAACCTGTAGCAGCAGGCTTCGCCAGCTGCTGCAGGTTGCGGGGAGACTTAGTAATCCTGGCGCTTGCGAAACGCCCAGCGTCCGGCCAGCACGGTAAAGGTTGCGACCAGTGCCACCAGGATCCAGAACCCTTCCGGGTCGCCGGACAGAGGGATGCCGCCGACGTTCATGCCAAAGAAACCGGCAATGATGTTGATCGGCAACGCCAGCACCGTCACCACCGTCAGCGTAAACAGCGTGCGGTTGCTCTGCTCGTTGAGGTTGGCGGCGATTTCTTCTTGCAGCAGTTTGATCCGCTCACCCAGCGCCGTGAGGTCGTTGATGATCAGTGCAAACTCTTCGGTGGACTTGCGCAGCTCCTTGACGTCCTCCTTCTGCAGCCATTGCGGTGGCCGATTGAGCAAGCGCAGCAACGACCCCGGCTCCAGCGCCAGCAGGCGTTGCAGACGCACCAGCACGCGGCGGTTGGCACCCAGTTCGGCGCGGTTGGTCGACAGCCGCGACGACAACAGTTCATCTTCGATCTGATCCACACTCAAGCTGGTCTTGCGCACGATTTGCGTCAGCACCTCGCCCTGATCGCGCAGCAAATGCACAAGCAACTCCAGCGGCGATCGAAAACATTCACCGGCCTTCACCGAAGAGCGCAGCTTGTCCACCGAGTGCAGCGGTTGCAGACGGGCACTGATGATCAGCCGACTGCGGGCGCACACCCACAGGGTCGAGACATCCGAGGAGACCATGCTACTGAGGTTGAACACCACGTCGTTGACCACCGCCAGCAAGGCCGAATCCACATGTTCGATGCGCGTCGAACGCGAGCCTTCGTGCAGCGCCTCGAAAAATTCCTCCGGCAATTCCAGATGACTTTTCATCCAGCGCTCGCACGCGGCGTGCGCCAGATTCAGGTGCAGCCAGAGGAATTCTTGGCTGTCGTCGGGTTGTTGCAGGTATTGCAGCGCTTTGGCCGAATCGATCTCGCGACCACGTTCACCGGGGCGAAAACTGAAACCGTAGAGCAGGCCGAACAGGTCCGTGTCGCGATGGCTTTGGTCGATGCTGTGGTTCATGAGTGCTCGCAAGGGGGCGCTATCGCTCTATGTAGCAGCTGGCGAAGCCTGCGGCTGCAGGGTCGAGTTGTGGCGGGTTTACAGGTTCACCTGAGCCGCATCATCGCAAGGATTCTTGACGGTTGTGTGACGGATCAATGAAGGCCAAATAGTGGCTCTACCGACGGTCGGATTGGATTAAAGAACCGCTCTGGCACGCCGATCTCGCTTACGTTAACGTGCGCGCCTTTGGCCACGAGCCAAGTCGCAGACAGGGACGTCCGGACACCTTTCACGCCATGTTGCGGCGTGTCTCACCCCTGTCATGAGTATCACTCGATGCTGCAAAAATCCCTGAGAGCACAAATCCTCGCCTTGTTGAGCGGCAGCCTGCTGGCGATGTTGCTGATCGCTTTGGCTTGCTTTCATTTCCTGTCCAGCGGTGTTCAGAGCTACGCGAACCTGATCGACGGCCCGCTGCACACTTCCCAGTTGATCGATGAAGCCAACCTGCAATTCAAGGTGCAGGTTCAGGAATGGAAAAACGTCCTGCTGCGCGGCAAACAACCGGCGGACCTGGACAAATACTGGAAGCAATTCGAAGACCGTCAGCGCGATGTGCAAAGCATCCTCGGTGAACTGGCCGGGCAGAAGGGCATCGAGCCGCAACTCAAGACCCGCATCGAACGCCTGCGTGATGAACACCGCTTGCTGGGCACTGCCTATCAAAAGGGTCGCGATGCCTACGTCGCAGCCGGTGCCGACCCGACTGCTGGCGATACCGCTGTGAAAGGCGTGGACCGCGCGGCCAGTGATCAGATGAGCGAACTGGTTGTCGAACTGCGCAAACAGGGCGCCGAGCAGTCGAAGCTAATCAGTGCCGACGCTGACCGCACCGTGTTGCTGGGGATCATCGTGATGCTCGCCTCGGGCTTGCTGATCGGTCTGTTGAGCCTGTGGCTGGTCAACCGCAATCTGGTTGAACCGATTCGCAAACTGATCGACTACGTGGCGCAACTCAGCCAGGGCAAATTCGCCGATCGCGTGGCCAGCACCCGTCAGGATGAGCTGGGCAAACTGGCGGTCGCCGCCAATACCCTGCGCGATTTCCTCGCCGACACCTTCAGCCATTTGCAGCGCAGCGCCAAGGACCTCGACAGCGCCAGCGGCGAACTGAACGCCATCGCCAGCCAGATGGCGGGTGGCACCAACGAGCAGTTCAACCGCACTGATCAGGTGGCCACGGCGATGAATGAAATGTCCGCGACCGCGCAAGAAGTTGCGCGTCACGCCGCCGACGCCGCACGCGCTGCCGACGACGCTGACCAGTCCGCGCAGCAGGGCGAAAAAGTCATGCAGGGCACCATCCATACCATCACCCAGATGCGCGGTGAAATCGCCAACACCGCCACGGTCATTCGTCAGCTGGAAACCGACAGCGGCCGCATCGGCAAGGTGCTGGAAGTGATTCGCGGCATCGCCGAACAGACCAACCTGCTGGCGCTCAACGCCGCCATCGAAGCGGCCCGTGCCGGTGAAGCCGGGCGCGGTTTTGCGGTGGTCGCCGATGAAGTGCGCAGCCTGGCCCAGCGCACGGCGGCGTCGATCATCGAGATCAACCAGATCATTCAGACCGTGCAAACCGGCGCGGTGGACGCGGCGCAGGCGATTGAAAGCGGGCAGTCACGCAGTGAAGAAAGCGTGCAGCAAGTGACCGAGGCCGGCGCCATGCTGGAGCGGATCACCCAGGCCGTCGAAGCGATTCGCGACATGAACCGCCAGATCGCCACCGCTGCCGAAGAGCAGACCTCGGTGGCCGAGGACATCTCGCGCAACCTTACCGAGATCACCAGCATCGCCAGTACCAATCTGGACAACGTGCAACGCACCGAAGCGGCAAGCCACAACCTGCACGGGGTGTCGTCGCAGTTGAATGAAGTGACGGCGCGTTTGAGCGCGTAAGACCGACGGCTGTGTACCGGCTCGCTTACCGAGTCGGTACACAGTCGATCTCAAGTGCGGCCGGGCCATGTCGATGTGGGAGATACCCAAATCCCACACTGGATACATCCCATGGTCAGCATCACCTCTGTCTCGATCAACCAGACCCTCACCACCTCCACCAGCAAAACCGCGATCAGCGATCCCGCCGCCGACACCTCCGTCACCGCCACCACCGAGACGCCTTCCGACGACAGCAAAGTGGCCGCCGGTGGCGCTCCCGCGTCGAGCGACAGCAGTTCCAGCAGCAGCGAAGAATCCGATGCGGTGAAAGCCTTGCGCAAGCAAATCGCCGAACTGCAAAAGCAGATGCAGGAACAACAGCAACAGCTGCAAGCAGCCCAGGCAAAACAGGAAGATGCCGACGCCAAAGCCGCTGATGTCGCGGCGGCTCAGTCGCAGGTGGCGACCACCTCAGGTTCGTTGCAGACAGCAACGGCGGCGTTGTTGCAGGCGTTGCAGGACGCTGATTCCAGCACGTCGGGTTCGCTGGTCAGTACCAGCGCCTAAGCCTGCACAGGCAGTGTGAAGGTAAACGTCGTGCCCTGTAGCGCGGTCGAAACCACGTCCAGTTTTCCACCGTGGGACTGCGCAATCTGACTGGCAATGTACAAGCCCAATCCGAGGCCGGTCTGCGGCGTATCGCTGGCCGGTCGCGAGTAGGGGCGGAACAGGTAGGCCAATGCGTTCTCGGCAATCAGCCCCTGATTTTTTACGCTCAGGAGGAAGTGCCTGTCCTTGATCTGCGCATTGACCTCGACAGGACCTTGGGGATCGCCGTGGATTACCGCATTCGCCACCAGATTGGACAGCAACTGGGCGACCCGCTCGCGGTCGCACGGGACATTGTGCAAATCGCCGATGTAAGAGGATATGACGCGGTCCGGGTGAACACTCTGGACCTCGGAAATCACATGCCGTAAAGCCGCGCCCAGATCCGCGCAGGGTTTGATGTTCACCGGAATGCCGCTGCCAAAGGAGCCACGGGCAAAATCCAGCACGTCATCGACCAGTCGGGTGGCGCGTCGGGCGCTGGTGAGGATATGCCGGGCCCGTTGCTGATTCGCTGGCTCAGGCAGTTTTCGCAGGAGCATTTCGGCGCCGGCACTGATCGCGAACAACGGGTTGCGCAGGTCATGGCCGAGCACGGCGATGAACTGTTCGCGCAATTGCGAGGTTTCACGTTCCTGCTTGAGTGCCGCTTCGGTGTGCTGCTGGTTTTCTTCGGCTTCGATTTGCAGCGCCAGCATCCGGGCGAAGGATTCCATGGTGCTCTGGATCGTGCTGGATGTGAGCGGCGCAGGGTGGGGATCAAGTGCGCAAATGGTGCCGAAAAAGCGTCCGTCGGTGCGGAAGATCGGCACTGAGATGTAGCTTTCAAACTGGTAAATACGCGGCGTGTGGTGATTGTGGTAGAGCGGGTCTTCACTGGCCTTGTCGATCACCACCGACTGGTGGGCCTGACGAATTTCGTGGCACAGGGTCGTGGCCACCTCCAGCTCACCGCCGACCTGCAAGCCAAAATCCAGTTGATCGAGCACGGCGCAAGCGGTCCAGGAATTCTCCGTCACGCGCGCCACCGCGCAGAAACGCAGGCCCGTCAACTCGCGGATGACCTGGAGAATCGCCGGCACCGCGCTGATCCGACCGATCGTGGCGATGTCTGCTGCCGCTGTTTGCCCCATATCGATCAATCCCTGCGTGAACACCGTGGACCGATTCTATCGGGCTGGCGGCGCGTTGGCTCGCGCTGAATTCGGGACGTAAAAAAGCCGCACGATTTGGAGATCGTGCGGCTTTATCAGTTCGGGTTACTTGTCCTGTTTGTTGCTCAGGACTTTGCCGGTCGCAGCATCGAAATCGACGTCCCATTCCGTGCCGTCAGCCAGACGCAGTTCAACTTCGTATTCGTAGCCGTTGAAGTGGTTGTCCAGGTCCGTGTCGGTGATGGTCGCACCCGGATGCAGTTTCAGCGCTGCCTGGTTCAGTTCTTCCAGCGGCTTGATCTTGCCGCTCTTGACCAGTTCATGGATCTGATCGACGCGAACATCAGCCTGGGCCAGGCCAGCAGTGAGGGTCAGGGCAGCGGCGGTGAACAGGGCCGTCAATGTTTTCATGAAGTTCTTTCCTTGGGTTGTTCTGTTTAAGTGGCGCCAGATTAACTATGGCAACTTAATTCATCCTTAATTCCAGAAAGCCACCACCCACAAGTGCTGCCCAATTCCTGTGGGAGCGTGGCTTGCCCGCGATAGCCGCACCGCGGTCCCGAATCAATACCCGTTATTCTGCAGCAACTGCGCAACCGTCCCCGCCGCCGGCCGCTTATAGAACTTCAACAACTCACTGGCCCGGTTAGTAAAGACCCCATCCACCCCGGCATCCATCACCTTCTGGTAATCCACCGCATCATCAATGGTGTACACGTGCACCAACAAACCCTGATCGTGGGTGAACTGGTTCATCCACGGCTGCACCAGGTCCGAATAGCTCTGATCGCCACCCTGGGTCAGTGCGGCGGAAGGGCCGGTGCCGATAGCGCCCTGGGCCTTGGCGTACTCGACCCATTGCTGAAATTCAGCTTTGTCTTTCGGTTCCTGCCTGGCGTAATAAGTGGCTTTGTCCTTGTCGCCAGATTCAGCGAACGTCACTTTGGATTTCGGCTCGATGCTGCCTTCGCCGACCCACAGCAGCAGGATCTTCGGCACTTTCGGCATTTCTTTTTGCAGCAGTTCCAGGCTGCTCTTCTCGAAGGTCTGCAGCACGACCTTGCCTTTGCCCTGGCCGACCGCCAGATCACTTTTCCCCAGTTTCGAACCGGCCGGGCTCAGCCAGCCTCGGTCCTGCAACTTGTCCTTGAGGTCGCGCTCGATGCCGGGGAATTGCTTCGGCTCTTTGGTCTCGATGTACAAGCCCGGCTTGTGCAGCGGGTTGCCTTGGGCGATGTCGATGATCTCGTCCAGCGTCAGGATTTTCAGCCCGGCGTAGGACGGACGCGCGCGATCCGGGTAAGCCGTGTTGAACCAACTGCCGGCGTCGAGGGTTTTCAGCTCGGCCATGGTGAACGCGTTGGCCGGGCTGTTCTTGCGATCCGGGAACCGGGTGGCGACGTCGGTGGTGCGTTGCAGGTTGTTGTCGTGCAGGGCAAACAGCACGCCGTCCTTGCTGCGTTGCAGGTCCATTTCCAGGTAATCGGCGCCCAGGTCGCGGGCCAGTTTATAGGCGGCCGCGGTGGACTCGGGGGCATCGAACGACGCGCCTCGGTGGGCGATTACCGCCGGGTGCGGAATGCCCAAACGGCTGGCCAGAGCGGTCGGGCTGGGCTCGCTGGCGGCCTGTGCCTGGCCGAGGCCGAGCATCAGGCTCAGCAGCAGGGCGCTTTTGGTGAAGGTAACCGGCATGTCGAGATCCTTTCGCAGAGAGATTTTCAAAGACGTCCCTTTTAACAACTGAGCGCCGCTCGCGCTATCGCCAGACCGACATAAACGTGTTTAAAGCTCATTTTTTCAGCGCCGGTGTGCGCTGCTTTGCAGTACTCTTGGCCGCGGCAGTTTCCCCGGCAGAGGGAAACCCGCGTCGATTTCCTTGCGTGTAAACCATCGATCACCGGTCGTTAACGACCTTTTTGTGAGGTTTATATGCGCATCACTTCCGAACTCATCTGCCAGGCTGCCGACCAACTCAACGGCTTCGTCGGCCTCAATCGCAAGACGGGTCATTACATCGTTCGATTCAGCGAAGACGCGTTCGGCATGGACGTGGCCGATGACGGCATCATTCCGGTGAGCGAGTTTGTCTGGGCGCCAGGGCCGGGGCCGGTCATGACGCTCAAGCGTGAGTTGATTCAGTTGCTGCTGGATCAGAATATTGATGACCGCATCAACATCACCGAGCCGTTGCGGGTGTATATGCAGCGGCGGGACGTGCCGCAGATTGCGGCGGTGCGGAGTCTTGTCCGGGGTTGAAGGTTTGCGGAGCCTTGGCTGGCCTCATCGCGAACAGGCTCACTCCTACAGTTGAAACGCGTTCCCCTGTAGGAGTGAGCCTGCTCGCGATGGCGTCCAAAAGGACACCACAACGCTCAGAGCTGAAACCGATAATCCCGCTCAACCCTGCACACCCGCGTCTGACACTCCGCATACCACGTCGACCGCCCACGCTCACGAATCTGACTGTGCTCGGGATGATGTTTCCACGCCAGAATCGCCGCTTCACTGGCCCAATACGAAACCGTAATCCCGAGCCCATCCTCGCCCCGAGCTGATTCCACACCCAGAAACCCCGGCTGCTCACGAGCCAGTTCCACCATGCGTTCGGCGGCCTCGGCGTAACCGTGATCACCTTCAGTGCGCCGGGAGGTGAAAATCACCGCGTAGTAAGGCGTCGTCATGGTTTCTACCTCACACAAGCCTTGATGAAAGCGCGGACCAGCGGCGGCAGAACGCCCTTGAGCGCTGCACGTTCCGGCTGGAACAACGTGGCGACAAAGAACGGATGTCCCTTGAGCTCAACCGCCCGCAAGTCCCCTTGGGAATCATGGCCAACGGCGTGCAGCTGCTGGACCAATAGCGCTCGTTCAAACTCAGGATTCACACCGAAGCGACAGCGATAGCCTTCGCGTATGGCAGTCGTTTCGTACGCCTTGGCGATCAACGAACCTACAGCCAGATGAATGCTGTCCACCGCTTCTACCAGCGAACAGGTCAGCGGGGTCAGAAGCGCCCGTGCGGCATCAGGATGCGTCTCGCCGTGTTCGGCATCTTCCCAGCCCAACACATGGCGGGCGTACTCCAAAACC
This sequence comes from Pseudomonas sp. URMO17WK12:I12, assembly GCF_000514395.1. Lineage (NCBI taxonomy): Bacteria > Pseudomonadati > Pseudomonadota > Gammaproteobacteria > Pseudomonadales > Pseudomonadaceae > Pseudomonas > Pseudomonas sp. URMO17WK12:I12. The sequence goes on from NZ_AZVV01000010.1 coordinate 43,348, forward strand.
GCATGTTGAAACCCGCCACAGGTGCCGAGGAACGGCCGTTGCTGCTCTCGGGCAAAGCGGATCGCCCGTAACGCCCCGTCCATGTCTCGATAAGGACTCCCGGGCACGCACCAGAAACCCTCGAAACCTTGCAGCGGTGTGTCGGCGTTGATCTGGTCAGTGGCCAGCCACTGGAATTGCACGTCCAGCTTCAACTCTTCGGCAGCCATGCCAAGGGCGACGGGAATGGCTTGGTGGGCGGTGATTTGAGGGTCGTAGTCGCCGATCAGGGCGATGCGGATTAAGGGGGTTTCCATGAGTGCTCTCTCGGCTTGTTGATTCCTGGCAGCCACTATAGATTGGCGTTCACGCACTCAATATTGGCGTTATTCCAAATGATCAATGCAGCGACGCACTATCGGCTGGACTATCCCGACCTGGCCCTGATCCTCGCGCTGGTGCGTGGCGGTTCGCTGTCCAGGGCTTCGAACTTGCTGAAAGTCGACGTTTCAACGGTGTTTCGCGCCGTCCGCCGACTGGAAGCGGCATTGGGGCAACAACTGTTCGAAAAGAGCCGCGCCGGGTATTTGCCGACGACGCTCGCGCAAACCTTGGCCGAGCAGGCCGAGCGCGCAGAACAAGCGTTGGACGCGGCGCGAATCGGGGTGGAGCAGGGCGGGGAAGTCATCAGCGGCACTGTTCGCCTGACCTGCACCGATTCGGTCCTGCAAGGGTTGCTGCTGCCGGCGCTGGCGCAGTTCATGCCGTCCTACCCGGCACTAACCATTGAGCTGAGCACCTCCAACGACTTCGCCAACCTCAGCCGCCGCGATGCTGACATCGCGTTGCGCCTGACGCGCACACCGCCCGAGCATTTGGTTGGTCGACGTCTGGCGGACATTTCCTATCGGGTGTGCGCCAGTCAGCGGTATCTGAAGTCTGTCGACCCTGAAGATTTGGCTTCGCTGACCTGGATCGCGCCTGACGATTTCCTGCCTGACCATCCCACCGTTGCCTGGCGGCGTCAGCACTTGCCGGGCGTCACGCCGGCCTATCGCTGCAACAGTATGCTGTCAGTGACCGAGCTGGTGCGGGCCGGGTTAGGGGTGGCGGCCTTGCCGGACTTTTTGATCGGCGACACGTTGCAGCCACTGACCGCTCCTCTGGACGGTTACGACACCGCGCTCTGGCTGCTGACCCGTCCAGACTGCCGCGCATTGCGCTCTGTGGTGACGCTGTTTGATGAGTTGGGGCAGGCGCTGCGATTGCCTTGAGCGCGCGTTAAACCTTGGGCGGCTCTTTGCGCACGAAGTGCTGATGCATTTCCGAGGTCAGGTTTTCAATGCGCTCGGTGAGGGTCTTGGTCATCTCGGTGAGCCGGGTGTTTTGTTCGAGCAACTCCATCAATTGCGCGTTGTTTTTTGCAGCTTCGGCCTGACGTTCGCTGTTGGCCACGGCGATGGCCTCACGGTGTTGCGCATCGGCATCGGATTGCGCTTTGTCACGCGCCGCCTGACGGGTCTGGGCCAGCAGAATCAGTGGGGCGGCGTAAGCCGCTTGCAGGCTGAACGCCAGGTTGAGCAGGATGAACGGGTAGACGTCGAAATGGGTCACGCCAAAGATATTGAGGCATATCCACACCGCCACGATCAGCGTCTGCGCCCCGAGAAAGGTCGGCGTGCCGAAGAACCGCGCGAAGGCTTCGGCGCGCAGGGCAAATTTGTCGTTGCCGAAAGTAGGCGCGAGGTGGGCGTGAGCGCGATGGAAGCGTAAATGATCGACGACGGGTTTTTTATCAGCGGTTGGGGTGGTCATGATGCTCTCTGCATGGCGCTGGGACTGACGCTCACTATAGCCCCCACGCCAGTTTCATTCTGAAACACATTGCACTGATTTATTGAGCGCTGAGCCCTGCAGGGGAAGGGCGGGACCGTGTCATTTTTCGCAGACCTGATAACAGGCCAGAAACATGTCCAGCGCCGACTCCACCACGGTGGTCTGCATCTGCGGTGACAGCCCCGGCAACCCCATGGAAATCTGTGGCCAGAACGCAAAGGACTTGAGCATCCCCTGAATCTGTTGGGCGGCAAACGCGGGGTCGACCGGTTTCAATCGACCATCGGCCTGTGCCGTGCGAATCCACACGGTCAGGTCTTCTTCACGCTGGCCCATTCTGGCGACCATGTTCTGCGCACGCTCGGGCGAATGAATCGTGGCGGCGATGGCCACCCGCGCCAGGTCGAGAAAATTGTCATCGCCGAGCGTCTGCATTTTCGCCTGCAACATCACGCGCATCTGGTCGCGCAAGGGCAGGTCAGGGCGGTAGGACGTTTCCTGATCTGACAGTACCCGCGCCCACAATTGATTGAGGATTTCGGCAAACAACTCTTCCTTGCTCGGGAAGTGGTTGTACACCGTGCGCTTCGACACGCCGGCAGTGGCGGCAATCTTGTCCATGCTGGTGATATCGAAACCGTTGGCACGGAATTCGACAATCGCCGCCTGGATAATGGCTGCACGTTTTCGGTCGGTGAGGCGCTGTGGAGCTGTCATAAGTACGCTTCGGCAAGAGGCAAAGGAAAGTTACACTCGGTAGTTTACTTGTCATCGGCTTTGATGCAACCTAGAAACTACACTGTGCAGTGTAACGTTTTGTTAATCCTGCCCAGCGAAAAATAGATCTCCGGCTGATGCGTGCGTGCTTTGGCCATTTATCGTCCCACCGTGAAGAACTGCCATCTTGCGGTTTTTCTGGAGTCACTCAGTCATGGCCACTTCTACTTCCGCTGCGGATAACGCCCCTACGCCTGAAGCTTCTCATCAGGCACTAGGGCGCTTTCAAAACCATGTGCCCGTGCAACGTGAAGGCGTTCACAAAATGCTGCGCATCATGTGGAGCATGATCTTCCACAAACCGCGCAATAGCCGCCCAGCGGCCTCAGTGCCGGTACAAGCCCTGACCCAGGCGGCGTTGATCGCAGCGCCCAACCACAGCGTCTACCGCCTCGGCCACTCCACCGTCCTGCTGAAGCTGCGGGACAAATTCTGGATCACCGACCCGGTCTTCGCCGAGCGCGCTTCACCCGTGCAATGGGCCGGCCCCAAGCGCTTCCACCAGCCGCCGATCAGCCTGGAAGAATTGCCGCCGATTGAAGCGGTGATCCTGTCTCACGATCACTACGACCACCTCGACTATCGCGCGGTACTCAAACTGGCGGACAAGGCCAAGTACTTCCTTACCCCGCTGGGCGTCGGCGACACGCTGATCAAATGGGGCGTGGAGGCCGGCAAAGTGCGCCAACTCGATTGGTGGCAGGGCACTGAGGTCGACGGCATCCAGTTCATCGCCACCCCTTCACAACACTTTTCCGGGCGCGGTTTGTTCGACGGCAACAGCACCCTTTGGGCCTCGTGGGTGATGATCGACGGCGACACTCGGGTCTTCTTCAGCGGCGACAGCGGCTATTTCGACGGCTTCAAACGCATCGGCGAACAGTACGGCCCGTTCGACCTGACGCTGATGGAAACCGGCGCCTACAACGTTGAATGGCCGCACATTCACATGCAGCCGGAAGAAACCCTGCAGGCACACATCGACCTCAAAGGACGCTGGCTACTGCCCATTCACAACGGCACCTTCGACTTGTCGATGCACCCCTGGTTCGAGCCCTTCGACCGGATTTTGGCGTTGGCCTGGGAGCGCAATGTGTCGATCACTACGCCGCAAATGGGCGAGGCGTTTAACATCATGTACCCACAGCGAGGGGCCGCATGGTGGTCGGAAATGGAAAGTACGGTGAAGGAAGAAGGGCGTTTGGCTTGTAGCGGCTACAAGTCAGGGTGACGTTTCCTACATTGACAGCTCCTTGTGACTGACAGCCGTTTCCTACGATTTCGGTAGGCTGTGCGGCGGGTGAAATGACTCGCCCGTGATTAGCCATAACAAGGATGCTGTAAATGAAGGACATTTTAAAAAACCGCATGACGGCGCTGGCGCAGATCATTCTGCTATCGGTCTCCGGGCCTGCATTGGCAGACAACAACGCCTCCGTCACTGCCCAGCCGCTCGAATATGCGAGCGTCAGCGAGCTCACCGAGCGAATGGCGCGTAACGAACTCACCTCAGTCGCCCTGGTGGAATATTTGCAGGCGCGCATTCACACGCTGGATAAGCAAGGGCCGTCGATCAACGCGATTATCGAGCTCAACCCCCAGGCCATCGACATTGCCAGCGCCTTGGACCAAGAGCGTCAGGACGGAAAAGTGCGTGGCCCGCTGCACGGCATCCCCGTTCTGCTCAAGGACAACATCGACACGGCGGACCAGATGCAAACGAGCGCGGGTTCTTTGGCCATGGTCGGTCAGCCTGCTGCGAACGACGCGTTTGTGGTCCAACAGCTGCGTGACGCAGGTGCCGTCATTCTCGGCAAAACCAACATGAGCGAATGGGCTTACGTCCGGGAAATGGGCTTGCCCCACGGTTGGAGTGGTCGAGGTGGCCAAGGTAAAAATCCCCACGTGTTGAACGGCGAAATCTGCGGTTCCAGCTCGGGATCAGCCGCCGGTGTTGCCGCCGGTTTTGCACCGTTAGCCATGGGGACCGAAACCAACGGTTCCATCGCGTGCCCTGCTTCGGCCAATGGCGTGGTGGGCGTGAAGCCTACGTTGGGTCTGTTCAGCCGATCGGGCATCATTCCCATCACACGTCTGCAAGACACGCCGGGCTCGCTCTCTCGGACCGTCCGCGATGCCGCGCTGATGTTCAATGCCCTGCAAGGCGTTGACGCCAGTGACCCGGTCACCCGCGATGCCCCCGTCGGCGTTGACTACACCGCGCTGCTTACCACCGAGGCGCTGCAAGGCAAAAGAATCGGTTACCCGACTGAGTACGTCGGCACGAACGGCACTGTTCTTCGACCTGGTTTTGAATTCCTGATGGCCCTGGCCACACTGGAAGAGCAAGGCGCGACCCTGGTGCCGTTGACACTTCGACTGCCTGATATCGATGGCTACTTCAACGCCCTCATGGCAGGCATGAAACATGAACTGCCCGAGTACCTGGCCAGTCGTTCAGGCTTGCCGATTCAGACGCTTCAACAGTTGATCGACTTCAACGAACTTAACCCGGGCGCCGAAGGCTACGGGCAGCAAATGCTGAACGACATCAACGAACTGGACATGACCCCCTCGCAGGCCGCCGAGATGTTCGGCATCCTCAATGCCAGTTTCAAGGCTGCCATTGATGAGCAAATGACTGAACATCACCTGGACGCATTGTTCGCCGATGCCGATGGCTACTCGCAATTCAGCGCCGCCGTCGCCGGTTACCCCGCCATTACCGTCCCGTCGGGCATGAGCAGTGATGGGCAGCCGACGTCTGTGTTCTTTTTCGGCCAGCGCTGGAGTGAACCCCAACTGCTGGCGCTGGCTTACAGCTATGAGCAAGCATCGTTAGAACGCCAGAATCCGGCTTTTGAAGAGCAGTAGGGTCTCAACGGGAACGGTCATTTCAGCGTGATCAAGTCAGGCATCAGAACGCCTGATCCTCCACCGTCGGGCCGCTCGCCATGGAGCGGCCCACAATCTTCGCCACTGTCAGATCGCGAACGTTCCCACCGAGAATTTCATCCAGCTCCCCGGCTGACAGCCCCAGCCTTTGCGCCGCTTCCGCCTTGCCCAACTGACCGATATCCAGCAGCATGCCAATCTTCATGAGGTATTCGGCCTTTGCCCTCATCTGCCCCGCATCGATATCACCCAAAGACGGATGACCGCGCCTGTCGCATTCATTGATTCCATTCATCTGCTGACTCCTCACTCAACCATCGCGTAGTCCGCCCGACCCACCGGATCAGGCGTCGACCCTTTCACATTCATCCCTCGACCCGGCGCAAATCCGGGGAAGAACACCAGGCCTTCCGATTCAAACCGATACGCCAACGCCAGCCGGGTGACATCCAGCACATCGCGTTCGGCCTCGAATCGCACAATGGCGTCCACGGAGACACCGGATTCCTCCGAAAGCTCTTCCACGCTCCAACCCAGCATCGCTCGGGCCTGGGCGCAATGGGCCGGGGTGAATTGGAAAAGGGCGATACGTTCCAGGGTGATTTTCATCGCAATAGAGGCCATGGTGTTCTCCGGGCTCGAGAGTGCTAATCCAAAAAAGTACTGTTGTTTTGTACAGTTGTTTTGCGCCCGGATCAAACTCATTTTTTGATTTTTGCTATGTCGCCCCCTCCATCCAGACGGACGGTGCTTGCCCCAATAGGCGGCGAAACATGGTCGAGAATGCCGCAGGGCTGTCATAACCGAAATCCAGCGCAATCCGCGTCACCGGCGTCCCCGCCGCCAACCGCGCCAGGGCCAACACCACACAGGCCCGCTGGCGCCATTGGCTGAAACTGAGGCCAGTCTGCTGGCGGAACAGCCGATTGAACGTGCGCAAGCTGATGTGCAATTGATCGGCCCATTGCTGCGGCGATTGATGCGCATCGGGCCGCTGCAAAAAGCCTTGGCACAACCCCAGCAACCGCGCATCGACCGGTAAAGGAATGTGCAGCGGCAAGTGAGCACTGCGCGCCAGTTCATGCAGCAGCAAGTCGATCAGCGCGCCATCGCGCCCGGCCTCGTCGTACACCAGCGGGATCTCCACCGCCTCCATCAACAAGTGCCGCATCAACGGCGACACATTGATCACCTGGCAACGCGACCCCAGGTGAACCGCACCAGGTTCGATGTACAAACTGCGCGTGCTGACCCCCAGCATCAACACCTCATGCTCCACCCCCGCCGGAATCCACACCGCCCGCTGTGGCGGCACCACCCAATTGCCGTCATGCGTGCTGACCTGCATCACCCCGGTGGCGCCATACAACAACTGCGCCCGCCGATGTGTATGACGAGGCAACACATGGCCGTGGGAATAATCCGTGCCGATCGCCACCACCGGGCGAGGCGTGTCATCCAGTAGATCAATCGAAACATTGCGCATCGAGCGGCTTCCAGCAGTTGGCGTAAACGCGAACATTATTGGCTGACTTGCTGAAGCAGGCCAAGGCGCATCGCTCTATCGTCGACCGCTTTCAACCAACGGACGACGCGCAATGTTTTATCTCCTGCTGGCATTTTTCGGGTGCATGACTGGCGTCACTGCGGTGTTGTTCGGTTTTGGCGGCGGCTTCGTCGTCGTGCCATTGCTCTACCGCATGCTCACCGCCAGCCATGGCGCCGACGATCCCATAGGCCATTCGGCGATGCACATTGCCGTGGCGACTTCGACCTGTGTGATGATCGTCAACGCACTGATCGCCACTGGCAAACACCGTCGCGCCGGCAATCTCGTTCGTCATTATGTGTGGCCGCTGGGCGGGTTCATCGGCCTGGGCGCAATCCTCGGAGCGCTCGCCGCGATGTGGGTAAGTGGTGAGGTGATTCGTTATGCCTTCATCGCGTACCTGGGCGTGACCATTGTGGATTGCCTGTTCCGACGTGGTTTTCTGACAGCGTCCGACACCGCAATCCCACGACGATTGGGGAGGGCAGAAGTGTCGGGTGGTGGCGCAGGAATCGGCGTGATCGCAACGTTTCTCGGCGTGGGTGGCAGCGTCATGACCGTACCGTTGTTGCGACGGTGCGGGCTGAGCATGAGTCAGGCGACGTCCATGGCCAATCCGTTGAGCCTGCCGGTGGCGTTGGCCGGGACGCTGACTTACATGGCGATGGCGGGGTTTGCTGAGTTTGATCTGGGGCCGTGGTTTATCGGCTATGTGGATCTGCTGGCGTTTGCGGTGTTGACGATGGGATCGTTGGTGGGGATTCGGTTGGCCACACCGTGGATCGGGCGGATACCGGATCGGGTGCATGCGCAGGTCTATGTGGGGTTGCTGGTGTTGGTGATGGTCAGCATGTGCCTGAGCTGATCGTTATCAAGTCAGCTTTTTATCGATTCTCGAACACGGGTTCGCCATAATCCGCCGCTCTTTCTTGCGAGCCAATACTTGCTGCATTCAAGGATGATTTGATGTTTAAAGGACTGTTTCGTCTTGCTGGCATTGTCGTATTGGTGTGCTCCACGTTTTCTACGATGTTGTGGGCCGACAGCGGCAGGCAGGTCTATACCGGGACTCTGGGAAAAATGCCGATTGTGCTGGAGGTGAGCGCCGATGGCAGTGAGGGTCGTTACTTTTACCAAAAGTACCGCAAGGACTTGGTGCTTAGTGGCTCAAAGGAAGGAAAAGCACTTGTGCTGGAAGAGGGTGACCAGCGATATGGAGAGCACAAACCTTTTCCGACAATTCGCTTACAACCAAAGTCCAGCGGCTGGTCCGGAGAATGGACTAGCCCTAAAGGCAAAGTCTTGAAGATTGATCTGCAGCCAGCGAACCTTCCTCAGATTCCCGCCGACACCTTGCCCTATCTCGCCAGGCTTCACGACAAGGCGCCTTATGAATACCTACGCTTGCAGGGTATGAAGCTTACACAAGGCAAGACTGAAACCTTCATGGGTTACACGCTGCAATGGTGGCGCGACCCACAATCTAAAGCCGAGCTGTTTGAAGTGGTTTCGGGCTACAACGCTGAGGAGCGTAAGCGTATCAATCAGCAATTGATGGGCCGTTTGTGGCAGGAGGTTGTGGGGTATTACGGATGCTTCGCTAACTACGCTGACGCCTACTACGCACAGACGAGCCAGCCTCTGTGGATGACGCCGAACGTCATGAGCGTCCGTGTCTCAACCGAGTACTTCTGTGGCGGTGCTTACCCGGATCAGGTCAATGACTCACTCAACCTGGATGCTAAAACGGGCCAATCTCTGACGCTTGATGACGTGCTGTGGGTGGGACAGGGAAAACCGCTGCACTACGAGGAAAACTACGACGCCTACATTTCTTCGTCTGAGTCATTCAGTGCCTATTCTGATTACCGCGGCAAAGAGCTGGCGCCGTGGCTGGTGGCTCAATTGCTTAATCTCTATCCCAATCAAATGACGGTCACGCCAGAAGGGGACGACGACTGCGACTACGATGACGAGGACCGCTGGAGTTTTCCTTCCTGGTATTTCACCGAGCAGGGGATCAAGTTAGATCCGTCCTTTCCTCACGTGGCCGCAGTGTGTGGAAATGTGGGCTGGGGTGTCCTGCCGTATAGCCTGATCAAGCAACACCCCGGCGGCGTTGCGCTACAGCTGCCCTGATTGCGTACCCGCCAACCCCGGCGCTTCCCGAATATTAAAGTGATCCAGGTTCTCGATATTCGCACTGAACACCCCGAACGTCTGCTCGGGGTTTTTCTTGCTCGGCACCTGCTTCAACTCCGGCGTCACGCCATAAAAGAAGCAATACAGATCCTTGCCGCTCTCGATGGCGTGCTTGATCTCTTCCAGAAACGCTTTGCGCTTGCGGTAGTTATCGATCAACTTCTTGCTCAGGTAAACGTTGACTGAATACGGCTTCTTCTTCGCCTCATCCGCCTGCTTGAACCAGACCTTCTGTTCGAAATCGATGCGAAAGCTCTGGGTGTAATCCTTGATCTCCTTGATCTTGCCCCAGTAAATCAGCCCCTTGTTGTCCGTCAGGTATTCGATCTTCTTGAAGAACGACCCATAAGGCGCCGTGTGCTCGCCAATCTTCAGCGGCATGCGCTTGAGCAGGTCCTTGTCCTCGAAGTTCGACACAAAACATTCCACCGGGTGGGCGAAGACACTGGTCTTGTCGGGTGCTGATTCGCGGGTCGGGTGTTCTGTGTGATGGTCCGCCGAAACGGTTTTCGGGATGTCTCGAACTTCATCCGCCGTCCCCGCCGGGTTCGATGGTTGACGCACATACTGACGCCGGGTCAGTAACAACTCCGACGGGAAATGCTCCTCGCGACTGTCATCCGTTTCCGCACCGTCCGCGTCCACACCAGACGCCGAGGCTTTGAGACTGGCATAAGGACAATCTGCCATGTGCCGGGTGCCGGGGGTGTTCTTGAAGTGCGGAGTGCGGACGTAATTCACGTTTTTGGCGTTGAAGGTTGTCAGCACATTGGCCGCATCGAACGCCAAGCGACAGGCATCGTTGGGGCACTGGAAGTGCTCTTTGGCGGAGTCGAACGCCATGGTTTCGTCGAAATTCAGATCGCGCACGTCATAGATCGACAGCTTGTCGTCGAGGCTGAGGCAATAGGCGAGGTCGAATTTCATGGCAGGCTCGGGTCCTTGAGTGGGGAAGGGTATTAATAGCGGGAGCTGCGGCGGGTTGCACTGACTGTTTTCCAGATAAAGTTGGATGTGCTGAACATCGGTCTAAACTCTGAGCCTCAATTGTGCTCCGCAGCGAGGCTAGCGTGCCATGCAGTCCACCATCAAACTGCTCGCTCAACCCACCAAATATATGTTCTTCACTGGCAAGGGCGGGGTTGGCAAAACGTCGGTTTCCACAGCGGTATCAATCGCCTTGGCTGATGCAGGCAAGAAGGTGCTGCTGGTCAGCACAGACGCGGCCTCGAACCTTGATGAGATGCTCGGTGTCGAGCTGAGCAATCAGCCTGTAGCGGTACCGAATGTGCCTGGAATGTTCGTGCTCAACATCGACCCCGGGACCGCTGCCATCGACTACCGGGCCCGGGTGGTCGAGCAAATGGGCTCCCAGGCCAGCGATCAAGATATTGCTCTGGTGCGTGAGCAACTCTCGGGAGCGTGCACGACCGAAATCGCAACGTTCGATGAGTTCTCCCATCTCCTGTCACAGGGCGGCGCGGCCTATGATCATGTGGTGTTCGATACCGCACCCACGGGGCACACGCTCAGGTTGTTGAGCCTGCCCAAAGCGTGGAGCGGATTTTTGGAAGGCAATGATCGTGGTGCGTCATGCCTGGGGCCGCACTCGGGGTTGAAAATGCAGGAGCAACTTTTCAATCAGGCGTTGGCGGCGCTCAACAATCCAGCCCTGACCACCGTCGTGCTAGTGGCTCGCCCTGACAAAGGCGCACTGGGCGAGGCCGCGCGTTCCTCCGACGAGCTCCGTGAGTTGGGTCTGGAAAACCAGCGTTTAGTGGTGAACGCTGTGTTCAAACGCAGCGACTTGAATGACCCGATCGCAGCCGCCATCGAAGCGATCGGCCAGCAGGCGCTCGACGAGATGCCCACGTCGCTGCGCCAGCTTTCAGCCGACTACATTTCGCTCAAGGCTATAGATTCCGTTGGCTTGCCCGCGCTCCGCGGTCTGCTTTCCCCGGAACTTGCCAGGCCAACAACGGCTGCAACACAAACGCGCTCACCCCTGGAGCATCACACCCTCTCGGAACTGGTTGCTGAGCTTGCGAATGACGAACGCGGGTTGATCATGGTCATGGGTAAAGGGGGAGTAGGCAAAACCACCATTGCCGCCGCCATCGCCCTGGGTCTGGTGCAGCACGGCAAGTCAGTGCACCTGAGCACCACGGACCCTGCGGCGCATCTGGCGGCGACCCTCAACGCCGATGTGCAAGGGCTCGACGTTGGCCGCATCGACCCCAAGGTCGAGACCCAAAAATACGTGGACAAGATCGTGGCCTCCCGCGCGCCGACCCTGACGGACGATGAAATAGCCTTGCTCATCGAGGATCTACGATCCCCCTGCACCGAAGAGGTCGCGGTCTTCCACGCGTTCTCCCGCGTGGTTGCTCAAGCCAGAACGTCGTTCGTGGTGCTCGATACCGCCCCCACGGGTCACTCACTGCTATTGATGGATGCCACAGGCGCCTATCACCGCCAGATGGTTCGGGAATTCAACGGCGCCTCGGACCACATCGTCACGCCTTTGATGCGCCTGCAAGATGCGCACTACACCAAAATCATCCTGGTGACGCTGCCCGAAGCCACACCGGTGTCTCAGGCGGCGGCACTGCAGGATGACTTGCGCAGGGCCAAAATCGAACCGTTTGCCTGGGTGGTCAATAAGTCTCTATTGGCGACAGACACCGATGACCCGCTGCTGCGAGCGCGCCTGGACAGTGAGCGCAAGCAGATGGCGCGGGTTGCAGGCCAAACCAGCCACGATGTCATCGTGGTGCCCTGGACGGCGGAGCCACCTGTTGGGGTCGCAGCGCTCAAGCGCCTGCTGGATTGACGCGTCAGCATCGGCTTAACGCCCTTCCCACATCGGAGAAAGACCGTGCTAAAAACCGCCATCGCCTCAATCGTTCTCTCGGCGCTTGCTGCGAACCTTTACGCTCAGACCACGAACCATTCGAACGATGACGCACAACGGCAAGCCGAGGTTGCAGGTCGCGGCAAGGATGTCATGCCGTTCAGTCTCGCAGCGACGACCCATGTCTTCACCAAGACCGCCGAAGGCGGCATTCAGCAAGTGGTCGCCAAACAGCCTGCGGATGCTGCCCAAGTGCAGTGGGTTCGCCAGCACCTTCAAGACATCCGCGAGCGGTTTCTCAAGGGCGACTTCTCAGGCCCGGCGCACATCCATGGCCAAGACATGCCTGGCCTGGCGGACCTGAAAGCGGCCAAGCCTGGGCAAATGGCGATCACCTACAAAGACATCGAAGGCGGAGCCGAATTGGCCTTCAAGACCTCGGATCCAGCCTTGGTAGCGGCGCTTCACCAGTGGTTTGATGCCCAGCTTTCCGACCATGGCAAGGACGCGATGGAAGGCGACGCACATCATAGCGAGATGATGAACAAGTGAACGAGGGAGCATGGGTGGCCATCGGCTTAGGCTGGGTAACAACGTTTTAGAGCCTTTTCAAACGGAGCTCGGATGCGGGCCTGTTTGAGCGAACGGAGTTGGTCTTCCAAGCGAGCTGTCGCCCAGACTCGATTGTGTGACTTTCAAAACACGGTTAACCCATCACACGTCAATTTTGACTGGTGGTTAAAAAAAGAATGAGATCGGATGGAAACGAAACCGAGCAGGCCTGTTCAATGGCTGTAATTTGATCCTTCGTCAATTGGTAGTCATACACGTAGTCCTCTTGATCCTTCCAGCCCATCAATACCGCGAGCTCCTCGCTTTTGATCGCGAGCACGTTCTCATAAGAAGCAAAGTCGTCTCCCTCATTTATACCCATCACCGTGTGCTTCATGGCTCTACCGTCCTCGTTGGGTCTGCAGGTTTTGTCTGATTGCCTGATGCGTGATCAAACTCGCCCAAGTGTTTTCCGCGTTTGTTGTATTTCTCCACTGCGCCGTGCTGGAAGTCCCATTCGTAAATTGTGCCTTTTTTATCCTTCCAACGAGGACGTAGGCCCCCGCCCTTCATGCGGGTTTTGCCTGGGGCCCATTTTGCATCCGGGAAGGCCGGCAAGGTATGTGGCTTCGGGTAGTAATGATGAGAAATACTGACAACGACATAGACCGGCCTTACCCCCGAATCAGCCGGAAACACAAGAATGAAATCCTTGTACTCCGGCGGATAAACCGGGTTCACGATGATACTGTCAGCCGCTTTCGTTGGAGGGTAAACCCAGATATGCGGTGCTTGCGGGGCAGCCTCCAGCGCCGGAATGCCCAGGATGTCGGAACCCTCTACAGCCGGTGTCCAGATCAGTTCAATGCCGTCGCCCAGGTCAGCCACCTGCTGGCTGCCACGCATTGTGAACTGCGCGACATCAACCATTTCCCAATCGCGATTTTTGCCGGTGTAGAAAGCGTATCCCTTGAGGCTGCCGTCAGTCTGTTGCTCGACCCGCAGGCGAACGCGGGTACGGGCCTGTTTGAGCGCACGGAGTTGGTCTTCGGTGTAAAGCGAGCTGTCGCCCAGATTCGAGGGTGTGACCAACGCTACGAGACCAACCAGCGCCGCTGCGACGGTGCCTGCGGCTGCGGCGGGGACAGCGGCGAATGCCGAGCCGGCCAAGGCGAGGGAGCCAAAACCGACGGGAATCGCTGTGCCACTGATCCTCTTCAGTGGCATAGCGCCTGATTCATCCGCTTGGCGAGCACCCAGCAGAATCAGGTCACCGTAGTCTTTCAGGCTATCGGTCGGCACCATCCCTGAGGGATTCGAGTAATCGATGATGGCGTCCGGCAGGTTGCAGGACTTGGCGAAGACACATCCCGCTTGTGGCGGCCTTTGCTTTTCCGCTATGACCTGACGGCTGCGTTCGAAGGCGTCTTGCCTGCCCAGCATGGCCTCGTAGGCTTTTTGCCTTGCGTCCCGCTCGGCCAATTCGGTGGCCGTCATGTAACGGTAGGTGACGTGATGCCCATCACCGGAGGGCGGATTCTTAATCCGCGGAATGTCCTTGTTGCCAGCCACTGATCATCCTTTCGTTCATCCATCGGCAGCCCTGGAAAAGGAGCTGCGCGACGTTAACGAACGTGGCTGATCGTGGCTGTAGGACGAGTCCTTGATGACTCTAGGCGTTTTCTCTTTTTATCGGGAGGGCAGCGCAATCCTTACGGCTGGCTGTCTTCGTGCACATGTGCCGATGAAGTTCTCCAAGCCCAATCACTCAAACTTCAACCGTTCCACCTTCTGGAACAGTGAGGCAGTGAACTCATCCCGGTCACCCGAGTGGTGACAACGTCGATGACAGTTCGGGCACAGGGCCACGGCATTACTCGGACGATCCGAACCGTCCTGTGCTAAATGCTTAACGTGATGGACCTCAAGAAACGGCCTGCCATCCTTTTCGAACGGAGCGGGCTCGCCACAGCCTTCGCATCTACCGTTAGCCTGCTGGCGAACCCAAGCTCTCACCCCAGGATCGCGAACAAAAGACTTTCCGCTGGACTGAGTCTGTTCTGGTCTCTCAATCCCTTTCGGCACGTCTTTAATCGGTTGTTTCTCGAGTTTGGCAGATCGCTGTTCCAGCGTTGCCTCGTCCGCTGTCGGGACAAAATCCTCAGGGGTCAACGTACTTGGAGCGTTGAGCGCTTCTCGAATGCTTCGCGCAACATTCGCGCCGACATTCTTGGCGGGTTTGTAACCTGCAATGCGATCTCGACCCAACTCCTCCAGCACGGTAGAGATGTTCTGCATCCGAAACTCAACCGACCCTTTGGTCCGACCGGCTAAGGCTCCCTCACGTAGGATGCGGTTCTCCTCAGTCTTAACGACTTTCTGACCGCTCTGCTCGCGGGACAACATGTTGAGATAGGCATCGACCGCAGCCTGAATCTCAATGTCAGTCCAATCGCTGTTGCTCTTTTCCGTGTCCATACAATCGCCGAGGGCTGAATACCCTCGGACGATACTGAGTGGCCATTACGACTGTCTACGAAAATTCCTACAGATAAGACCGGCGCTTCTTTCGGTTGGTCCTACAAAGGCTAACCCACCGAATGCTTTGAAGACTGAAACAACTCCAAAACCTTCCGCCACCAAGGCTTCACCACCGGCACCCGCCGCCGTGTGCGATTGAGCAACAGATAAGGCATATCCCGCAGCCGAATCCAGCCTTCATCCTGCCAATGCAACAGACTCAACGACATTTCCGGCCAATCCAACAAACTCAGCATGGGTCGATCCGTATTCTTTGATTGGCTTGAATCGCGTAATGCCGGCACCACTTGATGAGTTAGCCACCCCC
Source organism: Pseudomonas sp. URMO17WK12:I12 (assembly GCF_000514395.1). NCBI lineage: Bacteria > Pseudomonadati > Pseudomonadota > Gammaproteobacteria > Pseudomonadales > Pseudomonadaceae > Pseudomonas > Pseudomonas sp. URMO17WK12:I12. The sequence continues at coordinate 58,840 of NZ_AZVV01000010.1, forward strand.
GCAACAGCCTATTCCCCGGCGTGTAGTGATATACCAACAATGCATACACGCCGGACTCGCTGAGCATCAGCCGTCTTTCCGCTTGCCCGTAGTATTCAATCAACAACGTATTCCGCTGATCTTCGTCGAGTTTGCTGACCACCCGATCATTCAGATGAAAACCCATTAACCGACCGAAATCGCGGGCGCAAAACCAGGGCTGATTTTCCAGGAGGAGGGCGTGGAGGGTGAGGTTGTGGCGGGAGAAAACAGTTACAGAGAAGGGATCAGACATCGCTGATCTCCAGGGTTTCGAGAGCAAGCTGTCGATAAAGTTTAGGCATATCCATGACCTCTACGTTTAGATTTTTGAGGGCCTGAACCCAACGTAGAATGGACTAAAGAAATCCCAACGTGCCACGCCATCACACCTCCAAACGACAATCCACCTTAAGGTGATTGCATCTCTGAGTGATTGGCAAAGCTTTCTACGTTGGGCGTTTCTTAGGCACCTGCAATGGAGCTTAGAGGTGCTTTGAGCTGGCATCAATGCGGATACGGCTGCAAGTGATGTAGGAGATTTTGCGTTGTGGTGTAGGGATGGAAAAGGACTACCCATCACTCATAAAAAAGCCCCGATCAGATCGGGGCTTTTGCTTTTCAGATTTGTCGATTCAGACGGCAATCGTCAAATCGCGGTGAGCTCGGAAATCAATCCCAGCTAAGCGCACCACCGGTTTGGTATTCGATCACGCGAGTCTCAAAGAAATTCTTCTCTTTCTTCAAGTCCATAATCTCGCTCATCCAAGGGAACGGATTCGTAGTCCCCGGATACTCTTCCTTCAACCCAATCTGCGACAAACGACGGTTAGCGATGAACTTCAGGTAGTCCTCCATCATCGCCGCGTTCATGCCCAACACGCCGCGAGGCATGGTGTCACGTGCGTATTCGATCTCCAGCTGAGTGCCCTGCAGAATCATCTGCGAAGCTTCTTCCTTCATCTCGGCATCCCACAGGTGTGGGTTTTCGATTTTGATCTGGTTGATCACGTCGATGCCGAAGTTCAGGTGCATGGATTCGTCGCGCAGGATGTACTGGAACTGCTCGGCGACGCCGGTCATTTTGTTGCGGCGGCCCATGGAGAGGATCTGGGTGAAGCCGCAGTAGAAGAAGATGCCTTCCAGAACGCAGTAGTAGGCGATCAGGTTGCGCAGCAGTTCTTTGTCGGTTTCGACGGTGCCGGTTTCGAACTTCGGATCGGAGATCGAACGGGTGTATTTGAGGCCCCAGGTGGCTTTTTTCGCGACCGATGGGATCTCGTGGTACATGTTGAAGATCTCGCCTTCATCCATGGCCAACGATTCGATGCAGTACTGGTAGGCGTGGGTGTGGATCGCCTCTTCGAAGGCCTGGCGCAGGATGTACTGGCGGCATTCCGGGTTGGTGATCAGGCGGTACACGGCCAGGACCAGGTTGTTGGCAACCAGGGAGTCGGCGGTGGAGAAGAAGCCGAGGTTGCGCATCACGATGCGACGCTCGTCGTCGGTCAGGCCTTCCGGGTCTTTCCAGAGGGCGATGTCGGCGGTCATGTTGACTTCTTGCGGCATCCAGTGGTTTGCGCAACCGTCCAGATACTTCTGCCAGGCCCAGTCGTACTTGAACGGTACAAGTTGGTTGAGGTCGGCGCGGCAGTTGATCATGCGCTTTTCGTCGACAGCGACGCGAGCAGAGGCGCCTTCGAGTTCGGCGAGGCCTTCGGCGACGTCGAGGGTGTCCAGGGCAGCTTTGGCACGGGCGATGGCGGCAGAGTCGTTCGCGGTAACGGCGCGAGCTTCTTGAGCGGCGACACCACCAGCGGTGTCGAGTCGGTCCATGTTGGCTTCGGTCGCGTGGCCGGCGTTAGCGCCTTTTACCACGGCTTCGCCGCTGTCTTCTTTGTCGAATTCGTCCCAGCTCAGCATGACGTGTCGTCTCCTGCGTGAGGGCCAGATGCCCGTGTGAAAACTGATCGGTTGTTTTTCACACGGCCGTACTGGCCGCGTTGGATAGCGTTTTTTGCAGCGGTACACGCAGGCAAATAAACATAATTTTGTACGGGGTTCCGAGAGCCTCTGAGGGGCGCAGAAATCGGTGAGGACGTCGGCGTGGGCTTCAGACTGGCTGTTATCCCTGTAAGGGAATATTGCAGGCCCGTTTAAGCCGGCATTATAGGGAAATTTTTGCGGCCGTGGTGGGGCGAATCCGCGCATGGAGCGGACGAGAAGGCAGGTTTTTCGGTCGGAGCGAGGGTTTATAGGGCTTTGGCTGGATATCGCCGGTGCAGATTTTTTTTCATAAATTTTGACGCACTACTTTTTTGTTCAAAAAATAGGCAAAAAAAGCGGTTTTTCACTACATGTTGTGTTTTGAATCGGTTTTCGGTGGTTCAAGACACAACTAAGCCCGGCCGAAGCCGGGCTGTGAAGTCAGGCTCGATGATCAGCTCAGGCGTGCTGCACCGACGTGATCAGCACCATCGGCGGCGACTTTGGCCGAACCGGTGCGATCGAAGCCGTCAGCAGCGACTTTGGCGGCGCCTGTGTGATCAAAGCCGTCCGAAGCCAGCTTGCCTGCACCGATGTGATCGGCACCATCGGCGGCAAAGGAAGCCGAACCGGTGTGGTCGTATCCATCAGAAGCGACAGCTGCCTGTGCGGTGTGGGCAGCCGAGCCGGTGCGGTCGAAACCGTCAGCAGCGAAAGTGTTGGCAGCCAGGACAGAAAGGGTCAGGGCGAGGATCAGTTTGGTTTTCATGGTCGTGCTCCAGGTTTGTTGGCGTTTGGTGCCTTGGGTATGGAATGAATGCTACGCCAACTAATTTGATTGAAAAGCGCAAATAAATGCTTAAAGCAATCGTATAAGTAGATGTGTTGGGTTCGGCGCTGCATCTGCCTTGAAAGGGCGGGGCGGATGGGTCGAACCGTTAAGAGGCGGGCGAATGATCAGCCATTGGAGCAGCCGTTACCCATCATGGTGTAGCTCAGAATATGGTGTTGGCCCTTGGAGTCTTCGTATTCCATTTTCATCGGGACAACTTCACATACATTCGGTACTTCGCTCATGGAAACAACTTTGGCGATGTCCAGATGGGTGGAGTAAGTGTATTCCTCAACTACCGGTTGTTGCTGTGCGACATCAGTCGGAACCTCGTCTGCCATGGCGGTTGCGCACAGGCTGCTGAGGGCCAGAACTAATAAAGCTTTCATTTCAAATTTACCTTTTAGAGGTCGAATGGGGTCACGCAACCTTTGTGGGGTTGCGTGTGGAGCTTGGGTACCGGAGTGTTTGATTAACTGCCTTCGTGGGGGCTGCAACTTGGTTAATCAGATTGCCTTGTTGGCGTGGCAGATTTTAGGCGTAGGGGTTTCAATCATATAGCCGTGGATTTGATAAACACCTTTGACAGATTTCGTAACAATCCACGAAAACAGCCCCATCTATCTACGACGACGCACGACTTGTAGCCGCTGGCGAAGCCTGCGTTCGACTGCTGTGCAGCCGGACGCAGGCTTCGCCAGCGGCTACAGACCGCATTGTGACTGGGGGTTGAAACACCCTGAAAGAGGCGTGGTAGTTGGGGTTGCGGGCTTTTCAGGACATTTTGTAGGGGCTTGTTACTACCATCGTCGAATGGTTCTATAGGCCCGGCCCGGCTACAACTGGGGCCATACAAAAACAACTATTCCACCGAGGTAAGAAAGATGAGTGCGGCTTCCCTGTATCCCGTTCGTCCCGAGGTCCTGGCTAACACGCTGACTGACGAGGCGACCTACAAGGCCATGTACCAGCAGTCGGTCGTCAACCCGGACGGCTTCTGGCGCGAGCAAGCCAAGCGCCTCGACTGGATCAAGCCTTTCACCACGGTGAAGCAGACGTCCTTCGACGATCACCATGTCGACATCAAATGGTTCGCCGACGGCACCCTGAACGTTTCCTACAACTGCCTCGACCGTCATCTGGCCGAGCGCGGCGATCAAATCGCGATCATCTGGGAAGGGGATGACCCTTCCGAAAGCCGCAACATCACCTACCGCGAGTTGCACGAACAAGTCTGCAAATTCGCCAACGCCTTGCGCGGCCAGGATGTGCACCGCGGCGACGTGGTGACTATCTATATGCCGATGATCCCCGAAGCCGTGGTCGCCATGCTGGCCTGCACCCGGATCGGCGCGATTCACTCGGTGGTGTTCGGTGGTTTCTCGCCGGAAGCCCTGGCCGGTCGCATCATCGACTGCAAATCCAAAGTGGTGATCACCGCTGACGAAGGTATTCGTGCCGGCAAGAAGATCCCGCTCAAGACCAACGTCGACGACGCGCTGACCAACCCGGAAACCAGCAGCATCCAGAAAGTCATCGTGTGCAAGCGCACCGGTGGCGACATCAAGTGGAACCAGCATCGCGACATCTGGTTTGAAGACCTGATGAAAGTGGCGGGCAGTGTCTGCGCGCCGAAAGAGATGGGCGCCGAAGAAGCGCTGTTCATCCTTTACACCTCCGGTTCGACCGGCAAGCCTAAGGGCGTGCAGCACACCACCGGCGGTTATCTGTTGTATGCGGCGATGACCCACGAGCGCGTGTTCGACTACCGTCCGGGCGAAATCTACTGGTGCACCGCTGACGTTGGCTGGGTCACCGGTCACAGCTACATCGTCTACGGCCCGCTGGCCAATGGCGCGACCACGCTGCTGTTCGAAGGCGTGCCGAACTATCCGGACATCACCCGGGTGGCGAAGATCGTCGACAAGCACAAGGTCAACATCCTCTACACCGCACCGACGGCGATCCGCGCGATGATGGCGTCGGGCACTGCGGCGGTTGAGGGGGCTGATGGCAGCAGCCTGCGCCTGCTCGGTTCGGTCGGTGAGCCGATCAACCCGGAAGCCTGGGATTGGTACTACAAGAATGTCGGCAAGTCCCGTTGCCCGATCGTCGACACTTGGTGGCAGACCGAAACCGGCGGCAACATGATGAGCCCACTGCCGGGCGCTCACGCACTCAAGCCGGGTTCGGCGGCGCGTCCGTTCTTCGGTGTGGTGCCAGCGCTGGTGGACAACCTCGGTAACATCATCGAGGGCGTTGCCGAGGGCAACCTGGTGATTCTCGATTCGTGGCCGGGTCAGGCCCGTACGCTGTACGGCGACCATGACCGTTTCGTCGATACCTACTTCAAGACCTTCCGCGGCATGTATTTCACCGGTGACGGTGCGCGTCGTGATGCGGATGGTTACTACTGGATCACGGGTCGCGTGGATGACGTGCTCAACGTGTCTGGCCACCGCATGGGCACCGCCGAGATCGAAAGCGCGATGGTTGCGCACCCGAAAGTCGCCGAAGCGGCAGTGGTCGGCGTACCGCACGACATCAAGGGGCAGGGCATTTATGTCTACGTCACCCTGAAAAATGGCGAAGAGCCGAGCGAGCAGCTGCGTCTGGAACTGAAAAACTGGGTGCGCAAGGAGATTGGTCCGATCGCCTCGCCGGATGTGATTCAGTGGGCACCTGGGCTGCCGAAAACCCGTTCGGGCAAGATCATGCGCCGGATTCTGCGCAAGATCGCCACGGCTGAATACGACGGGTTGGGGGATATCTCGACCCTGGCGGATCCGGGAGTGGTGCAGCATTTGATTGATACGCACAAGACCATGAACGTTGCTTAAGTAGCGGGTCTTGAGACATGAAACCCCGCCAGGTGGTGAGCCTGGTGGGGTTTTTTATTGCCTGATATTTTTGCGTGAGCAGCCCCGGCCCCATCGCGGGCAAGCCCGCTCCCACAGGGATCTTTAGTGGGCATGGAGTTTGTGAGCAACAAAGACCACTGTGGGAGCAGGCTTGCCCGCGATGGGATCAGGTCAGGCACCCCATAAACAACAGCCAATAATTATCGGACTCAGTTGTAGGTCCTTTCCCACTGTTACCCATCCTCCTTCAAGTAACTGAATGTGTAACCGCTCGTGCCAATCCGGGGCATTGGGAAACGCAAAACCCCATTCCCACGCCTCCCAAGCCCCCTGGAAAAATAAGACATAACGCCAAGCTTGCCGGATTAGAAGGGTTTGCCAATAATAGGCCCGCAATTTGCAACGTAGATCGGTTCACTGTCTTTTGCTCTTGCATGATTTTGCAGGGCTGTCAACGCGCTCAAGCGGCTTTCTCGGTGCATCTGTAATTTGTTGTCGCATTGAAGAAATATCGGCTTCGGGCCTGTCGTTAGAATGCCGATCACTCGCTCGTCGGTGACCGTGTTGAAAACAACACGCGATTCCTACGACGCAGCAACCGCTTTGTCGTTCTACTCACTCGCATATTGGGCTGTCGCTCACTCTGCCGTTTTTGCCCTTTACCGATGGAGTCCCAAGATGAAGAAACTCGTGCTGCTTGGCGCCCTGGCACTGTCCGTGCTGTCGCTGCCAACCTTCGCCGATGAAAAGCCTCTGAAAATCGGCATCGAAGCGGCTTACCCTCCGTTCGCTTCCAAAGCGCCGGACGGCAGCATCGTTGGTTTCGACTACGACATCGGCAACGCTCTGTGCGAGCAGATGAAGGTCAAGTGCGTATGGGTCGAGCAAGAGTTCGACGGTCTGATCCCGGCACTGAAAGTGCGCAAGATCGACGCGATCCTGTCGTCCATGTCGATCACTGAAGACCGCAAGAAGTCTGTCGACTTCACCAACAAGTACTACAACACCCCGGCACGCCTGGTCATGAAGGCTGGCACTCAAGTCAGCGAAGGCCTGACTGAGCTCAAGGGCAAGAACATCGGCGTGCAACGTGGCTCGATCCACGAGCGTTTCGCCCGCGAAGTCCTGGCCCCGCTGGGTGCGGAGATCAAGCCTTACGGTTCGCAGAACGAAATTTACCTCGACGTGGCCGCCGGCCGCCTCGACGGCACCGTGGCAGACGCTACGCTGCTGGATGACGGTTTCCTGAAAACCGACGCTGGCAAGGGCTTCGCCTTCGTTGGCCCGGCGTTCACCGACGTCAAATACTTCGGCGACGGCGTGGGTATCGCTGTGCGCAAGGATGACAAGGCTGATCTCGACAAGCTCAACGCTGCCATCGCCGCCATTCGTGAGAACGGCAAATACAAGCAAATCCAGGACAAGTACTTCGCCTTCGATATCTACGGCAAGTAATACGCTGCGGCGACAAGTCCGAAATGGCGCAAGCAACAGGATCTCTGAGGTTTGCGCCATTTTTTCATCCCAACTTTCGAGGACCTGAATCATGTTGAAAGGCTACGGGGCTGTCATCCTCGATGGCGCATGGCTGACGCTTCAGCTCGCCTTGTCGTCCATGGTCCTGGCCATTGTTCTGGGGCTGATCGGCGTTGCGCTGCGTCTGTCGCCGATTCGCTGGCTGGCCTGGCTGGGCGATCTGTATTCCACGGTGATCCGCGGTATTCCCGATCTGGTGCTGATCCTGCTGATTTTCTACGGCGGCCAGGACCTGCTCAACCGCGTCGCACCGCTGCTGGGCTTTAACGACTACATCGACCTGAACCCGTTGGCCGCCGGTATCGGCACCCTCGGTTTCATCTTCGGTGCGTACCTGTCGGAAACCTTCCGTGGCGCCTTCATGGCGATCCCGAAGGGGCAGGCAGAAGCCGGCATGGCGTACGGCATGAGCAGTTTTCAGGTGTTCTTCCGGGTATTGGTGCCGCAGATGATTCGCCTGGCGATTCCGGGCTTCACCAATAACTGGCTGGTCTTGACCAAGGCTACCGCGCTGATTTCGGTGGTAGGTCTGCAAGACATGATGTTCAAGGCCAAGCAGGCGGCAGATGCCACCCGCGAGCCTTTCACCTTCTTCCTCGCAGTGGCGGCGATGTACCTGGTCATCACCAGTGTTTCGTTGCTGGCATTGCGTCACCTTGAGAAGCGCTACTCGGTAGGCGTAAGGGCGGCTGATCTATGATCTTCGACTACAACGTCATTTGGGAGGCCTTGCCGCTGTACCTCGGCGGCTTGGTGACTACCCTCAAATTGCTCGCGCTGTCGCTGTTTTTCGGCCTGCTGTGCGCCTTGCCCCTGGGCTTGATGCGCGTGTCGAAGAACGCCGCCGTCAACATGAGCGCCTGGCTCTACACCTACGTGATCCGCGGCACGCCGATGCTGGTGCAGCTGTTCCTGATCTACTACGGGTTGGCGCAATTCGAAGCGGTACGTGAAAGCTTCCTGTGGCCGTGGCTGTCCAGCGCAACGTTCTGTGCATGCCTGGCCTTTGCCATCAACACCAGCGCCTACACTGCCGAAATCATTGCGGGCAGCCTGCGGGCCACCCCGAATGGCGAGATCGAAGCCGCCAAGGCGATGGGCATGTCGCGCTACAAGATGTACAAGCGCATCCTGTTGCCATCGGCCCTGCGCCGGGCGCTGCCGCAGTACAGCAACGAAGTGATCATGATGCTGCAGACCACCAGTCTGGCGTCCATTGTGACCCTGATCGACATCACCGGTGCCGCACGCACGGTCAACGCCCAGTACTACCTGCCGTTCGAAGCCTACATCACCGCCGGCGCGTTCTACCTGTGCCTGACCTTCATCCTGGTGAAGCTGTTCAAACTGGCCGAGCGCCGCTGGCTGGGCTATCTGGCCCCGCGGAAGCACTGATATGGAACGCATCGATCACGTATTGCCGTGGAGCCACCTGGGCAGCGAACGCCAGATTTCGGTATTCCGCTTCGGCAGTGGCGAGCGCAAGGCCTACATCCAGGCCAGCCTGCACGCCGATGAACTGCCGGGGATGCGCACGGCCTGGGAGCTGAAAAAGCGCCTGACCGAGCTCGAAGCCCAAGGCTTGCTCAACGGTGTGATCGAGTTGGTGCCGGTGGCCAACCCACTGGGTCTCGGTCAACTGTTGCAGGGCAATCATCAAGGGCGTTTCGAGGCCGGCAGCGGCAAGAATTTCAACCGCGATTTCGTTGAGCTGAGCGCGCCGGTTGCGTCTGAGCTGGCAGGGCACCTCGGTGATGATCCGCACGCCAATATCCAGATGATCCGTCAGGCCATGAGCGATGCGCTTGCTGCATTGCCACCGGCTGCGAGTCAGTTGCAAGGCATGCAGCGCATCTTGCTCAGCCACGCCTGCACCGCCGATGTGGTGCTGGATTTGCACTGCGACGCCGAAGCGGCACTGCACATGTACGCCTTGCCGCAACACTGGCCGCAGTGGCGTTCGTTGGCCGCGCACTTGAACGTGAAGGTGGGTTTGCTCGCGGAAGATTCCGGCGGCAGTTCCTTCGACGAAGCCTGCTCGCTGCCGTGGTTGCGTCTGTCGCGCCTGTTCCCGGATGCACAGATTCCGCTGGCGTGTCTGGCGACTACCCTTGAATTAGGTGGTCAGGCGGATACCGGTCGTCTTGAGTCCGTGGCTCACGCCGAAGGCATTCTGGCGTTCCTCGCCGAGCAAGGCCTGATTAGCGGCGAATGGCCAAAACCTGCGCAAGAAGCGTGCGAAGGCTTGCCGTTCGAAGGCACCGAATTGCTGTTTGCACCGCACCCCGGTGTGGTGAGTTTCCTGCGTAAACCCGGTGAGTGGATCGAAGCCGGTGACGAGATTTTTGAAGTGATCGATCCGTTGTCGGATCGGGTCAGCACGGTGTGTGCTGGTACGTCCGGGGTGCTGTTTGCCATTGAACGGCTGCGTTATGCCCAACCCGGTTTCTGGCTGGCCAAGGTGGCGGGGCGCGAAGCGCTGCGTCACGGGCGCTTGCTCAACGACTGACTGACTGTTTTTGTGAGAACCGACCGCATGTACAAACTTGAAGTCCAAGACCTGCATAAACGCTATGGCAGTCACGAAGTGCTCAAGGGCGTGTCCCTGAAAGCGGCGGCTGGCGATGTGATCAGCATCATCGGCTCCAGTGGCTCCGGCAAAAGTACCTTCCTGCGCTGCATCAACCTGCTGGAGCAGCCGCACGCAGGCAAGATTCTGCTCAACAACGAAGAGCTGAAACTGGTCGCCAACAAGGACGGCGCGTTGAAGGCGGCCGACCCGAAACAGCTGCAACGCATGCGTTCGCGCCTGTCGATGGTGTTCCAGCATTTCAACCTGTGGTCGCACATGACCGCGCTGGAAAACATCATGGAAGCGCCAGTTCACGTGCTGGGCATGTCCAAGGCCGAAGCCCGCGAAAAAGCCGAGCACTACCTGAACAAGGTCGGCGTGGGTCACCGTAAGGACGCCTACCCTGGCCACATGTCCGGCGGCGAGCAACAGCGTGTGGCGATTGCCCGTGCGCTGGCGATGGAACCTGAGGTGATGCTGTTCGACGAACCGACCTCGGCACTCGACCCGGAACTGGTCGGCGACGTGCTGAAAGTCATGCAGGCCCTGGCCCAGGAAGGCCGGACCATGGTGGTGGTCACGCACGAAATGGGCTTTGCCCGTGAAGTGTCGAACCAGTTGGTGTTCCTGCACAAAGGTGTCGTCGAAGAAAGTGGCAACCCGCGTGAGGTGCTGGTCAATCCCCAGTCCGAGCGTCTGCAACAATTCCTCTCGGGCAGCCTGAAGTAATCAAGACTGCCGTTGTGCACCGGGATAGTGCATGCTTCGCAACCTGAAGGCCGGCCCCGATCCCTGTGGGGGCTGGCTTGCCAGCGATAGCGGTATGTCTGCATCAGAGATGTTATCTGATCCACCGTTATCGCTGGCAAGCCGGCTCCCACATTTGATCGCTACAGGTTTGAGATTTGCGTTCATTTACGGGCTAGCATTGGCCCATGCCTTCTTCACTGTTCTCGTTTCGGATTGCCCGCCATGACTGCCCATCGAATTGGTTTCCTGATTTGGCCCAGCACTAAAGCACTGACGCTTGCGCTGGCTGAGGAGGCCTTGCGTGTTGCCCAGCGTGTGCACCCGGACGTGGTTTACGAACTGTCGTTTTTGCAGGCCGAACCGCCGACCGAAGGCGCCTGGCAATTGCCGGGTGAGCCGTGGGCCGGCAAACTCGAAAATTTCCAGAAGCTGTTTTTGCTCGCCGATGAGCCGCCGACCACGCTTGCGCCGGCGCTCAGCAGTGCGTTGAAACAACTGGTGCGTTCCGGTTGTGTGATTGGCGGTTTGTCGGCGGGTGTGTACCCGCTGGCGCAGTTGGGTTTGCTTGATGGGTATCGCGCTGCCGTGCACTGGCGCTGGCAGGACGATTTCACCGAGCGTTTCCCTAAAGTCATCGCCACCAGTCATTTGTTCGATTGGGATCGCGATCGGCTGACCGCGTGCGGCGGCCTGTCGGTACTTGATTTGTTGTTGGCAGTATTGGCCCGTGATCATGGCGCCGAACTCGCTGGCGCCGTCTCGGAAGAACTGGTGGTCGAGCGCATTCGCGAAGGCGGGGAGCGCCAACGTATCCCGCTGCAAAACCGCCTCGGTTCCAGCCATCCAAAGCTCACCCAAGCGGTGCTGCTGATGGAAGCCAACATCGAAGAGCCGCTGACCACCGACGAAATCGCCCAGCACGTGTGCGTGTCCCGTCGGCAATTAGAGCGGATCTTCAAGCAATACCTCAACCGTGTGCCGAGCCAGTACTACCTGGAATTGCGCCTGAACAAGGCCCGGCAGATGTTGATGCAAACCAGCAAGTCGATCATCCAGATCGGCCTGTCGTGTGGCTTCTCCTCGGGGCCACATTTCTCCAGTGCCTATCGCAACTTCTTCGGTGCCACGCCGCGGGAAGATCGCAACCAGCGGCGCAGCAGCAGTCCATTCGAGTTGTCGTCGGTGCCGTCCGAGCGCGGCTGATGTTATTCGTCGACCTCGGAACCCTCTGAAGTCGAAACCTGCATCTCACCTTGGTTGATGACCTCGTCCACGCCAAAATCCGCACGGGTCAGTTCAAAGTAGCGGACCAGTTGCGCCAGGCTTTCCTCCGAAAACGGATTGCCTCTCAAGGTGATGTTTTCAGCCACCTCCACCGGCAATTCCAGCAGGTCGCTGGGCACCTCGGTAATTGCATTCATGCTCAGGTCGACCCAGTCCAGATCCGTCAGCTGAAGCAGGCCATGGGGGATGTCAGTGATGCCGGTGTCGTTGAGCAACACGGTCGACAGGTTGGGCATTTGGCTTAGATCCGGCGTACGCCCCAACGGGTTTAAGCTCAGGTCGATGTAATCAAGCTGCTCCATGCCCGCCAATGCATTTGCCGTCTGCGCAGACAGGCTGACCCGGCATTCGGGGAGCGACAGCGAGCGCAGGCGCCCCATCTTGAAGACCGCATCGGGGATGTCACCGAGGTCGCACTCGCGCAGCCTCAGGCTTTTGAGGTTGGTAAAGGACTCGAGGAAACGCCCCAGTCGTGTTGCACCCTCGGCGCTTTGGATCTCCAGCGCGGAAACATGACTGAAGTCTGCACTCATGGCGGGCAGCTCGCCATTGATAACCGGGCGGACCATAAGCTCGAACGTCGGCTCAAGTGCGTCGTTGAAATCATCCAGTCCAGATTCACGCTGCCAGCACTTCTCAAGTGCCTGCTTGAGTTCGTCACGGTTGGCTTGCTCGGCAGAGAGTTGGTCGGGGCTGAACGGTTCACCCGTCACGGGGTGCTGGTCCGGAACATCGGTGGTCCAGGCAGACAAATCATTTTTCAGTTGGGTGAGCTCTTCTTCGAGGCGCGTAAGGTATGTGCGGCCTTCCTCCAGAGTCCCCGGCAATTCGTAGACAAACTCACTGGCCTGTTCGACTTCCATGCTGGGGTACAACGCCTTGATGCGATCAATATCGGCTTCGGGAGCATAGACACCCATGTCGTAGGCGTTTTCGAAGTGGTGTTGCTTGATCAATTCCCGCGCGCTGTTCGAAAGCGGGTTGTGGGTGAGGTGCAGGCCGCGCTTGTCGTACAGCGAACTTTCGAATAACTCGGCAGGCAACTCGCTGATGCGGTTGTTCATCAGCAGGAGGGTTTCGAGCTTCGGGTGTTGCAGAGCGCCGGCCGGAATCTCCGTCATGCGAGTGTCGCTCAGGTCCAGGTGCACCAGCTCACTCATCGTGTCGATGCGCGGCAGGCTTTCAAACGGATTTTTGTAAAGGTCCAGCATGGCCAGTTTTTTCAGTGACGCCAGCTTCGACCAGGTGGCGGCGTCGACCCGGATGCCGCAATCGCTCAAGACCAAGGCTTGAAGGTCGGGCATTCGGCTGATGGCGTCGGGGAGGGTGGTCAGGGAAAATCGGCGCAACTCCAGGCGGCGCAGTCCGCTGAAGCCCCTTAGAAACGCGGGAATGGCCTGCGCACTGCGCGTGCCTTCCAGGGACAACCGCGACACATGACTGAAGTCGGCACTCAGTGGCGGAAAGTCACCGAGTATCGGCTGTTCGAACCTGAGCACATATTGGGTCACCCCCTCCGGGGTGTCGAAATCCCGGTCGGACTGTCGCCGCCAGCTGCGCTGGATTTCCTGGGCCAGCAACCGGCGATTGTTTCGCTCGGCTTGTTGCTCCAGCTCACTGAGCGGGCGTCCGGTTTCAGGATGAGCCGTGGGCGAGTCACTGACCCAGACGCGCAGGTCCTGATGCAGTCGGGCCAACTCCCTCCTCACACGTGAAAGTTCTACGCGAGCGCCATCGGGATGAAGTTGCAATGCCTGGACAATGGACTGCATTTCTTCCTGAGGAAGGTTGGGGTAAACCTCGCGCACCCGGTCGTTGAGCGTCGGTGTCTCGCGGTCGATTCGACTGTAGCCCTCGGCACCACCGGGCAGGCGCATGGTGGTTGGGTCATAGAACGGTTTTCGATGGGGATTTTTTGCGAACAGCCTGCGTAAGGCCGGTTGGTCCAGTGCGTGTTCGGCGATGCGTTGTTTGAGTGTCCGGGCGTCTGCGATCAAAGGGTTCAGCTTGTTGCGCTGCGACTCCGGCAGCGCCCGGAACAGGGCCTGATAAAAACTCCCCTGCGTCGAGCCAGTGTCCTGGTGAACCTGGTAAGTGCCGTCTTCAGCGCGAATCAGTATTTTTTGAATGGGCGCATCGGGCTGGCCAATGCTGTCGCGCAAGGTCCCCTCGGCCGAGTAGTCCCTCACTTCGATGCGTAATTCGGCCGGCAAATCGGGCAGCGAATTCAGGCTGTGCAAGGCCAGTCGGTGGGTGTCGGTGGTGTCCAGCGCTTCGGAATAAAAGCCTTCGCAAGCTCGGGTCGCGCGCACGGCTTCCATGGCTTTGAGCGCTGCATTCTTGAGTCGCTGGGGAAGGTGGCCGTTGTGCAGTTGTTTCAGCTCGGTGCCGGATGCATTGCTCACCAATTCCTCGGCGATATCGGTGGGTAGCCCCTGCACGTCATCCAGCAGTCGCTGGACTCGCAGGTCATCGGTTTTTTCCAGTGCTCGGTAGCGCAGATCGAACAGCGATTTGCGGTGGCTCCGGGCAAGTTCGGCGGTCTGTTGTCTGAAGGTTGACGTTTGGTCTTGCGCTGCCGGCATCGGCGTGTCGACAGGCCAGTCGTCGTAGCTGCTCAGCAGTTGATGCTGCATGACCGCATCGGCCTTTTGGTAGTGCTCGGCTTGATCACTGCCGATCTGCTCGATAAAGGTGTCGATGTCCCGGTTGATCCTGTAGCGCTTGATCGTGTCGGTCAGCAGCGAAGGCGGGCGGTAGTGTTCGGCATGCATCTCGCGCAGGGCATTGTCGTGAAAACCGCTGACCTGCAGGATCTGCTCGCGCTCGGCGTTGCTGAACGACTCGACATCGTGGCCGATGCGACGCATGACCGTTTCCCGATCCCAATGCAGCGGCTGCTCCAGTTCGGTGTGCCAGGCGCCGTGGTGGTTGTGCAGTAAAGAAGGCTGATAAGCATCGGTGCGGGTCGGATGCTCAATCTGATACGCGCCGGAGGTGCCTTCGGGTTTCACGGCGTACAGTTTTCCTTCCAGGGGCAGCAGCGTCTTGCCCCCGTGGCGATAGAGGCCAAGTTGATCGGGGGTTGCACCGTCAGGCAGGCTCTGGGCGTGTTCGTAAGGGAGTAGATCTTGCTTCCAATAGCGGATTTTTCCTTTTGGCGTTGCGACGGGTTTGAGCGGGTCGACCAGCGCGACCGCTTCGCGCGAAAGCAAACGGCTGAAGGCGCCGGCAGCGATCGCGCCACCCACTGCGAATGTGCCTACTTCAACCACTGTTTCAGCGAGCGTTATCAGATGCCTTAGCGCCTCCGTTTTCAACCCTTCGGCCAGGTCTACGATGCCTTCGAACGTTTCGTCGAGTAACTGGTAGGCCATGTAACCCAGCATTACTTCGCCGAGAAACGGAACGAATGGCAAGGCAACGAACGACGCGATTTCAAGCAGCGTCGACGCCACTTTGCTGAAGGCATCCCACAATGCCCAGCGCCCGTTTCGGTCCGCGGAGGCGGTGGCGACGGCCTGCGTGCTGGCATCGTTGATGATCTTGTTCAGTTGGCGCTGATAGACATGATTCCACAGGTCCGCGCTGAACGGCGTCATTGAAAACCGCAGGTTGGGCCTGTCGATGGGCGTTTCCCGCCAGCTAGGCAATGGGTCGCCACGCGTGTGCTGATGCCAGGTGACGCGCTGAAGACGTTGATTGAGATCAGCGAAAAAGTGGCCCCTTTCCTTGTGCTCGACGAAACGGCTGAAGAATGTCTGGTAAGCCGGGGCACGCAGCTTGCGGGTCAGCTCGTTCATGAACGCCAGGGTGTTCGGGTATTCCTTGAGTGGATGTTCGGGATCGTCGGGAATGTAGGCGATGATCCGCGTTCCTTTGCGTGCGCGCTCCAGACTCGCTGCGAAAATGACAATGCCGGTCAGGGAGGAGGACATGATGCTCAGGTCATGGCCGTACAGCGGTTGACCATTGAGTCGCGCACCTGAACGCCCTTCCACAAGGCGCAGGATCGAGAGGCAGGCATCCTCCGGAATGTCCTTGCGCAGTTGAGCCATTTGCAACGCCGCTTTGAGTGCCGCTTTGTGCGAGCCGATCACCTTCGATTTCAACACCGCGCCGGCCACCGGGTTAGTCAGCCCCAGATTGTCTTTGAGGTACGTGTTGTACCGGGCGCCGATGTCCAGATCCCGGCACAGCCGCGCAAAGGCGGGGACGGTTATTTTTTGTTTGATCGCTGGCAGCGTATCGAACTGCCCATTGGGTGACGGCGCGGTAATGAACGTTGATGCCGATTCGTAAGCATCGGCCGCCACTTCCGATTCCTGGAAGTTATGCAGGGCGGCATCGAGCAGCGACACCGTCCAGGTGCGTGCGGCGCCCGTCCTGACTCCGAACCAGGGCACGGTTTGCGGGATGTAAAGGCGCAGGAACGTGGTGTTGACGTCCAGTTCCAGATCAAACCGGGTTTTCAGCGCCGCGGTCAGAAGAGGTTCGGCGAAGGCGCGTGCGCTTTGCAGCTTGGACAGGGTTGAGTCCAGGCGATTTCGCTGGGTCCAGTGGTCCTGGCCGAGCTTTTTCAGCGACTGGTGTTGCACGGATGTCGCGGTGCCGTACCACCGCGGCGTGGCAGGCGAGGCGTTTTTTAGGGCGTCGCGTGTGGCGGGCGAGGCTTCCAGTACCCAGGTCGGCAGATTGTTGAACAGGTGATGGTAGTGATCGTCCGGCTGCGTGGCGGATTCATTGCCGGCTGCGTTAGAAGGGCGATCTTGTTCGTGTCGACTCATGCGCTATTCCCTTAGCGTTTGGATGAGTCACCAGCAAAACAGACGATGACGGGGCTGGTGCGGTACATATTTACCGCACCGTTCGACAAGCCTGCCTATAACCTGTGCCGGCGGTTTAAACTGCGCCTTTGCGACGCTATATGTCGCATTGCCGTAAACCCGACTGAAACCGGGGTTTGCGCTATAAGAAGTTGTCGCTTGGCGGCAAGGCCGGGCTGAAAACTGTCCTTACAATCCCCCCATCGCTCGCCAGTTTCAGGCGAGTGTTCCTCTTCAGGAGACTCCGATGTCCGTTGAGCACGCTGCGGTACAACGCGCCGATTTCGACCAGGTAATGGTTCCTAACTACGCGCCTGCCGCTTTCATCCCTGTGCGTGGTGCCGGTTCCCGCGTCTGGGACCAGTCTGGCCGCGAGCTGATCGACTTCGCCGGCGGGATTGCCGTTAACGTATTGGGCCACGCACACCCTGCGCTGGTCGGTGCCTTGACCGAGCAGGCTAACAAGCTGTGGCACGTGTCCAACGTGTTCACCAATGAGCCGGCCCTGCGCCTGGCGCATAAGCTGATCGACGCTACGTTTGCCGAGCGCGTGTTCTTCTGTAACTCCGGCGCCGAAGCCAACGAGGCCGCTTTCAAACTGGCCCGTCGCGTCGCCTTCGATCGTTTTGGTACCGAGAAGTACGAAATCATCGCCGCGCTGAACAGCTTCCACGGTCGCACCCTGTTCACCGTGAACGTCGGTGGCCAGTCGAAGTACTCCGACGGTTTCGGTCCGAAAATCACCGGCATCACCCACGTGCCGTACAACGATCTGGCGGCGTTGAAAGCAGCCATTTCCGACAAGACCTGCGCGGTGGTGCTTGAGCCGATCCAGGGCGAGGGCGGTGTGTTGCCGGCCGAGCAGGCCTATCTGCAAGGCGCACGCGACCTGTGCACCGAGCACAACGCGCTGTTGGTGTTCGACGAAGTGCAAACCGGCATGGGCCGCAGCGGCAAGCTGTTCGCCTACCAGCATTACGGCGTGACCCCGGACATCCTGACCAGTGCCAAGAGCCTGGGCGGTGGTTTCCCGATCGCCGCCATGCTGACCACCGAAGACCTGGCCAAACACCTGGTCGTCGGCACCCATGGCACCACTTACGGCGGCAACCCGCTGGCGTGCGCTGTCGCTGAGGCCGTGATCGACGTGATCAACACCCCTGAAGTGCTGGCCGGCGTCAATGCCAAGCACGACAAGTTCAAGGCGCGCCTTGAGCAGATCGGCGAGAAGTACGGCCTGTTCACTCAGGTTCGTGGCCTGGGTCTGCTGATCGGTTGCGTGCTGAGCGATGCCTGGAAGGGCAAGGCCAAAGACATCTTCAACGCCGCCGAACGTGAAGGCCTGATGATTCTGCAAGCCGGCCCGGACGTGATTCGCTTCGCGCCGAGCCTGGTGGTTGAAGACGCTGATATCGATGCCGGTCTGGACCGCTTCGAACGCGCTGCCGCCAAACTGACACAAGCCTGATACGGCCCTTCGACGCCTGAACTTTCAGGCGTCGAACCCAATTTTTATGCCGGGCCCGCTTTTCTGTAGGAGTGAGCCTGCTCGCGATGGTGTGTCAGTCGACATCAATGTTGCTGATCCACCATCGCGAGCAGGCTCGCTCCTACAAGGGGGCCGGTTATTTTCCTCAAAGAGTTTTTCGAGAAAGGAGTGACACCATGCTGGTGATGCGCCCCGCGCAAATGGCTGATCTGGGCGAGGTACAGCGTCTGGCTGCGGACAGCCCGATTGGTGTCACTTCCTTGCCGGATGACGTTGAACGCCTGAGCGACAAGATCGCTGCAAGCGAAGCCTCGTTTGCTGCCGAAGTCAGCTTCAACGGTGAAGAGAGCTATTTCTTCGTCCTCGAAGACACGACCACCGGCAAGCTGGCCGGTTGCTCGGCGATCGTGGCCTCGGCCGGTTATTCCGAGCCGTTCTACAGTTTCCGTAATGAAACCTTCGTGCACGCCTCCCGCGAGCTGAAGATTCATAACAAGATTCACGTGCTCTCCCAGTGCCACGACCTGACCGGCAACAGCCTGCTGACCAGTTTCTACGTGCAGCGCGAGCTGGTGGGGTCGCCTTGGGCCGAGCTCAATTCTCGTGGGCGCCTGCTGTTCGTCGCCAGCCATCCGGAGCGCTTTGCCGATTCCGTGGTGACCGAGATCGTCGGTTACAGCGATGAAAACGGCGACTCGCCATTCTGGGATGCCATCGGCCGCAACTTCTTCGACCTCAACTACGCTGAAGCCGAGCGTCTGTGCGGTCTGAAGAGCCGCACGTTCCTGGCCGAGCTGATGCCGCATTACCCGATCTATGTGCCGCTGCTACCGGACTCTGCTCAAGAGGCGATGGGCCAGGTGCATCCACGGGCGCAGATCACCTTCGACATCCTGATGCGCGAAGGCTTCGAGACCGATCACTACATCGACATTTTCGACGGTGGCCCGACCTTGCACGCCCGTGTGACGGGGATCCGTTCGATCGCCCAGAGCCGCGTCGTACCGGTGAAAATCGGCGAGCCGGTCAAAGGTGTCGGACGTCAGTACCTGGTGGCCAATGCCCAGTTGCAGGATTACCGCGCCGTGTTGCTTGAGCTCGATTACGCGCCAGGCAAACCCGTGACCCTGGATCTGGAAGCGGCCGAAGCCTTGGGCGTCGGTGAAGGTGCCAGCGTGCGCCTGGTGGCGGTTTAACGCCGGCATTGATTTCCAGCGAGAGATACCTGGAAAGCAGCGAAATTTCACGGGTGGCGCAAGCGGCCCGTTTGAGGAGATAGCATGATCGTTCGTCCCGTACGCAGCAGCGATTTACCCGCTCTGATCGACCTGGCCCGCAGCACCGGCACCGGCCTGACTACCTTGCCGGCCAACGAAGAACGTCTGGCCCATCGGGTCGGCTGGGCCGAGAAGACCTTTCGCGGCGAAGCCGGGCGCGCTGATGCGGACTACCTGTTCGTACTTGAAGATGACGCGGGCCGCGTGGTGGGCATTTCCGCCATCGCCGGTGCGGTCGGCCTGCGTGAGCCTTGGTACAACTTCCGGGTCGGCCTGACGGTCAGCGCTTCGCAAGAGCTGAACATCTACCGCGAGATTCCGACGCTGTTTCTGGCCAATGACCTGACCGGCAACTCCGAGCTGTGCTCGTTGTTCCTGCACGCCGATTTCCGCACCGGCCTCAATGGCCGCATGCTGGCGAAGGCGCGGATGTTGTTCATTGCCGAGTTCCCGCAACTGTTCGGCAACAAGATCATCGCCGAGATGCGTGGTGTCTCCGATGAAGCCGGGCGTTCGCCTTTCTGGGAGAGCCTGGGCCGTCACTTCTTCAAGATGGAATTCAGCCAGGCTGATTACCTGACCGGCGTGGGCAACAAGGCATTCATTGCCGAACTGATGCCGAAGTTTCCGCTGTACACCTGCTTCCTTTCGCCCGACGCGCGCAACGTCATCGGCAAGGTCCATCCGGACACCGAGCCGGCGCTGGCCATGCTCAAGAGCGAAGGTTTCAGCTACCAGGGCTACGTCGACATCTTCGACGCCGGCCCGGCCGTCGAGTGCGAAACCGGCAAGATTCGCGCGGTGCGTGACAGCGAGGCGCTGGTGCTGGCCATCGGCACACCGGGCGACGACGCTACGCCGTTCCTGATTCATAACCGCAAGCGCGAAGACTGCCGGATCACTGCCGCGCCAGCACGCTTCGCCGCCGGCACGCTGGTGGTTGATCCGCTGACCGCCAAACGTCTTCAACTCAACGCCGGCGATCAAGTGCGCGCCGTTCCGTTGTCTGCTGCTCGGGAGTCGAAATAATGAATTCGCTATACATCGCAGGTGAATGGCTGGCCGGCCAGGGTGAAGCCTTCCAGTCGCTGAACCCGGTGACCCAGCAAGTGCTGTGGTCCGGCGAAGGCGCCACGGCGGCTCAGGTTGAATCCGCCGTGCAAGCCGCGCGTCAGGCATTCCCGGGCTGGGCCCGTCGGACCCTGGACGAGCGCATTGCCGTGCTTGAGGCCTTTGCCGCCGCACTGAAAAACAAGGCTGACGAACTGGCGCGCTGCATCGGTGAAGAAACCGGCAAGCCACTGTGGGAGTCGGCGACTGAAGTGACCAGCATGGTCAACAAGATTGCGATTTCGGTGCAGAGCTACCGTGAACGTACCGGCGAGAAGAGCGGCCCGCTGGGCGACGCCACTGCTGTGCTGCGTCATAAACCGCACGGCGTGGTGGCGGTGTTCGGTCCTTACAATTTCCCTGGCCACTTGCCGAACGGTCACATCGTGCCAGCGCTGCTGGCCGGTAACAGCGTGTTGTTCAAACCCAGCGAGTTGACCCCGAAAGTCGCCGAGCTGACGGTTAAATGCTGGATCGAAGCCGGCTTGCCGGCGGGCGTGTTGAACCTGCTGCAAGGCGCTCGTGAAACCGGTATTGCCCTGGCGGCAAACCCGGGCATCGACGGTCTGTTCTTCACTGGTTCCAGCCGCACCGGTAATCACCTGCATCAGCAATTCGCCGGTCGTCCAGACAAGATCCTGGCGCTGGAAATGGGGGGTAACAACCCGCTGGTGGTCGACGAAGTGGCAGACCTCGATGCCGCTGTTTACACCATCATCCAGTCGGCCTTCATTTCCGCCGGTCAGCGTTGCACCTGTGCACGCCGCTTGCTGGTGCCGCAGGGCGCCTGGGGCGACACGCTGCTGGCGCGTCTGGTGGCGGTCAGCGCGACGATTGAAGTGGGTGCGTTTGATCAACAACCGGCACCCTTCATGGGGTCGGTTATTTCCCTTGGCGCCGCGAAAGCGTTGATGGACGCGCAAGAACATTTGCTGGCCAATGGCGCAGTGGCGTTGCTGGAAATGACTCAGCCGCAGGCACAAGCCGCGTTGCTGACCCCGGGCATTCTGGACGTGACGGCCGTGGCTGACCGTCCTGACGAAGAGCTGTTCGGCCCGTTGCTGCAAGTGATCCGCTACGCTGATTTTGAAGCGGCGATCGCCGAAGCCAACGATACCGACTATGGCCTGGCGGCGGGTTTGCTGTCGGATTCCGAAGCGCGTTACCGGCAGTTCTGGCTGGAAAGCCGCGCCGGTATCGTCAACTGGAACAAGCAGCTGACCGGTGCCGCGAGCAGCGCACCATTCGGCGGTGTGGGGGCCTCGGGCAACCATCGCGCCAGCGCCTACTACGCAGCCGATTACTGCGCTTACCCGGTGGCCTCGCTGGAAACCCCGAGCCTGGTGTTGCCTGCTGCTCTCACGCCTGGCGTGAAGATGGCGTAATGCCCAATCGCGGGCAAGCCCGCTCCCACCGGATTTGCGTCGAATACATAGTGTATGAACACCGCCGAACCTGTGGGAGCCGGGCTTGCCCGCGATGGCCGCGACCCGGTCTAAAAGAACAGTTACCAGTAGCCTATAACAACAGATTCTCGTGGAGCCTCGCTGATGAAATCCTATGAAGTCAATTTTGACGGTCTAGTGGGGCCGACCCATAACTACGGCGGTTTGTCCTACGGCAACGTCGCGTCCCAGAGCAACAGCCAGCAGTCTTCGAACCCGAAGGAAGCCGCGCTGCAAGGCCTGGCGAAAATGAAAGCGCTGATGGAAATGGGCTTTCAGCAAGGTGTGTTGGCGCCACAAGAACGCCCGGACGTGGCCGCACTGCGCCGTTTGGGTTTCAGCGGCACCGACGCGCAAGTGATCGAGCAAGCCGCTAAAGACGCGATGCCGTTGCTGGTTGCCAGTTGCTCGGCGTCGAGCATGTGGGTAGCCAACGCCGCCACGGTCAGCCCGAGTGCCGACACCGCTGACGGCCGCGTTCATTTCACCGCCGCCAACCTCAACTGCAAGTACCACCGCAGCATCGAACACCCGACCACCAGCCGCGTGCTGGGTGCGATGTTCGCCGATCAGAAGCACTTTGCGCACCATGCCGCGTTGCCGGCCGTGGCGCAGTTCGGTGACGAAGGCGCGGCCAACCACACCCGTTTCTGCCGTGAATACGGTGAAGCCGGCGTCGAGTTCTTCGTGTTCGGTCGCAGCGCATTCGATACCCGCTACCCTGCACCGCAGAAATACCCGGCACGCCAGACGCTGGAAGCGTCACAGGCCGTTGCCCGCCTGCACGGCTTGAGCGAAGACGGTGTGGTCTACGCGCAGCAGAACCCGTCGGTGATCGATCAGGGCGTATTCCACAACGACGTGATCGCTGTAGGTAATGGCGAAGTGTTGTTCTATCACGAGGACGCATTCCTCGACACCGAGCAGATGCTGGCCGAGCTGCAAAGCAAACTCGCAAAAGTCGGCGGCAAATTCCAGTCCATCTGCGTGCCGCGTTCCGCCGTCACCGTGGAAGACGCCGTTCGGTCCTACCTGTTCAACAGCCAACTGCTGTCGCGTCCTGACGGTTCGATGCTGTTGATCGTGCCCGAAGAATGCCGTGGCAACGAGCGTGTCTGGCAGTACCTGCAAGGTCTGACCAGCTCCGGCGGCCTGATCCGCGAAGTGAAAGTCTTCGATCTGAAGCAAAGCATGCAGAACGGTGGCGGCCCGGCTTGCCTGCGGCTGCGCGTCGCACTGAATGAAACCGAGCTGGCGGCGGTCAACCCAGGGGTTATCATGACGGCACCGTTGTACGGCACGTTGACCGAATGGGTCGACAAGCACTACCGCGACCGCATGACCGAAAACGATCTCGCGGACCCGCAATTGCTGCTTGAATGCCGGACGGCACTGGATGAACTGACGCAAATCCTTAAACTGGGCGCGGTTTATCCATTCCAGATCAATTGAAAGTCTCAAACGAGAGCGTAAAAAACATGAGCGATACCCTGCAGCTGATCCTTGAAGACACCGACGGCACGCAACTGGAAACCTCCTGCACCCGCGTCGCGGTCCTGTGGCAAGGCAAAGAGCTGTGGATCCAGCACGATGGCCGTGGCCAACTGCTGATCGGCGTGGACGTCGAAGAAGGTGACGCTGAATACGCCAACCTGCTGCTGCGTCCATTGGCGACTAATCTGGTAAGTCTGCAACTGGAAATGGAACCGGCTGAAGTCGGCGACGAAGACCACGTGCACGGCCCGGATTGCGCACACGACCACTAAGGAAACCGCTCTATGCTCGCCCTCGGCAAACTGCTTGAACTGACCCTCGCCGGCCGTGAACCGGCGGAGAAGACTCAACTGACTGTCGAAGGCGTGCGGATGCGCTGGTTGAGCGAAGGTGCGCTGGAAGTCCGGCCACCTGAAGCGCGCGACAATGGCCTGGACCTGCTGTTGTCAGCCGGTATTCACGGCAACGAAACAGCGCCAATCGAGTTGCTTGACCGCCTGTTGCATGACATCGCTCGCGGTGATTTGAAGCCGCGCGCACGTATTCTGTTCCTGTTCGGTAACCCGGAAGCGATTCGCAAAGGCGAGCGCTTTGTCGAGCAGGACGTCAATCGGCTGTTCAACGGCCGTCACGAGCAAAGCAGCGGCTCCGAAGCCTTGCGCGCTTGTGAGCTGGAGCGGCTGGCGGCGAGTTTCTTCAGCCTGCCAGATCGTCAGCGTCTGCACTACGACCTGCACACCGCGATTCGCGGCTCGAAGATTGAGCAGTTCGCCTTGTACCCCTGGAAGGAAGGTCGCCAGCATTCGCGACAGGAACTGGCACGCCTGCGTGCTGCCGGCATGGAAGCGGTGCTGTTGCAGAACAAGCCATCCATCGTTTTCAGTTCCTACACCTACGACAAGCTGGGCGCCGAGTCCTTCACCCTTGAACTGGGCAAGGCAAGGCCATTCGGGCAGAACGCCGGGGTCAACGTTTCCCAGCTGGAAACCCGCCTGAAACAGATCATCGAAGGCGCCGAACCGGAACCGACCGAAGCAGCACTGGACGGTTTGCAGCTGTACAGCGTGGCACGGGAAATCATCAAGCACAGCGACAGCTTCCGCTTGAACCTTCCGGCGGACATCGAGAACTTTTCCGAACTGGACGTGGGTTACCTGCTGGCGGAAGACATCGCCAATACCCGCTGGATCATCGAAGAAGAGGGCGCCCGGATTATCTTCCCGAACCCCAAGGTGAAGAATGGCTTGCGCGCCGGCATCCTGATCGTACCGACCACCGACGAAAACCTCGCCTGACTTTTGCGCACTGATCGTTCCCACGCGGTGCGTGGGAACGATCTTCCGACTTAGACGGCTACCGCCCGGGGTTCGGAGCGACGCAGGTTACGGATCTTGTGCAGCGTATCCGCGCAGGTCTTCGCGGCTTCCTGACCTTTATGCAGGAAATGCTCGAAGAAGAACTTCTGGTGCTCTTCACCTGCATGGAAGTGGTGCGGGGTCAGGGATACCGAGAACACGGGCACTTCAGTTTCCAGTTGCACCTGCATCAGGCCACTGACCACCGACTGGGCGACGAACTCGTGACGGTAGATCCCGCCATCAACCACCAGGGCTGCCGCGACGATGCCCGAATAACGGCCGGTCTTGGCCAGCAACTTGGCGTGCAGGGGCATTTCAAAGGCGCCGCCGACTTCGAAGAAATCGATGTCCGATTCCTGATAACCCTGGGCAATCATTTCGGTGACAAAGCCTTTACGGCTCTGATCGACGATTTCCTTGTGCCAGCAGGCCTGGATGAACGCAACGCGCTCGCCCTGATGGTTTTTGCTTTTGCTATCGATTGCGGTGGGTTGCATGTTCTGACTCCTGTTTATGGTTAAAACAGGGCATATGAATCGAATGGGATTTCAGGGTACGCACGCTCGCACGAATGCAGCGGACGGCCCTTTGGCGTCAATCCCGTTCTCTCTTCATCCGGACTATGACCGTCGGCCCCGGGATCACACCGGGTCTGCTGACCTTGTCGTCATGCACGGTCATTGCCGTACCTGTCGCCAAGCGCTCGCGGGCTATGCGCGTTGCGCGCAATTACCGCCGGTGGGGAGTTGCACCCCGCCCTGAGAACGTTTTGCCGCCAGATTGTCTGGCGGCGCAGCGTTTTTAACACATATTTGTGAGCCGCGCATCGCTGCTATCTGATGATTGTTATCGACTTTTTCGCTGGTTTGGGCTGTCTTTTCCGGCTCAAGGGTTGATTATTCGTCGTCATGACCGCAGTAATTCCTACTTGAAAGGGATTTCCCCTGCTTACCGAGGCCAGATTCATGAGCGTTATCGATCTTCGCAGCGACACCGTCACCCAACCTTCCGCCGGGATGCTCGACGCAATGGCCTGCGCGGCCACCGGTGACGACGTTTATGGCGAGGATCCGACGGTCAACCGTCTTGAAGCCGAGCTGGCAAAACGTCTGGGTTTCGCCGCAGCCCTGTTTGTGCCGACAGGCACGATGAGTAACCTGCTGGGTTTGATGGCGCATTGCGAGCGGGGCGAGGAATACATTGTCGGCCAACAGGCCCACACCTATAAGTATGAAGGTGGCGGTGCAGCGGTGCTCGGTTCGATTCAACCGCAGCCGTTGGAACTGCAGGCCGATGGCTCGCTGGACCTGACCCAGGTGGCCGCCGCGATCAAACCGGACGATTTCCACTTCGCCCGCACCCGTTTGCTGGCGCTGGAAAACACCATGCAAGGCAAAGTGCTGCCGCTGGAGTATCTGGCGCGGGCCCGCAGCTTTACCCGTGAACATGGCTTGCAGCTGCACCTGGACGGCGCGCGGCTCTACAACGCGGCCGTCAAACTGGGGGTTGATGCCCGGGAAATCACTCAGCACTTCGATTCCGTGTCGGTGTGTCTGTCCAAAGGCCTGGGCGCGCCGGTCGGTTCGGTGTTGTGCGGCTCGGTCGAGTTGATTGCCAAGGCGCGCCGATTGCGCAAGATGGTCGGAGGCGGCATGCGTCAGGCCGGGATTCTGGCGGCAGCAGGCTTGTATGCGCTGGACAACAACGTCCAGCGTCTGGCCGACGACCACGCCAATGCGCAGCTGTTGGCTGAAGGCCTGCGCGCGGCGGGTTACGACGTCGAACCGGTGCAGACCAACATGGTGTACGTGCCGATGGGTGACAAGGCCGAAGCCATCAAGACGTTCGCCGCCGAACGCGGGATCAAGTTGAGCGCGGCAGGGCGTCTGCGTATGGTCACGCACATGGACGTCAATCGTGAGCAAATCGGGCAGGTCGTCGCGGCATTCGTCGACTTTTCGCGCAAGTGATAGCGTTAGCGCTCCAATTGACTGTTTCTATCGTATAAACACGCTGTACCCCGCGCGCAGGGCCGATATAATGCGGCCCTTTGCCGTCGCTTCGTCTGTTGACGTTTCGAACAGGCCTTTGGCCGCAGCCTCCGTGGAAGAACCTAATGAAAAGCGCAGAAATCCGTGAAGCCTTCCTTCGCTTCTTCGAAGAGCAAGGCCACACTCGTGTAGCCTCCAGCTCTTTGATTCCGGGCAACGACCCAACCCTGCTGTTCACTAACGCGGGGATGAACCAGTTCAAGGACTGCTTCCTGGGCCAGGAAAAACGCGCGTACACCCGCGCGGTCAGCAGCCAGAAATGCGTGCGCGCCGGCGGCAAGCACAACGACCTGGAAAACGTCGGTTATACCGCCCGTCACCACACTTTCTTCGAAATGCTGGGTAACTTCAGCTTCGGTGATTATTTCAAGCGTGACGCGATCACCTACGCCTGGAACTTCCTGACCTCCGACCAGTGGCTGAATCTGCCGAAGGAAAAGCTCTGGGTGACCGTCTACGCCAGCGATGACGAGGCGTACGACATCTGGACCAAGGAAATTGGTGTTCCGGCCGAGCGCATGGTTCGCATCGGCGACAACAAAGGCGCGCCGTACGCGTCCGACAACTTCTGGACCATGGGCGATACCGGCCCGTGCGGTCCTTGCACCGAAATTTTCTATGATCACGGTGCCGACATCTGGGGCGGCCCACCGGGCTCGCCGGAAGAAGACGGTGACCGTTACATCGAGATCTGGAACAACGTGTTCATGCAGTTCAACCGCACCGCCGATGGCGTGTTGCACCCGCTGCCAGCGCCGTCGGTCGACACCGGCATGGGCCTGGAGCGGATCAGTGCCGTGCTGCAGCACGTTCACTCGAACTATGAAATCGACCTGTTCCAGAGCCTGCTGAGCGCTTCGGCCAAGGCCATCGGTTGCACCAACGACGCTCAGGCTTCCCTGAAAGTCGTGGCTGACCACATTCGTTCTTGCGGCTTCCTGATCGCTGACGGTGTGCTGCCGTCCAACGAAGGTCGCGGCTATGTACTGCGCCGGATCATTCGTCGCGCTTGCCGTCACGGCAACAAGCTGGGCGCCAAGGGCAGTTTCTTCTATCAGATCGTTGCGGCCCTGGTTGCCGAGATGGGCGAAGCCTTCCCTGAGCTGAAATCCCAGCAGGCGCACATCGAACGTGTTCTGAAAGCTGAAGAAGAGCAGTTCGCCAAGACCCTGGAGCAAGGCCTGAAAATCCTCGAGCAGGATCTGGCCGACCTCAAAGGCGACGTGGTACCGGGCGACGTCGTGTTCAAACTCTACGACACCTACGGTTTCCCGATGGACCTGACCGGCGACATCGCTCGCGAGCGCAGCCTGACCATCGACGAAGAAGGCTTTGAGCGCGAAATGGAAGCCCAACGTGTCCGTGCCCGTTCCGCCAGTTCCTTCGGCATGGACTACAACAGCCTGGTCAAGGTTGATGTGGCTACCGAATTTACCGGTTACAAAGCGACCAGCGGTTCGGCGAAAGTCGTGGCTCTCTATAAAGAAGGGCAATCGGTTGACGTGTTGAGCGAAGGCGAAGAAGGCGTGGTCGTTCTGAACCAGACCCCGTTCTACGCGGAGTCCGGTGGCCAGATTGGTGACTGTGGTTATCTGCAAGCCGGCAACAGCCGCTTCGACGTGCGCGATACCACCAAGACCGGCGGCGCCTTCCTGCACCACGGTGTATTGGCATCGGGCAGCCTGATCATCGGCGCGCCGGTTGAAGCTCACGTCGAAGCCGACGTGCGTCATGCCACGTCGCTGAACCACTCGGCCACTCACTTGCTGCACGCCGCATTGCGTCAGGTGCTGGGCGATCACGTTCAGCAGAAAGGTTCGTTGGTCGACAGTCAGCGCCTGCGCTTTGACTTCAGCCACTTCGAAGCCATCAAGCCTGAGCAATTGAAAGCTCTGGAAGACATCGTCAACGCAGAGATCCGCAAGAACTCCGCGGTTGAAACCGAAGAAACCGACATCGAGACCGCCAAGAAGAAGGGCGCCATGGCGCTGTTCGGCGAGAAGTACGGCGACAATGTGCGCGTGCTGAGCATGGGTGGCGATTTCTCGGTTGAGCTGTGTGGCGGTATCCACGCCAACCGTACCGGCGACATCGGTCTGTTGAAAATCATCAGCGAAGGCGGTGTGGCATCGGGTGTGCGTCGTATCGAGGCCGTCACCGGCGCTGCGGCACTGGCCTACTTGAACGCGGCCGAAGAACAACTCAAGGAAGCGGCCAACCTGGTCAAGGGTAGCCGCGACAACCTGATCGACAAGCTGTCGGCTGTGCTGGAGCGCAACCGTCTGCTGGAAAAGCAACTCGAGCAGTTGCAAGCCAAGGCTGCCAGTGCAGCGGGCGACGATCTGTCGGCCGCAGCCCTGGACGTCAAAGGCGTGAAGGTGCTGGCCGTGCGTCTGGACGGTCAGGATGGCAAGGCGCTGCTGGCGCTGGTCGATCAACTGAAAAACAAACTCGGCCGCGCAGTGATCCTGCTCGGCAGTGTCCATGAGGAAAAGGTCGTTCTGGTTGCAGGCGTAACCAAAGACCTGACTGGCCAACTCAAAGCCGGTGATTTGATGAAGCAAGCCGCTGCGGCAGTGGGCGGGAAGGGCGGTGGTCGTCCAGACATGGCGCAGGGCGGCGGTACAGACGCCGGCGCTCTGGATGCAGCATTGGCCCTGACCGTTCCATTTGTAGAGCAGGGTTTATAAGGCAGTGTGTCTGACCCGCGGTCTAGTAGCGGGTCAGAACGCTGTTTGAGTGATTATTTGGGCGCCCTTCATGGGCAGAGGCGGCTTTGAAATGGCTTTGATCGTACAGAAATTTGGAGGCACCTCGGTCGGCACTGTCGAGAGAATCGAGCAGGTCGCCGACAAGGTTAAGAAATTCCGCGATGCTGGCGATGACCTGGTGGTTGTGCTGTCTGCAATGAGCGGCGAAACCAACCGTCTGATCGATCTGGCCAAGCAAATCAGTGGCGACGGCCAACCGGTTCCCCGCGAGCTGGATGTGATCGTTTCCACCGGTGAGCAGGTGACGATTGCACTGTTGGCCATGGCGCTGATCAAGCGCGGCGTGCCAGCGGTGTCCTACACCGGTAATCAGGTGCGGATTCTGACCGATAGCGCGCACAATAAAGCGCGTATCTTGCAGATTGATGACCAGAAGATTCGTGGTGATCTGAAAGCCGGTCGCGTAGTGGTTGTCGCCGGTTTCCAGGGCGTCGACGAGCACGGCAACATCACCACCCTCGGTCGCGGCGGTTCCGACACCACCGGCGTGGCGCTGGCCGCAGCCCTGAAGGCTGATGAATGCCAGATCTACACCGACGTCGATGGTGTCTACACCACCGACCCGCGTGTGGTGTCCGTGGCTCAACGCCTGGAAAAGATTACCTTCGAAGAGATGCTGGAAATGGCCAGCCTCGGTTCCAAGGTACTGCAGATCCGTGCGGTCGAGTTTGCCGGCAAGTACAACGTTCCGCTGCGCGTACTGCACAGCTTCAAGGAGGGTCCGGGCACCCTCATTACTATTGATGAAGAGGAAACCATGGAACAGCCGATCATTTCCGGTATCGCATTCAACCGCGATGAAGCCAAGCTGACCATCCGTGGCGTGCCAGACATCCCGGGCGTTGCATTCAAGATTCTCGGCCCGATCAGTGCCGCGAACATCGAAGTCGACATGATCGTGCAGAACGTCGCGCACGATAACACCACCGACTTCACCTTCACTGTGCACCGCAACGACTACCAGGCGGCGCAAGCCGTGCTGGAAAAAACCGCTGGCGAGCTGGGTGCCCGTGAAGTCGTGGGCGACACCAAGATTGCCAAGGTATCGATCGTCGGCGTCGGCATGCGCTCCCACGCAGGCGTGGCCAGCCGCATGTTCGAATCCCTGGCGAAAGAAAGCATCAACATCCAGATGATCTCGACATCGGAAATCAAAGTCTCCGTTGTGATCGAAGAGAAGTACCTGGAACTGGCTGTGCGCGCTCTGCACACAGCTTTCGAACTGGACGCACCGGCCCGTCAGGGCGAGTGATGCGTTTACCAAAGGGCGCGGTCTGACCGCGCCCTTTGTCTTTTTTTGAATGGCGCGGCCTAAAACTGTTCTTTTGCTCGCGCTGGTCAATACTCAGGCATGTAGGGCTGCGATCATTCTGGTTGTGGGTCGAGTGCCTTTTTTTTGCAGACTGTTGTCCCTGAAATGAAATGCGTTAGGAGAAAGGTATGCTGATTCTGACCCGTCGGTGCGCAGAAAGCCTGATTATTGGTGATGGCGAAATCACCGTGACCGTGCTCGGCGTCAAAGGAAATCAAGTGCGTATCGGTGTGAACGCCCCGAAAGAGGTTGCTGTGCACCGTGAGGAAATTTACCTGCGTATAAAGAAAGAGAAGGACGAAGAACCAAGCCATTAATTTTTATCGTTTTTTATGTTTGCAAACGGGGAAAAGGTTGGTTAAGATACGCCCCGTGTTGCGGAGAGCTGGCCGAGTGGCCGAAGGCGCTCCCCTGCTAAGGGAGTACACCTCAAAAGGGTGTCGGGGGTTCGAATCCCCCGTTCTCCGCCATTATTTGCGTAGTACGTTGTAATCTGGCTTCTTCGGTAAGTTGTTGAAATTACTAGAAAAAGTGTTTGACATAGAGATTAAACGGCCTATAATGCGCGGCAACAAATGCACTCGTAGCTCAGCTGGATAGAGTACTCGGCTACGAACCGAGCGGTCACAGGTTCGAATCCTGTCGAGTGCACCAAACACCAAAAAGCCTGCGTCTAACGCGGGCTTTTTGCTGTCTGGGATTTGGCTTTCCCTTTCGTACATCCTTTCTCATCAAACTCGACCTGTGCGCTACGGCCTCGCTTCGCGTCGTAGCGGTAACTCGTTGATGAATTCCTGATATTGATCTTGTCTGGCTTGCCAAGTGCGCTCTCGACGTCCTGCTGACTCATGCCTGCGACGACGCGTTGATT
The DNA here is from genome assembly GCF_000514395.1 of Pseudomonas sp. URMO17WK12:I12. NCBI lineage: Bacteria > Pseudomonadati > Pseudomonadota > Gammaproteobacteria > Pseudomonadales > Pseudomonadaceae > Pseudomonas > Pseudomonas sp. URMO17WK12:I12. Next base: position 90,683 of record NZ_AZVV01000010.1, read on the forward strand.
GATGATCGCTTCGCGTCGCTCCCTGGCGCTGATCAGGTTCCCGCATTTGTCTTCTGCCTGACCCGCGATGATCGGTTCTCTCCTGATGTTTTTCATACCTGATGTTTCACCAGTGTTGGCATCTGGCATGAGCGCCATCGTGCTGCCGGGTGTGAAAGTGCGCACATCCTGCAATGAAAGGCTCTCTCCGGCCGTACAGCTCAAGGTGGTGAAGGTGACATGCCCGTTGGCAGCTTCGCAGCGATGCACAGTCTTCGCGTGCAACAGGGGCGGCAGGCAGAGCAGGGTGGTCAGCAAAAAATAGTACGCAATCGATGGCATATGGCGTCCTCCTTGACGGTCGATACCAAGGGTAGCTGCTACATTTTTGGAAGATGGTGTGTTTTCTTTTCAGAATGAGTCGTCGCACTTGATAGATAGGGTGGCGCTCAGGTTTGGCTTGCAAGCGCTTGTTTCAGCCACGATTTTTTAACGTTTAAAACCGTTGGGCGGTGTATCATTGCGCCCGTCAGCCCCGCCGGGGCTTGTGGAATACCTCCATGGACTTACCCAGTAGTTACTCAGTACCCCGTTTCACCAATCATGAATTGACTGATTGATCCTTCCGGCGTGCCCCGCTGCTGGGAGTGGAGTTCGCCTATGTCCGAAGTTGAAGTAAAGAAAACGCAAGAAAGCCTGCAGGACCGCCTCGCTCAAGTTGTTGAGCTGTTGCAGCGTCAGCGGGTCGTCGAAGACCTGACTCATCGCCAGGAAGGTCCGCATCACGACCGGGTCGAGAACCTGGTTCACCGGCAAAACCTCGTCGAGCTGCAACGCAAACTCGATGATCTGCACTCCGCCGACGTTGCCTACATCCTTGAAGCGCTGCCGCTGGACGATCGTCTGACGCTTTGGCAATTGGTCAAGGCTGATCGCGATGGCGACATCCTGCTCGAAGTATCCGACTCGGTCCGTGAAACCCTGATCGCCGACATGGACGATCACGAGCTCCTGGCCGCGGCCAAGGACATGGACGCCGACGAACTCGCTGACCTGGCGTCCGAGCTGCCGCGAGACGTCGTCCACGAGCTGATGGAAACCCTCGATGGTCAACAGCGTGAGCGCGTTCGCTCCGCGTTGTCCTACGACGAGGAGCAAGTCGGGGCACTGATGGACTTCGAGATGGTGACCATCCGTGAGGATGTCAGTCTCGAAGTGGTTCTGCGTTACCTGCGTCGCCTCAAAGAGCTGCCCGGCCACACCGACAAGCTGTTCGTTGTCGACTACGACGGCGTGCTGAAAGGTGTGCTGCCGATCAAGCGTCTGCTGGTCAACGATCCGGAAAAACAGGTTTCGGAAGTCATGGCCAGCGACCCGGTGAGTTTTCACCCGGACGAGGACGCCTATGACGCCGCTCAGGCGTTCGAACGTTACGACTTGATCTCGGCCCCCGTGGTCGACAAGAACGGCAAGCTGATCGGCCGTCTGACCATCGATGAAATGGTCGACCTGATTCGTGAAGAGAGCGAAAACGAAGTTCTCAACATGGCGGGTCTGCGCGAAGAAGAAGATATTTTCGCGTCAGTCTGGAAATCCCTGCGCAACCGTTGGGCCTGGCTGGCGGTAAACCTGATTACCGCGTTTATTGCATCGCGGGTGATCGGCCTGTTTGAAGGCTCCATCGAAAAACTGGTCGCACTGGCGGCATTGATGCCGATCGTAGCCGGTATCGGTGGCAACTCCGGTAACCAGACCATCACCATGATCGTTCGTGCGATGGCGCTGGATCAGGTCAGTACCGGCAATACCTCGCGGCTGATGCGCAAGGAATTGGCGGTCGGTCTGATCAATGGCCTGGTCTGGGGCGGGGTGATTGGCGTGGTGGCCTATCTGCTTTACGGCAGTTGGTCCCTTGGCGTGGTCATGACGGCCGCCATGACGCTCAACCTGTTGCTGGCGGCGTTGATGGGGGTTTTGATTCCGATGACCCTGGCGCGGCTTGGACGCGACCCTGCGATGGGCGCGAGCGTGATGATCACCGCCATGACCGACAGTGGCGGGTTCTTCATCTTCCTTGGGCTGGCGACGATCTTCCTGCTCTGACTTGACCCGCTTTAAGAAACCCGCCCAATTGGCGGGTTTTTTATGGCCAAATTTCAGGCAAAAAAAAGCCAGCGATAATGCTGGCTTGAGCTTTCGGGGTGATTCAGGACGCGTCTGCGGCCATTTCAGCGTCGTGGGCGATCAGCGAAACAAGGGCGTTTTGCTGGCGGTGGGACAGTTGACGGAAACGTTGCAGTAATTCGCGTTCGTGCAATGACAGCTCCGGGCTGTCCAGGCGCATGCTCAACTCTTCGCCCAGTGCACCTTCCTGAATAAGACTCTGCTCAAGGCGTGCAATGATTTCGGAGTTCATGCTGCGATGATGATTGCGAGCCACCTCGGCAATGCGTTCACGCATTCCGTCTGGCAGACGTACGACGAACTTGTCAGCCGTACGGCTGGAATAAATTGCCTGTTTCAATGGGCGCATATATTTAACCGGTTAGTTCAGGGGAGCGGTTCTCGGGATTGGCCGCAGGATGTCTGGTAGGACAAGCTTACTGGCCAAATGTTCAACCTGAATTGAAAGAGGCCCGCATCATGCCTCAAAGAAGCCATATCATTGGCGTCAATTCTGTGACAAATATTGAGCCGGGTAAAGGCTTAATGCCAGCACCCCTTGTCAGAAATGTGGACTGGTTGGAAAAGTTGCCCAGAGCCGCATTGCCGACCGCGTCCTTTGCTCCCGCAGATGATGTCTGAAGACGTCTGAAGGTGCATGCTATGCGGATTCGATCCTTGATCCTTGTCTGATACAGGATAGTGGCAATTGGCCGATTTACTAGGGGCGAACTCGCTGTGGGGGATGATTCAGGATGGATGGCAGGCTGATTTATATGATGGGGCCTTCCGGATCCGGCAAAGACAGCCTCATTGAAGCGGCTCGAAAACCTTTGCAGTTGATGAACTGCGAAGTGGTGCGCCGGGTCATAACGCGCTCGGCCGAGTCGGTGGGCGAGGACGCTGTCGGCGTCTCGCGCGAGGAATTCCGGCACCTGAAAGACGCGGGTGACTTCGCGCTGTCGTGGCAGGCCAATGGCCTGGATTATGGGATTCCGATTCAGATCGATCAGTGGCTAAAGGAGGGCCGGGATGTATTGGTCAACGGTTCTCGCGCTCATCTTGCCGAGGCGCTACAGCGTTACCCCGATCTGATCCCGGTACTGTTGACCGTCAAGGATGAAGTGTTGCGCGAACGCCTGGTGCGGCGTGGTCGTGAGAGCCTGGCGGACATAGAAGACAGGCTACACCGCAACACACAGTTCGCGGCTGACAACATGCCAGTCCATCGACTCGATAACTCTGGCGAGCTCGCCGTGACCGTTGCCCATCTCCTCGATCTGCTGAAATTTAACGCAGCACCGGATCGAACTTGATTTTTCGCCCGGCAATTAGCGCCAACACAAACAACCCGGCGAAAACGCCGCAGGCAATCAGCGGCAGGGTGACAACCACCTCCTGAACCAAAGCCAAATGAAGAATGCCGCTCAGTAAGGCAAGGATCAAAAATCCTGCGGCTGATTTGGACATGCTGTGCTCCTGATAGGGTGATTCAAAATACAAAGCGTTCGGAAGCCTGCGATAACGATGGGCCTTCCTGGCTCACATCCTGGCGAATAAACCCGCCCTGATCGCTCATGACCGCCAATTGCGGGGCTTTTTGCAGCTGCAGGTAATGCGGCATACGTTGAGCGACCTGCACCGCGCTGTTCTCGGGGGCAAAATGAAAACCCGCCAGGACTGCCAGGGCGATCGCATTCGAGAGTAAAAGGGCGCGATTCATGAGGCTCACCTCGGTTGTTCTTGAGAACAGCTGAAGCAGCCCGCGTGCCAATAGTTTAACGGCTATTAAATCCTTTAAAAACAAGGAATTAACTTGTCGTTGAGAAGGGGTGGCATTGCAAATTGCAATGATGGCATTTTGAGGGGATGCAATTTGCACGGTAAACAAAGCCACAGCCCGGTGGGGCGTCTGCCTACACTTAAAAAGCCCTACGGACGACATGACAAATCCGGGCTTGCCCGTTAACATGCACGCCGTCCATCGCACCGCATTTCGTGCGGGCGACGTGTGTCTCAGTAGCTCAATTGGATAGAGCATCCCCCTCCTAAGGGGAAGGTTGGCAGTTCGAACCTGCCCTGGGACACCATCTATTTCATGGCGCCTTGCGCAAGGCGCCGTTTCCGTTAGTGCCCGCATCGCACATTCCCTGCTTGTTCGTTTCCAGAGGCTTTGGCGCTAATGGTTGAAGAAAAGCTGTCCAGGCCGGGCGCAATCAGTCTTCGTGAGGCGTTCTGGTTCTGGTTGAAGCTTGGCTTCATCAGTTTCGGCGGGCCTGCGGGGCAGATCTCGATCATGCACCAAGAGCTGGTCGAACGGCGGCGCTGGATATCCGAGCGCCGATTCCTGCATGCCCTCAACTACTGCATGTTGCTCCCCGGGCCAGAGGCGCAGCAGTTGGCGACCTATATCGGCTGGTTGATGCATCGAACCTGGGGCGGGGTGATTGCCGGCGCACTGTTTGTGCTGCCGTCGTTGTTCATCCTGATCGGGTTGTCGTGGATGTACATCGCCTTCGGTGACGTGCCGGTGGTGGCCGGGCTTTTCTATGGCATCAAGCCTGCCGTGACCGCCATTGTCGTGCAGGCGGCCCATCGGATCGGCTCTCGGGCATTGAAGAACAATTGGCTATGGGCGATAGCGGCCGCTTCATTCACCGCCATCTTCGCGTTCAATGTGCCGTTCCCGCTGATCGTTCTGGGTGCCGCAGTGCTTGGCTATGTCGGCGGACGCCTGGCGCCCGATAAGTTCAGGACCGGTGGTCATGGAGCTGCCAAAAAGTCCTTTGGCCCGGCTGTGATCGATGATGACACCCCGTCCCCGGAGCATGCCCGGTTCAGTTGGTTGAAATTGGCAACGCTGGCCGTGATCGGCGCCGCGTTATGGGGCCTGCCAATGGGGATTTTGACCGTGCTCTTTGGCTGGGAAGGCACCCTGACCCAGATGGGGTGGTTCTTTACCAAAGCGGCCCTGCTGACGTTTGGCGGTGCGTATGCCGTGCTTCCCTATGTCTATCAAGGGGCGGTCGGGCATTATGGCTGGCTGACACCGACTCAAATGATCGATGGCCTGGCGTTAGGCGAAACCACACCTGGACCGTTGATCATGGTCGTGGCCTTCGTCAGTTTTGTCGGCGCGTATGTTGCTCAAGTGTTCGGCAGCGACCATGTTTTTCTCGCGGGAGCCGTCGCTGCCTGCCTGGTGACCTGGTTTACCTTCCTGCCCTCGTTCCTGTTCATCCTCGCGGGCGGACCATTGGTCGAGTCGACCCACAATGAGCTCAAGTTCACTGCGCCACTGACTGCGATTACGGCCGCCGTCGTGGGTGTGATTCTCAATCTGGCGTGCTTCTTCGGCTATCACGTGCTGTGGCCAAAGGGTTTCAGCGGCCAACTCGATTGGCCCTCGGCACTGATCGCGATCGCCGCGGCCATTGCCTTGTTCCGCTTCAAGCGGGGCGTCATTCAGGTGCTGATGGCCTGTGCACTTGTGGGTCTGGCAGTGCATCTGTTGCGTTAGAAACAATAAAAAAAGCCCTGTCGGATACCTCCATCCGACAGGGTTTTTTTATGTCCGGCCAACCGACGACCTACATGGCAAACCTGTCATCGCTGTGCCTTACTCCTGAAATGATTTCAGGAGGTGAAACGATGCGACGCAGGGGGGCTCAATTCTGGTTATGGACCAACAGTCGGTTACCGCTCCACACCCATGAAGAAGTGCTCGGCAATGGCCTGCAGGTTGACGTGCAGGCACGGACCAGCGTCGAAGGCGTCACCCAGGTGTTTGTGGGTATTTACGATGACGACGGCTGGGCAATCTGCGAGGAGTTTCACGATCGGCGCGTCGGTGAGCACTATTGCACGGCGTTGAAGTGGGGCGCGCAGCGAGCGAGGGAATGGCTGGCGGACACTCAGGCATTTGTTGCGCCCCATCGGCCGCAATTGACGCTCAGTCCTGTCATCACCGATGAGCCGACACTGGCGCTGCGGCGCATGGAGATGACCGAGCGCGAGCGTTTGAAGATACGTTCCGAGGATGCCTGGTCGGAATACCTGGCGGCCAAGACGGCCATGCTGGAGTTGATGCGCGCCAGCAAGGTCGATCCGAGGGTCTGGTCGGACCACAAGGAGCGCCTGCGCCAAGCCATTGACCGGCGCGTCTGCGTGCAACGCGCCTATTTGAACTAGTTAACTGGCCGATCAGAGGACCGAAGAGCGCCGCAGAGCCTCGATGGTTTCGATCAGGTCATCGTAGGACACCGGTTTACCAAGGTGCTGGTTAAAACCCGATTGCCGGGCTTTTTGAATGTCGCTGCGGGTGCCATAACCCGTCAGCGCAATCGCCGGCACGTCCTTGGCCTGAGGCAGTTTGCGTAACGCGCTCATCAGTTCGTGACCGTTCATGACCGGCATGCCCAGGTCCGAAATGATCAAGTCGAAGCGCGTGTGTTTTGCCGCGTCCAGAGCGGCTACCGGCCGGTCGAAAGCGATGACTTCGGCGTCTTCCATTTCCAGCAGCATCTTCAAGGTTTCCAGCACTTCGGCCGAGTCATCGACCAACAGAATCGTCAGCCCGCTTAACCTGCCAGCGGTCTCGTTGACCTGAGCGGAGGATTTCTCTGCGTCATCGGTGTGGGCCATCGGCAAATAGACGCTGAACGTACAGCCCGCGCCCAGCCCTTGGGAATTCACTTCGACCGTGCCCCGTTGTGCTTCGGTCAACTGGCGGACCAGTGACAACCCGATCCCCAGTCCTTCGCGGGAATGCGTGGCATGTTGCTTTTCAGCCTGGCCAAACAGATCGAATACATGTTCGAGGTTTTCGGCAGCGATGCCGGTGCCGTTGTCTTTGACATCCAGCCGTATCTTGTTTCCGGCCTGACCGGCAATCAGCTGAACCAGCCCATTGGCCGGGGTGAATTTCAGGGCGTTGTTCACCAGGTTCCAGATGATCTGTTCCAGGCGCGTCGGGTCTGCGTGGACCATCAGCGGCCCTGAAGGCACATGCAGCTCGACCTTGGTTTCGTGTTGCTCGTTCAGGACCACGGTATGGATATCGCGCAGCACACTGACAAGGTCGACGGCGACCGGTTGCAGCTTTAGCTTGCCGGTGCGCACTCGGGCGACGTCCAGCAGATCATCGATGATCCGCGCCTGGCTGGTGACGGCATCACAAATGGTGTTCACCGCTTTGGCGGCCGGGGGCAGGGACTTGGTCACGGGCAGGCGGCGCAGCAATTCGGCGTTGAGCTGGATCAGGTTCAACGGGTGCTTGAGCTCGTGGGACATGACCGCAAAGAATTCATCTTTGAGGTAATTGGTATTGCGCGTCTCGGCCAGTTCCTGGCTCTGTTCTTCGTGTTGACGTTTGTGGCCGGTCAGGTCCCGGGCGATTTTCACGTAACCGCGCAGGTTGTCGCCGCTGAGCAAGGTCACTTCGCCGCTGCAAAAGAAGCGGCTGCCATCCTTGCGCAAGTGCCAGCGTTCATCTTCGCTGCGGCCCTGGGTGCGCACTGCCAGCAGTTCGTTTTCGGGAACCCCGGCGGCACGGTCTTCGGCGGAAAAAATGAAATCGTAGAAAGCGCCTTCCGCCTCGGCCTTGCTGTAGCCGAAGATCAGCTCGGCGCCTTTGTTCCAGCTGGTGATGATGCCCTGTTCATCGAGGGTGATGATCGCGTAGTCGCGGGTGCTTTCGGCCACCAGGCGCATGCGTTCTTCACCCAGGCGCAGATCTTCTTCCGCCGCGCGGCGCTTGGTGATGTCGATGAACGTCAGCACCGTGCCGTCGATGTGGTCTTCGCTGGAGCGGTACGGCAACAGGCGGGCGATGTACCAGCGTTTGTCGGTGCTGCTGACTTCCCGTTCGATCATGTTCAACGATTCGAACACCTGCGCCGCGTCACTGGCCAGGCCGTCGTAGTGCAGGCGATGGGTGATGTCGAGCAGCGAGCGGCCGGTATCGACCGGCAGCATGCTGAAAATGTCGGTGGCGCGCGGGGTGAACCATTTGATCCGCATGTTGCGGTCGACAAACACCGTGGCAATGTCGGTGGAAGCGATCAGGTTGGTCAGGTAGTCGTTGATCTTGTCGGTTTCTTCAACTTTGGTTTTCAGCTCGTAGTTGACCGTCAGCAACTCTTCGTTGATCGATTGCAGCTCTTCCTTGCTGGTTTCCAGCTCTTCGGTGGCCGAGCGCAACTCTTCGTTGATTGCCTGCATTTCTTCGTTGGAGGCTTTCAGTTCTTCACTGGAGACTTCCGATTGTTCAATGGTGTCCTGCAAATGCAACTTGGTTCGTTGCAGTTCGCGCTCAAGATTGGACAGCACCTGGCTTTCGGTCTGTAGCAGGGTCGTGGCGGTCTGTTCGGACGGGTCGACTTCGACTTCTTCGAAGATCACCAGCACGTACTCGCCATCCGACTCTTCGTCCTTATAAGGCTGAGCCACGAGGTTGATCATGTAGCTCTGGTTGCCGCGCTTGAGCGGTACGGCCCTGGACTTGACCACCAGGTTGCTCTGCTGTACCTGAAACAGCGTGGTGCGGATTTCCAGGCGCAGCTCCGGCAGGATCAGTGTCAGCAGGTTGCGCGTCAGTTCGCCACCCACATGCCGCAGAAAGCGCCCGGCGCCATCACTCATGTGCAGGATTTCGGCGTTGGCATCGACAATCATGCTCGGCGGCGCGGCGAGCTCAAGCGCACGCTGGTGAATGTCGGCAAAGGACAGCTTGCGCGGCACCGCGCGGGGCGGCGCCTCGCGGGACGTACTCACCCGCACGTAACCGCCGCGGGGCATGGTCGGCGTGCGACGGCTGTTGGCGGTACCGGTCTTGGCGCGGAAGATGCGATTGCGTTTATCCACCGGGGCGAACAATTCGTGGCAAGCGTCCGCGCTCTCTGAAGAGCCGAGAAACAGGAACCCGCCAGGCCGCAGCGCAAAGTGGAACATCTGCAGGATTTCACGCTGCACTTCGCGATCCAGATAGATCAGCAAGTTGCGGCAGACGATCAGGTCGATCTGCGAGAACGGCGGATCCGACAGCAGGCTGTGCTTGGCAAACAGCACCCGTTCGCGAATTTCCTTGCGGATCCGGTAGTGATCGTCCTCCTTGACGAAGTAATGCCGCAGCCGCGTCGGCGGCACATCGGTGATGATCGCTTGCGGATACAACCCGGCGCGGCCAACGCTGATGGCGCGTTCATCGATGTCGGTGGCGAACAACTGCATCGTTGCCTTGCTGGCGTCCAGTTGCAGCTGGTCGTTGAGCAAGATCGCCAGGCTGTAGGCTTCTTCGCCGGTGGAACAGCCGGCGGACCAGACGCGAATTTCTTCTTTTTCCGGTTGCGCCGACACGGCGGCGCTGACCAGTTGCGGTAAAACATCCCGTTCCAGCGCTTCGAACGCCTCTCGGTCTCTGAAGAAGTTGGTCACCCCAATCAGCATGTCGCCGAGCAGCGCCTTGGTTTCTTCGGGATTGTTTTGCAGGTAGCGGAAGTAGGCGCCCAGGTCGGGCTGGGCGGTGACTTGCATCCGCCGTTCGATCCGCCGCAACACGGTGGCGCGTTTGTAATGCTTGAAGTCGTGGCCGGTGCCGGTGCGCAACTGGATCAGAATGTCGTGGAGCATTTGTTCATTGATAGCGGCCTCGCGTTCCGACACCGAGTGGAAGGTTTTCAGTTCCGCGTCACCGGCAATGGGCAACGTGATTTCCTTGGCGTTTTGCCACAGTTCGAGCAATTTTTGTGGCATTTCCGTGACGGGTAATATCAGGTCGACCATGCCAGTATCGATGGCTGCGCGAGGCATGCCGTCGAATTCGGCGTCTTCCGGCACCTGGGCCATGGTCACGCCACCGTGTTCCTTGATGCGTGACAAACCGACCGCGCCATCGGAGCCGCTGCCTGACAGGATCAGGCAAAACGCACGCTCGCGATGGACCTCGGCGAGGTCGCGGAAGAACAGGTCGATAGAGGCATGCCGCGTCTCGCGCGCGGCGTTGCTGCTGACCTTTAGAAAACCGTCATCCATGGCCAGGCGCTGGGCCGGCGAGATGACATATACGTGGTTTTTCTCGATGGGCACGGTCTCGGTGACCTGCAGGACCGGCATTTTCGTCGATTCCTGGATGATCTTGTCGGCAATGCTCTGATGGTCGGGCGACAGGTGAAGAATGATGACAAACGCCATGCCGTTGTCTTGAGGCATGTTCTGGAAAAACAGCTTGATGGCTTGCAGTCCCCCCGCAGACGCGCCGATGCCGACCACCGGGAAGTCCAGGTCGCTCGGGCGTGGGGCCTTGCGCTCGGAAGCGCCGGCCGGTTGTTTGGGGGTGCTGGTCATCTGTTCTGCCTTCTACCGGCGACATGGGGCGTTGTCGTAAAACGGGGGTAACACGCGCGTCGATAAAACAGAATAATCCCGTTTTTACATAACACCTTCAAATATTTAGCCATCGCTTGAGCGTCACGACGTCTCAAGGTATCGGCACTGCTGGCCGATAACCCGAACGGTCATGCTCTTCTTCTTAAAACTGCCTGGAAATCTTCGATGCTGTCGTATCACCAAAAGAGTTTTCTGATCGTCGATGATGTCTCGGATTTCCGCAGTTCCGTCAGGTCCATGCTGCGAGAGCTGGGCGTCAAGGACGTGGATACCGCGGATTCCGGCGAGCAGGCGCTGCGCATGTGTTCGCAGAAGGCCTACGATTTTATCCTGCAGGATTTCCACCTCGGCGACGGCAAGAAGAACGGTCAGCAGGTCCTCGAAGACTTGATGATCGAGAAGCTGATCAGCCATGAAAGCGTGTTCGTCATGGTCACCGCCGAAACCAGCCAGGCCATGGTGCTCAGTGCGCTGGAGCATGAACCGGATGCCTACCTGACCAAGCCGTTCAACCGCTCGGGCCTGGCTCAGCGTCTGGAGCGGCTGGAGCAGCGCAAGAACCTGCTCAAGCCGATCCTGCAAGCCCTCGACCGTGGCAAGCCGCTGGAAGTGCTCAATGCCTGCATCGAGCTGTGCAAGAAGGACATCCGTTATTCGCCGCTGTGTCTGCGCTATCGCGCGGATGCCTTGCGCGACTTGAATCAGAACGAAGCGCTGGAGCGCCTTTACGACAGCATCATTGCTGATCGGCCGTTGCCGTGGGCATTTGCCGGGTTGGGCCAGTTGCTGTTCAAGCGCGGCCAGGTCAGCCAGGCCAAGGGCATCTACGAAAAAGCCCTGAAAGTGTTTCCGATGATGCCGGCGCTGTATGACGGCATGGCCGACGTGCTGGTGGTCGAAGGCGACACCAAGGGCGCACAGAAAGTATTGGAAGAAGCCATTCGCCTGTCGCCGCTGGCCGTGCGCCGGCAAGCCTTGCTGGGCAAACTGGCGATGGCCAACGAAGATTTCGACACCGCCTCCAGGGCGTATCGCCAGGCGGTGTCCCAGGGCGCGCAGTCGCGCTTCAAGGATGCGGAAAGCAACCTCGGTCTGGCTCACGCCTTGATCAGCAAAGGCAGTGAGAAAGGCCTGGATACCCGCACCCGCCTGGAAATCAACACGACCCTCAGCCTGGTGGCCAAGGAAAACCCATCCGACCCGGGCCTGCAGATTCGTGCGCGGCTGATGAAAGCCACCAGCCTGTTGCTCAACGACGCCGAAACCGCCGAGAAACTCACCGAACAAGCGATGATGCGTCTCGACGGCATGGAGCAATTCATGAGTGCCGAAGCGGCGCTGCTGGTGGCCAAGCAGTTGCAAATGCTTGGCCAAGCCAGCGCGGGCGCCTCGATGCTGAAGAATTGCGCGGAAATCTACGGTGATGATCCGGTGGTGATGAAGGGCATCGCCAAGTTGACCGACGCCCCGACCATCCTCAGTTCCAGCAACGCCGCCGCCGAGCTCAATCGTGAGGGCGTGCGGGTGTACAAGACCGGCAACCTGGTGGAAGCCCGGTCGGTGTTCCGCAAGGCGCTGGCGATGCAGCCGAAAAACATCAGTATCGCCTTGAACATGGCGCAGTCGCTGCTGCACGGCACCGACACCAGTGTGCCATCGGCGGAAATCGATGAATGTCGGGTCTGCCTGAAAATGGTCGGCTTGATGCCCGACACCGACGCGCGTTATCCGCGCTATCAGAAACTGAAAATCAAGGCGTTCGGCGGATGAGCCAAGACAACCCGGCATTGGATTTCTCGACGGTGATTGCCTCCACCGTGCACGACATGAAGAACTCGCTGGCCATGCTGATGCAGGCGCACAGCCAGTGGCTGGCGCGCTTGCCCGACCCGGAGCAGCACAGCCCGGAGCAGGGCGTCATCGAATACGAGTTCGCCCACCTCAACGGCATGCTCGTGCAGTTGTTGGGCCTGTACAAACTGGGGGTCAATCAGTTGCCGTTGCAACCGGCCTACCATGACCTGGATGACTTTCTTGAAGCGCAACTGGCCAGCCATCAAGACGTGTTCGCCAGTCGCGGTATTATTGCGACCTATGAAGTCGACCCGTTGAGCCCGCTGGGTTTCTTCGACCGCGAGCTGGTCGCCTCGGTACTGGGCAACATCATCAACAACGCCATTCGCTACGCGCGCGAGTCGCTGCTGATCAGCGTCAGCGACGAGGGCGGTCAACTGGTGCTGAGCATCAATGATGATGGCGCCGGCTATCCTGTGGAGATGATCGAGTTTCAGGCGGATTATGTGCAAGGCATCAACTACAGCAGCAGTAGCACCGGCCTGGGCCTGTACTTTGCCGGGCGCATCGCCGCGATGCATCAGCGCAATGGCGTCGTCGGCAGCACCCGGCTCAGCAATGGCGGCCCGTTGGGCGGCGGTGTATTCAGCCTTTACCTGCCCTGAGCGTTCTTTATTGTGTGGCGCTGCTTGAAATTCTGAACAGGTGAAGCCTATTTTGTACGGGTCGCCGTTCGCGGCTCGCACAACAAAGGATTGAGTCATGACTACCGATGGCCATCGTTCACTCGCACAGCGATTGGCGGGCATTGATGAGATTGAATGTGTCACCCCGGACTTGAATGGAGTTCCCCGGGGCAAAGTCATGACGGCCGAGGGTTTCCTCGAAGGACGTCGGTTGCAGTTGGCGCGGGGTGTGCTGCTGCAATGCATCATGGGCGGGTATCCACCCGCGCGTTTTTACGGCAGCGATGACGGCGACCTTGCGTTGGTGCCGGACCCTGCGCATATCTATCGCTTGCCCTGGAGCCAACAGCCCCGAGCGCTGGCCATTTGCGATGCGGACGAATTGACCGGTGAACCGTCGAGTCTGTCGACCCGCGGTCAACTCAAATCGGTGATCGCGCGTTACGCGGCTCGCGGCCTGGCGCCGGTGGTGGCGACCGAGCTGGAGTTCTTCGTGTTTGCGCCCAACCCCGATCCGACTCAACCGTTCCAGCCGCCGCTGGGCCTGGACGGTCGTCGCGAGGATGGTCAGTCGGCATTCAGTGTCAGTTCCAATAGCGGCTTGCGGCCGTTCTTCAGTGAGGTCTACACCTGCATGGCGGCGTTGGGCCTGCCGCGCGACACCTTCATGCACGAAATGGGTGTCAGCCAGTTCGAGATCAACCTGCTGCACGGTGATCCGCTGCTGCTGGCGGATCAGACCTTGCTGTTCAAGCACCTGCTCAAGGAAGTCGCGCTCAAGCATGGCTTGACGGTGGTCTGCATGGCCAAGCCGCTGGCGCACACACCGGGCAGTTCGATGCACATTCACCAAAGCATTGTCGACATCAACACCGGGCGTAACGTGTTCAGCGACGAGGCCGGTCAGCCGACCGCGACCTTCCGTCACTTCATCGGTGGCCAGCAGGCCGGCATGGCCGATTTCACGGCGTTGTTTGCACCGAACGTGAACTCGTATCAGCGCTTGTGCCATCCGTACGCGTCGCCGAATAATGCCTGCTGGTCCCACGACAACCGCGCCGCCGGGTTGCGCATTCCGGCCAGTTCACCGGTCGCTCGTCGGGTCGAAAACCGTTTGCCGGGAGCGGACGCCAATCCGTACCTGGCGATCGCCGCCAGCCTTGCCGCCGGGTTGCATGGCATTGAAAATGAGCTGGAGCCGACCGAGGCGATCCAGGGCGAATTCGACGTGCCGGATAATCTTTCGTTGCCGTGTACCTTGCATGCGGCTCTTGAGCGTCTGAAACGTAGCCAATTGGCGAAGGAACTGTTTGGCACTGAGTTCATCGAAGGCTACGTCGCTTCGAAGTCCATGGAACTGACCAGCTTCTTTGATGAAATTACTCCCTGGGAACGGCGTGTTTTAGCTGCTCAGGCCTGACGCTTCGTCGTCTTCGGGCTATCGTTTCGGTAGCCTGATCTTCACTGCAAGGAGCCGCTCGGAACGCCGATGCGCCAAATCTGGAAATCCTTTCGAGCGCTGTATTTCGCCTCGCTGATGATGTTGATCGGCTCGGGCCTGTTGAGCACTTACCTGGCCTTGCGCCTGGCGGCCGATCACGTCGACAGCTTGTGGGTCGGTGCGTTGATGGCGGCCAACTATTTTGGCCTGGTGCTGGGCGGCAAGATCGGTCACCGATTGATTGCCCGGGTCGGGCATATTCGTGCCTATGCCGCGTGTGCCGGGATCGTCGGTGCGGCGGTGCTCGGTCATGGATTGATCGACTGGCTGCCGGCCTGGCTGTTCCTGCGGGTGATCGTCGGCCTGGGGATGATGTGTCAGTACATGGTCATTGAGAGCTGGCTCAACGAGCAGGCCGATGCCAAGCAGCGCGGCATGGTCTTCAGCGGCTACATGATCGCTTCCTACCTGGGGTTGGTGCTGGGTCAGCTGATTCTGGTCATGCATCCAGGCCTGGGCCTGGAGCTGCTGATGCTGGTCGCCTTGTGCTTTGCCCTGTGCCTGGTGCCGGTGGCCCTGACTCGACGGATTCACCCGGCGCCGTTGCACCCCGCGCCGATGGAGCCGCGCTTCTTTATCAAACGTGTACCGCAGTCGTTGAGCACGGTATTGGGGGCAGGGCTGATCGTCGGTTCGTTCTACGGTCTGGCGCCGCTGTATGCGTCACAGCAGGGGTTGTCCACCGAGCAGGTCGGTCTGTTCATGGGTAGCTGTATTTTTGCTGGCCTGCTGGTGCAGTGGCCGCTGGGTTGGCTGTCTGATCGTTATGACCGGGCGCTGTTGATCCGCTGTTTTGCCTTCAGCCTGGCACTGGCCGCGTTGCCGCTGGCGATTCTGCAGAAGGTGCCGCTGGAGGTCTTGTTCATCTCCGGGTTCTTCTGTTCGCTGGTGCAGTTCTGCCTGTATCCGTTGGCGGTGGCGTTCTCCAATGACCATGTCGAGGGTGATCGCCGGGTCTCGCTGACAGCGATGCTGCTGGTGACCTACGGCGTCGGCGCCAGTATCGGGCCGCTGGTCGCCGGGGTGCTGATGAAGCTGTTCGGCAGCCACATGCTCTACGCGTTCTTCAGTTTCTTCGCGCTGGTGCTGGTGTGGCGGATCCGTCCGAAAGCGGTCACCAACCTGCATCAGGTCGACGATGCGCCGCTGCATCACGTCGCCATGCCGGACAGCATGTCGAGCTCGCCGCTGGTGGTGTGCCTTGACCCGCGTGTCGACGAGCAGATCGTTCAAGAGCAGATGCAGAGTCCGCCGCATCCGGAAGCGGAGCCGGAACCAGAGGTGGAACTGGAAGGTGAGCCGACGCCACCGGAAGACCCGGACGCCGGTCGCGAACAAAGTTTCACTGAAGCCAGGCCTTGATTTTTTGATGCATAAAAAAACGGGCAGTCACCGCAAGGGGCTGCCCGTTTTTTGTTGACGCGGTGTATCAGAGATCGTCTTTATCGAAGCGCCGTGCTTCACGTTGAAGCTGATACACGAATCGCTCGACCTGGCGCTGCACCAGCCCGCTCATGTTGTGAAAGCGGATGCCGGCGAAGGTGGTGGAGATCCTTTCTTCGAAGTGCAGGTAACGCAGTTCCACCGGGGTGGTCATGCTGCCGAAGGGCAGGTCGGCGACGAAGCGGTCGTAGACCTGGCCCAATTGCAGTCGGCTGGTGATGTCACCCTCAAAGCGCAGCTTGCAGCCGGTGGCGGAAATATCCAGCAACTTGCCTTTGATGGGCGACTTGAGCTTTTCACCGCCCAGTTCGACATTGACTAATTGCGCCAGTTTCAATGCAGCCCGGAAGGCATTGCGGCGCTGATGGTAGACGACTTCGTCAGGGAGTTTGCCGCGATAGCAGCGTGCGTCGCTGAGTTCGTCGATGCTCAGCGGGCCGTTGCTTTCCCAGGCGATGCGCACGCCGTCGTGGAAGCCTTCGACCCGAAACGATTCGCCTGCCAGCAGATAGCGCTCACCATCGCGGGGCACCATTTCATCCAGGGCAATCATGTTGTTGTCACGGTCAACCTCAACCAGATAGCTCTGGAAGCGCTGGTTACGTTCGTGGAACGTAATGATCAGCGGGTCATGGCTTTCTTGCAGTTGCCGCAGGTTACCCGCGATCTCCATGGGCGTGGAGAGCACCTTGGGTGGCTGCGGAGCATCTTCCGCGGTTAAGGCATTGGGCACGGTTCATCGTTCTCCGGACAAAATGTGACTGCGCATGGCCAGCATACTGCCATCATGTAGCGCGTCTTGAAAGTGCGAACTCATCAACAGGTTCACGCCTGACTGAGCGGGCGCGGCTTCGCTAGCTTGGCGGTTGATCCGCGGGCATCGTAAAGCGCGGGTGGTTCGCCGCCGGTGAGGATTTTCAGCTGATTGGCCGTGGCGGCCTGCTGGACCAGGATCGACTGACCATTATTGACGTTGATGGCCTGGCACTGAGCCAGAAGGTCGGTCAGGGCATCGCTTTGCGCAAGTAACTGGTCACCGACGCTGGATTCGCTGGCGAGTTGCTCCAGGCCCTTGCGATTGGTGGGCAGATTGAGGCTGGCGAGGACTTCGCTGCGCTTGCGGCCATGCTGTTCGAGCAGAATGATCATTGCCTGTTTGCGCGCCAGAATGTCTTCGAGCAGTGGCATGTCGCGACCATGCAAGGCGAGGGACTCGGTTTGCAGTAACTCCAGCAAGTGTTGTGCTGGAGCAAAGTCGTCGATGATCAGTTGCAGTAAATTAGTGTCGTGCATGGCTGGCCTTGGGGTTTAAGCGTCCAAAAGCCTGGCGCAGGCCGGGGGCCTAGCGCTGGGCTTCGAAGTTGAGCAGTTTGCTGGCTACACGGTTGCTGTCGACTTTATAGCTGCCATCGGCAATCGCTGCTTTCAACTCGGCCACGCGGGCATTGTCGACGGCAGGCTGATCGCGCAGCTTGTCAGTGACCTTCTGCAACTGTTGAGCCTCATTGCTGAGGTGTACCGATTCCCCGCTTTTGGCGGTACTGGCCTGTTCGGCCGGGGTATTCAGCGGCGCGGATTTGCCGGCTTCGGCAGTGTCCTTGTTGGCGCTGGTACGCGTACTGCCGGTCAGTGACGAGGAACTGTTCAAACGGCTGAAATCGATGACCATGATAAAAAACCTCTGGGAATTTGGACGCTTGCCATGTTTTCGGCTCTTCCTGCAAAAACTTTAGGCCCATTTATCAACGAGCCTGCATGCGCCAGCGCATTTCCTGCGTGAGGCACAGTTTAGGGAACAGCCACGGCCAGCGCCATGTTTTCGCAAGCGCAGAGTTTCTACATGGCCACTTCCACCTGGCCCGGCGCCATGACCTGCGCCTTGATGACCCGTTGGGAGTTGAGGTTTTTTACCCGGATCTGTTCACGCAAGCCGCCATTGGACAGGGCTTCGCCCGGCATGCGCACGCTGAGCGTACCACTGCGGGCGGTAATCACCACTTGGTCACCTTTGGAAATGACTTCGGCCTGTTCGAGATGGACCAGCGTCAGCACCTGATCGGCGACCGTTGGTCGGGTAAGTTTTTGTCCAATCGTCTGATCGATGGAGGTGAAGTATCCCTGGCCGATCAGGCTGATGTCGCGTTCGCGCAGCATGACGTCGCCCGGCTCGATATAGCCGGCGCGTTTGAGGGGCCGCGTGGTGGTGACGACGTCGCGAAACAGGCGGACTTGAGCGGGCACGAACACCGTCCAGGGCGAGGTGCTGTCGCAACGAACCTTGACCGTGACCCGGCCAATCGGGATCGCCGGGCTCTCCAGAGTGGCTGTCAATTCCTTGTCGCACATGGGCATGCGCAGGCGCGGATCGAGCTGCTTGACCTCGATCTCATAACGGCCTTCGGTTTGACTGGTCGCCAAATAGTCTTCTACGGTGAACTCAAGAAAGCCCTGAGTGACGCCGATAAGCATGTCAGGCAAGGTAACTGCGTCAGCAAGGGCAGGGCTGCCAGCGTTGAACAGGCAGACGGCCGACATCGCGCAAAGCACGTGGCGAGCGTTTGATGTCAGGCGTCGGAAAAATGTCAGTTCTGTGTTCATAAGAGTTAAAAAGCAAGCGCCGTGCCGTTTAGCAATGAACGTGCGTCGCAACACACTTAAGCGTTGGTGTAGGAGTCTGTGCATGGCTGGTGTAATGGATGCGGTAAACCAGCGCACGCAACTGGTAGGGCAGAATCGCCTGGAGCTGCTGTTGTTCCGTCTCGACGGCCAGCAACTCTATGGGATCAACGTGTTCAAGGTTCGGGAAGTGCTGCAATGCCCAAAACTCACGCTGATGCCAAAATCCAGTCCTGTCGTGTGCGGTGTGGCAAATATCCGGGGGGCGACCATTCCGATTCTTGATCTGGCCATGGCGACCGGCTCCGGCGCGCTCAAAGATCAAAGCAATCCGTTCGTGATCATCACGGAGTACAACACCAAGACCCAGGGTTTCCTGGTGCGCTCGGTGGAGCGCATCGTCAACATGAACTGGGAAGAGATTCATCCGCCACCCAAGGGCACGGGACGCGATCACTACCTGACGGCTGTGACTCGGGTCGACAATCAGTTAGTCGAAATCATCGACGTCGAGAAAATCCTCGCGGAAGTGGCGCCGACACCGGAAGCGATTTCGGTCGGTGTGGTCGATGTCGAAACCCAGCACAAGGCCTTGTCCTTGACGGTCCTGACCGTCGATGACTCGTCGGTGGCGCGCAAGCAAGTGACTCGTTGCCTGCAAACCGTCGGTGTCGAAGTGGTGGCGTTGAACGACGGCAAGCAAGCGCTGGATTACTTGCGCAAGCTGGTCGACGAAGGGAAAAAGCCGGAAGAAGAGTTCCTGATGATGATTTCCGACATCGAGATGCCGGAAATGGACGGGTACACCCTCACGGCCGAGATCCGCAACGACCCACGCATGCAAAAGCTTCATATCATCCTGCATACTTCGTTGTCCGGGGTATTCAATCAGGCGATGGTCAAGAAAGTCGGTGCCGATGACTTCCTTGCCAAGTTCCGTCCTGATGACCTGGCATCCCGGGTAGTCGACCGGATCAAAGCAGCAGATATCAGCTAGGGGCCTTCTGCCCCTGGTGATTAACACGATTTAAGAGGCGGTATCTTTGTCTACGGGTAATTTGGATTTCGAACAGTTCCGGGTCTTCCTGGAAAAAGCCTGTGGCATTTTGCTCGGTGAAAACAAGCAGTACCTGGTCTCGAGCCGTCTCAACAAACTGATGGAACAGCAAGGCATCAAATCCCTGGGTGAGCTGGTCCAGCGCATCCAGACCCAGCCGCGCAGCGGTTTGCGCGAGATGGTGGTGGACGCGATGACGACCAACGAAACCCTGTGGTTTCGTGACACCTATCCGTTTGAAGTGTTGAAGAACAAGGTATTGCCTGAAGCGATCAAGGCTGCACCCGGCCAGCGCTTGCGGATCTGGTCCGCTGCGTGTTCGTCGGGGCAGGAACCGTACTCGCTGTCGATGTCCATCGATGAGTTCGAACGCGTCAACATGGGCCAGTTGAAGATGGGGGCGCAGATTGTCGCCACCGACCTGTCCGGCACCATGCTGACCAACTGCAAGACCGGCGAGTATGACAGCCTGGCGATCGGCCGTGGCCTGTCGCCCGAGCGTCTTCAGCGTTACTTCGACCCGAAAGGGCCGGGACGCTGGGCGATCAAGGCGCCGATCAAGAGCCGCGTGGAGTTTCGTTCGTTCAACCTGCTGGACAGTTATGCAGCGCTGGGCAAGTTCGACATCGTGTTCTGCCGCAACGTGCTGATCTACTTCTCCGCCGAGGTGAAGAAAGACATCCTGTTGCGCATTCACAGCACGCTCAAGCCAGGTGGCTATCTGTTCCTCGGCGCGTCTGAAGCGCTGAACGGTTTGCCGGACCATTACCAGATGGTCCAGTGCAGCCCGGGGATCATTTACCAGGCGAAGTGATTCGTTGGCGGCACAAAAAACGGGAGTCCTCAGGGGCTCCCGTTTTTTATGCCTGATGGTTTTCCACCAACACCGCTAAACCCTTGAGGGAGCCGGGTTTGCCCGCGATGGCGGTATCACTGACGAATTTGATGGGGCTGACACACCGCCATCGCGGGCAAGCCCGGCTCCCACAGGGTAAGAGTTGTTCTTTCGAAGGCGATAAGCGGCAGAAAAGCGGCAGCCTGCGGAAACCGGTTGCCGCTTTTCTGGCATTGCCGCCCTTGCCACTGCCGGCAAAGCCCCGGTTTCCGGGGTTTTTCGATTTGGCACGCCGCTTGCTATGTCTCTGTTACGAAAAATCAGGTCACCCGAAGGTTTCCCGACATGAGCATCAGCTTCGATAAAGCGCTCGGTATCCACGAACAAGCCCTGGGCTTCCGCGCTCAGCGTGCCGAAGTCCTGGCCAACAACATCGCCAACGCCGACACCCCGAACTACAAGGCTCGGGATCTGGACTTCTCAAAAGTGCTTGCCGCACAGAACGAGAAAACCAAGGGCGGTACCTTTGCCTTGAACATGACCAACAGCCGTCATATCGAAGCTGAAGGCCTGGGCAATGGCGACGAGTCGCTGCTGTATCGCACGCCGATGCAACCGTCGATCGACCAGAACACCGTGGACGCCCAACTGGAACAGTCGAACTACGCGGAAAACGCCGTCGGCTTCCAGGCCAGCTTCACCCTGCTCAACAGCAAATTCAAAGGGCTGGTATCAGCCCTGCGCGGAGAGTAAGTCATGTCTCTATCCAGTGTTTTCAACATTGCCGGTAGCGGCATGAGTGCACAAACCACGCGCTTGAACACCGTGGCCTCGAACATCGCCAACGCCGAAACCGTCTCGTCGAGCATCGACCAGACCTATCGCGCCCGTCACCCGGTGTTCGCCACCATGTTCCAGGGCGGCCAGAGCGGCGGCAGCGATTCGCTGTTCCAGAGCCAGGACGCTGCCGGTCAAGGCGTGCAAGTGCTCGGCGTGGTCGAAGACCAGAGCAACCTCGAAGCGCGTTATGAGCCGAACCATCCCGCTGCCGACGCCAAGGGCTACGTCTACTACCCGAACGTCAACGTCGTCGAAGAAATGGCCGACATGATTTCCGCGAGCCGTTCGTTCCAGACCAACGCCGAAATGATGAACACCGCCAAAACCATGATGCAGAAGGTCCTGACCCTCGGTCAGTGATAAGGGGCGACTCAGATGAGTGTTACCGATACTACCAGCGCCGTAAGCATCAAGGATGTCCTGGCCAATTCTTCGGTCAAGAGCAACACCAGCAGCGACGGCCTGGCCGCCGCTACCAGCAGCGCCACCGGCAATAAAGCGTTGGGCAAAGACGCCTTCTTGCAGTTGTTGGTGACTCAACTGAAAAACCAGAACCCGCTGGAGCCGCAGGACAACGGCGCGTTCGTCGCGCAGTTGGCGCAGTTCAGCAGCCTGGAAGGCATCACCACGCTCAACGATACGGTCAGCGGCATTGCCGGCAACTACAACTCGTCGCAAGCGTTGCAGGCTTCTTCGCTGGTGGGTCGTTCGGTTGTCGCCCAGACCGACACCGCGGTGGTCGATACCTCCAAGAGTTTCAACGGTACGGCGGTCGTACCGGCCTCGACGAACCCGGTCACGATCAAGATCACCGATACCGATGGCAAAGTGGTTCGCACCATCGATCTTGGCAGTCAGCAGGCCGGCAACGCCGGTTTCATCTGGGACGGCAAGAACGATGCGGGTGAAGTGGCCAAGGCCGGCACTTACAAGTTTGCAGCTACCGCGACTTACGACAGCAAGGCGACCTCGCTGGTGACTTACCTGCCGGCAACCGTCAACAGCGTGACCATCAGCCAGACCGGCGGTGAGTTGATGCTGAACCTGGCAGGCCTGGGCAGTGTTGCCCTGTCCAAAGTACAGACCATTGGTATATAGAGCCGACTAACACGGCACAAAGGAGTGGAATATGTCTTTCAATATCGGCCTTAGCGGTCTCTATGCAGCCAACAAACAACTGGACGTCACCGGTAACAACATCGCCAACGTCGCGACCACCGGTTTCAAATCGTCCCGTGCAGAATTCGAAGACGTGTACTCGGCCACGCGCCTGGGTACCGGCAGCAAGACCGTCGGCAACGGCGTGCGTCTGGCCAACGTTTCCCAGCAGTTCGGCCAGGGTGACGTGAACAACACCGGCAACGTGTTGGACATGGGTATCCAGGGCAACGGTTTCTTCGTCATGAGCGACAACGGCTCGCTGAGCTACACCCGGGCCGGTGCGTTCAAGACTGACGCCCAGAACTACGTGGTCGACAACAACGGCCGTCGCTTGCAGGGTTTTGGCGTAGACGCCAACGGCAAGATCATCAACGGTGTGCTGACCGACCTGAAAATCGACACCTCGAGCCTGGCGCCGCATGCGACCACCCGTGTCGATCAGACGATGAACCTGAACTCCTCGGACCCACTGCCAACAGTGACCCCGTTCAACGTCAAAGACACCAACAGCTACAACAAAACTATTTCCACCCCTGTGTACGACACGCAGGGTAACCAACACACGATGGACCAGTACTACGTTAAAAATGCGGCGTCCAACTCCTGGACTGTCTACACCTACATGGACGGCCGTAGCCCAACCAACCCACTGGCTGAGCCGCCGGTGCCGATCCAGGCGGATATCACCTTCAATCCTGATGGCAGCATCAAGACTCTGGTGGGCGGTGCTGGCTGGACGCAAACGGGTACCACCCTGACCATGACTGGCTGGAAGCCGGGCGTGATGGTTAACGCCAACACCAACCCGCCAACCTGGGCCTTGAACGGTTCGGACGCAGCCGCGGCCGGTATCGCGTTCGACATGACCAAAACCACTTCGTACGCTTCGCCAACCGCACGTACTGCGCAGTATCAGGACGGTTACGCGACAGGCCAGATTTCCAGCCTGACCATCGATGAAAGCGGCGTCATGACCGCCAACTTCACCAACCAGCAAACCAAGGCCATCGGCCAGGTCGCCATTGCCAGCTTCGCCAACGAACAAGGCTTGCAGCCAATCGGTGGTTCTGGCTGGAAAGAAACCTTCGCCTCGGGCGTGCCTGGCATCGATGCACCGAAAACCGGTACCTTGGGTTCGGTAGTGTCCAACTCGCTGGAAGAGTCCAACGTCAACCTGACCAACGAACTGGTTGATTTGATCAAGGCGCAGAGCAACTACCAGGCGAACGCCAAGACCATCTCCACCCAGAGCACCATCATGCAGACCATCATTCAGATGACCTGATGCCTGATAGCGCCGCATAAAGAACCCCTCGAAAGAGGGGTTTTTTTATGGTCGGGATTTGTCCTTGGTGCAGACATCCTGGTAATCAGGGCTGGCTTGATCGCGAGCAGCCCGTTCACCACTTTCCTTTGGGTAAAAGAAAACCCCCGACCTATCCAGAGGATTGATCGGGGGTTTCAGGTCAGCGCCTTTCAGCGCCTACTGGCTCGGCTTATTGGCAAGCTTCGCAATCCGGCTCGTCGATGGCGCAGGCCTTTGGCACTGGAGCAGGGCCGGCAGGTGCTGCCAGGACCGAATCTTCACCGTGGTTGCCGCCACTGGAAACAGCGTTCAGCTTGCCGGTGTTGATGGTCGACTTCTCGGTGCTGGTCGCGGCCAGGGCACGGAGGTAGTAAGTGGTTTTCAGGCCACGGTACCAGGCCATGCGGTAGGTTACGTCCAGTTTCTTGCCCGAAGCGCCAGCGATGTACAGGTTCAGCGATTGAGCCTGGTCGATCCACTTCTGGCGACGGCTTGCCGCGTCAACGATCCACTTGGTGTCCACTTCGAAAGCAGTCGCGTAGAGCTCTTTGAGTTCTTGCGGGATGCGCTCGATCTGCTGCACCGAACCGTCGTAGTACTTCAGGTCGTTGATCATGACCGAGTCCCACAGACCGCGAGCCTTGAGGTCGCGAACCAGGTACGGGTTGATCACGGTGAATTCGCCCGACAGGTTCGATTTCACGTAGAGGTTCTGGTAGGTCGGTTCGATCGACTGCGAGACGCCAGTGATGTTGGCGATGGTCGCGGTCGGTGCGATGGCCATGATGTTGGAGTTACGAATGCCTTTCTGTACACGGGCGCGAACCGGTGCCCAGTCCAGGGATTCGTTCAGGTCAACGTCGATGTACTTCTGGCCGCGTTGCTCGATCAGGATCTGTTGCGAATCCAGCGGCAGGATGCCTTTGGACCACAGCGAACCCTGGAACGTCTCGTAGGCGCCACGCTCGTCGGCGAGGTCGCAAGAAGCCTGGATCGCGTAGTAGCTGACCGCTTCCATCGACTTGTCGGCGAACTCGACGGCAGCGTCGGAACCGTAAGGAATGTGCTGCAGGTACAGCGCATCCTGGAAGCCCATGATGCCCAGGCCGACCGGACGGTGCTTGAAGTTGGAGTTCTTCGCTTGCGGCACCGAGTAGTAGTTGATGTCGATCACGTTATCGAGCATGCGAACAGCGGTGTTCACGGTGCGTTCCAGCTTGGCGGTGTCCAGCTTGCCGTTGACGATGTGGTTCGGCAGGTTGATCGAGCCCAGGTTGCAAACGGCGATCTCGTCCTTGTTGGTGTTCAAGGTGATCTCGGTGCACAGGTTCGAGCTGTGGACCACGCCCACGTGCTGCTGCGGGCTGCGCAGGTTGCACGGGTCTTTGAAGGTCAGCCATGGGTGGCCGGTTTCAAACAGCATGGACAGCATTTTGCGCCACAGGTCTTTGGCCTGGATGGTCTTGAACAGTTTGACCTTGCCTGGGTATTCGGTCAGGGCTTCGTAGTACTCGTAGCGCTCTTCGAAGGCTTTACCGGTCAGGTCGTGCAGGTCCGGTACTTCGGATGGCGAGAACAGAGTCCACTTGCCGTCATCGAAGACGCGCTTCATGAACAGGTCAGGGATCCAGTTGGCGGTGTTCATGTCGTGGGTACGACGACGGTCATCGCCGGTGTTCTTGCGCAGCTCGATGAACTCTTCGATGTCCATGTGCCAGGTTTCCAGGTAGGCACACACAGCGCCTTTGCGCTTGCCACCCTGGTTAACGGCAACGGCGGTGTCGTTCACTACTTTGAGGAACGGAACAACGCCTTGGGATTTGCCGTTGGTGCCCTTGATGTACGAACCCAGCGCACGAACCGGCGTCCAGTCGTTGCCCAGGCCGCCGGCGAATTTCGACAACATGGCGTTGTCGTGGATCGCGTGGTAGATGCCCGACAGGTCATCCGGCACGGTGGTCAGGTAGCAGCTCGACAGCTGTGGACGCAGGGTACCGGCGTTGAACAGGGTTGGCGTCGAGGACATGTAGTCGAAGGACGACAACAGGTTGTAGAACTCGATGGCACGGTCTTCTTTCTGCTTCTCTTCGATCGCCAGGCCCATGGCCACACGCATGAAGAAGATTTGCGGCAGTTCGAAGCGGATACCGTCCTTGTGGATGAAGTAACGGTCGTACAGGGTTTGCAGGCCCAGGTACGTGAACTGCTGATCGCGCTCGTGGTTGATCGCCTTGCCGAGTTTTTCCAGGTCGAAAGTCGCCAGGACCGGATTCAGCAATTCGAATTCGATACCCTTGGCGATGTACGCAGGCAGCGCCTTGGCGTACAGGTCGACCATCTCGTGGTGGGTCGCGCTTTCGGCAACGTTGAGGAAGCTCAGGCCTTCGGCACGCAGGGTGTCCATCAGCAGGCGAGCGGTCACGAACGAGTAGTTCGGCTCACGTTCAACCAGGGTACGGGCAGTCATCACCAGGGCGGTGTTGACGTCGGTCAGGGCCACGCCGTCGTACAGGTTTTTCAGGGTTTCGCGCTGGATCAGGTCGCCGTCGACTTCTTCCAGGCCTTCGCACGCTTCGGTGACGATGGTGTTCAGACGACCCATGTCCAGAGGTGCAAAGCTGCCATCGGCGCGGGTGATGCGGATCGACGGGTGAGCGTTGACGGCTTCTTCGGCCGGGGCGTGGGCGGCGCGTTGTTTCGAACGGCCGTCACGGTAGATCACGTAGTCGCGGGCTACTTTCTGCTCGCCGGCACGCATCAGGGCCAGTTCAACCTGGTCCTGGATTTCTTCGATGTGGATGGTGCCGCCCGAGGGCATGCGACGCTTGAAGGTTGCGGTGACTTGTTCGGTCAGGCGGGCCACGGTGTCATGGATTCGCGACGAGGCGGCCGCGGTGCCGCCCTCAACTGCGAGAAACGCTTTGGTGATGGCGACGGTGATCTTGTCATCGGTGTAAGGAACGACAGTGCCGTTACGCTTGATCACACGCAGCTGGCCAGGCGCGGTGGCGGACAGATCCGAAGTCGAATCAGCGGCCTGCGGCAAGGTGCCCTGCGGGTTCTCGCGAGTTGTGTCGGTTTGCATGGGGGGGTGTCTCCACATTCTCTATGTTTGTTTGGGCACCATAAAGGTGCCCACCGTTCTGTCCAAAAGCACTACAACCGACGGAGGTCGGGCATAACAACTTCGGGACAGTAGGAAAAAGGCTAATGATGCCGCTTCCTTGCCGAAGTTTTTGGCCGCGAGCCTGGACTCGAAGCCGGATTCCTTTCAGGGGTGCCAGTGATGACTGCAACACCCGTACCGTTTCGGCTGTTCTGGCCTGAAAAAACGGTGCCATCCGCCTGTGCGGTTTGGGCTTGTAATTTCGTGCTTGGTTCAACCATAAACAGGCAATAAAGCGCTTGAGTTTCTGGTCTGAAATGTGGTTGGGCTTTTAAGCTAAAACCCTACATGTAGGGTTTTTTTGGCGCCGAGGTACAAGATAATGCGTTTTGGAGGGTGTTGCAACGTACTACCTGTGGATAAACCTGTGCGTAAATTGTGTGTGAAAGGTGGAACGGGCGTGTAGGCCGCGACCTAGCTGGAGCGAGCCGTTTTTCATCGATTTTCAACGATTGAAAACAGCCGTTTGGATTTTTAAGGGCGCGAACCCTATCACAAAAAACCGGGTTGTCCGAACGCATTTGCCGGCTTGTGTTCTCGGCGGGCGGCGTTTATACAATCGCCCCATGGTTATGCATTCTTATCCTCCCCAATCATTACAAAAAGACGGGCGGATCCTTCCTTATAAGTGTTGTTGGCAAGCAGAGGTCACCGTGGAGCAAGAAGCCTGGCAGGTATTGATTGTGGAGGACGACCAGCGTCTGGCCGAACTGACCCGCGACTACCTGGAGGCCAATGGCCTGCGCGTTTCAATCGAAGGCAACGGTGCGCTGGCGGCGGCACGCATCATCAAAGAGAAACCGGACCTGGTAATTCTCGACCTGATGCTGCCGGGCGAAGACGGCTTGAGCATTTGCCGCAAGGTCCGTGACAAATATGACGGCCCGATCCTCATGCTCACCGCCCGCACCGACGATACCGACCAGATCCTCGGCCTCGACCTCGGTGCCGACGACTACGTGTGCAAACCCGTGCGCCCGCGCCTGTTGCTGGCACGCATTCAGGCCCTGTTGCGTCGTAGCGAAGCCCCCGAGGCCACCCCGGAAAAACAGCGGCGTCTGCAGTTTGGTCCGCTGGTGGTGGACAACGCGTTGCGTGAAGCCTGGCTGCATGACAACGGCATCGAGCTGACCAGCGCCGAGTTCGACCTGCTCTGGCTGCTCGTCGCCAACGCCGGGCGCATCCTGTCCCGGGAAGAGATTTTTACCGCGTTGCGCGGCATCGGTTATGACGGCCAGGACCGTTCCATCGATGTGCGTATCTCGCGCATCCGCCCGAAAATAGGCGATGACCCCGAGCATCCGCGACTGATCAAGACCATCCGCAGCAAAGGTTATTTGTTCGTTCCCGAAGCTTGCGTAGACCCGTCGCTGTGAATTCGATCTTCCTGCGCATTTATGGCGGCATGTGCGCGGCGCTGGTGTTGGTCGCGGTGCTCGGCGTGCTGGCGCTGCATCTGCTCAATGAGGTGCGCAGCGAGCAATACCGGGAGCGCTTGGCCCACGGTACGTTTTCGTTGATGGCCGACAACCTCAAGCCGATGAACAACACTGAGCGCCACCGCGCGTTGTTGGTCTGGGAGCGCTTGCTCGGGATTCCACTGGCGTTGACCACGTTCGCCCAGACCGACCTCGACCTCACCCAGCGCACCCGCGTACTGCGCGGTCAGGCGCTGGTGGAGCAGACCGGCCCGCACGCGGCCAAGGTCTATCGGCTGGTCAGCGACAAGGAACAGCTTGTGCTGACGGGGGAGGTGCAGCAGATCAGTGAACAACTGGCCCGTGCCACGATTTATCTGCTGGTCGATGAACTGGTGCGCTACCCGGTGGCGGAGCAGCCCGAACGGTTGGCGCTGCTGAAAGAAGACAAGGGCTTCGGTTTCGACTTGCGCCTGGTCAAGGTCGAGCAGGCGGACATGGACGAAGACCAGAGCCGCCGGGTGTCCGAGGGCGACACGGTGATGGCGCTGGGCAAGGGCGGCGACTCGATCCGGGTGTTTGCCGGCATGGTCGGGACGCCGTGGGTGCTGGAGATCGGCCCGTTGTACCAGATGAATCCCTATCCGCCCGAATGGCTGGTGTTGATCGCGGCCCTGGGTTTGAGCCTGATTGGTTTGATCGTCTACCTCCTGGTGCGGCAACTGGAGCGCCGTTTGCGCGGTCTGGAAGCCGCCGCCACGCGCATCGCCAAGGGCAGCCTGGAAACCCGTGTGCCGGCGCGCGGCGCCGACTCGGTGGGGCGACTGGCCGCCGCGTTCAACGGCATGGCCGAGCACTTGCAGCAATTGCTGGCGATCCAGCGTGAACTGGTGCGCGCGGTGTCCCACGAATTGCGCACACCGGTGGCGCGCCTGCGTTTCGGCCTGGAGATGATCGGCTCGGCCACCACGCCGCAGCAGCTGGAAAAATACCGCGAAGGCATGGACCACGACATCGAGGACCTCGACAAACTGGTCGATGAGATGCTGACCTACGCGCGGCTGGAGCAGGGCTCGCCGGCGCTGAATTTCCAGCGGATCGACCTGGACGCGCTGGTCAATCAAGTGATCGAAGAACTGGCGCCGTTACGCGCCGACGTTACGGTGCAGCGCGGGTTATGCCTGTCGGCGGCAGATTGCGATGACGCCTGGGTCGAGGCTGAACCGCGTTACTTGCATCGGGCCATCCAGAACCTGGTCAGCAATGCCATGCGCCACGCCTCGTCGCGGGTGACCGTGAGTTATCAGGTGGGGCAGCAACGCTGCCGGGTGGACGTCGAGGATGACGGACCGGGTGTGCCGGAGTTGGCCTGGGAACGGATTTTCACGCCGTTCCTGCGCCTGGACGACAGCCGTACCCGGGCGTCGGGCGGTCATGGGTTGGGGTTGTCCATTGTGCGACGGATCATCCATTGGCATGACGGGCGTGCGTTGATCAGCAAGAGCAAAAGTCTGGGTGGGGCTTGTTTCAGTTTGAGTTGGCCGCGCAATCAGGAGAAGCGTTGAGAGGTGTGGTGAGCGTCAGGCCGCCAT
This sequence comes from Pseudomonas sp. URMO17WK12:I12, assembly GCF_000514395.1. Classification (NCBI taxonomy): domain Bacteria; kingdom Pseudomonadati; phylum Pseudomonadota; class Gammaproteobacteria; order Pseudomonadales; family Pseudomonadaceae; genus Pseudomonas; species Pseudomonas sp. URMO17WK12:I12. The sequence goes on from NZ_AZVV01000010.1 coordinate 120,625, forward strand.
CGCGAGCAAGCTCGCTCCCACACTGGATCTGCGTAGTGACATAAATCCCTGTGGGAGCGAGCTTGCGCGCGATGAGGCCAGTACAAGCGCTAAAAATCTTCAAGCCTTGATACTGACCAGACTCAACAACTGCCCATCCATCAACCCAAACTGCGCCTCCAGCTCCGTGCCATTGCGCCACTCGCCAGACAAATCCGTCAGCAACCGCAACCGCACTTCACCGGCCTCGGTCCATTCCAGCACCTCGGCATGTTCAAAATAAAAGCGCTGCTGAACAATCGGGTACAGCGCCTTGAACAGACTTTCCTTCACCGAAAACGTCAGCGTCACCAGCAGCGCCAGATCATCGCGACGACCGGCCGTCATGCGTTGCAACTCCGGCGGCGTGAGGATTTCCCCGGCCAGGCGCTCGGCCCGTTCCGGGTTGAGCAGGTTTTCCAGGTCCATCCCCAACCCGCGCCAATCGGTTTTCCTCGCGACAATGGCCGCTGCCCGGCCGGTGCTGTGGGTGATTGAACCGGCGATGTGCGCGGGCCACACTGGCGCCCGGTCTTCGCCGATGGCCGGGATAAAACTCAGGCCATCCAATTGTTGCAGCGCGGCCCTGGCGCACACCCGTCCGGCGAGAAACTCGGCCTGGCGCTTGGCGACCGAGCGCTGAATGCTTGCCGGCGGCTCGATGGCGCTACGCCGGAAATCATCGCTGGCCAGTTGCGAACTGTCGAAGTGGGTACTCAGCAACGCCGTATCGGGCAGCACCAACGGCAGCGGCCAATGGGCGTCGAGTGGGGTGCAGCAGACGGGAAGGGCGGGGGCGGGATTCATGGCGGGCATTTTGCCGGGTTGCTCGCGGGCTGGGTAGTGCAAAGGTCTGGATGGGCGGCGCGGCCATCGCGAGCGAGCTCGCTCCCGCACCGGATCTGCGTAGCGACATAGATCCCTGTGGGAGCGAGCTCGCTCGCGATAGCCGCGCCGCGGTCCACCTGACTAACCAAATATCTTTTTGAAAAACGCCCGCATATCCGCCCACGAACGCTCATCCGCCGCTTTGTTGTACCCGATATCCGGTCCACCATGATCGCCATGGCTCAACCGGTCCGCGTCCGGATTGCTGAACCCGTGCTTGGCGCCCTCCAGGCTGACGAATGTATAGTCGGCGCCTGCCTTGTCCATTTCAGCCTTGAACGCCGCCACGGCATCCGGCGTGACCATACTGTCCAGCGCTCCATGTTCCACCAGGATTTTCGCCTTCACACGGCCAGGGGTTGCTGGCGTATTGGTTGCCAGCGCGCCGTGGAAGCTCACCACTCCCAGCAGCGGGGCACCCTGGCGCGCCGCGTTCAGCACCACACCACCGCCGAAGCAGTAACCCATCGCCGCGACTTTATTCGGGTCGGTTTGCGGTTGTTGCTTCAACAGGTCAAGCCCGGCCTGAAAACGCACGGCGGCCGCCGAGCTGTCTTTCAGCACTGCCTGCATGAACGCCATCGCATCCTTCGGATGCTCGGTGTTCTTGCCGCCGCCATACATGTCGATGGCCAGCGCGCTGTAGCCCAGGCCGGCGAGGTCACGGGCGCGGCGCTTGGCGTAATCATTCAGGCCCCAGAACTCATGCACCACCACCACGCCGGGGCGCGGCCCCTTGATGGCGTCGTCGTAGGCGTAATAGCCGATCATTTTTGTGCCGTCGGCACTTTGATAGGGGATTTCCTGAGTCTTGATGGCGGCTTGAGTCAGCCCGCTCAACACCAGCCAACAGAGGGCGAGGAATACGCGCATGGTCGGATCTCCTGCAAGTGAGTCATCAAAACAGCCGGGTCAATCTGGTTCAGCTCAGGTTCAGTCTGCGTTCAGGGGCAGTTCAGGGGCGCGCCAGTAAGGTAGCTCCGTACCCAAAGCACCTGCGCATGAGGACATTCCCTAATGACTGGCTTTAAAAACCTGATTCTGGCTTTCACCGTTCTGAGCGCCAGCACCGCCGCGCTTGCCTCCGATGACATCATAGCCAGCCTTGCTCTTGGGAAGACCAACGAGAAGGTCAAAAGATCCCTCACACTGAACAGCTTCAGCACGGTCAGTACCGTGGGCCATGACAGTCCCTGGAATGCGCATTTGGGCCACCCCACAACCCCGGCCGACTACCGCGCCGGTTACGCCACCGTGTCGGTCTCGCACAATGGCATTAAACTCAATCAGCAAGACCTGATGAGCCGCTATGATCTGTCCTGACCGTTGGATGCGCCGTTGTGCCATTGGAGATGTTGTTTTGCCCGGGAGAGCGTTATGAAACTGCTGGTCGTCGAAGATGAAGCGCTGTTGCGCCATCACCTGCAAACCCGCCTGACGGAGAGCGGCCACGTGGTCGAATCCGTGGCCAATGCCGAAGAGGCGCTGTACCAGACCGGACAGTTCAATTTTGACCTGGCGGTGATCGACCTCGGCCTGCCGGGCATGGGCGGGCTCGACTTGATCCGTCAATTGCGCACGCAGGGCAAGACCTTTCCGATCCTGATCCTCACCGCGCGCGGCAACTGGCAGGACAAGGTCGAGGGCCTCGCCGCCGGCGCCGACGATTATGTGGTCAAGCCGTTCCAGTTCGAAGAACTCGACGCGCGGCTGAATGCCTTGCTGCGTCGCTCCAGCGGTTTCACCCAGTCGACCATCGTCGCCGGGCCGTTGTTGCTGGACCTCAATCGCAAGCAAGCGTCCCTCGATGAACAACCGCTGGCGCTGACGGCGTATGAGTACCGGATCCTCGAATACCTCATGCGTCATCACCAGCAAGTGGTGGCCAAGGACCGCTTGATGGAGCAGCTCTACCCCGATGACGACGAGCGCGATCCGAACGTCATTGAAGTCCTGGTCGGCCGTCTGCGCCGCAAACTCGAAGGCCCGGCCGGGTTCAAACCGATCGATACCGTGCGCGGCCTCGGTTACCTGTTCAATGAGCGCTGCACTTGATTCGTTCCCTTCGCGTTCGCTTGATGCTCGCCGCCACGCTGTTGGCGGTGTTGTTCATGTTGGCGTTGCTGCCGGCGATGCAGGGCGCGTTCAGCCTGGCGTTGCAGGACTCGATCGAGCAACGCCTGGCCTCGGACGTCACCACGCTGATCTCCGCCGCTCGGGTGGAAAACAACTCCCTGCAAATGCCGGCGCAATTGCCCGATGAGCGCTTCAACCTGACCGACAGCCGTTTGCTCGGCTACATCTTCGACCGCGAAGGTCACCTGGTCTGGCGGTCGAAGGCCACCGGGCAAGAGCTGATCAACTACAAGCCGCGTTACGACGGACGCGGCAACGAGTTCGCGCGGATTCGTGAGGCCAATGGGCAGGAATTCTTCGTTTATGACGTCGAGGTCAAGTTGCTCGGCGGCAAAAGCGCGGCGTTCAGCATCGTCACGCTGCAACCGGTGCGCGAGTACGAAAACACCCTCGAAGGCCTGCGCGAAAACCTCTACCTCGGTTTCGGCGCAGCCTTGCTGGTGTTGCTGTCGTTGCTGTGGATCGGCCTGACCTGGGGGTTGCAGGCGTTGCGCCGGCTTAGCCAGGAACTCGACGAAATCGAAAGCGGCACCCTCGAAAGCCTCAGCGAACAACACCCGCGCGAACTGCTGCGCCTGACCGGCTCCCTCAACCGCTTGCTGCACAGCGAGCGTGAGCAGCGCAGTCGTTACCGCGATTCCCTCGACGACCTCGCCCACAGCCTTAAAACCCCGCTGACCGTGTTGCAAGGCGTCAGCGAAGACATGGCCCAGCGCCCGGAAAACCGCGAGCAGGCCTGGGTGTTGCAAACCCAGATCGAGCGCATGAGCCAACAAATCAGCTATCAACTGCAACGCGCGAGCCTGCGCAAAAGCGGTCTGGTGCGCCACCAGGTGCGCCTGCAACCGGTGTTGCAAAGCCTGTGCGACACGCTGGACAAGGTCTACCGCGACAAACGCGTGCGTGTGGCGTTTGATCTGCCGCAACCGTGTTACATACCGATCGAGCAGGGCGCCTTGCTGGAAATGATGGGCAACCTGCTGGAAAACGCTTATCGGCTGTGCCTGGGTGAAGTGCGCATCCGCGTGCGTGAAACCCTGAGCGGGGTGGAGTTGTGTGTCGAGGATGATGGGCCGGGTGTGCCGGCAGATCAGCGCGCGCGGATTCTTCAACGGGGCGAGCGGCTGGATCGCCAGCATCCGGGGCAGGGGATTGGACTTGCGGTGGTGAAGGACATTATCGAGAGCTACAGCGCGAAGCTGACGCTGGGGGATTCGCCGATGGGCGGGGCGGCGTTCCGGATTCATTTTCCGGTGGTTTGACCGCAGGGTGGGTGGTGTTCTTGTGGGCATCTTAGTCGGATAGCTCCCCGCAGCCGACTCGCTCCCGCAAGGGACCTTCGGTGAACCCACTTTTTGTGGGCACTTGAGACCAAGTGTGGGCGTGAGCCCGCTCGCGATGGGGCCAGCCTTGGCGATGAAACAACTGATGTTTTGAACACATCGCCAGACACTCACCAGCGACCGTTTGATTTTTAGATCGCAGCCACCCGTCGCTACTGTCAGATTTGACAGTAGCCGTCCCATGATAAGTTCGTGCCATATAACACCAGCCCTGCTGAAAATCGGACCTGGAGTTTGCAATGAGCAACGAACGCACGATTCAAGTATTTGACTTGTCGCTACCTTTCGCCCCCAAGATGATCGAGCTGTATCCGCCTGATGAAAATGCACACGGCGGTGCCTCCATTGCTCATGTCAGAGCCGGTTTTATGGTCTTTTCACTGGCTTACATCGGGCAGGCGGAAAAAGACGTGCTGACACTTGTTCTGAATGGAGATGATGTGGACCAGACGATCGTCGCCGAGGGAGAGGAGGAAAAGGATATTTCGCTGACCGTTCCTCCTGATTATTTTCAGAAAGGCAACAATGAACTGAACATTCGAGTCCGGCGTACTTCAGGCAATACGGAGTTGACCCAGCCACTCAAACTGCTCTACCGCAGCTCCCCTCCGGGTGACACCCCGCCTGTATTGGCCATTAACGTCAGTCATCAGAGTATCGGTGTCGACGAGGCAGATAGCGTAACGGTTACCGTAACCTACAAAAATATCCAGTGGTATGACCGTATTTTTGTCGATTGCAACGGTGTTCTTGTGCGCTACCAACTGCTGCCAGACAGCGAACCACCTGACTCTGCTCCACCGCAAAACATCGTCATCCCGATCCCCCGGCAGACACTGATAGAGGGGGGAGACGATTCAGATTTTGAATTCAAGTTCAGGGTTGTCGACTTCCTGAACAACCCTAACGGGCCGCCTACCTGGTCGGATATTGTGACTGCCGATGTTCATCTCAATCGGCTAACACTGGCGATGGCAATCCTGCGAGAAATCCCGACCGAGAACAATGACGATCCCAACACTGTGGACCTCGCCAAGTTGAACGGTAATCCGTTATCGGCGTTGATCCACCTTATTGAAACGATCTGGAAAGTGGGCGATTCGATCAAACTGGTTTTTACCGCCGAGTTGAATGGCAACGTCGTTGCGACTCACGAAGAAACTTCGCCAGTCACACACATACCGAGTCAGTTTGTGGGGAGTATTCCAAACAGCAAGATCATCGCCAATAGCACCGTGAAGGTGGTGTATCAGTTGGTCCGGGGCGGTGCGGTCGTCGCTACCTCGACGCCTGCCACGGCGCAGGTGATTGGTGAGCCGGTAGTGGATGAAAGGCCAACCATCACCTCGATAAGAGACTCCGGGGGGAGGGAAATTCTTCCGGGTGAAACGATCACTGATATGAACGTGACCCTGGAAGGCAATGCAAGCAAAGGCCGGTCGGTCCAGATCCTCAATATGAACGCCGCTATAGGGGCGCCCGTTCCAACCAGTCAAACTGACGGCAGCTGGACCGCTCCTGCCACCCTGGCGGTAGGTCTTCAAAGCTTCACGGCCAAAGCGTTATACGGAAGTGAGTCGGAATCTACTCCGTCGCGGGATTTTATTGTTGCTCGCCCCTTGGATATCGACCCCTCGATAATGCTGCTGAACGGTTTGGCGCTCTATGTGAGTGGGTGGAGTGAAACGGGTGACCCCATCAACAATAACAACGCAACGCGCCGGCCGACGACGGGGCAACTGCCGATAACTTATAAGTCGGGCAATCCGGATATTGCGTTTGTCTCCCAGGAAGGAAACGTTACAGGGCGAATGAATGGGAGTACCTATATTGAAGTTGAAGACGCTAACGGCAGCACCGGCAGGTACCCGGTAACAGTCTCTAATGTCTATCAAGTGGTATTCAGCGCCACAATGCTGACGCCCCGGCAGGCAGAGGCTTGGGCTCGAGAGCAAGGTCAGACAGGGGATGCAATTTGGCTAAACACGTTTATTTCCCCTATGAGTATCCGGTACGACAAATATAAGGTGGATAACCTTCCTGACTATCCACCGATGATTCAAGCGGGAAGTGACGGGTATGTTAGAAGAGGATGGATGTCGACAATTCGGGTCGATAATTTGAACCGGAGCTGGATTACTTGTATTACAGAATGGTTCCGCCCGGACGGGTCAACACAGCGATCTATTCCCATCATAAGTACACTGCCCGTCAACGCACCTGCAAACGGGGTGCCGTATGTTACCAGCGCCAAAGCATTTGCGATTATTCCGTTGAACTATTGATAGAGAAAGACTCGAGGGAAAAAGGGACGAATTTATGTGTTCTTCCCTGCCTTCCTGCGGGTATCTGATCAAGCCATAAACAGAGGTGTTTAAAAGGCATCTCCAGATACTCACTCAGGCTACACATCCTTGCGGCGCTGCCTACGACTACGCCAGAATCCGCCGGCTCGTGCGCCTGGGGCGTGGGTTCTATCGTTTGGGGTTCAACCAACCACGCAGCTTCACTGCGTTCAAGAGGTGGTGGGGACACCGCGCAACACGGTACTGGGGATTGCAGGTTGTGAGGCTGGGGAGCCGGCGGTGAACCGGATGCTGGACAGGCTTGATCCGCCGTAGGCGTTCAGTCTGGTAGACCGCGTTATCGTTCATCGCGAGCAGGCTCACTCCTACATTTGATCTCGGTTGCACACAAATAGTGTGTTCACTGAAGATCCCTGTAGGAGTGAGCCTGCTCGCGAAGGGGCCCGTAGATTCAATACAAAAAATCAATTCTCCTGCGCGCGATAAGCCCCTGGCGTCAACCCGGTCCACTTCTTGAACGCCCGATGAAACGCCGAAGGCTCGGAAAACCCCAACTGTTCAGCAATCTGCTGCAACGACAAATCCGCGCGCCCCAAATGATAAATCGCAATATCGCGCCTCAGTTGATCCTTCAATTCCTGAAAACTCGTGCCTTCCTCGCGCAAATGCCGACGCAAGGTCTGCGGGCTGATGTGCATGTGCGCGGCCACCGCTTCCAGGTCAGGCCAGCGAGCGCTGTCGCGGCTCAGCAAACGGCGCAATTGGCTGCTCAGGCTGTCGCCGTCATCCGGGCGCGACAGCAGGTCGGCGGGGGAGTGTTCGAGGAAATGCTTGAGGGTGCGTTCGTCCTGCAACAGCGGCATGTTCAGGTAACGACTGTGAAACAGCAGGCTGCTCTGCGCGGAGGAAAACACCATCGGGCAGGGGAACAGTAAATCGTATTCGGCGCCGTGTTCGGGCCTTGGGTAACTGAACGTCACTTGTTCCAAACGCATGCGCTGGCCGATCAGCCAGCTGCCGAGGCGGTGCCACACCATCAACTGGCTTTCGGTGAGGAAATGATCCGGGTCCTGGAACTTCGAATCGTCGAGGCTCAGGCGGATCATTTCGCCTTCGTGGGCCAGGGTCAGGCGCGGACCGTCGGGGAATAAGCTATAAAACAATAAGCCGCGATGCAGTGCCTTTTCCAGATTGCGACAGTGGATCACGGCGTGGCACATCATGGCGAAGCTCCCGGTTTTACTCGGGACCGGCCCGAATCCGAGGTATTCGTCGTCCAGTGCCAGCCACAGACCCTGGATCAAACGGGTGAACTGCTCCGGTGCGATACGCGCCCGCGGTTCGTCCAGCAGCTCGGGACTGATGCCCAGTTGCTGCAACAGGTCTGAATAGTCATAACCCAGCCGGCGCGCGCCACCGAGGACGGCACGGGCGAAATGACTGGCGATGGTGCGTTCGCGCATAGGAGGCAGGTCCGTCCATTGAACGACGGATGGTAGCCGCGCTGACCGCCGACGAACAAGGCGGATATCCGCCAAATTGCCGGACGAGGTTGGATAGATGGGCGGAAATCCGCCACATCTGTGTCACCGCTCGGTGACGAAGAAAAACCTGCAGCCCTTGATGTCAAAAGGCTTGCCGGGATTTCGGCGAAGGTGGCACGGGCCTTGCGATACAACGAGCAGATGCCTGCCGTCGCGCAGCTCGAAAAACAAATCCCTCCAGAAGCAGGAGGGTTCGCAATTCAGGTGTCAGGGACAACAGGTGGATGTTGTCACCGGGCACTCTTGAGGAACTTTGCAATGACGACTCGTCAGCCACTGTATAAATCCCTGTATTTCCAGGTGATCGTTGCCATCATCATCGGTATTTTGATCGGTCACTTCTATCCGCAGGCCGGTGTGGCCCTCAAGCCGCTGGGTGACGGGTTCATCAAACTGATCAAAATGATCATCGCCCCGATCATCTTCTGCACCGTGGTCAGCGGTATCGCCGGCATGCAGGACATGAAATCGGTCGGCAAGACCGGCGGTTACGCGCTGCTGTATTTTGAAATCGTGTCGACCATCGCTTTGCTGGTCGGTCTGGTGGTGGTCAACATCGTCCAGCCGGGCAACGGCATGCACATCGACGTGACCACGCTGGATGCCTCCAAAGTGGCGCAGTACGTGGCCGCCGGCGCTGATCAAAGCGTGGTTGGCTTCCTGCTGAACGTGATCCCGAACACCATCTTCGGCGCGTTCGCCACCGGCGATATCCTGCAGGTGCTGATGTTCTCGGTGATCTTCGGTTTCGCCCTGCATCGCCTGGGCTCCTACGGCCGACCGCTGCTCGATTTCATCGATCGCTTCGCCCACGTGATGTTCAACATCATCAACATGATCATGAAGCTCGCGCCACTGGGTGCCTTCGGCGCCATGGCGTTCACCATCGGCGCCTACGGTGTCGGCTCGCTGGTGCAGCTGGGTCAGTTGATGGCGTGCTTCTACATCACGTGCCTCGTGTTCGTACTGGTTGTGCTGGGCGGTATCGCTCGCGCTCATGGCTTCAGCATTCTCAAAGTCATTCGCTACATCCGTGAAGAACTGCTGATCGTGTTGGGTACTTCTTCTTCGGAATCGGTACTGCCACGCATGCTGATCAAGATGGAGCGTCTGGGCGCGCAGAAATCCGTCGTGGGTCTGGTGATCCCGACGGGTTACTCGTTCAACCTCGACGGCACCGCGATCTACCTGACCATGGCGGCCGTGTTCATCGCTCAGGCGACCGACACCCACATGGACATCACTCACCAGATCACTCTGTTGGTGGTGTTGCTGCTGTCCTCCAAAGGCGCTGCTGGCGTGACCGGTAGTGGTTTCATCGTGTTGGCCGCTACCTTGTCCGCCGTCGGCCACTTGCCGGTTGCCGGCCTGGCGCTGATTCTCGGTATCGACCGCTTCATGTCCGAAGCCCGCGCCCTGACCAACCTGGTGGGTAACGCCGTTGCCACCCTGGTCGTGGCCAAGTGGGTCAAGGAGCTGGACGTTGACGTGATGCACGCAGAACTGGCTTCTGGCGGTCGCGGCATCTCCGACGAGCGCGTAGAAGACGACCTGGGCGTGGCCGAAGGCCCAACCCCAAGCAACGTCAAGTAACACGCGTTGCAATGAAAAACCCGCTTCGGCGGGTTTTTTCTTGCCCGTGATTTGAGCGTAACGGTCACCTTTGCTGACACTTCGGGTGATTGCTGCAATCCGATCGGCTGCCTAGGCTGGAGGTATCGTTCACGGAGATCGCTCATGCTCGGGCCATTGGCATCACTCAAGGTTCTGGATTTTTCGACACTGTTGCCGGGGCCGTTTGCCTCGTTGTTGCTGGCGGACATGGGCGCCGAGGTGTTGCGCATCGAATCACCGACGCGCATGGATCTGCTGCGGGTGTTGCCGCCGCATGATCAGGGCGTGTCCGCGAGTCACGCCTACCTCAATCGCAACAAGCGCAGCCTGGCGCTGGACCTCAAGCACCCCGAAGCACTGGAGGTGATCAAGCAGTTGCTGACCGACTATGACATCGTGCTGGAGCAGTTCCGTCCCGGTGTGATGGAACGCCTGGGCCTGGGTTATGAAGCCTTGAAGGCGATCAATCCCAAGTTGATCTACGTATCGATTACCGGTTATGGCCAGACCGGCCCCTACAAAGACCGCGCCGGCCACGACATCAACTACCTGGCGCTGGCGGGACTGGCCAGCTACACCGGCCGCGCCGACAGCGGGCCGCTGCCGTTGGGCATGCAAGTGGCGGATGTCGCCGGGGGCTCGCTGCACGGGGTCATCGGCCTGCTCGCGGCGGTCATCGCCCGGCAGCAGACCGGGCAGGGCCAGCACCTTGACGTGAGCATGACCGATTGTGCGTTCAGCCTGAACGCCATGGCCGGCGCCGGGTACCTGGCCTGTGGCGTGGAGCCGCGCCGGGAAAACCAGATGCTCAATGGCGGCAGCTTCTATGACTATTACCGTTCACGGGATGGACGCTGGTTTTCAGTGGGCAGCCTGGAGCCCGCGTTTATGAAGCAACTGTGTACGGCGCTGGGGCTGGAGGAGTTGTCATCCCTGGGGTTGTCGCCAAAGCCTGCGGACCAGAAAAAGCTCAAGGACGCGTTGAAGACTGAATTCGAGAAACATGATTTCGGCGAGTTGTGCGGCTTGTTTGCTGAGCTGGATGCGTGTGTCGAGCCGGTGTTGAATCTGGGCGAGGCGATTGCGCATCCGCAGCTGAAGGCGCGGGATTTGGTGACCGAGGTTCCGCGAGGGGATGGCTCTACGCAGGCGCAGATGGCGTGTCCGTTGAAGTTTTCGGACGGTTTGCCTGAGCCACGGTATATCGGCGCGGCGCTGGGGCAGCATACGGATCAGGTGTTGGGGGAGTTGGGGTTTAGTGCGCAGCGGATCGAAGAATTGCGGCGTGCCAAGGTGGTTATCTAGCGGCTGACAGGGCCCCATTGATCGTTCCACGCGGAGCGTGGGAACGATCGTGCGGTTACTCGACCCGCATCTCCCCACTGAACACCAACGTGCTCCGGCACCGCCGGCACAAATACCGCCGGCCCTGTCGCACCAGACCATGGCGCTGCGCTGAAAACGGGAAATCGCTGTCTGCACACGGGCATTTGTAGATATAGCGCGTCACGCTGCGGCGTTTGACGTCGTAGGTGTGGCAGCGATTGGGCGGCAGTTCGTACACGCCGCGCATGATCAGCTGCCACTCTTCACCGTGCGGCTGGATGCGGTCGCCAAACAGTTGATGAGCGATCAGGTGCGCGACCTCGTGGGCCACGGTTTGCTTGAGGAAGTCTTCGGTGTTTTCCCGGTACAGCTGCGGATTGAAGCGCAGCAGGTTCTCGTGCAAATGCGCGACACCGGCTTTTTGACCGCGCAGCTTGAGGCTCACCACGGGGCGTTTGAACGTTCGTTTGAAAAAGGATTCGGCCAGTTGGTAACAGTCTTCGACGCGGGTATTGAGTTGCTCGGGCATGCTTGATGGATCTCCAGAGACGTCGAGTATGCCGCAACCCTGGAGTCTTGCGAATCGCCGAGGCGCCGAATGGTCGTCGCCCCCGACATTAGAAGGCCGCCTTGCGGCGGCCTGTATTGGCAGATCTTGTTTTTGGGTGGAAAGAACCATTAGTTCGTATAGACCGGCCCCACGCCGAGTCCCCAGACAATGACTGTGAACGCCATGATGGCAACCAACACCACCAGGCCTACCGCAAGCACCGAACTTGAAAACAGGAACCCCTCGTCTGATGGAATGTTCATGAAAGTGGGTAGCCCCACGTACAGCAGGTACACCGTGTAGCAGATGGCCGCCGTCCCGACGATCATCCCCAGCCACATGTGTGGGTACAGCGCCGCCAGACCGCCGATGAACAGCGGGGTTGCGGTGTAGGTCGCAAACGCAACGCAACGGGCCAGGCTCGGGTTGGCGTCATAGGTGCGAGCCATCCAGTGGATGAACGCCCCCATGACTGCAACACCGCCGAGCATCGCCACGTAAGACATGATCGTCATCCATAGCGCGCTTTCCTGCGTCAGCATCACGGGTGCGCGGCTGCCGATTACCCAGCCGACCTGCGTGGTGCCGATAAACGCGGACACGGCGGGGATCGCCGCCAGAATCAGCGTGTGAGTCAGGTACATGTGGCTGATGCTTTCCTCTTGGTCGCCACGGATTTCTTTCCATTCCTGGTCGGGGTGGGTGAAAAGCCCCACTACGTGATGGATCATGCCAGTCACTCCTCTTGTTTTTACCGTCGCCCCCCAGTGGAGCGCCTACAGGCCAAAGTGGCCACGTAAGTAAAGGTCTGGATTTGAATGCGACCTTATGTCGCAGTATAGAAAGGACTTACCCGTACAGGTGATAGGGGCTTAGAGCAAATCGCGCTGTAAAGATCACTGTTAATCGCCGACGGGTCTGTCGACATAAGTCCCTGTGGGGCGCTCGCCACAAGAGCGAAGTTTTTGCGTAAAATGCCGGCCTTTCGTCACACCTCACGGATTCGCGTCATGGGCACTCTCACGGTTAACCAGAACAAACTGCAAAAGCGCCTTCGCCGTCAGGCCGGTGAGGCTGTTGCCGATTTCAACATGATTGAAGACGGCGACAAGGTCATGGTCTGCCTGTCCGGTGGCAAGGACAGCTACACCATGCTCGACGTGCTGATGCACTTGCAGAAGGTCGCCCCGATCAAGTTCGAGATCGTGGCCGTGAACATGGACCAGAAGCAGCCAGGGTTCCCGGAGCACGTGCTGCCGGCCTACCTCAAGGAACTGGGCATCGAGTACCACATCGTCGAGAAAGACACCTACTCGGTGGTCAAGGAGCTGATCCCGGAGGGCAAGACCACCTGCTCGCTGTGCTCGCGGCTGCGTCGCGGCACGCTGTACACCTTTGCCGACGAAATCGGCGCGACCAAAATGGCCCTCGGTCATCACCGTGACGACATCGTCGAGACGTTCTTCCTCAACATGTTCTTCAACGGTTCGCTCAAGGCCATGCCGCCAAAACTGCGCGCCGACGACGGGCGCAACGTGGTGATCCGTCCGCTGGCCTACTGCAACGAAAAAGACATCCAGGCCTATTCGGACTTCAAGCAATTCCCGATCATCCCGTGCAACCTCTGTGGTTCTCAGGAAAACCTGCAACGTCAGGTGGTCAAGGACATGCTGCAAGACTGGGAACGCAAGACCCCGGGCCGTACCGAAAGCATTTTCCGCAGTCTGCAAAATGTGCAGCCGTCTCAACTGGCGGATCGCAACCTGTTTGATTTCACCAGCCTCAAGATCGACGAGACGGCGGCTTCGCGCTTCGTTAACGTGGTCAACCTCTGATTAAAACTGTGGGAGCGAGCCTGCTCGCGAAAGCGGTGTGTCATTCAACGAGTAGGTTGACTGATGCTCCCTCTTCGCGAGCAGGCTCGCTCCCCCATTTGGTTTTTCGTTTAATACCTCAGGAGAGGGCATGCGCGATTACAAGTGGCTGCACGAATACTGTCTGAACCGCTTCGGTTCAGCAGCTGAACTGGAAGCCCATCTGCCCGTTCCGAAAACCCCGGCACAATTGCGCAAAATCAGCGACGACCGCTACCTCTCGACTATGGCCCTGCGGGTCTTCCGCGCCGGCCTCAAGCACAGCCTGGTGGACGCCAAGTGGCCGGCTTTCGAAGAAGTGTTCTTCAAGTTCGACCCGGAGAAAGTCGTGCTGATGAGCGCCGAACACCTCGAACGCTTGATGCAGGATGCGCGAATCATCCGCCACCTGGGCAAGCTCAAAAGCGTGCCGCGCAACGCGCAGTTCATTCTGGACGTCTCGCATGAGAAGGGCAGCTTTGGTGCGCTGATTGCCGATTGGCCGGTGACGGATATCGTCGGGCTGTGGACGTACCTTAAAAAACGCGGCCATCAATTGGGCGGGCTGTCGGCGCCGCGTTTCTTGCGCATGGTCGGCAAGGACACGTTTGTGCCGAGCTACGACGTGGTTGCGGCGTTGAATGCGCAGAAGATCGTCGACAAGGTGCCGACCAGTTTGCGCGATCTGGCCTTGGTGCAGGAGGTGTTCAACCAGTGGCATGAACAGAGTGGCGGGCGGGCGATGAGCCAGATTTCGATGATGCTGGCTTACACCGTCAATCATTAAGACCGAGTTGATCCCATCGTGAGCAGGCTCACTCCTGCAGGGGATTTGTGAACACCACAGATCCAGTGTAGGAGTGGGCCTGCTCGCGACAGCGGTCTGTCAGGCGACGCTAATCTCACCTTCGCCCGCAAGCTTGCGATTGAGCTGAAACCGCCACCGCACATACAACAATGCCGAGCAAAAGACTGCCAGGCTCGCCCCCATCTCCAGCAACCCAAACAGCTGCCGGTTCGGGTCATACGCCGCCAACGCGCCCTTGATGAAATACAGGTTCACCACAAAACACATCCACGAATGCCCGCGGGCACTGCCGATAATCATGCCGGGTGCCAGTAACAACAAAGGCACCAGCTCGATCAGCAGAATCACCCATGGCCGCGCGCCATGCAGGTCGGCGAACACCAGGTAGTAGGCGCACAACAGCCCCACCAGACCGAAAAAGCACAGCAGGCTGATGACGCGCATCGCCCGGACCCGCGGCTGGAGCCATTCAATGGACGGCAGAATCTTCGGCTTCTTGGCCACGTCAGTTCCCCAGCTTTTGCGCAGTCTTCGCCAACCGCAGGCCCAAGGCCCGGCACAGCGCCACTTCATGTTCATTCAAACCGCTTTTGCCGTCGGCCCCGGCGTGATGACTGGCGCCGTATGGCGTGCCGCCGCCACGGGTTTCCAGCAGCGCCGACTCGCTGTAAGGCAAGCCGGTGATCAGCATGCCGTGGTGCAGCAGCGGCAACATCATCGACAGCAGCGTGGTTTCCTGGCCGCCGTGCAGGCTCGCCGTGGAGGTGAACACGCCAGCCGGCTTGCCCACCAGCGCGCCGGTCAGCCACAGGTTGCTGGTGCCATCGAGGAAATACTTGAGTGGCGCGGCCATGTTGCCGAAACGGGTCGGGCTGCCCAGGGCCAGGCCCGCGCAGTTCTTCAGGTCGTCGAGGCTGGCGTACAGCGCGCCTTCGTCCGGAATGTCCGGCGACACCGCTTCACATTCGGTGGAGATCGCCGGCACGGTGCGCAGGCGCGCTTCCATCCCGGACTGCTCGACGCCACGGGCAATTTGCCGGGCCATTTCATTGGTCGAGCCGCTGCGGCTGTAATACAGCACCAGAATGTACGGCGCGCTCACGGCAGCAACTCCAGGATTTGCTCTGGCGGACGGCCGATGACGGCTTTGTCGCCGACTTCGAGAATCGGTCGCTCCATGAGTTTCGGATGCGCCGCGATGGCGCCGACCAATTGCGCTTCGCTCAGGCTGCTGTCCGCCAGGTTGAGGGTTTTGTACTCGTCCTCACCGGTGCGCAGCAGTTGCCGGGCACTGAGGCCGAGTTTCCTCAGCAGGGTCTGGATTTGCGCGGCGTCCAGCGGAGTTTCGAGGTAGCGGACCACGGTCGGGGTCAGGCCACGGGCCTCGAGCAGTTCGAGCGCACCGCGGGATTTCGAGCAGCGCGGGTTGTGATAAAGCGTCAGATCGGTCATGTGCGGGTCGCTTCTTGCGTAAAGTGGCGGCTATTCTAACTGTGCAGCGCGCAATCCAGAACCTTGCGAGGCGATGGGTCGCAGGCGCATTCAATTTTGAGCAAGGATTACGACATGACAAGGCGACTGGCAGCGGCATTGGCGATTATCGGGGCGTTGATGCTGGGGGGCTGCGGCAATGACTATGGTATCGACCAGGACGGTCACAAGGTTGCTGCCAATCGCCTGGATGGCAAATGGCTGGTGCTTAATTACTGGGCTGAATGGTGTGGCCCCTGCCGGACCGAGATTCCACAGTTGAACGCGTTGGCCGATCAGTTGAAGGACAAGAAGATCGGCGTGTTCGGGGTCAATTTCGACAACGTGCAGGGTGAAGAGCTGAAGAGCGCCAGCGAGAAACTGGGGATCAAGTTCACGGTCCTGGCTTCAGACCCGGCCGATTTTTTTGAATTGCCACGCAGCGAGGCGTTGCCGGTGACGTACATCATCGATAACAAGGGCAAGGTTCGCGAACAACTGATGGGCGAGCAGACGGCGGCGGGGGTGATGGCAAAGCTTGAGGCGTTGCAGGCGGTCAAGTGAGATGACTGTTAAGCCGTACACGACTTGTAGCAGCTGGCGCAGCCAGCTGCTACATAGGTTGCTGTGCGTCGATCAACCCTCTTCAAGCCACCAACGCAACGGCTTGCCTTCGGCCGGCCAGAAACGCATCTGCTCGATCGGGGAAATGTCCCAGCGCTGCACGCCTTCCAGCGCCTGCAAGAAGCGTTTTTCCTGCTCCATGACCGCTGGCGCGCACAACTTGCGGGTGCTGCCGATCTGGCCGAAGCTCAGCTTGTCGCCTTCCAGAGTGTAGGGCGCGAACCAATGGTTGCAGCCGCCGTTGCCGTAGGCCCGGCCGTCGTCACCGAGGGTGATGGTCAGGTGGCTGTAGTCCATCAACGGACGTTCGCCGATCCATTCCAGAATGTAGCTACGGTTTTGTTGCAGTTGCACCGGCTCGGCGGCGCAGCCCAGCAGGCTGGCACCGACCAGGGAGGTCAGGGCGAGGCGTTTCATCACGCAGACTCCTGGCATGTCGGGCACAGGTGTTTTTCACCCACGGTGGTCCAGCCCAATTCGGCAATCCGCGCGTTAGCAGCCGGTTTTTCAGCCTTGTTGCCCAGTTTGGCGTCGACCGCGAATTCAAAGCTCAAGGCTTTGGCGCAGCTGTCGCAATTGACTTCCCAGGTGTGGATCCCCAACTCGCCGAACACCGGGCCACTGCTCACCGCGACCCATTGGCCCGGCGGGTTGATCAAGTGGCGAACCGTTTCAACGGTCAGGCGCATGGACAAGTCCTTGCTGCCTTTGAGGGTCACTACCAGCACGTCGCCAATCCGGATCGAGCCGCCGTTGCCGGTGACTTGATAACGCCCCGGCACGAGGGCCCGGCATTCGGTAAGGGTGTGTTGCGGGCTCATCAGGGTGTAGCGGAAATCGTGTTCGACCATGGGTCCTCCAAATATGCGCGGTATGCTATCACGGGCCTGCACGCAGCATGGGGCGGGGAGATGACCTTCGATCAGGTTCAAAAAACCTGTCGACTCATGGCACACTGCCGCTTTTACACTTTTAGGGAACGGACATGGCGTTAATCGAATGTTATGAGTGCAAGCAAAGCATCAGCTCTACGGCGCCTGCTTGCATTCATTGCGGTGCACCGGCGGCAACGGTGCAAGCGGCCACTTCGACAGTAGCGCCCGTACAGGCACCGATTTCTTTCGGGCGTTTGCCGGAAGATGAGAAAGTGGCCCGGGTGACTCCAGCCGCGTTCGGACGCAAACGAAAAACCCAGGTGGAAGCCGACGTTTCAGCACCGGCTCCGACACCCACGCTGAACGGGACGCGACCGGTAGAACTCTGGCTGAAGCTGATGATTTTCTTCCTGCCGCCGTTTTTTGTCTGGTTCCTGCTGCGTCGCGGGCATTCCGTGGGGCAGCGCTTGCTCGGTTTCGGCTGGCTGGGCCTGATGATCCTGTTGTCCAAAGCCTGAGAAAAATCAGCCCTCGACCTGATTCTGCGGCGTTCCGGCGCCCCAGGCGACGATGTTCTGCAAGGTCGTCGCGGCAATCGCGCCCAGGGCTTCGCGGGTCAGGAAGGCCTGGTGCGCAGTGACGATCACATTCGGAAAGGTCAGCAGCCGCGCCAGCACATCATCCTGTAGCGGCAGGTCCGAGCGGTCCTCGAAAAACAGCTGCGCCTCTTCTTCATACACATCCAGCCCCAGATAACCCAATTGGCCGTCCTTCAAGGCGTCGATCAGCGCCGGGGTGTCCACCAGGCCGCCACGCCCGGTGTTGATCAGCATTGCGCCCGGTTGCATGTGCGCCAGTGATTCTCGGTTGATCAGGTGTTTGCTTTGCTCATTGAGTGGGCAATGCAGGCTGATGATCTGCGACTGCGCCAGCAGTTCCGGCAAACTCAGGTAGCGGGCGCCAAGGGCTTCGACCTGCGGATTGGGGAACGGGTCGTAGGCGAGTAACTGGCAGCCGAAACCGTTCATGATCTTGGCGAACGTTGCGCCGATCTGCCCGGTGCCGACCACGCCGACGGTCTTGCCCACCAGGTCGAAGCCGGTCAGCCCGTGCAGGCTGAAATCGCCTTCGCGGGTGCGGTTGTAGGCCCGGTGCAAGCGGCGGTTGAGCGCCAGGATCAACGCAACCGCGTGTTCAGCCACAGCGTGCGGGGAATAAGCCGGGACGCGCACGATTGCAAGGCCCAGACGTTTCGCCACCGCCAGGTCGACATGGTTGTAACCGGCCGAGCGCAGGGCAATCAGGCGCGTACCGCCCGCAGCAAGACGTTCCAGCACCGGGGCGCTGAGGTCGTCATTGATGAAGGCGCAGACCACCTCGTGATGTTCTGCCAGCGCCACGGTATCAAGGCTCAGCCGCGCCGATTGAAAGTGCAGTTCGATGCCGGCAGGCAGCTCGGCGCCCAGAAAACTGTCACGGTCGTAGGTCTGGCTGCTGAAAAGAATCGTGCGCATGAGTCCTCCATTTAACTCGGTCAAAGCTTTTATGTAGCAGCCTTCGGCAGCTGCTAACAAAGGCAGCTTAGCGCTGATGGTGGTCAGCGCCGTTGCGCTGCATCAAGCGTTGATGCGGGCATGCGCGGCCAGGCGATTGATCGCCCGGTCGAGGTCTTCCAGCGCGCCGGGGGCTTTCGGGTCCTGTTGCTTGAGCAGGGTTTCACTGCGTTGACAGGCCGCACGCAGTTGCGGGACGCCGCAATAACGGGTCGCCCCGTGCAAGCGGTGGACGCGTTCGATCAATGCATTCTGGTCATTGCTTTCCCGGGCGATGCGAATGGCTTCGCGGTCGGCTTCAAGCGAGGCCAGCAACATTGCCAGCATGTCTGCCGCCAGATCCGCCTTCCCCGCGGCCAGGCGTAAACCTTCTTCGGGGTCGAGCACCAGCAAATCATGCCCGCCACCGTGGCTTTCGTTGGCACGCTCCGGCCCATGGTTGCGCAACGCCAGACCTGTCCACTTCAGCACCACCTGCGCCAGTTGCCGCTCGCTGATGGGTTTGGTCAGGTAATCGTCCATGCCGCTTTGTAGCAGTGCGCGTTTTTCATTGGCCATGGCGTGAGCGGTGAGGGCAACGATCGGCAGCGGAGTGCAATGCCGCTCGCTTTCCCACTGGCGAATCGCTTCGGTGCTTTGACGCCCGTCCATGCCGGGCATTTGCACGTCCATCAATACCAGGTCGAAGGTTTCGTTCTGCACCGCTTTGACCGCCGCGTAACCGCTTTCAACTGCAAGCACCTTGGCACCCATGTCTTCGAGCAGGGTTTGCACCAGCAACAGGTTGGCCGGGTTGTCGTCGACGCACAGGACTTTCGGCGCACGACTGGAGACCGGTTCGCCGGGTTCGCTGCGCTGCTGGCGCGGGTTGACCAGATCGGACAAGGCCCGACGCAGTTTGCGCGTGCAGGCCGGTTTGGCCTGAAGTTGACTGTGCGGGTTCGGCACCGAGAGATGGAACAGCGTCTGCTCGGTGGTCGGGCACAGCACCAGGACTTTGCAGCCCAGGTGTTCGAGGTCCCAGATGTGCTGGTTGAGACGCTCGGGCGGCATGTCGTTGCTGGTGATGCCGAGCACCGCCAGGTCGATGGCCTGATCGGTCTGATGCGCGCCGGTCACGCCATTGGCCAGGCTTTCCAGGGTATTGAACGGCGTGACGCTCAGGCCGCAATCTTCCAGTTGATGCTGCAATGCCTGCCGCGCCAGTTCATGGTTTTCCAGCACCGCCACGCGGCGCCCGAGCAGGGGAGCGCTGGGCAGGTCTTCGGCGTCGTCGCGGGTCTTGGGCAGGCTCAGGCTGATCCAGAACTCCGAACCTTCGCCCGGCGTACTGTCGACGCCAATCTCGCCGCCCATCTGTTCAATCAGTCGCTTGGAAATCACCAGCCCCAGCCCGGTGCCGCCGGGTTGCCGAGACAACGAATTGTCGGCCTGGCTGAAAGCCTGGAACAGCGCGCGCACGTCCTGACTCGACAGGCCGATGCCCGTGTCCTGGATGCTGATGCGCAGTTGCACGCTGTCTTCGTGTTCTTCTTCGAGCATGGCACGGGCGACGATGGTGCCTTCGCGGGTGAACTTGATCGCGTTGCTGACCAGGTTGGTGAGGATCTGCTTGAGTCGCAGCGGATCGCCCACCAGCGACAACGGCGTGTCGCGATAGACCAGACTCACCAGTTCCAGCTGTTTTGCGTGGGCGGCGGGGGCGAGGATGGTCAGGGTGTCCTGCAGCAAGTCGCGCAGGTTGAACGGAATGTTGTCGAGCACCAGTTTGCCGGCCTCGATTTTCGAGAAGTCGAGGATCTCGTTGATGATCCCCAGCAAGCTGTCGGCGGACTTTTCGATGGTGCCCAGGTAGTCGAGCTGACGCGGCGTCAGCTCGCTTTTTTGCAGCAGGTGGGTGAAGCCGAGAATGCCGTTGAGCGGCGTGCGGATTTCATGGCTCATGTTGGCCAGGAACTCGGATTTGATCCGGCTCGCTTCCAGGGCTTCCTTGCGCGCCAGGTCCAGCTCGATGTTCTGGATCTCGATGGTTTCCAGATTCTGACGCACGTCTTCGGTGGCCTGATCGACACTGTGCTGCAATTCTTCCTGGGCGTTCTGCAGGGTGCCGGCCATGCGGTTGATGCCGGACGCCAGTTCATCCAGTTCCTGGCTGCCGAGGGGTGGCAGGCGGGTTTCCAGATGACCGTCCTTGAGTTGCGCCACCGCCAGTTTGATCTGGCTGATCGGCCGATTGATGGTCCGGCCCATGCGCAGGGCCAGCAGCGCCGCACCCGCCAGACCGGCAGCAATCATCATCAGGCTGGCAAACAGGCTGCGGTAACCGCGCAGCAACATGCCGCTGTGCGACAGCTCGAGTTCGACCCAGCCCAGCAGGCGGTCGGCTTCGTCGGGAATCAAGTCGCCGGCCAGGTTGCGGTGTTTGCCGAACACCGGCAGCAGGTAACGCGTCGCATCGTTGCCGCTGCGGCGCAACATCTTCGAACCGTCGCCCAGCGGCGGCGCCTGATTGAGCATGGTCGGGCCGGCGTGGGCTACCGGTGTGCGGTCGGGGGCGAGGAAGGTCACTGCGCGCACGTCGGCTGTTTCCAGCGACTGGGTGGCGATGCGTTCCAGCAGCTCATTGTCCTTGTGCGCCATGGCCGGGGCCACCAGCGGTGCCAGCTGCTCGGCGATCATTTCGCCGCGCTGCATCAGTTGGGATTGCAGGTCGGATTGCTGCATCCAGGTGAAATAGCCGCCCAGGACCAAGGCCATCAAAGTGGTCGGCAACAGGGTCAGCAACAGCACGCGGCCTTTAATTCCCAGTTTCTTGAGCACGCATCTCTCCTGCATCCAGCGATTGATTGACCTGCGGGTACATCCGGTACGCGCCACCCGGGCAGTGTAGCGATTTGCAGGCAGTCAATCTTCGTAAAATTGATGTCGTCATTCGTCGGCGGGCGGGCTGCTTTTGTGTCTTGGGCAAACCTTGGGTTGCCCATCGGCAGGCAATCTTTAATAATCGCTCAACTGAGAATTATTTGCAGATACTGATGACTCCCATCCCGATTGGCCATCCCCGAATCCTTTCCATCGAAGACGACCTCGTGCTCGGTGCCTATGTGCGCGAGCATTTGGGCCGTTGCGGTTTTCAGGTGACCTGGTGCCAGAACGGTCAGGAAGGCCTGGCCATCGCGCGCCAGCAAGCTTTCGATGTGGTGTTGATGGATATCCTGCTGCCGGGCCTGGACGGGCTCAATGTGTTGACGCAATTACGCCAGAGCCATGCCACGCCCGTGGTGCTGATGTCGGCATTGGGTGCCGAGGAGGATCGCATCAGCGGCTTTCGTCTGGGCGCCGATGACTACCTGCCAAAACCCTTCAGCATGGCCGAGTTGCGCGTGCGCATCGAAGCGATCCTGCGTCGGGTGGCGCTCGACCGTCGACCGGCGCCGCAGCCGTTGGCCTGCGAGGCGCACAGCCTGCGTTTTGACGATGAACTGTGTGAGGTTTTCCATGGCGAGCACGCCGCCGGCCTGACTCGCAGCGAATATCGGTTGTTGGAAACGCTCAACCGCAATGGCGATGAAGTGTTGAGCAAAGCCTTCCTGTATCAGCATGTGCTGCAACGGGGTTACGCCGCCCATGACCGCAGCCTCGACATGCACATCAGTCAGATCCGCCGCAAGCTCAAGGGTATCGGCTACACCGAGCGCGAAGTGCGTACGGTTTGGGGCAAGGGTTACGTCCTGAGTGCTGCCGATGAAATGGTCTGACCTGCCGGGACGTCACTCGCTGTTCTGGAAACTTGCCTGTTTGTTGGTAGCGTTTTGTCTGCTGATGATCTGGCTGAGCTGGTCGTGGGGGCGGTACATGGAGCAGAAAAACCTGTTCTTGTCCGAAGAGGCCCGGATCACGCTGACCCGCTACGCCGCCGAAGCCGAGCAAGCCTGGAATCAGCACCAGAGTGCAGGCGTCGACGTCTGGCTGCAGGGTATCGGCAAGCGCGAGACATCCTGGGTCGGTGTCATCGGCGCTGACTTGCAGTCGTTGAGCAGCTATCCACTGACGGATAAAGAAATTCAGCGCCTGACTTTTTTGCGGGGGCTGGATTGGCCAACGAGTCGCCACACCAGGGGCTTGCCATGGTTGAGAATCCCTTTTCCCAACGACCCGGCGGCCGGCAGCCTGGTGATCGAGTTGCCCCAACGTTTTGTACCGGGGCAATACCGGTTGATCTGGCGCGTGATCACCAACGGCATCATTCCGGGAATGTTCACACTGTTGTTGTGTGTCGGTCTGTATCGACTGCTGGTCGTGCCGTTGAACAGTCTTCGCGAACAGGCCAACGCCTGGCGCGCGGACCAATTGAACGTGCGCCTGTCGAGCAGCACCACCAATCGTTCGGATGAACTCGGCGAGCTGGGCAGGGCCTTCGACCACATGTCCGAGCGCCTGCAAAGCACCGTGGCCTTGCAGCAACAATTGCTGCGCGACCTGTCCCACGAACTGCGCACACCGTTGAGCCGCTTGCGGGTGGCCAGCGAAAGCGAGCAGGGGTTGACGGCGTTGCGCGAGCGTATCGGGCGGGAGGTCGATGGCATGCAGCGTCTGGTAGAGGACACGCTGCAACTGGCCTGGCTCGATACCGAGCGTGCGCCGTTGCCTGACGAAGCGATTCAGGTCCAGGCCTTGTGGGAAATGCTCACGGAAAATGCCTGCTATGAAAGCGGCTGGCCGGGCAGTCAATTGCGCTGCACGGTGGACTCGTCGTGCTGGGTGCGCGGCAACCTCAACACCCTGGCGCAGGCGCTGGAAAACATCCTGCGCAACGCCATTCGTCATTCGCCCAAGGGCGGTGTGGTGAGTCTGGGCGGGCAACGTGATGGCGATTTCTGGCATGTGTGGCTGGAAGATGAAGGCGGCGGGGTGGCAGAGACTGATCTTGAGCGGATCTTCTGCCCCTTCATTCGGCTCGACGGTTCGCGACCGGGGGATGGCGGGTTCGGGTTGGGGTTGAGCATTGCGAGGAATGCGGTGCGGCGTCAGGGTGGACAGTTGTGGGCTGAGAACACTGGGGGTGGGTTGCGGCTGAATATGCGGTTGGTGGCTGAAGTTGAGGGTGTGAGTGATGACGCCATCGCGGGCAAGCCCGCTCCCACACTGGATGTGTGTCACCCGTATATGGCGTGATCGTCCTCTAACCCTGTGGGAGCGGGCTTGCCCGCGATGAGGCCATCCCAGCCACCCGTCACAAATTAACCAGTCGGCATAAAGGAGTGACCAGAATTTCACTGCTTATTCCCATAAGCCATAAGCACCGCACTTTGCGTGATATGGCCTTCGAACGTTTGCCGGTATGATAGGCGCCCCCGCAGTCTGGATTGCGAATACGCCATGACCTTGCAGTACCCAACCATCGCCGATTGCGTCGGCAACACTCCGCTGGTCCGTTTGCAGCGCCTGCCCGGTGCCACCAGCAATACCCTTTTGCTCAAGCTCGAAGGGAATAACCCGGCGGGTTCGGTCAAGGACCGTCCGGCGCTGTCGATGATCACTCGCGCCGAGTTGCGCGGGCAGATCCACGTCGGCGATACGTTGATCGAAGCGACCTCGGGTAACACCGGTATTGCGTTGGCGATGGCCGCCGCGATCAAGGGTTACAAGATGATCCTGATCATGCCGGACAACTCCAGCGCCGAACGTAAAGCCGCGATGACGGCTTATGGTGCCGAGCTGATCCTGGTCACCCAGGAAGAAGGTATGGAAGGCGCCCGCGACCTCGCTCAGCGGATGGAAGCCGAAGGCCGTGGCAAGGTGCTGGACCAGTTCGCCAACGGGGATAACCCGCAAGCGCACTACACCACCACCGGCCCGGAAATCTGGCGTCAGACCGAGGGCTCCATCACCCATTTCGTCAGTTCGATGGGCACCACCGGTACCATCATGGGGGTCTCTCGCTATTTGAAAGAACAGAACGAAGGCGTGCAGATCATCGGCCTGCAACCGATGGAAGGCTCGGCGATTCCGGGCATCCGTCGCTGGCCGCAGGAATACCTGCCGAAGATTTATCAGGCGGATCGTGTCGACCGTATTGTCGACATGGCGCAAAGTGAAGCCGAGGACGTGACCCGTCGTCTGGCCCGCGAAGAAGGCATCTTCTGTGGCGTGTCTTCGGGCGGCGCCGTGGCGGCGATGCTGCGCCTGTCCAAAGAAGTTGAAAACGCGGTGATCGTCGCGATCATTTGCGACCGTGGCGACCGTTATTTGTCGACCGGCATTTTCGACGCGCCTAACTGATGGCCAAGCACGAGAGAGGCCTGCGCTTCCAACCCACGGGCGGCAGCAAGGCCCCACAAATCCCGACCGGCAAAAAGCAGCGCTTGAGCATCGAGCGCCTGGCCAATGACGGTCGCGGTATCGCTTTTTTTGAAGGTCGCACCTGGTTCGTCATCGGCGCATTGGCCGGTGAAGACGTCGAGGCGCGAGTATTGGGCGCCCACGGCAAAGTGGTCGAGGCGCGCACCGAGCGCGTGTTCCAGGCCAGCGAACTGCGTCGCCCGGCACCGTGCCCGCACGCCGGTCGCTGTGGCGGCTGCAGCGTGCAACATATGCCTCATTCTGAACAACTCGCCCTGAAACAACGCATGCTTGCCGAGCAACTGTCAAAGGTCGCCGGTGTCGAACCGCAAGAGTGGGCAGCGCCGTTGAGCGGTCCGGAATTCGGTTACCGTCGTCGCGCCCGCGTGGCGGTGCGTTGGGACATGAAAGCGAAAAAACTCGAGGTCGGTTTCCGCGCAGCGGGCAGTCAGGACATCGTCGCGATCAACGAATGCACGGTGCTGGTACAGCCCTTGCAACCGATCATGAGCGGCTTGCCGGAGATGCTCCGTCGCTTGAGCAAACCTCAAGCGCTGGGGCATGTGGAGTTGTTCAGCGGTTCGTCATTGGCCGTGTTGCTGCGGCACATGGCGCCGTTGTCTGACGCCGACATGGCCATCCTCAAGGATTTCTGCGCCGTCCATGAAGCCCAATTGTGGCTGCATGGGGACGGTGAACCGCAACCGGTCGAGGCCAATGCGTCGCTGGGTTATCGCCTGGAGCAGTGGGACCTGGAACTGGCCTACCGGCCGGGGGATTTCATTCAGGTCAATGCCGGGGTCAACGAAGCGATGATTGCCCAGGCGTTGGACTGGCTGAAACCGCAAGCGGATGAGCGGGTTCTGGATTTGTTTTGTGGCTTGGGTAACTTTGCATTGCCGCTGGCCAAGGCCGTTCGCGAAGTGGTCGCGGTGGAAGGTGTGCAGGCCATGGTCGAGCGCGCCGCTGCGAACGCGGCTAGTAATAATCTGCATAACGCGAAGTTTTTTCAGGCCGATTTATCCCAGCCTTTGTCCGACGCCGAATGGGCGCGCGAAGGCTTTTGTGCGGTACTCTTGGACCCACCGCGTGATGGTGCTTTCGAGGCCGTGCGCAAGCTGGCGTCCTTGGGCGCCAAGCGGTTGGTGTACGTGTCGTGCAACCCGGCAACGCTGGCGCGCGACACGGTTGAATTGATCAAGCAGGGCTACCGGTTAAAACGTGCCGGGATTCTCGATATGTTTCCTCAAACGGCACATGTCGAGGCCATGGCGTTATTTGAAGCGAGCTAGGACGGCTCGTCTGGTCCGACTGTCCCGCCCGTGCAGCGCTCGCATGAGCCCCGCGAGCGCAAGCGGGCAACGAAGGTCAGCGATTTGACGCATTGAATCTGCGTCGTAGGGAAGGTAAGCAAGATGGTACAGGTGAGAGCACACCAGCCGATCAATACAGACGGCAGTATCAATCTCGAGGCTTGGCTCGATCATGCGGTCAGTGTCGATCCGGCACTGGATCGCGAAGCCTTGAAGGAAGCGTGCGAGTTCGCTCGTACGTCTGAACAGCAGGCCAATGCGGCGAAGAATCTCTGGTCCGAAGGGACGTCGAGTTTCCGCACGGGCCTTGAGATCGCCGAGATTCTCGCCGACCTCAAACTCGATCAGGATTCACTGGTCGCCGCGATCTTGTACCGTGGCGTGCGCGAAGGGCAGATTCTGTTGCCTGCGATCAGCCAGCGCTTCGGCCCGGTGGTGGCCAAGCTTATCGACGGCGTGCAGCGCATGGCGGCGATCAGCGACAGCCTGAGCCCGCGTAAATCCCTGGTGCTGGGCACTCAGGGCCAGGTCGAAAACCTGCGCAAAATGCTGGTCGCCATGGTCGACGACGTTCGCGTCGCGCTGATCAAACTGGCTGAACGCACCTGCGCGATTCGAGCGGTGAAAACCGCTGACGACGAAAAACGCAATCGCGTCGCCCGTGAAGTCTTCGACATCTATGCGCCTCTCGCGCACCGTCTCGGTATCGGTCACATCAAGTGGGAACTGGAGGATTTGTCCTTCCGTTACCTTGAGCCTGACCAGTACAAACAGATCGCCAAATTGCTGCATGAACGGCGTCTGGATCGCGAACGTTTCATCGCTGACGTGATGAGCCAGCTGAAGAATGAATTGCAGGCCACCGGCGTCGATGCCGACATCAGCGGCCGGGCCAAACACATCTACTCGATCTGGCGCAAAATGCAGCGCAAGGGTCTGGAATTCAGCCAGATCTACGACGTGCGCGCCGTTCGCGTGCTGGTGCCGGAAATGCGCGATTGTTACACCGCGCTCGGCATTGTCCACACCCTGTGGCGGCACATTCCCAAAGAATTCGACGACTACATCGCCAACCCGAAAGAGAACGGCTACCGCTCGCTGCACACCGCGGTGATCGGCCCCGAGGGCAAGGTGCTGGAAGTGCAGATCCGCACCCACGCCATGCACGAGGAAGCCGAGCTGGGCGTGTGTGCGCACTGGCGCTACAAGGGCACCGACGTCAAATCCGGCTCCAACCACTACGAAGAGAAAATCTCCTGGCTGCGTCAGGTCCTCGAGTGGCACGAAGAGCTGGGCGATATCGGCGGCCTGGCGGAACAGTTGCGGGTCGATATCGAGCCGGACCGGGTCTACATCTTCACCCCGGACGGTCACGCCATCGACCTGCCCAAAGGCGCGACGCCGCTGGACTTTGCGTACCGCGTGCACACCGAAATCGGCCATAACTGCCGTGGCGCGAAGATCAACGGCCGGATCGTGCCGCTCAACTACAGCCTGCAAACCGGTGAACAGGTCGAGATCATCACCAGCAAGCACGGCACCCCGAGCCGCGACTGGCTGAACCCGAACCTGGGTTACATCACCACCTCGCGGGCACGGGCGAAGATTGTCCACTGGTTCAAGTTGCAGGCGCGTGACCAGAACGTCGCGGCCGGTAAAACCCTGCTTGAGCGCGAACTCAATCGTCTGGGCCTGCCGGCGGTGGACTTCGACAAGCTGGCCGACAAGGCCAACATGAAGACCGCCGAGGACATGTTCGCGGCCTTGGGCGCCGGAGATCTGCGCCTGGCGCAACTGGTGAACCTGGCGCAGCAACTGGTCGAGCCGGAACGCGGCAACGAGCAGCTGGAGCTGATCCCGCGCAAAGCCACCGGCTACAAACCGGGCAAGCGTGGCGACATTCAGATCCAGGGTGTCGGCAATCTGATGACGCAAATGGCCGGCTGCTGCCAGCCGTTGCCGGGGGATGCCATCGTCGGCTACATCACCCAGGGCCGCGGCGTGAGCATTCACCGCCAGGACTGCGCCTCGGTGCTGCAACTGGGCGGGCGCGAGCCTGAGCGGATCATCCAGGTCAGCTGGGGTCCGGTGCCGGTGCTCACTTACCCGGTGGACATCGTCATCCGCGCCTACGACCGCTCCGGCTTGCTGCGTGACGTGTCGCAGGTGCTGCTCAACGAGCGGATCAACGTGCTGGCGGTCAACACCCGCTCGAACAAAGAGGACAACACCGCGTTGATGTCCCTGACCATCGAGATTCCGGGGCTGGATGCGCTGGGGCGGTTGCTGGGACGGATTTCCCAGTTGCCGAACATCATCGAAACCCGCCGTAACCGTACTCCTTGAGATGATCAATGTAGGAGTGAGCCTGCTCGCGATAGCGGTGTATCCGTCACGATTAATGCCGACTGACACGCCCCCATCGCGAGCAGGCTCACTCCTGCAAGGGTTTGTGTAGAGACTGATTGATGTATTCACTCGAAGACTTATTGCACTTGATGAACCGTCTGCGCGACCCGCAGTTCGGTTGCCCGTGGGACATCAAGCAAACCTACGCCACCATCGTCCCGCACACCCTTGAGGAAGCCTATGAAGTCGCTGACGCCATCGAGCGCGGCGACTTCGATCATTTGCAGGGCGAGTTGGGGGATTTGCTGTTTCAGGTGGTTTATTACAGCCAGCTGGCCCGGGAAGAAGGGCGCTTCGAGTTTGACGGTGTGATCGACAGCATCACCCGCAAGCTGATCCGTCGCCATCCTCATGTGTTCCCCACCGGTGATCTGTACGCGCCCATGGACATCCCGCGCCTGAGTGAAGAACAGGTCAAGCAGCGCTGGGAAGAGATCAAGGCCGAGGAGCGCGCCGAGAAGTCTGCCGCGCCGCAACAACTGTCCTTGCTCGACGATGTGCCTGCTGCGCTGCCGGCGTTGTCTCGTTCGGCCAAGTTGCAGAAGCGCGCCGGGCAGGTCGGTTTCGACTGGCCGGACGCCTTGCCGGTGCTGGACAAGGTTCGTGAAGAGCTTGATGAAGTGCTCGAAGCGATGGCCGACAATGACTCGGCGGCGATTGCCGATGAAGTCGGTGATCTGCTGTTTTCCGTGGTCAATCTGGCGCGTCATCTCAAGGTTGATCCGGAAACCGCGCTGCGTGGCGCCAACAGCAAATTCGAAAGACGCTTCCGTTTTATCGAACAGGCATTGCGCGACACCCACCGTCCCATAGAAGATTGCACCCTCGAAGAGTTGGACGCCTTGTGGGGCGAAGCCAAACGTCAGGAAAAGAATTTGACCAGCTGCGGTTGAGCAGTTGCCTAAGTGAGAAACAAGCACCATGAGCATTTCCCTTCGCGACCAGTTGCTCAAAGCAGGGCTGGTCAACCAGAAGCAGGCCAAACAGGTCGGCAAAGAGAAGCAGAAACAACAGCGCCTGGCCCACAAAGGCCATATCGAGCTGGATGACTCGCAGCAGCGTGCGGCGCAGGAAGCGAAGGCCGAGAAGGTCAAGCGCGACCAGGAGCTGAACCGTCAGCAGCAGGAAAAAGTCGAGGCCAAGGCCCGCGCCGCGCAGATCAAGCAATTGATCGAAGTCTCGCGTCTGCCGAAGCTGACCACCGAGGACTACTACAACTTCGTTGATGACAAAAAGGTCAAGCGCCTTTGCGTCAACACGCTGATGCGTAATCAGCTCAGCAATGGCTTCCTGGCCATCGTGCACCACGCCGGCGGTTATGAAGTGATCCCGTGTGAAGCGGCGCTGAAGATCCAGGAGCGTGATCCACAACGCATCGTGCAGATGAACGTGAAGACTGAAGAAGTGGCCGCCGAGGACGATCCGTACGCCGCCTACCAGATTCCGGATGATCTGATGTGGTAAGCCGTTAGAGGTTGCAACAACGACAAACCCCGCTCATGGCGGGGTTTGTCGTTTTCAATGCTGTAGTTGCTCAAGCGGAGCGCAACGCCCTTTGCTGCTCCAGTGTTTCCAGTTCGGTTTTGTAGTTGTGCGCGTCAGTCTCGGAATGAAACATCCCCACCAGTAGGTCCTGTTGGTGGACATCCCAAATGCGGATACCAGCGGCTACACCCTCATGGGATTTATGTGAATCGTCGCGTTCAGTTACTTTTACAGTCATCTGCTAGCTCCAATCTCAATTATCTGCACCAAGGCGTGTGCAGGTCTTTGTTATACGTTTTGTTAGCTTGCTAAGTAAACGCTCGGGATTGGTAACGGACAATTGCCGATTCTGCAAAAGTCCTGCAGCCCGCGTAACGCGCGACATTCGGTCGCAGGGCGTTGAGTTTTATGACAAAAGCTTCATGTTCATGAATAACCAAGCTGCTACAGGAACTGCGGTGCATTCACTTTATTAGGGCACAAAAAAAACGCCCCGAACCAGTCGGGGCGTTTTTGTGTGCAGCGAAACGGCGAGGTATTACTTACCTGCCCAACGCTTCAGTACCAGCGTGGCGTTGGTGCCACCGAAACCGAAGCTGTTGCTCATCACGGTGTTGATGGTGGCATTTTCGCGCGTCTTGGTCAGGATTGGCATGTCTGCCACTTCCGGGTCCAGTTCTTCGATGTTGGCGGAACCGGCCATGAAGTTGCCTTCCATCATCAGCATGCAGTAGATCGCTTCGTGAACGCCGGCGGCGCCCAGGGAGTGACCCGACAGACTCTTGGTGGAGCTGATGGCCGGAGCCTTGTCGCCGAACACTTCACGCACACCTTTCATTTCCGCGACGTCGCCGACCGGAGTCGAGGTGCCGTGGGTGTTCAGGTAGTCGATCGGAGCGTCAACGGTGGACATGGCCATCTGCATGCAGCGGATGGCGCCTTCGCCGCTTGGGGCGACCATGTCGTAGCCGTCGGAAGTCGCGCCGTAGCCAACGATTTCCGCGTAGATCTTCGCGCCGCGGGCCAGAGCGTGTTCCAGCTCTTCTACCACGACCATGCCGCCACCGCCGGCGATGACGAAACCGTCACGCTTGGCGTCGTAGGCACGGGAAGCTTTTTCCGGGGTTTCGTTGTACTGGCTGGACAGTGCGCCCATGGCGTCGAACAGGAACGACTGGCTCCAATGCTCTTCTTCGCCGCCGCCAGCGAACACGACGTCCTGCTTGCCCATCTGGATCTGTTCCATGGCGTTGCCGATGCAGTGAGCACTGGTGGCGCAGGCAGAAGCGATGGAGTAGTTCAGGCCCTTGATCTTGAACGGGGTGGCCAGGCAAGCGGAAACGGTGCTGCTCATGGTCCGCGTTACACGGTACGGGCCAACGCGCTTCACGCCTTTCTCGCGCAGGATGTCCAGCGCTTCCATCTGGTTCAGCGTGGAGGCGCCACCGGAACCGGCGATCAGGCCGGTACGCGGGTTGGAGACTTGCTCATCGGTCAGACCGGAGTCGGTGATGGCGTCTTTCATGGCCAGGTAGGCGTAAGCCGCCGCGTGGCCAACGAAGCGATAGATCTTGCGATCGATCAGTTCTTCGAGGGGAAGGTCGATGGAGCCGGAAACCTGGCTACGCAGACCCATTTCGGCATATTCCGGGTTGAACCGGATGCCAGGGCGACTTGCACGCAGGTTAGCGGAGACGGTCTCTTTGTCATTGCCCAGGCACGAAACGATGCCCAGACCAGTGATAACGACGCGGCGCATGCGGATAACCCTTAGAAGTTGTCAGTGGAGGTGAAAACGCCGACCCGAAGGCCTTCGGCGGTGTAGATCTCGCGGCCGTCGACGCTGACCGAACCGTCGGCAATGGCCAGGTTCAGTTTGCCTTTCAACACGCGCTTGATCTGAATGTTATAGGTGACTTTTTTGGCGGTCGGCAGGACCTGGCCGAAGAATTTCACTTCGCCCGAACCCAGCGCACGGCCACGGCCCGGCAGGCCTTGCCAGCCGAGGAAGAAGCCGACCAATTGCCACATGGCGTCAAGGCCCAGGCAGCCCGGCATCACCGGATCACCTTCGAAGTGGCAGGCGAAAAACCACAGGTCCGGAGTGATATCCAGCTCGGCGACCAATTCACCTTTGCCGTACTTGCCACCCTCGGCACTGATATGGGTGATGCGATCCACCATCAGCATGTTCGGGGCGGGCAGTTGTGCGTTACCTGGGCCGAACAGCTCACCGCGACTGCAGCGCAGCAGGTCTTCCCGAGTAAAGGCGTTTTGTTGGGTCATGCGAGCTCCTCAATAGTCCCATGCGGCAGGGTGGGGCAAATCTCCCGGCCGATCGAGGCGTTCATGCCTCGAGTCAGCAGCCTACTCATAGACTATTGCGTTGTGGTGAAAGTCACAGCACCAAGGACATGAATGTACACTTGTGCACTGAAATTATTATTCAAGCCCCTTTTCGGGCCTGTTCGGGTGCCTAAGACTGCCGCACTTTCGCCTTTCACGCCAGTCGCAGATGGTCGAAAGGCCTGTACTACTGCACCCAGCGCTGCAGAATTTGCTGCAAATCCGTTCGTTTGAAGGGCTTGGCCAAGTAATCGTTCATGCCCGCCGACAAACAGGCTTCGCGATCGCCCTGCAGCGCATTGGCGGTCAAGGCGATGATCGGCAAGTCCGCACAGCCGGGCAATTGGCGAATCTGTCGGGTCGCTTCATAGCCGTCGATGATCGGCAGTCGGCAGTCCATCAGGATCGCTTCAAAAATCAGGCTTTCGGCGCTACGCACGGCCTGCGCGCCGTCGGTGGCGACGTTGACAGTAAAGCCCAGGCTGCGCAACATTGCTTCGATCACGGTCTGATTGACCGGGTTGTCTTCGACCAGCAACACGTTATGCCCCGCGCCATCCTCATTGCCGGTCTGCGCCCTCGGGGCCAGCACCGGAAGCGTCTGTTTATAGAGAGCTAGCGGAATTTCCAGGGTAAACACCGAGCCCTGGCCTTCTTCGCTCTGCGCCCGCAAGGTGCCGCCCATGCGTTCAGCCAACGTGCGGGCAATCGGCAGCCCCAGGCCGGTGCCCCCGTAGCGTCGTGAGATGGAGCTGTCGGCCTGCTGGAAGGCATTGAACATCAGCTCCAGGCTTTCAGCGCAAATGCCAATGCCGCTGTCGCGCACGGTGCAGGTGAACCACAGCAGTTCGTGGTCCAGCGATTGCCACTGCGGTTCGATGCTGACGCGGCCATGCTCGGTGAACTTCAAGGCATTGCCGACCAGGTTGACCAGAATCTGCCGGATGCGTGTCGGATCGCCTTGAACCTGGAGGGCGCGCATGTCGTCGGGGATCAGCAACTGCAGATCGAGCCCGCGTTGCGCCGCGCTGTGCTGGAACGATTGGGCGCAACTGACGATCAGGTCCGCGAGATTGAACGGGATGTGCTCGAGTTCCAGTTCCGAACGCTCGATGCGTGAGAAGTCGAGAATGTCGTTGATGACCTTGAGCAGGTGTTCGGTGGACTCCGAGGCCAGTGCCGCGTATTCGAGCTGCTCTTCGGTCATGTCGGTGGTTTCGAGCAATTGCAGCATGCCGAGTACGCCATTCATCGGCGTGCGCAGTTCATGGCTCATCATCGCCAGGAAATCAGACTTGGCATTGTTGGCCTTTTCCGCTTCCTCGCGTGTCTGGATCAACTGCGCCATCGCCTGATGCTGTTCGCGACTGGCTTGTTCGAGGCCGCTGGCGAGGTTGTTGATGTGTTGCGACAGCGCGCCCAGCTCGGTGTCGTCGACAATCGGCAAGGGGCGTGTGTAATCGCCTTCCTGGATGGCCTTCACCGCGTTGCCAATGTCGCGAATCGGTTGCGACAGGCTGCCCGCCAGGCGCCGTGCCACCAGAAAGGTAAACAGCAGGGCGAACAGGGCGAGGATCGCGGCTTTCAACAGGATTTCCTGCTGACGCTGGTTGAAGGCGTCATTCGACAGACCGACGATCACCCGGCCCAGATAGTCCTCGGAGGGGCCGGTGCTCGAGGCTTTGGAGCCCTGGAAAAAATCATTGTTGAGCGCGATCCGCTGCAACCGCACCGGTGCCTGGAACACTTCAACCTGCTGCGAGCGTCGGTGGGTTTCCGAGGGTTGCTCGACGTACACCAGAATCCGGTTGGCGTTGTCCTGGACCTCCAGGAAACGCACGTTCGGCGTGGCGAGTGTCGCCTTGAGCAAGCTTTCGAGCACCTCGTTGTTACCCGAAATCACCCCGTATTCGGTGGCGGGAGCCAATTGGTTGGCGATCAACTGCCCGGTGTGATTGAGCTCCTGACGCAGGTCCTGAATCCGTACGAACGTAAAAAAACTGATCAGCACCAATGTCAGCAACAGGGCCGGGCCAAGGCTGATCATTTGGGTGCGGGTATTGATGTCCCAAGGGCGTCGGAAGGTCATGGGCGGCTTTCTCCTTCAGCCAGCTGGAGGGCGGCAGATGCGTCATCAATCTGCTCAATACCTAATGAACGAGCCACTTGCGGGTTACTTGAGACTTTGAAGTGTTGCGGGTAAAGCGCGCGCGGCCAGCTCGTCGGTGGCAGGTCGAGCAATTCGTCGAGCACTTGCAGCCAGTCGCTCTGATCGCTGTAAGTGCTGGCCAGGCTGCCGGCCTTGACGAACGCGGCATTCGGGCCGACCAAGGCCAGTTGCCGGGAATAGCTGCTCAACAGCAGATTTTTTGCGGTTTTCGGGTTGTACAGGTCGGGATCGTCGAGGCCCAGCAGCACGTCGCAGTTTTTCAGCAAATCCTGCAAGGGGCGACTGTCATTGGTGTTATCCCAGCGCTCGGCGACCACATCAAGACTTTCCCCCAGGGCGGCCAGACGCATTTCTTTCAGCAGGAATTCACTGTGACTGTCGAACAGCACGCCGACGCGCCGCGCCTGGGGCAGGATCAGTCGGGTCAGGCGCAATTGCCGATCCAGTGGCGGATCACTCCAGAGCAGGCTGAGGTGTGGTGGAAAGTTCACGCCGAAACGTTGTTGGGCTTGCAGGCGACTGATGCGCAGTACCAGCGTCGTCGGCCCCTGGGCCTCTTGCTGACGCCAGTCGAGGCTCGGCAGATCCAGCAGGATCAGGCGCGTGGCGGCAGGCAGTTTACCTGGCGAGGGGAGACTCGCCAGTAGTTGGAAGCGGACGTTGTCGGTGGGGCGCATCTCGCTCAATGCATGGACGAAGGACTGCACGCCGGGGCTGTCTTCGGTGCCGGTCAACAGAATGTCTGCAGCCTGTATCGGCAGGGCGCCGAGCAGGCAGCCAACCGCCAGGCACAACCCGGCCAGCAGGCGACCCGGTCGCGGCGACTTCCATGACAGGCGACGGCGCATTTAAAACGTCAGCTCCGCGCTGAAGTAAACCACTCGACGCTCGTCGTAGTTGTTGTCGACAAAGGTGGTGGGTTGATTGTCCAGGCGTTGCTGAAGGATGCCGGCCAGTTCCAGGTTGGCCTTGCCCAAACCGAGGCGTTTGGCGATGCGGGTGTCGACCCGCTCGAAGCGATAGCCGTTGAGCGCATCGTCGCCATAGTAGAAGAGGGCGCTGCTCCAGCCCTGTCCCCAGTTGCGCAGCCAACCGGCGGAGCCGCTGTTGCGCGCGGTCTGTTGCTCATCCAGCGGATTACTGGCGTCGGTGTCCACGTAGGCATAGGTCAGGCGCAGGCGGTCAGCGCTGCCTAGGCGCCAGTCCAGTTGCGTTTCCGCCCCGGTGAAGCGCGAGGTGTTGGAGTTGCTGGCGATGTACTGATTGTTGCGCAGCGGTTCGCTGATCATGCCGTTGATTTCGTCGTAGAACAGCTTCACATCGACGCTCAGCCCCAGTTCGACGAAGTAGCCGTTGTAGCCCAGCTCTCGCGAGCGCATGCGTTCCTTGTCGAGGTCGCCGGGCCCACGGGTCTTGACGAAATAGCGGGCGCTGGTCTGGCCGTAAGCGGTGGGCCGCAGGTTGGTCACCTGGTAACTCCAGTTGACGTTGTTCTCGAACATGTCCGGTGAGCGAATCGCTTCCGAATACACGGCACGCAAGCCATGACGCGGGTTGATCAGGTAATTGACCGCCACGCGCGGGGTCAGTGAGCTGCCGGTCAATTGCGTGTCTTCGAACATCGCCCCGCCCTGCAACAACCAGTGCTCGGTGGCACGCCATTCCAGCTGGCCGAACGTGCGCCACGTGGTGTCGTCGAGCGTGCCATTGAAGTAGGTCTCGGAATCGGCCCGGTCGTAACGATAGTTCATGCCGCTGACCAGTCGCAGGCTGTCGGACAGGCTGAGGGTGTCCTGCACTTCGAGGTCGTAGCGCGATTCCCGGGCGCTCTGGTCGATGTCGCCACAGAGTGTTTGCCGGGCGCCGTTTTTCCATTGCCCCAGCACCTGATTGGCCAGAGCTTGTTCCGCTGGCGTGCCCAGAGGTGCGCCGGGACCGGTGAAGCGATCCATGTTGCGCGCCAGGCGTTCGGTGTAATTCGGGTTGAGCTGCCAAAGCTGGGTCAGCTCCGGGCTGAACGACGCTTCGGCATCACAGGCGCGCCAGGTTTGCTGGCGATCCCAGTGTTGGGCCGAGCCTTGGACATACAGGCTGTGATCGGGATTGAGGTCCAGGTTCCAGCGCAGCGAGCCGGCGTAATCTTTGGCGGCGACGTCGGAATTGTCCCCGGCGGCGGTAATCCCCGGGAACACCGGGCGGTAGGTATACGGTCGCTGGTTGGTGCCTTCCTTCGCATTCAATTGCCAGTCGATGCTTTGGTTTTGCGCGAGCGTCTGGCTGACCGCAAGGTTGAAGCGGTTCAGGCGACGGCTGTCCCGATAATCGGCCCCGTTGCGGTCCGAATCGAAACCGTCGTCTTGCTGCCCCGACAGTGACAGACGCAAGTCGCCGCCGTCCCAGCCGGTGCCCTGGCTGGCGTAATAGTCGTTGATGCCGCGTTGACCACGGGTGACTTTCACGCGGGTGCCATGGCTGTTGGCCGGGTTGCGCGTGATGATATTGACCACGGCCATCAGCGCGTTGGCGCCGTAGCTGACGGTGTTCGGGCCGCGAAACACTTCGATGCGCTCAATGTCCTCCATGGCCACCGGAATATCGCTCCAGTCCACCGTGGCCAGGCCTGCGCGGTACACCGAGCGACCGTCGATCAGCACTTGCAGGCGGCGGGCCTCAGTGGCGTTGGTGCCGTGGTAGTTCACGGTGGCCTGGTTGCCGCTGATGTTGCCGACCATCATGCCCGGCACCAGTCGCAACAATTCGCTGATGTCCCGTGCGCCGCTGGCGTTGATCAATTCGCTGTCAATCACCGTCATGCTCCCCGGAACTGCGGCCGGCGATTGCTTCAGGCGTGTCGCCGTCAGCACTTGCGGGAGCGGTTCGTTGTCGAGGAACAAATCGTCGGCCAGCAAGGACGGGCTGAACATCAGCGCCAGGACCAGCGGCGAACGGGATGATGGAGAACCAAGCGACACGTCATACCCTTTGATCGTGAGGAGTTGGCGCGCATGTTAACCGAGCGCGGTCACTTTTCCATTCACGATGCCGGCATTTTCCTCGTATTTATTGGTCTTCTTCCTACAAGTGTTGGTAATTGACGCAGGGGCTGGCCGCCACGGGGGCGCTCCGTATAATGCCGACATCGCCACTGGTATGGATTAACGGATTGCATATGACTGAACAGCGCCCAATTGCGGTCCTGGGAGGCGGAAGTTTTGGTACCGCCGTGGCAAATCTGCTGGCCGAAAACGGGCATCAGGTCCGGCAGTGGATGCGAGACCCCGAACAGGCCGAGGCCATCCGGGTCAATCGCGAGAACCCGCGTTACCTCAAAGGCATCAAGATTCTCCCGGCGGTAGAACCGGTGACAGACTTGC
Source organism: Pseudomonas sp. URMO17WK12:I12 (assembly GCF_000514395.1). Taxonomy (NCBI): domain Bacteria; kingdom Pseudomonadati; phylum Pseudomonadota; class Gammaproteobacteria; order Pseudomonadales; family Pseudomonadaceae; genus Pseudomonas; species Pseudomonas sp. URMO17WK12:I12. The sequence goes on from NZ_AZVV01000010.1 coordinate 158,972, forward strand.
AAGCCACGCTGGACGCCTGCGACCTGTGTTTCGTCGCGCTGCCCTCCAGTGCCCTGCGTTCGGTCCTGGTCCCGCATGCCGCACAGTTGAGCGGCAAACTGCTGGTCAGCCTGACCAAAGGCATCGAAGCCCACACCTTCAAGCTGATGAGCGAGATCCTCGAGGAAATCGCTCCGCAAGCGCGCATCGGCGTGCTGTCCGGACCGAACCTGGCCCGTGAAATCGCCGAACACGCGCTGACCGCGACGGTGGTCGCCAGCGAAGACGAAGAGCTGTGTCAGCGAGTTCAGGAAGCGCTGCATGGCCGGACTTTTCGCGTGTACGCCAGCGCCGACCGCTTTGGCGTCGAGTTGGGCGGGGCGCTGAAAAACGTCTACGCGATCATTGCCGGCATGGCCGTGGCGCTGGGCATGGGCGAAAACACCAAGAGCATGCTGATCACTCGAGCACTGGCGGAAATGACCCGTTTTGCAGTGAATCAGGGCGCCAACCCGATGACCTTCCTCGGTCTTGCCGGGGTGGGCGATTTGATCGTCACCTGCTCGTCGCCGAAAAGCCGCAATTACCAGGTCGGGTTCGCCCTCGGCCAGGGCCTGAGCCTGGAGGAAGCGGTGACGCGTCTGGGTGAAGTCGCCGAAGGCGTGAACACGCTCAAAGTGCTCAAGGCCAAGGCTCAGGAGGTGGGCGTCTATATGCCGCTGGTCGCCGGGCTGCACGCGATCCTGTTCGAAGGGCGCACGCTAAATCAAGTGATTGAGCTGTTGATGCGCGGCGAACCGAAAACCGACGTCGACTTCATCTCGACCAGCGGTTTCAACTAAGCACGCTTTGTAAATAAGCAGGGGAGCACGACATGAACGATCCGAAAATGGAAACCAAGTACGAGTCCATCCTGCTGCGGGTGCTGTGGATGATTGTCTTCGTGCTGGTCTGGCAAGTGGCGCAGTTCATCCTGGGCGCGGTAGTGCTGGTGCAACTGATCTATCGTTTGTTCTATGGCGCCCCGAGCGCCAGCCTGATGAACTTTGGCGACAGCCTGAGCCAGTTCCTGGCGCAGATCGGTCGTTTCGGCAGCTTCCACAGCGACCAGAAACCCTGGCCGTTCGCCGACTGGCCGACGCCGCGTACACCGGAAGGTGAAGCGCCGCATGTTGTGGCGCCCGCGCCGCATCCGGCCCGAGATGAGGAACCCAAGCTATGAAACTCTGGGTATTGCGTCATGGTGAAGCTGAACCGTACGGCTCGCGTCCTGATTCCGAGCGAGCGCTGACTCTTCGTGGTCGCGAAGAAGTGCTGCGCAGTGCGGCCGAGTTGATCGGTCAGCCGATTACCGCGATCTACGCCAGCCCTTACCTGCGTGCGCAACAGACCGCGCAGTTGGTGCGCGACGCGCTGGGGTTCGAACCGAACATCCGCACCGTCGAGTGGCTGACGCCCGACAACCGCCCGCAAGCGGTGTCGGAGCAGTTGGTGTCGGTGGATAACGCGCTGTTGGTCAGCCACAACCCGCTGGTGGGCAATCTGCTCGGTTACCTGCAACACGGTCACCTGCAAGAGCCGGAAACCGTCAAGACCGCCGGCCTGGCAGAGCTAGAAGGTGACCTGCCGCCGGCCGGCGCCATGAAACTCAAGGGCATCAAACACCCTTAGCACTGTCGGTACAGGGCATCAATGTGGGAGCGAGGCTTGCCCGCGATTGCATCGACGCGGTCTGATTCATAAACCGCAGCGCCTGCATCGCGGGCAAGCCCGGGTCCTACAGGGGGCTGCGGTGTTGCTGATATTTGTAATGAAATAGTCAACCAAGCAACCGCTTGGTTGACTACGCTTGCTCCAGACCAAAAATTCAGGAGCGAGTCGCATGTCTGCTGCTTTTCGTTTGCCGCTGGATGTTTTCTACGAGCGTGAGGCCCGTCATCCACGCCAGCGTTTTCTGGTCCAGCCCACGGGTGGCGGGCAAGTTGAAACACTGACCTGGGCCGACGTCGGCCATCAGGCTCGCTGCGCCGCGCACTGGCTGCGCGCTCGTGAATTGCCGCAAGGCAGCCACATCGCACTGATCTCGAAAAACTGTGCCCACTGGATCATCGCCGACCTGGCGATCTGGATGGCCGGGCATGTCTCGGTGCCGTTGTACCCCAACCTGACCGCCGAATCGGTGGCCCAGGTACTCGATCATTCCGAAGCAGCGCTGGCGTTTATCGGCAAGCTCGATGACTGGCCAAGCATGTCCCTCGGCGTCAGACCTGAGCTGCCGACGATCAGTCTGCCGTTGCACCCACCGGGCACCTTCGATTTCAGCTGGGCCGACCTGCAACGCAGCTCACCCATCCAGGATGACCCCACGCCGGCAGCCGATCAGTTGGCCACTATCATTTACACCTCCGGCACCACCGGCCTGCCCAAAGGCGTGATGCACAGTTTCGGCAATCTGGGGTTCGCCACCACCCGCGGTACGCAGCTATTCGGCCTCAACGAGTCGGACCGGCTGTTGTCCTACCTGCCGCTGTGCCATGTGGCCGAGCGGATGTTCGTTGAGTTGGCGTCGATTTACACCGGGCAGACGGTGTTTTTTGCCGAGAGTCTCGACACCTTCCTGACGGATTTAAAGCGCGCCCGGCCTACTGCCTTGTTCGGTGTGCCGCGGATCTGGACCAAATTCCAGATGGGCGTGTACAGCAAGATCCCGGCAAAACGCCTGGATTTTCTGCTCGGGCTGCCCTTCATCGGCAAGCGGGTCGGGCATAAAGTCCTCGCCGGGCTGGGGCTGGACGCGTTGCGCGTTGCCTTGTCCGGCGCTGCGCCCGTGCCACAAACCTTGCTGCTGTGGTACCGCAAACTGGGGCTGGACGTGCTGGAGGTCTACGGCATGACCGAGAGCTGCGGCTATTCGCACATTGGCCGGCCCGGCGAGAACAAGTCCGGCTGGATCGGCAAGCCGTGCCCTGAGGTAGAAGTGCGGATCGACGAATCGGGCGAGGTCATGGTGCGCAGCGGCGCGACCATGCTCGGCTATTTCAAGGAACCACAGAAAACCGCTGAAACCATCACCGGGGACGGCTTCCTGCGCACCGGCGACAAGGGTGAGGAAGACGCCGAAGGCAACCTGCGCCTGACCGGACGCCTGAAAGAAATTTTCAAGACCAGCAAGGGCAAGTACGTCGCGCCGGCACCGATTGAAAATCGCCTGGCGGTGCATTCGCGGATTGAACAAGTGTGCGTGGTCGGTGACGGTTTGAGTGCACCGCTGGGGCTGTGCGTGCTATCGGCGGTCGGGCAGCAGGACGCCAGCGGCACGGCGAGGGCGGGGCTGCACTCAAGCCTGGAAAAACTCCTGGATGAGGTCAATGGCGTCCTCGACAAACACGAGCGTTTGCGGCGTCTGGTGGTGGTCAAGGACAGCTGGGCCGTGGAAAACGGCTTCCTGACGCCAACACTGAAGATCAAGCGCAACGTGATCGAAGCGGCTTACGGCGACCGCTTCGAAGAATGGAGCGAGCGCAGCGAGGCGGTGCTGTGGCAGGATTGAGCCACGAACAAAACCAACAAAGGAAAGCAGCGATGAGTCTGTGGCGTACCACTCCCAACATCGAGCAGTTGAACGCGATCCAGAAAAACACCATCGGCGAAGTGCTGGATATCCGCTTCGAAGCGTTTGACGAAGGCTCCCTGACCGCGAGCATGGTCATTGACCACCGCACTCACCAGCCTTACGGCCTGCTGCACGGCGGCGCGTCGGTGGTGCTGGCCGAAACGGTCGGCTCAATGGCCAGCTACCTGTGCATCGACGCCAGCAAGTTTTACTGCGTGGGCCTGGAAATCAACGCCAACCACCTGCGCGGCCTGCGCAGTGGGCGGGTGACGGCCGTGGCCACGCCCATCCACATTGGCCGCACGACACACGTCTGGGACATCCGCTTGACCAGCGATGAAGGCAAGGCCAGTTGCGTGTCGCGCCTGACCATGGCGGTCGTGCCGCTGGGGGAGAACCCGCCGGCCCGCTAAACGAAGCCTGCATCCGCCTCGTATAGCTGCTGTCGAGCCCCGGCGAGGCTGCGCTCGGCTGCGAAGCCGTCGTGAAATCTACCAACGCGGTGTTTCAGGTTGACCGCGAACGCAGCCTCGCCAAGGCTCGACAGCTGCTACAGGGATCTTCATCAGCGTTTCGGTATTGCCCTGACCGGACTGTCATCATTCCTGTCACTTACAGTCATTGCTGTCAGCCGTCGTCTTACGGACAATCAACGCCTGTTCTCGCTCATGGATTTGCCGGTATGTCGCAACAGATATTTTTCGCCCACGCCAATGGCTTTCCTTCCGGAACCTACGGCAAGTTGTTCGCGGCGCTGGCGCCCGAGTATCAGGTGACGCATCTGGAGCAGCACGCTCATGACCCGCGTTTTCCCGCGGACGACAATTGGTACAACCTGGTGGACGAACTGATCCATCACCTCAAGCAGCAAGCGGAACCGGTGTGGGGCGTCGGCCATTCCTTTGGGGGCGTGCTGCACTTGCACGCGGCCTTGCGTTGCCCGGAGTTGTATCGCGGCGTGGTGATGCTCGATTCACCGGTCCTGACCCGCACCGATCAATGGGTCATTCGCGCCGCCAAGCGTTTCGGCTTCATCGACCGCTTGACCCCGGCCGGCCGTACCCTGGGGCGCCGAGAAGAATTCGCCGACCTCGAAAGTGCGCGTAGCTACTTCTCAGGCAAAACCTTGTTCCGCAGTTTTGACCCGGAATGCTTTGACGCCTACTTGCAACACGGTTTGCACAAGGTGGGTGACACACTGCGCCTGCGCTTCGATCCTGCCACGGAAATCAGCATCTACCGTGGCGTGCCCCACACCAGCCCCGGTCGCACGCGTCAGCTGAAAGTGCCGCTGGCGGTGGTGCGCGGGCACAAGAGCCGCGTGGTGATGCGTCATCACGCCAGCGCTGTCGGACGCATGCCGCAGGGTGAATCTCTGACGCTGCCCGGCGGTCATATGTTTCCTCTCGAACGTCCACACGACACGGCCACGCTGCTGAAAACCCTGTTCAGCCGATGGGACGGTCGCCGTCAAAAGGATTGCGCATGAGCAATGCCGTCGAAGAAGTCCGTCTGAGCCTGCCGCACATCGAGTTGGCGGCACACTTGTTCGGTCCTGAAGACGGCTTGCCGGTGATTGCGCTGCATGGCTGGCTGGACAATGCCAACAGCTTTGCCCGACTGGCGCCCAAGCTCAAAGGCTTGCGCATCATCGCCCTGGACATGGCCGGTCACGGTCATTCCGGGCATCGCCCGCCTGGCGCCGGTTACGCGATGTGGGATTACGCCCATGATGTGTTGCAAGTCGCCGAACAACTGGGCCTCAAGCGGTTTGCACTGATGGGGCACTCCATGGGGGCTATCGCCTCGTTGATCATTGCCGGGTCGATGCCGGAGCGCGTCACACACCTGGCGTTGATCGACGGCCTCATTCCTCCTACAGACAAAGGCGAAAATGCCGCCGAGCGCATGGGCATGGCCCTGCAAGCGCAGCTGGATTTGCGGGAGAAGCAAAAACCGGTCTACAACACCCTCGATCGCGCCATCGAAGCGCGCATGAAGGGGTTGGTGGCGGTCAGTCGCGAAGCCGCCGAGCTGCTGGCCCAGCGCGGCTTGATGCCCGTGCCGGGCGGTTACACCTGGCGCACCGACAACCGCCTGACGCTGCCATCGCCGCTGCGTCTGACCACCGAACAGGCCATGGCTTTTGTCCAGCGAGTCAGTTGTCCGGCCAAACTGGTGGTCGCGGCCGACGGCATGCTCGCCAAGCATTCCGAGTTGCTGGAACGTCTACCCTTTAGCCGTGAACAGCTGCCAGGCGGTCATCATTTGCACCTGAATGACGAAACCGGCGCCGACCTTGTCGCAGACTGTTTCAATCGGTTCTTCGCCGTTCCTTGACTTGCGCCGGGCAACTGTCGAGGCTGGGCGGGTTGAAATGGGAGACAACCATGATAGATCGCTATACCGCTGCGACCCCGAACGGCCACAAGGTCTCTATCGTGATCGAGGAACCCGGCCTGCATGCGCCGGATTTCGACAAAAAGGAACGAACGTTAAAAGGGGCTCAGGCCATGCTGATCCGATGAGCCTGTCCATGCGTTCACTCAGTCTGCTGGCGTTGTGCTGTTTCAGTCCTTTATCGTTTGCCGCGGATGTCCCCGGCAGTCAGGACTTGCCGATCCTGCCGCGCATGGAAGATGCGCAGATCGTTGATTATCGTCCGGCCGTCGAGCTCGAACGGATTTACCCCCTGGGTTCGATCCGCAAGATCAGTGGCCAGTTGCGCTTTGACGGTCAGGTCACGGCACGCGGGCAAACCACCTCGGTCACCTATGAGTTGCCGCCGGAGCACTCCTCCACCGAAGCCTTTACCGCCGCGCGGGAAGCCTTGCAAAAACAGGGCGCCGAGTTGCTGTTCTGGTGCCAGGCCCGCGATTGCGGCGAAAGCAGCCTGTGGGCCAACGAAGTCTTCGGCAATGCCAAGCTCTACGGTGCCGACGATCAACAGGCGTATTTGCTGCTGAGATTGGCGGCGCCACAGGACAATTCGCTGGTGGCGCTTTACAGCATCACTCGCGGCAACCGCAAAGCCTACCTGCATGTCGAGCAATTCGATGCGGCGGCGCCGTTGGGCGACTTGTTGCCGACGTCGGCCACTCTGCTGCGTCAGCTTAAAAGCACCGGTGAACTCGATTTCCCGAAACTGAACGCTGATCCCGACGACACGTGGCTGCGTCTGATTTCACGCGGACTGAACCTGGACACCACCTTGCGAGTCAGTGTTTCCGGTGCCAAGGCTGAGGCTTGGCGTCAGGCATTGATTGCTCAGGGCGTGCGTGCGGCGCGACTGGAAGGCGGCACCGTCGAAGGCTCTGGCCTGCACATCGAGCTGTTGCGATAAGCTGCACAGGCGAATGCGCACGGCGCATTCGTCTACCCTTTGTTGACTGATTTTTTCGAGACTTTACATGCCCAATAATGATCGGCTGTTGGTGCAGATTCTGCTCCTGGTGCTGTTTGGTGCGAGCTTCTGGGTGATGGCGCCGTTCTGGTCGGCGCTGTTCTGGGGCGCGGTGCTGGCGTTTGCCAGTTGGCCGCTGATGCGTTTGTTGACCCGCTGGCTCAATGGCCGCGAATCCTTGGCGGCAGCGCTGCTGACCCTCGGCTGGATGTTACTGGTGGCCGTGCCGCTGGTATGGCTGGGGTTCAACCTGGCCGACCATGTGCGTGACGCCACGGTGTTTATCAAGGATGTACAAGTCGAAGGCCTGCCGCAGGCGCCTGACTGGTTAGGCAGTGTTCCCTTTGTGGGCGCACGGCTGGTGGTGGTCTGGAACAGCATCGATGAACAGGGCGCGGCGATGATGGTCGCGCTCAAGCCTTATCTGGGGCAGGTCGGTAACTGGCTGCTGGCGCGCAGTGCGCAGATCGGCGGCGGGATTCTCGAGCTGACACTGAGCATCGTGTTTGTGTTCTTTTTCTACCGCGACGGCCCGCGTCTGGCGATCTTTGTTCATGGGTTGCTGGAGCGCCTGATCGGCGAGCGTGCCGGGTATTACATTGATCTGGTGGCGGGCACGGTGCAGCGGGTGGTGAACGGCGTGATCGGTACGGCAGCGGCGCAGGCCGTGCTGGCACTGATCGGGTTCCTGATCGCCGGGGTGCCGGGAGCCTTGGTACTGGGCATCGTGACCTTCCTGCTCAGTCTGATTCCGATGGGGCCACCGCTGGTGTGGATTCCGGCAACGGCGTGGCTGGCGTGGAAAGGTGAGTACGGGATGGCGGTGTTCCTGGGAATCTGGGGCATGTTCATCATCAGTGGCGTCGACAACGTGCTCAAGCCGTACCTGATCAGCCGGGGCGGGAATCTGCCGTTGGTGATTGTGCTGCTGGGGGTGTTCGGCGGGTTGATTGCGTTTGGTTTTATCGGGCTGTTTATCGGGCCGACGTTGTTGGCGGTGGCATACAGCTTGCTGACTGACTGGAGCAAGAGTCAGGCTCGGGTAGAAGATCGCCGCCCTTAGATTTTTGTATTCAGGCTTATGGCCCCATCGCGAGCTGGCTCACGCCTACACTGGATCTGTGTCGTTCACAAATCCCCTGTAGGCGTGAGCCTGCTCGCGATAGGGTCGCTGCGGTCTACCGGGCTTGACGCTTGGCTCAGGTCGCGACGTTCAAGTACTTGCCCACCGTCGCCACGTTATCGAGCGAATACTGTTTGCTCAGATTGGCGACCATCTTGTGCAGCGCATCGTTGACGTTGAACTGATCGGTCGAGCTGTCACTGGTTTTCTCACGGCCTGCTTGCAAGGCTGCTTTCAATTCATCGCTGCTGACACCGCCGCTGCTGTCACTGTCCAGTGCCTTGAGCAGTGCGGCGCTGGTGTCGGTGCTGGTCGATGACGGGCGGTTGCTCGCCTGCAGCGCGCTGCTCAGTTCGGTGGCGGTCACGCTGCCATCACTGTCGGTATCGAGCTGGCCGAACAGTTCCTCGCTGGACACCTGCTGTGGCGGTGGGGGCGCAGGGGCGAGGCTGGCGGCGAGTTCGTCCTTGCTGACGGTACCGTCCTGGTTCTTGTCCAGGGCCGAGAAGATTTCCTTGCTGTCGGCACTGCTGCCAGCGCTGGTCAGGCCGGTGCTCAGCTCGTCGCTGCTGATGGCGCCGTCACCGTCGGTGTCCAGGGCGCTGATCATTGCATCGGCGAGTTCAGTGCTCGGTGGTTGATCGTGTTGCGGTGGCGGAGGCGGGGCCATCGCGGCCATTTCTTCACTGCTCAGGTTGCCGCTGTTATCGCTGTCGAGGTCGGCGAAATTTTTGCTCAGGTTGACCACCAGGCCGTCGTCGGATTTTTGCGACAAGGCACTTTTCAGCTCGTCCTGATCCACCGCGCCGTCGCTGTTGGTATCGAGCTTGGCCAGCAGTTCTTTCTGGAACGGCTGGCTGCGGGCGGTATTGTTTGTGGTGCTGCTGGTGCTGGTATAGCTCGTGTAGTTGCTGACGCTACCGATCATTGTGCTCACTCCCTGGAATGGAAAACCGGTGGGGACACCGGCTTCTGCAGCCTCAAGGGGCAAGGTGTCGTGGGTATGTGAGGTTTGTACCGGTCAGTACACAGATCACGTCAGGTACTTGTCGCAGCTGGCGAAGCCTGCGTTCGACTGCGAAGCAGTCGCTAGACCCTTCACCGCGGTGTTTCAGCAAGATAGAGTCAGTCGGTTTACGACTGCTGCGCAGCCGAACGCAGGCTTCGCCGGCTGCTACAGGGATCTAGGTAGATCAATGACGGCAGTCAAACCACCGCCTGGTGTTTCTTCCAGGCTCAATTGCCCGCCCAGACGTTCCGAAGCCTCGCGGGCGATGGTCATGCCCAGGCCGACACCGCCGGAGTTGCGGTTGCGTGAGCCTTCCAGGCGAAAGAACGGCTCAAACACCGCCTCACGTTTATCTGCCGCAATACCCGGCCCATGGTCAATCACCCGAATTACCAGGGTTTCGCGACTGTCTTCGAGGGTGATCAACGCTTGTCCCGCGTAGCGCAGCGCGTTATCCAGCAGATTATTGATACACGAACGCAACGCCATCGGCTGGACTTGCAGCGGGGCGCAGTGACCGCTGGCCTGCACATCGGCGCCCTGGTCCTGGGCGTTTTCACACAACGATTCCACCAACGCTTGCACGTCCATCCATTGCCGGGCCTCGCTGGTGCGCTGTTCATGCAGATACGTCAGGGTGGCGTCGAGCATGCTGATCATGTCGTCCAGGTCCTGACGCATCTGACCTTGCAGCTTCTCGTCGTCGATCTGCTCCAGGCGCAATTTGAGTCGCGACAGCGGCGTGCGCAGGTCATGGGACACCGCGCCAAGCATCCGCGAGCGCTGCTGCACCTGTTCGATGATGCGTTTCTGCATCAAGTTGAAGGTGTAGGCCGCTTGCCGCGCTTCCCGTGGCCCCGACTCATCCAGCGGCGTGCTGTCGAGGTTTTCGCTCAAGCGCTCGGCGGCATCGCTCAGGCGCTGGATCGGTCGGCTCAGCAGTTTGGCGCCGTACCAGGCCGCAATGACCAGCGAGATCAATTGAAAGGTCAGCGGCACCAACGGCCCGCCGAACCATGGTCGAGGCGGGCGGTTTTCAAAGCGTGGGTCCATCGGTGGGCGCTGCCCGTCGAGGCCTTGGGAAAACTCCGGCCGTGGCGGTGGAGGAGGGGGCGGGCCGTAATGGTGAAACCAGGCAAAGGCCAACAGGTGCGCAAGGAAAATCGCCAGCAACAGCACGCCGAACAGGCGGCCGAACAGCGTATCGAAGCGCGCACGCATCAGCCGATGTCTCTGGCGTCGAACAGATAACCCTCACCGCGAACGGTCTTGATCAACTGCGGGGCTTTGGGGTCATCACCGAGTTTCTGGCGCAGGCGCGAGACCAGCAGGTCGATGCTGCGATCAAAGGCCTCGATCGAGCGGCCACGAGCGGCGTCCAGCAATTGCTCGCGGCTGAGCACCCGGCGCGGACGTTCGATAAACACCCAGAGCAGGCGGAACTCGGCGTTGGACAGGGGCACCACCAGGCCGTCGGCGGCAATCAACTGGCGCAACACGCTGTTCAGGCGCCAATTGTCGAAGCGAATGTTCGCCCGTTGTTCGGTGCGATCATCGCGCACCCGTCGCAGAATGGTCTGAATCCTCGCCACCAGTTCACGGGGTTCAAACGGTTTGGCCATGTAGTCATCGGCGCCCAGTTCCAGGCCGATGATCCGGTCGGTCGGTTCGCAGCGGGCCGTGAGCATCAGGATCGGAATGTCCGACTCGGCACGCAGCCAGCGACACAACGACAAACCGTCTTCGCCCGGCAGCATCAGGTCCAGCACCACCACATCGAAATGTTCGGCTTGCAGCGCCAGACGCATCGCCGCGCCGTCGGTGACCCCGCTGGCGTGGATGTTGAACCGGGCGAGGTAGTCGATCATCAGTTCGCGAATCGGGACGTCATCGTCGACGATCAGGGCGCGAATGCTCCAGCGTTTGTCATCGCCGGGCGCTTTTTGATCGTCGTTCAAAGGGGCTTGGGTGTTGTGCATGCGTGCGTTCATCTGCCAGAGAGGCTGCCAACCACAAAGATGGGCTGCGAGGTTGTGGCTTCAGCATAGGCGTCCGGCCCGGAGGCGGGAAGTGCTGTAAGGACGTGTTGCGGCTGCCGACGGTAGCGATGAAGGATGTTGTGAGCGTGTCATGAGTGTATCGGCCTCGACACAATTGGCCAAAGGACTAGTCTTGCCTGAGCGCCGATGACGAATTACCGATCATCGGGTCCCGCAGCGCCGCTGGTTCCGCTACAATGCGCGCCGATTTCGTCCTGCCTGAGAGCCCTCACATGTCCGTCTGCCAGACTCCTATCATCGTCGCCCTGGATTTCCCCACCCGTGACGCCGCACTGAAGCTGGCCGACCAGTTGGACCCGAAGCTGTGCCGGGTAAAAGTCGGCAAGGAACTGTTCACCAGCTGCGCGTCGGAAATCGTCGGCACCCTGCGTGACAAGGGTTTTGAAGTGTTCCTGGACCTGAAATTCCACGACATCCCGAACACCACCGCCATGGCCGTCAAAGCTGCGGCGGAAATGGGCGTGTGGATGGTCAATGTTCACTGCTCCGGCGGCCTGCGCATGATGGCGGCCTGCCGTGAAGTGCTGGACCAGCGTACCGGGCCCAAGCCGCTGCTGATCGGCGTGACCGTGCTGACCAGCATGGAACGTGAAGACCTGGCCGGTATCGGTCTGGACATCGAGCCACAGGAGCAAGTGTTGCGCCTGGCCGCGCTGGCGGAAAAAGCCGGGATGGACGGTCTGGTGTGCTCGGCACTGGAAGCCCAGGCCTTGAAGTCGGCTCACCCGTCGTTGCAACTGGTGACCCCGGGCATTCGTCCGGCGGGCAGTGCGCAAGACGATCAACGCCGCATCCTGACCCCACGCCAGGCCCTGGACGCCGGTTCCGATTATCTGGTGATTGGCCGTCCGATCAGCCAGGCAGCTGATCCAGCAAAAGCGCTTGCCGCCGTAGTCGCCGAACTCGCCTGACCCAACACCGAAGATCAAAATGTAGGAGTGAGCCTGCTCGCGATTGCGGTCTATCAGTCGACATCATCATTGACTGATACACCGCTATCGCGAGCAGGCTCACTCCTACAGTAGTTTTGTGGTGTCTGGTAAGAGTGGGTTAAACCTTCAACACCAACTTCCCGAAATTCTCGCCGCTGAACAATTTCATCAGTGTCTCCGGGAATGTCTCCAGTCCGTCAACAATGTCTTCCTTGCTCTTGAGTTGCCCCTTGGCCATCCAGCCGGCCATTTCCTGCCCGGCGGCGGCGAACTGGGCGGCGTAGTCCATCACGACAAAACCTTCCATGCGCGCGCGGTTGACCAACAGCGCCAGGTAGTTGGCCGGGCCCTTGACCGCTTCCTTGTTGTTGTACTGGCTGATCGCGCCGCAAATCACCACGCGTGCCTTCATGTTCAGTCGGCTCAGCACGGCGTCGAGAATGTCGCCGCCGACGTTATCGAAATACACGTCCACCCCTTTCGGGCATTCGCGTTTAAGACCGGCGACGACGTCCTCGTTCTTGTAGTCGATGGCACCGTCAAAACCCAATTCGTCGATCAGGAACTGACACTTGTCCGCGCCGCCCGCAATCCCGACCACGCGGCAGCCTTTGATCTTGGCGATCTGCCCGGCGATGCTGCCCACCGCGCCGGCTGCGCCCGACAACACCACCGTGTCACCGGCCTTCGGCGCGCCGACATCGAGCAGGGCGAAGTAGGCCGTCATCCCGGTCATGCCCAGGGCGGACAAGTAGCGTGGCAACGGCGCCAGTTTTGGATCAACCTTGTAGAAACCGCGCGGTTCGCCGAGGAAGTAATCCTGCACGCCAAGCGCGCCGTTGACGTAGTCCCCGACCGCAAACCCCGGGTTGTTCGACGCAACGACTTTGCCTACGCCCAGGGCACGCATCACTTCACCCAGACCGACCGGTGGAATGTAGGACTTGCCCTCGTTCATCCAGCCGCGCATGGCCGGGTCCAGGGACAGGTATTCGTTTTTCACCAGAATCTGACCTGCCGCCGGCTCACCGACCGGTACTTCCTGATAGGTAAAAGTCTCGCGGGTTGCTGGACCCACTGGACGTTTGGCGAGCAGGAACTGGCGATTGGTCTGGGTAGTCATGACAGGCACTCAAGATGAATGAAGCCTTGTTGATAGCCCTTCAGGCCCAATGCCGCAAGTTTGGCTGATACGGCGAATGCACATCGATCCAGTGCAGTGATAGTTGGCACCGTCGTTCTATCACTGCCACGCATGGGCGCCCAACCGGCCACCTGATAGTGCTGCCGTGGCATGACCCTTCGTGGCTAGACTGAAAATACGAAATCCCCCGCACTCGAGGACATAACAATGAGCATGACGTTTTCCGGCCTGGTCGCCGTGGTGACCGGCGCTGCCAACGGTATAGGCCGTGCGACGGCCCAGGCATTCGCGGCCGAAGGGTTGAAAGTGGTGGTGGCCGACATGGACACCGCCGGCGGCGAAGGCACCGTGGCGCTGATTCGTACGGCCGGCGGCGAAGCGACCTTCGTGCGTTGCAACGTCACGCTGGAAAGCGATGTAAAAAATCTGATGGACGAAGTGGTCAACACCTACGGCCGTCTCGACTATGCCTTCAACAACGCCGGCATCGAGATCGAGAAAGGCAAACTCGCCGACGGCACACTGGATGAGTTCGACGCGATCATGGGCGTCAACGTCAAGGGCGTCTGGCTGTGCATGAAGTATCAGTTGCCTTTGTTGTTGGCCCAGGGTGGCGGTGCGATCGTCAACACCGCTTCGGTGGCGGGCCTTGGGGCTGCGCCGAAGATGAGCATTTACGCGGCGTCCAAACATGCAGTCATCGGCCTGACCAAGTCGGCGGCCATCGAATATGCGAAGAAAAAGATTCGCGTGAACGCGGTCTGCCCGGCGGTGATCGACACTGACATGTTCCGCCGTGCCTATGAAGCAGATCCGAAGAAGGGCGAGTTTGCCAACGCCATGCACCCGGTGGGTCGCATCGGCAAGGTAGAGGAGATCGCCAGCGCGGTGTTGTACTTGTGCAGCGACGGTGCGGCGTTCACCACCGGCCATTCGCTGGCGGTGGATGGTGGCGTTACCGCGTTTTGAAATCAGGCGCTGCAATGTAGGAAAAAGCCCGCACGTTTGCGGGCTTTTTTACAGTTCCGTGACGTGGCTGATCAATGTGTTTCAAAGGGTTAGAACCGAGGGTTTTGGCGGCGTTGTCGCACCTCTCCTCCAGCGCTCCTGTGATTAACTGTTTCCCGCAAAACGGACAGGAGTTTGCTTGCTCATGGAATTGAGAATCGATCGACAGGCATTGGTGCCAGTCGTGCAGCAAATCGTCGACGGGTTGGCCGACTGGCTCCGTCGGGACGGAGTGCTGCCGGGGACACGTTTGCCTTCAGCGCGGCAAATTGCACGGGTCAATCTGCTCAGTCAATCCAGCGTCGTCGAAGCCTGTGAGCGCCTGGTCGCACAAGGCATGCTGGCGCCGCGTCAGGGCTCCGGTTTCATAGTTGCCCATCCTGCGCAGGGACCGGGTTGTCCCTGGTCAGAAGGGGCGGACGTAACGCAGGAGTGCGTGACGGGCAAACTTCAACTGGGCTGTGGCAGCCTGCCCGAAAGCTGGCGTGAAACCGACGATTTGAGCTACGCGATTCGCCAGGTGAGCCGCACCGACATGGCTGCTTTGTTCAGCTACAGCACGCCACTGGGGTTGCCAGCCTTGCGATCGCAGATCCTCAAGCGTCTCCAGCCACTCGACATCGAAGTGGATGAACGACGGATACTGACCACCACCGGGGCGACTCACGGGCTGGATCTGATCGTGCGTACGTTGCTTAAACCCGGGGATTGCGTGGTGGTGGAAAGCCCGGGGTATTCGCTGTTGTTCGATCTGCTCAGGCTGAACGGCGTGACGATGATCGAGGTGCCGCGTACCCCCCGCGGGCCTGATACGCAGGCGCTTGAAGCGTTGTTGCTGAAGTACCGGCCCCGTGCGCTGTTTATCAATAGCTTCTACCACAACCCGACCGGCAGCAGCCTGGCACCCGCCGTGGCGCAGCAGGTGCTGCAACTGACCCGAGACCACGGTGTGCTGGTCATCGAAGATGACGTCTTTGCCGATTTGCACCGCGGCCCCGGCACTCGCCTCGCGGCGCTGGGTATCGACGACAACGTCATCTACGTCGGTAGCTACTCTAAAACCCTCAGCAGTTCATTGCGCGTCGGCTTTGTCGTCGCCAGTGTCGCGGTTGTTTCGCGACTGGCCGAGGTCAAGATGACCAGCAGCATGGGCGCTTCAAGATTCTGCGAATCGGTGCTGGCTTGCCTCTTGGCCAGCGGCGCGTATCGCAAATTGGTCCAGCGTCAGCGCCAGCGATTGAACACCGACAGAGAGGCTGCCTTGCAGATACTCGAAGATGCCGATTGGGAGGTTTTCGGCAAACCGGTGGGCGGATTGTTCATCTGGGCACGATCACGAATGTCTGACTACGCTCAGGTGCGCACGCAAGCCCGACGCTTCGGTGTGTTGTTGTCTTCCGCCACTGCATTCAATCCCGGCGGTGAGGCCACGGACTGGCAGCGCATCAACGTGGCTTGCGCCTGTGATCCTCGTGCCCGGGCATTTTTTCAGGCCACCACTCTGAATCGACCTCAAGCGTTCTGAAAACGACGCGGGCGTAGCTTTTTGCCATTATTCCGACGCCAGAGACTTGTGCTGGCACAGGCCCGTTGCGAATCTGCGTCAACAGACTATGTCAGGGGACTAAGTGCAATGATTTCGGCCGTGCAAGGACGTTTTGCCAACCTCGGTATGGCAAAAAAAATGGGTGTCGGGTTTGTCCTGGTGCTGCTGCTGACCGCGCTGGTGGCAGCCATCGGCGTGTGGTCCCTGCAAACCATCAGTCATCGCTTCGATGGGCTCAAGCAGATGTCGTCGCTCAATAGCGGCTTGCTCAAGGTGCGTCTGCTTGAGCAGGAGTACGCCTTGCACGGCAACCCGAAAACCGCCGATGCCCTGCACGAAGGCGTTGATGGCCTGATCGCTCTGGCGACCCAGCTCAAGGCTGCGTCCGCGGCTAACGTGCCGGTGATGAATGATGTCGAGCAGTCGCTGGGTGCTTATCGCAAGGCGTTCGATGAGTTTGTCTCGCTGAGTCAGGCCAAGGACCTGGCGCTGGAAATGGCCAGTTGGTCGGTGTCCAGCGTGGCCAACAACCTTGATGTGTTGCAAGCCGGCCTGGCCGATGATGGCGCCTACACCTTGAAGCAATCCGAAGGTAAGGAGGGTGGGCAATTCCTTGAGCAGGCCAGTCAGGTCAGCCAGGTCTCGCGGTTGATGTTGCAGGCCATGAACGAGGCGCGCGTGCGTCTGGACCAGAGCCGCAAGGGTGACGACAGCGCAGGCCAGGGCAAGATCGAGCAGGCGGAACAGGCGTTGACCCAGGCCGAACAGCTGAAAACCACGGTCAAGGATGAGGGCTATCAGACGGTCCTCAATGAAGTGAGCGGTCACATCGGCAGTTTCAGCGAAAAACTGACGGAATATACCGGCCTGTTGGCCCAGGAGAAAACCGTCTACGAACAGTTGCATCAGCGCGCCGCGCAAGTGGTGGAGCGGGTGGATCAAGCCTATGTCGCCGAAGACCAGTCGATGCAGGCCGAGTTGAAAAAGAACTCGTTGCTGATCATAGGCTCCTCAGCCCTGGCGTTGCTGGTCGGGCTGGTGGCGGCGTGGGTGATTACCCGGTTGATCGTGGCACCGCTGCGCAGTGTGATCCTGGTTGCCCAGCAAATTGCCGCGGGTGATTTGAGTGCGACGGTTGAAGTGACGCGCCGTGACGAGATCGGCCAATTGATGCAGGCGATGCAGCAGATGGGCGCCGGGCTCAGCAGCATCGTCAGTGGCTTGCAGGCCGGTATCGAGCAATTGGCCAGTTCGGCGCATTCACTGTCGGCGGTGACCGAGCAGACCAACCTGGAAGTCAGCAGTCAGAAAGAAGAAACCGAGCAGGTCGCCACGGCGATGAACCAGATGACCGCGACGGTGCACGACGTGGCGCGCAATGCCGAAGAGGCGGCCCAGGCCGCACAGACCGCGGATGGCAAAGTCGAAAGCGGTCAGCAAGTGGTGCGCCAGAGCATGGCACGCATCGAGCAACTGGCGGATTCGGCGACGTCGGCCAGTTCCAGCATCGAAAGCCTGAGCGCAGAGATCCAGAACATTGGCACAGTGCTCAGCGTGATCAAAAGTGTTGCCGAACAGACCAACCTGTTGGCGCTCAACGCGGCGATCGAAGCCGCGCGGGCAGGCGAGCAGGGCAGGGGGTTTGCCGTGGTGGCCGACGAGGTCCGGGCGCTCGCCAAGCGTACCCAGCAATCGACCGAGGAGATCGAGCGACTGGTCAGTGCCTTGCGCTCGGCCGCTCAATCGTCGGTGCAGCAGATTCAGAACAGCGGCGAACTGGTGAAACTCGCCGTCAGCGATGCGTTGCAGACCGAGAGTGCGCTGGGGAGTATTGCGGCAGCGGTGTCGTTGATTCAGCAGATGAACCAGCAGATTGCCGCGGCAGCCGAGGAGCAGAGTTCGGTGGCCGAGGAAATCAATCGCAGCGTCACGAGCATTCGCGCGAGCGCGGATCAGTCGTCACTGGCGATGCAGGGCAACGCGGCGTCCAGCATTGAGCTGGCTCAGCTCGGGCTTGAACTGAAAGGGATGGTGGGGCACTTCCGGCTCTGAAGAGCCCTGTGATCACTGTGGGAGCCTTGTGGGAGCGAGCCTGCTCGCGATGACGGCCCGACAGCCAACCCATCTCTCCCGACTGCACTCCCCACCCAACCCAACCCAAAAAAAAGCCACCTTCGCAGGTGGCTTTTCTATTCTCGCAAATCAGTCGTAGATCACTTTCTTTTTCCAGTCGGCATCGGCGTCGACTTGTTTGAGGCCTACGTTCAACTGGTTTGCCTCACCCTCAACGGCAGCGATGTTGTCCATCACCATGGCGTTGGCGCGAGCCAGGAGTTTCTCCAGGTATTCCAATTGCTCGGCATAGACCTGCGGCTCTTGCTGTTTACGCAGGTACTGCACGCCACGTTCGAACGCCAGGCGCGCCTGACCTGGCTGGTTCTGTTGCAAGCAATGCTGGCCAAGATTGTTGAAGAACTCGATGTGCAGCAGTACCAGGATATGGCGGACTTCGCGGATCCAGCGCTTGGCTTCGTTGGTCGGCAGGAAACCGTCCTGTGCGGCACGGGTGATCTGGCCATGCAGGGCTTCCAGCAGGAAGCGTACGTCCTTGGCCTTGGCTTCGGTCTGGATCGGTGCTGGCGGATTGTTGACCGGGATCGACTCGCCTTGGGCGGCAAGGGCCTCCAGTTCGGTGATCCGCGCCCTGAGGTTGGCACTGGTCTTTTCCAGGTTGAGCAGGCGCTGGCAGACGTTGAGCTCCAGGCGGGTCAACAGCAGCTTGAGCGCCGGTGTCATCAACTGGCCGGGAAAGGTCTCGGTGATCTCGCCGCAGCGACGCAGGCGGTCGTTGAGCTCAACCTTGGTACGGGCCTTTTCCAGCTTGTTGTTTTCCACCACATGGTTCATGTAGCCAATGGCGATCAATAGTGCGATCCCGGCTACAACTAGCAGGGTGATCATGAGTGGTGTCACCGGTAAGACCTCTTTATAGGGTTTGCGTTCGAGTGTAGTGGCTTGCCATTGGGGCGCATAGGCCGCTCGACGACTTGAATCAGCTATGGCCATAAATGTATCGGCCGTTGCTCTGCTTATATAAATGGTGGCGAAGATGTTCCAGATTGCCATCATCTTGATGGCGTGGACTATAGCGTCTTGAAGGAGGCCGGAATATAGGCGTTGGGGGCCAGTCTGTGGAAAAGCCCGAAACGCGTCTGAAAGCAGGGCGAAGTCATTGATTTAAATAAATTTATATCTGGGGGTTGACGACCCCTCAATCCATCCATAGAATGCGCGCCACTTACAGCGTAAAGCACACAGCGAAACGCGGTAGGGAGTGAATGTTGTACGTGTGTCCCCTTCGTCTAGTGGCCTAGGACACCGCCCTTTCACGGCGGTAACAGGGGTTCGAGTCCCCTAGGGGACGCCAATGCGGGAATAGCTCAGTTGGTAGAGCACGACCTTGCCAAGGTCGGGGTCGCGAGTTCGAGTCTCGTTTCCCGCTCCATTTTTAAACAGCGTTGCTTTCGGGCGGCGTTGAGTGAAACCAGAACCGATATCTTCGGATGCGGATTTGGGCACTGAAATACACACCATGTGTTTCAGTTAGCGTGTCCCCTTCGTCTAGTGGCCTAGGACACCGCCCTTTCACGGCGGTAACAGGGGTTCGAGTCCCCTAGGGGACGCCATTTGCGGGAATAGCTCAGTTGGTAGAGCACGACCTTGCCAAGGTCGGGGTCGCGAGTTCGAGTCTCGTTTCCCGCTCCATATTTAACGAAAACGCCGCTCAGCAATGAGCGGCGTTTTTGTTTGTGCGTTTTTTATGGCGCAACAAAAAAGCTTCTTCGAGTTGTGCCGATCAGTTCAAGTGTTCAGCAACGCAATCCTTGTGGGAGCGAGCTTGCTCGCGATAGCGATGGGGCAGTCAACATTGATGTTGAATGTAACTCCGCCATCGCGAGCAAGCTCGCTCCCCCAGGTTTTGTTCCCTGACTGATGAGCATCAGGTGGGTCGGAAGGCGATCAGAGCTTCGGCAACTGCCCGATGCGCCCCATCATTTCGGTCACGATCTGCAGGTCCAGCAGGAACTGGTCGACCGTCTTGAACTCGTTATCCGTGTGGCCGGTGTATTTCACTTCCGGCCGGGCCAGGCCGAATTGCACACCATTGGGCAGTTCATGCACCGACGTGGCGCCGGCAGAAGTGCCGTACTTGTGTTCCATGCCCAGGTTTTCGCTGGCCACGGCCAGCAAGGCCTTGACCCACTCACCCTCAGGATTGCGATACATCGGCTCGGCGATGGAATAGTCGAACGTTGCCGCTACGTGGCTCTTCTTGCTCCAAGCGCCAATCTTTTCGGCAATTTCGGCCTTGAGGGCTTCCGGGGACTTGCCCTTCGGCACGCGCAGGTTGACCGCCAGCTTGAAGGTTGTGTCATTCATCCCGACAAAGGTCAGAGACGTCGTCAGCGGCCCCATGAAGTCATCGGCAAAACCGACACCCAATTTCCCGCCCAGGTAATCCAGCCCCCAGTTGTCGGCAGCGTAGCGGGCGGCGTCGGTGATGTGGTTGTGCTTGAGCGCGACTTTTCCGTCGAGGCTGTTGATGAAGTCCAGCATCCTGGCGACCGGGTTGACGCCAGACTCGGGCTCGGAGGAGTGGGCGGAAACGCCGGTCACCGTGAGCTTGACGTCCTTGTCGACGACTTTGGCGCTTACCTCGAAGTTTCCACCATTGCGCTTGGCATACTCGCTACCGGCCTTTTGCAGGCTGGCGGCCAGTTCGGCAGGCTTGTCAGTCACTAATGTGGCGACCGAAGCCGACGGAATCTGGTTGGTGGCCAAGCCGCCGGTCATCGAGGTGATTTCCGCGCCCTGGCCCTCGCCGTCACGCCGGGCAAAGCTGCCCATCACGGTGCCGTAGCCTTTTTCGGCGATGACCACCGGGTAGCCGCCGTCCAGCGCCAGGTTGTAGTTGGGCGTCGGGTTGTGTTCGAAGTAATAGGGGATGGCGTCGCCGGTGGTTTCTTCGGTGGTGTCGATCAGCAGCTTGAAATTCCTTGCCAGCGGCAGCTTCTCTTCCTTGATCACCTTCATGGCGTACAGGGCCACCACGATACCGTTCTTGTCATCCTCGGTACCGCGACCATACATGCGGTCGCCGATCAGGGTGACCTTGAACGGATCCAGGCGGGTGCCGTCTTTCAGGACCCAGTTCTCTGGCGTCACCGGCACCACGTCGGCATGTGCGTGAATGCCCACCACTTCATCACCGCTGCCCTCAAGGGAAATTTCATAGACACGGTTGTCGATGTTGCGGAAATTCAGGTTGAAGGACTGGGCAAGGCTTTTGATCTTGTCGGCGATCTTGATGAATTCGGGGTTGTCGTGCTGAGCAACGCCCTCCACCTGGAAGGTCGGGATTGCCACCAGCTCACGCAACGTCTCGGTAGCCGCAGCGCCATATTTCACCCGTGCATAGAGGCCCAGAAGACGATGGATTTCGTTCTGCTGTTCCGGGGTAAGCGTCTTGTTGTCCTGGAAAGCGCTGATGGCCGGGCCGAGGTCGGCGGTTTTGGCCAGGTTGCTTTTGGCCACGCCGGCCAGGAACTGCCTGAAATCCGAGGCTGAGGCGTCGCTGAAATTCTTGAGAATGGTCGCACTCTGTTGCGGGGTGATGTTGGTTTGCGCGGCTACGGTAAACGACGAAAGGCTGGCCAGAATCAGGGTCGACGCGGCCAGATGCTTAAGTGAGAAGTCCATTGTGAAAGGCATTCCTTTGCAGGCGGTTTGTGGGAAGTGTCTGATCGATTGGTCAGAAACATTTCCAAACTAACACCACGTAGGCGTGAAAGGGGAGGCTTTAAAGTGGGATCTGTCGCACAGAAATGCAAAAGCGACGCAGATATGAAAAAGGCCCGCGAGTCAGACTCGGCGGGCCTTTTGCGTGGGCGCAGGTTTTACATCGACAGAATCAGGCGCCCGGCGAACAGGATCAGAATCACCCCCATCGTCCGTTCAAACCAATGCCCCATGCGCATGAACAGCACGCGCACCCGGGTGCTGGAAAAGAACAGCGCGACGATCACAAACCACACCGCATTCACAAAACACATCCAGACCCCATACAGCGCCTGGATGTTCAGCGGTGTTGTGGCGCTGATGATGGTGGTGAAAATCGCCAGGAAAAACAGCGTCGCCTTGGGGTTGGTCGCGTTGGTCAGAAACCCGGTGGTGAAGGCCTTCAACAGCGTTTGTTCGACGACGGGTTCGTCCGGGACTTTATCGCCCTCAAGCGTGGATTTTGGTTTGCTGCGTAGCAAGCTGATCCCGAGGTACAAAATGTAGGCGCCGCCCACGACCTTGGCCACGGTCAACAGCCACGGTGTGGTATGCATCAGGGCGCCGACCCCGAGCAGGGTGTAAAGCACGTGCACGGAAATCCCCGCGCCGATACCCAGCGCCGTGCAGATGCCCACCAACCGGCCGAAACGCACGCTCTGGCGGATGGTCACGGCAAAGTCCGGCCCGGGTGCGACCACGGCCAGGAAGTGAATGGTTGCCAGCGCCAGGAACTCGCCCAAGTAATTCGAAAGCATCTCAACTCCAGAAGGTAAGGGGTGAAGCATTGCCGCGGTAGCCGACAAAGAATGAAAGGCTCAATCGCGGATCCGCCACGCCCGGTGTCACCGAGTGCATACAGCGCGAATTGAACATGATGAAATCGCCCGGCTCGGGGCGTATCTCCAAGGTCGGAGGGCCGAGCAAGGCCGGGTCGATGCCGTAGCTGTCGCCGCGCATCTCGTCGAACCGGTCCGGCGAAATGTCGTCGTCCCACATCTGCAGTGCGCCGCCCTCGGTCGGCATGTTCAGGTAAACGTTGCAGGCAAACTGTGCTTCCAGGCTTCTGGCCTGGTAACTGTCGGGGGCGTCCTTGGCGAAAATGTCGTGGTGGGCAAGAAAACAAACGCCCGGTTTCACCACCCGCGACAAGCCGACATACATCTTGCGACCGTAGAGGTTCTCCAGGTGCGCGCCTGCCGGCCAGGATTCGTCGAGCATGCAGCGCAGGGTGTCGACCGGGGACGAATAGGGCGCGCACCGGTTACGCAATTCCGCAATGTTGCGGGTGGCGCGTTCGAAGTAGTCCTCGATCAGCAGCGGCTGGTTTTCCGCTTCATAAAACGCCATGCCAATGCGGCCGATGCTTGGCGCATTGATATAGCCTTCGAAACCGGGGGCGAGGATCTTGTCGCCAATCTGAATCGCCAGCGGCTGGGGCAGCAAGCCTTTGACGCGGATGGCGAGGACTTCTTCATTGGCCAGTTTTTTTATGCACGTCTCATCGAGACGCTCGACGTCAAGCATCATGTCTTAGGTCCATCTATCAGATAGTCAACAGAACCCGCGAGCGCAGGCTCCCCCGGCGTCAGGCGATGACGGTGCCGTCATCGCCCAAATGCTCAGTCCACGGTGTAGTGGACTGACAGCGTTCCCTTCTTCAATGAAAGGGAGGCGATCGTGACCGTGGCCAATTCCTTCAGGCTACGTACATGGGTGCCGCCGCAGCCGTAGGCGGGCAGTGCCCCGAAACCGATTTCCCGGGCGCCTTCGCGCAATGACGTCAGGCGCGGAAAATCCTCGGCAATCCACTGTTCAATGCCGAGTTGAACGGTTTGGGCGTCGACGTCCTGTGCACTTTCCAGTGCTTTGAACTGCACCCGCCCTTCGCCCGGCCAGTGATGCGCCTTGATCGGCATCCAGCCCTTGGCCTGGACGAAGTGACCGATCAGATGCCCGGCTGAATGCATGCGCGTATTGAACTGGCGTCGCTCGCCGTCCACGCGAATCTGGGTCATGCCGGGTTTTACCGGTCGGTCGACGAAATGAATGATCCGCTCAGGATCCTGGATTACCCGCAGGACCTGGCTATCGCCAATTGAGCCGGTATCAAAGGGCTGTCCGCCACCTTGTGGGTGGAACAGCGTGGCGCGCAGCACCACTGCAAATTCGTTTTCGTGGGGCGTGCAATCCAGGACTTCCACATTAGCCTTGAGGTCATCACTATGGAAAAAGAGGCGAAGCGTCATATTCCATGCCCTTATTAAAGTTTCTATTTTTATTATATGAAGCGTGGAATTGCGTGATAATCCGTTCAAACATCAAAGGACTGTTGCGCTGTGAGCATAAATCTTCCACTGCCGCTGCTTGGGGAAATGGCGATTTTCGTCAAGGTTGTCGAGACCGGCAGCTTTTCCGAGGCGGCCCGCCAACTGGGTTCTTCACCTTCGGCGGTCAGTCGCAGCATTTCGCGGCTGGAGAAGGCGCTGGCCACGCGCCTGCTGCAACGAACCACGCGCAAATTACGCTTGAGCGACGGTGGCGAAGAAGTGTTCAAGCGTTGCCAGGAAATGGTCAGCGCGGCCAAGTCGGTGATGGAAATCAGCGGGCAGTTCACTGACGAAGCCGAAGGGTTGGTGCGTCTGAGCGTTCCAAAAGCGGTGGGAAGAATTGTGATTCACCCGCACATGCCGGAGTTTTTACGCCGCTATCCCAAAGTGGATGTAGAACTGATGCTTGAAGATCGCCAGGTCGATTTGATCGATGATCACGTCGACCTGGCGATTCGCATCACCGATCGGCCACCTTCGGGGCTGGTGGGGCGGCAGTTGCTGACGATCGACCATTTGCTCTGTGCGACACCGCAATATTTGGCCGAACACGGGACGCCGACGCACCCCCATGACTTGCTCAATCACAGTTGTATCTACCTGGGTGAAACCCCAAGCGATGCGCGCTGGAAATTCAAGAAAGGCAGCAAATCGGTGACTGTCGGTGTGCGCGGGCGATATGCCGCCAATCATACTGGCGTACGGTTTGGAGCGGTATTGCAGCACATCGGCATTGGCAGCCTGCCGTATTTCACGGCGCGGCGGGCCTTGGAGAAGGGGGTGATGGTGCAAGTGCTGCCGGACTGGACCTTTCTGGCCTCCTACCACGGCGGGGCCTGGTTGCTGCATTCGCCCACTCGGTACCTGCCTCCCAAAATACGGGTATTGATTGATTACTTGGTGGAGTGTCTGGAGAAGGAGCCGACGTTGGGCAAGCCCGGTAAGTCGAGCAGTCTGGTGATGGGCGTATCGGAGTATGAGCTGCCCGAGAGTGACGGCTTGTTTTGATCGCACAAAAAAGGCCCGCATGTTCAACCATGCGGGCCTTTTGTGTAACTGGTCGGAAATCAGTGCTTGCTGTCGTCGTTCGACATCGCCAGCAGCTGCTTTTCCTGGTTCCAGTCAAACGGTTCGTCGTTCTGTTCAGCTTCGAAGCGACGTTCTTCCAGCGCCTGATACAGATCGATTTCATCATCGGGCATGTAATGCAGGCAGTCACCGGCGAAGTACCACAGCAGGTCGCGCGGAACCAGGTGGGCAATTTGCGGGTAGCGGGTGATTACCTGGCAGAGAATGTCCTGGCCCAGGTATTGGCTTTCGATCGGATCGACCGGCAGCAACGCACGCAATTCATCGAAGCGCTCCAGGAACAAGGCATGGCTTTCTTCGGGAACCTGTTCGGCCTCACCCACGGCGACCAGGATGCTGCGCAAGTGGTCAAGCAAGACGAGATGGTCGGCAACGACGTTGGACACGAGATAAGTCCTCAAGAGCAAAACGGGCGCGGGAGTATAAAGCCCCTGCGCCCGTTTTGCATGGGGGCACTGGATCAGCGGACCTTTCCGGGTGCCAATGCCAGTTCTCCTTTGTCAAAATCATCGACGTCGATCACCTTGCGTCGTGCCGCTTCGGCGGCCCGCAGGGTTTGCGCTTCCGTTGCCTGCAATACTCCCGCCTCCAGCGCGGCATCGATGACGTGTTCCCCGGCGGCCGGTTTGACCTGGCCACTTTTGAGCGCGATGTGCAGTTTTTTCTGCAGCGGCTGCGCAGCGTTCAACAAATTGCAGGCGTGTTGCAAAGCACCGACGGCGTCCTCGGCCGATTGCGGACGGTAGCAACCGCCCAGCAGCTCTTCGAGCGTCGGGTCGCCCTTGGCGCGACCAATCACGGCAGCCACTTCGGCGCCGAGTTTGTCCGATGGCCCTTTGTGTCGACGGCCGAACGGGAACACGATCACCCGCAACAGGCAACCCAGTACCTTGTTCGGGAAGTTGGTCAGCAGTTCATCCAGTGCCCGTTCCGACTGACCAAGGCTTTCCTCCATGGCCCAGGTAAACAGCGGCGCCATGTGCTCTGGTGAATCGAGATCGTGGTAACGCTTGAGGGCGGCAGAGGCGAGGTACAGGTTGCTGAGTACATCCCCGAGGCGTGCAGACAGGCGTTCGCGGCGTTTCAGTTCACCGCCCAACAGCATCATGCTCAGGTCCGCCAGCATGGCGAACGCTGCGGCCTGACGATTGAGCGCGCGGAAGTAGCCCTGGCTGAGCGTGTTGCCCGGCGTGTGCTCGAAGTGCCCGAAACCGAGGTTCAGCACCAACGTGCTGGCGGCATTGCTCACGGCAAAACCAATGTGTTTGAGCAGCAGGCCATCGAACTCGGTAAGGGCCTGGTCCTTGTCTTCACGACCGGCGAGGGCCATTTCCTTGAGTACGAACGGATGGCAGCGAATGGCACCCTGGCCGAAGATCATCAGGTTGCGCGAAAGAATGTTCGCGCCTTCCACGGTGATGAAAATCGGCGCGCCATTCCAGCTGCGACCGAGGTAGTTGTTCGGTCCCATGATGATGGCTTTACCGCCGTGAACGTCCATCGCGTGGCTGATGCACTCGCGACCGCGTTCGGTAAGGTGATACTTGAGAATCGCCGAGAGCACCGACGGTTTCTCACCCAGGTCCACCGCGTTGGCAGTCAACATTCGCGCCGCGTCCATCATCCAGGCGTTGCCGCCGATGCGCGCCATGGCTTCCTGAATCCCTTCGAACGCCGACAATGGAACGTTGAATTGCTCGCGAACCTGAGCGTACTGCCCCGTCACCAGACTGGTGAACTTGGCCGCGCCGGTGCCGACTGCCGGCAACGAAATCGAACGCCCGACCGACAGGCAATTCATCAGCATCATCCAGCCCTTGCCGAGCATTTCCTGGCCGCCGATGAGGAAATCGAGCGGCACGAACACGTCCTTGCCGGAGTTCGGGCCGTTCATGAACGCGGCCCCCAGCGGCAGGTGACGGCGGCCGATTTCAACACCGGCCGTGTCGGTTGGAATCAGCGCCAGGCTGATGCCCAGGTCTTCCTTGTCTCCCAGCAAGTGGTCCGGGTCATAGGCCTTGAAGGCGAGGCCGAGCAGGGTCGCCACCGGGCCTAAGGTGATGTAACGCTTTTCCCAGTTCAGGCGCAGGCCGAGGGTTTCCTTGCCTTCCCATTCACCTTTGCAGATCACCCCGGTGTCGGGCATTGCCCCGGCGTCAGAACCGGCCAGCGGACCGGTCAACGCGAAGCACGGAATGTCGTCACCACGGGCCAGCCTTGGCAGGTAATGATTGCGTTGTTCATCGGTGCCGTAATGCAGCAGCAGTTCGGCCGGGCCGAGGGAATTGGGGACCATCACGGTGGACGCAAGATCGCCGCTGCGGGTCGCCAGTTTCATCGCGACCTGTGAGTGGGCGTAGGCGGAGAAGCCCTTGCCGCCAAATTCCTTGGGAATGATCAGCGCGAAGAAGCCGTTTTCCTTGATGTGTGTCCAGGCTTCAGCGGGCAGGTCCATGTCTTGCCCGATCTGCCAGTCGGTGACCATGGCGCAGAGTTCCTCGGTCGGGCCGTCGATGAAAGCCTGTTCCTCCTCAGTCAGTTGGGCTTTTGGATAGGACAGCAATTTGTCCCAGTCCGGACGGCCGCTGAACAATTCGCCGTCCCACCATACGGTGCCGGCGTCGATGGCGTCGCGTTCGGTTTGCGACATCGGCGGCAGGGTTTTCTGGAACCAGCTGAACAGCGGCGCGCTGAAGAACTTGCGACGCAGGTCGGGCAGCAGCAAGGGGGCCGCAACGGCTGCAATCAACACCCAGAACACCAGCAGCAGCCAACCCGGCGCGTGGCTGAAAGCGCCCATCGCGACGATGTAGACGGCAATAATGCACAGGGCGGGCAGGGGGGCGGTGCGACGATGGGCTAACCAGGCTATCCCGACAATCAGAACCAGTATCCACAACAGCAGCATATTTAATCCTCCGTGAACCAGGGTAAAACCAACCTTCAGAGCTTAGACGGCATCCGCCAAACAGGGTGGTCAGAGCGAGGTGATTGAAATCGTGGGAAACCTTGGGCGAGATTTGTAGGCTCGGTTGGCAACACGCTCGGGAATTCGTTCGTTTCCTACGCGACAATACGCGCATGTTTGGCCGAAACGTCGTTATCTCTGTGCTGAGCCTGTCGCTAGACTCGGGGCTTCCCCAGGAGATTGATCTCATGCACGAGTACTTGAGTCCCGGCCGCTTCATCGATAGTGACCACCCCTCGGTGGTGGAGTTCGCCGAAAAACACCGCGGCAGTGGTCGCGATCCGCTTGAGCAGGCAATCAACCTCTACTACGCGGTGCGCGAGGCCGTGCGTTACAACCCCTACACGTTCAGCCGCAACCCAGAGACCTTGCGCGGCAGTTATGCGCTGGCCGCCGGGGAAAGCTATTGCGTGCCCAAAGCCACGTTGTTGGCCGGTGCCGCACGACATTGCGGGAT
This sequence comes from Pseudomonas sp. URMO17WK12:I12, assembly GCF_000514395.1. Taxonomy (NCBI): domain Bacteria; kingdom Pseudomonadati; phylum Pseudomonadota; class Gammaproteobacteria; order Pseudomonadales; family Pseudomonadaceae; genus Pseudomonas; species Pseudomonas sp. URMO17WK12:I12. The sequence continues at coordinate 187,471 of NZ_AZVV01000010.1, forward strand.
CCCTGCGCGCATCGGCCTGGCGGACGTGCGCAATCACCTGTCGACCCCGCGCTTGCTCGAACTGCTGAAAAGCGATGTGTTCGCCATGCACGGCTACACCGAGCTGTATCTGAACGACCGCTGGGTCAAGGCCACGCCGGCCTTCAACCAGCAACTCTGTGAATTGTTCAATGTTGCGCCGCTGGAATTCGACGGGATCAACGACAGTGTCTTTCATCCGTTCAATCGCGATGGCGCGCAGTTGATGGAGTACCTGGTCGATCACGGCCAGTTCACCGACGTGCCGGAAGCCTTCTTTTTCGAGCACCTGGAAAAGTGCTATCCACACTTGTTCAGCGACACACTGCCGGCCCTGCTGGGGGATATGCAGAGCGATTTGAGTCGCGCCTGATCCGGCGTATGCTGCCTGCCCACTTATCGAAAAAGAGGCGGTCATGCTGAAGATCTGGGGTCGTAAAAACTCGTCGAATGTCAGAAAGCCTTTGTGGGCCGCCGAAGAGCTGGGGCTGGCCTACGAGGCCATCGATGCGGGCGGCGCCTTTGGTGTCGTCGATACACCGGAGTACCGGGCGATGAACCCCAACGGTCGCATTCCGGTGATCGAGGATGACGGCTTTGTCCTGTGGGAATCCAATGCCATCGTGCGTTACTTGATGGCCCGATATGCCGACGGCAGCGCCTGGTATCCGGCGGATGTAAAAGCTCGCGCCACGGCCGACAAGTGGATGGACTGGACCACTTCAAGCCTCGCCGGCCCGTTCCGCACCGTATTCTGGGGCGTGATGCGCACTTCGGCAGACAAGCAGGACTGGTCGGCCATCAACGCCGCAATCAAAGAATGCACTGAGCTGCTGTCGATGGCCGATCAAGCGTTGTCGATCAAACCTTACCTGTCCGGTGATGAAATCGGCATGGGCGATATTCCGCTCGGCAGTTTTATTTATGCCTGGTTCGAGATGCCGATCGAGCGGGCGCCGCAGCCGCACCTCGAAGCCTGGTATGCCCGGTTGAAACAGCGTCCGGCGTATCAAAAAGCCGTTATGACCGCGTTGAGTTAATACTCACTATCGACACACTTGACTGTACTTGTGTGGCGGCGACAAGCACCATTGCGCTCATGTGCCGTGGTTGCTCCAGTCGCCGCAGGCCGTCTTTTATCCCTTTCTTCCTTCTTGGTGCGTAATCCGATATGAGTTCCGCTCTGTCCATCCGGCAGCTAACCAAAACCTACGGCAACGGTTTCCAGGCCCTGAGTGGTATCGATCTGGACGTTGCCGAAGGTGACTTCTTCGCCCTGCTCGGCCCTAACGGCGCGGGCAAATCCACGACCATCGGCATTCTCTCGACCCTGGTGAACAAGACCAGCGGAACGGTGAATATCTTCGGTCACGACCTGGACAAGGAGCCGGCGGCGCTCAAGCGTTGCATCGGCGTGGTGCCCCAGGAATTCAACTTCAACCAGTTTGAAAAGACTTTCGACATCGTCGTCACCCAGGCTGGTTACTACGGCATCCCGCCGAAAATCGCCAAGGAACGCGCCGAGCAATACCTGACCCAACTGGGGCTGTGGGACAAACGCGATGTGCCGTCGCGTTCACTGTCCGGCGGCATGAAGCGTCGACTGATGATCGCCCGTGCGCTGGTCCACGAACCGCGTCTGCTGATCCTCGACGAACCGACGGCGGGTGTGGACATTGAACTGCGTCGCTCGATGTGGACCTTCCTCACCGAGCTGAACCAGAAAGGCATCACCATCATCCTCACCACGCACTACCTGGAAGAGGCTGAGCAGTTGTGCCGCAACATCGGCATCATCGACCACGGCACTATTGTCGAAAACACCAGCATGAAACAGTTACTCAGCCAACTGCATGTGGAAACCTTCCTGCTCGACATCAAAAACACGTTGACCAGTGCGCCGCAGTTACTCGGCTACCCGACCCGACTGCTCGATGGTCACACGCTGGAAGTCCAGGTCGACAAGGCCATGGGCATCACCGCGCTGTTTACTCAACTGGCGCAGCAAAACATCGAAGTGCTGAGCCTGCGCAACAAAACCAATCGCCTCGAGGAGTTGTTCGTGTCCCTGGTGGAGAAAAATCTGTCGAAGGTGGCGGTATGAGTTCCGAGCTGCAGCCCAACCTCGTTGCCCTCAATACCATCGTTTACCGTGAGGTCCGGCGTTTTACCCGGATCTGGCCGCAGACGCTGCTGCCGCCGGCCATCACCATGGTTTTGTATTTCGTGATCTTCGGCAATCTGATCGGCAAGCAGATTGGTGGCATGGGTGGCTTCACCTACATGGAGTACATCGTGCCGGGGCTGATCATGATGTCGGTGATCACCAACTCCTATGGCAACGTGGTCTCGAGTTTCTTCGGCAGCAAGTTCCAGCGTTCCATCGAGGAACTGATGGTGTCGCCAGTGTCGCCGCATACGATTCTGATCGGCTATACCCTGGGCGGCGTGTTGCGCGGGCTGATGGTCGGGATCATCGTGACGATACTGTCGCTGTTCTTCACCGATTTGCAGGTGCATCACCTGGGCGTGACCATTCTGGTGGTGGTACTGACGGCGACGATCTTTTCGCTGCTGGGCTTCATCAACGCCGTGTTTGCACGCAACTTCGATGACATCTCGATCATCCCGACCTTCGTGCTGACACCGCTGACTTACCTGGGCGGGGTGTTTTACTCGATCTCCCTGTTGCCACCGTTCTGGCAGACCGTGTCCCTGGCGAACCCGGTGTTGCACATGGTCAACGCGTTCCGATACGGCATTCTTGGGGTTTCGGACATCAAGATCAGCATCGCAATCACCTTTATGCTGGTGGCGACGATTGTGTTGTATGTCGGTTGCGCACGGTTGCTGGTCAGTGGGCGCGGGATGCGTACCTGATTCAAGACCGCCAGCACAAACACCGCATGAAAAAACGGCCTCCAACAATGGAGGCCGTTTTGCATTCCTACATCCGGCTTTTCTTGCGCCGCTTCCACTGGCGCGCCACCCACCACCGCCAGTACGTCATGGTCAGGAAATAGGCGAGAGCCCCCAACACCAACCCTGTCACCACCGAACCCAGCAAAAACGGTTGCCATAACGTCGACAATTCGCTGCTGACCCATTCCCAGGACAAAGAGTCGGGCAACTGGCGAGTGGGCACATCCAACAGCCAGGCCCCGGTCTGGTACGTGCAGAAAAACACCGCCGGCATGGTGATCGGGTTGGTCAGCCAGACCAGGCTCACCGCAATCGGCATGTTGCCTCGCACCATGATCGCCAGCACCGCAGCCAGGAGCATTTGCAACGGGATCGGTAGAAACGCCGCGAACAGGCCAACCGCCATCGCGCGGGCCACGGAGTGACGGTTGAGGTGCCAGAGGTTGGGGTCATGCAGCAGGGTGCCGAGAAAGCGTAAGGATTTGTGTTCCCTGATGCTGGTCGGGTCTGGCATGTAGCGTTTGAACAAGCGCCGGGGCATAAGGCTTCTCGGTCGGTTAAGGCGGCAAGTATGTCTGGATTCTACGAACCGCCCATTCAGACTTTGTGACAATTGATAACGGCGCCGGTGCGGTTGGCCGGCTATGCCTAGGTGGGGACTCTCAAGGATGAGTGTATGCGCACAGGGATGTTGGCGCTCGCGCTGGGTTTGTTGGCCCTGCGTTTTTTGCCGGTTTTACCGCCGGTCTGGTTTTGGATGTGGCTGCCACTGTCGGGTTTGATGCTGCTGCCGTTTCGGACGTATCCGTTGGCGTTTTTCCTGTTCGGCTTCAGTTGGGCGTGCGCGAATGCGCAGTGGGCGCTGGATGATCGGCTGCTACAAAAACTCGACGGCGAAACCCGTTGGGTTGAAGGGCGGGTGACGGGGCTGGCGCAAAATGCCGACGGCGTGGTGCGATTCGAACTGACGGACAGTCAATCCAGGCGAACGAAGCTGCCCAGGCGTTTGCGCCTGGCCTGGTATGGCGGGCCGCCGGTCAGCAGCGGCGAACGCTGGCGACTGGCGGTCAAATTGAAGCGTCCTGTCGGGCTGCTCAATCCGCATGCCTTCGATTACGACGCCTGGCTGCTGGCTCAACGCATCGGTGCGATCGGCACGGTCAAGGACGGTGAGCGACTCGCCGAAGCCCGATGGGCCTGGCGTGACGGTATCCGCCAGCGTTTACTCGCGGTCGATGCCCAAGGCCGAACCGCCGCGTTGACCGCGCTGGTACTGGGCGATGGCGCCGGGCTGAGCCGTGAGGAGTGGCAGGTGCTGCAAGACACCGGCACGGTGCATCTGCTGGTGATTTCCGGGCAGCACATCGGAATGTTGGCGGGGCTGGTCTACCTGCTGATCGCCGGGTTGGCGCGGTTTGGCCTCTGGCCAGGCCGTTTACCGTGGCTGCCATGGGCCTGCGGGCTGGCGTTCTCGGCGGCGCTGGCTTACGGGCTGCTGGCCGGCTTCGACGTTCCGGTGCAACGCGCCTGCGTGATGATCGGTCTGGTGCTGCTATGGCGGCTGCGCTTTCGTCACCTCGGCGCCTGGTGGCCGCTGTTGCTGGCGCTCAATGGTGTTTTGCTGCTGGATCCGTTGGCCAGCCTGCAGCCGGGTTTCTGGTTGTCCTTCGCCGCCGTGGGGGTGTTGATCTTCACCTTTGGCGGGCGGCTGGGCCCCTGGCGATGGTGGCAAACCTGGACGCGGGCTCAATGGCTGATCGCGATCGGCCTGTGCCCGTTGCTGCTGGTGCTCGGCTTGCCGATCAGCCTCAGCGGGCCGGTGGTCAATCTGCTGGCCGTGCCCTGGATCAGCCTGGTGGTGTTGCCGCCCGCCTTGCTCGGGACATTGTTGTTGCTCGTCCCTTATGTGGGCGAAGGCTTGCTATGGCTGGCGGGCGGTTTGATCGACGGGATGTTCTGGGCGCTGACAATGATGGCCGGGCATTTGCCGGCGTGGGTGCCGGTGGCGATCCCGTGGTGGTGTTGGGCACTGGGTACATTGGGCGCCGTCCTGCTGTTGTTGCCGCGAGGCGTGCCTCTACGCCCATTAGGATGGCCGCTGCTGTTGTTGCTGGTGTTCCCGCTTCGGCCGTTGTTGCCGGAAGGCAGGGCCGATGTCTGGCAACTGGACGTCGGTCAAGGTTTGGCCATTCTGGTGCGGACCCGACATCACACGCTGCTGTATGACGCAGGGCCGCGTTTCGGCGATCTGGACATGGGGGAGCGGGTGGTGCTGCCGTCGTTACGCAAACTCGGGGTAAGGGGCCTCGACCTGATGCTGATCAGTCACGCCGATGCCGATCACGCAGGCGGAGCGCGAGCCGTGAGCAATGGCCTGCCGGTCAAGCAGATACTCAGTGGCGATCCCGAGGGTTTACCTGACGCACTGCAAGCCCAAGGCTGTGAAAGTGGCCGGCAATGGACTTGGGACGGTGTGAATTTCCAATTGTGGCAATGGACGTCAGCCCAGGACCGCAATCAGAAATCCTGCGTCTTGCAAATAGAAGCCAGCGGCGAGCGACTGTTGCTGACCGGTGATATCGACACCGCTGCCGAACGGGTCTTGTTGGAGAGTTCGCTGGCGGTGGCCACCGATTGGTTGCAGTCACCGCATCACGGCAGCCGCAGTTCCTCGTCAATGGTTCTTTTGAACGTGTTGCAACCCAAGGCCGTATTGATCTCCCGTGGCCAGGGCAATTCCTTTGGCCATCCGCACCCCACGGTCGTGGCGCGTTATCAAAAACGCGGCATGGCGATTTACGACAGCGCCGAGCACGGTGCCATTTATCTGCAACTGGGGTGTTTCCAGCCTCCGTGGACGATGCGTCTGGACCGGCGTTTCTGGCGCGATCCACCGCCGGTCAATAAATAGCCGAGAGTTATTAAAGCCCGACCGGATGCGACATCACGGTCTTCGGTGCGCCGACCCCCTATGTTAGAGTGGCGCACTTTTTCGAGGGGACTGTCACTGTGTGGGAATTGGTCAAATCCGGCGGCTGGATGATGCTGCCGATCATTCTGAGTTCCATCGCGGCCATGGCCATCGTCGCCGAGCGCCTGTGGACCCTGCGCGCCAGCCGTGTGACCCCCGAGCACTTGCTCGGCCAGGTCTGGGTCTGGATCAAAGACAAACAGCTCAATAAAGAAAAACTCAAGGAACTGCGCGCCAACTCGCCGTTGGGCGAAATCCTGGCGGCGGGCCTGGCCAACTCCAAGCATGGTCGCGAGATCATGAAAGAGTGCATCGAAGAGGCCGCCGCCCGGGTCATCCATGAACTGGAGCGTTACATCAACGCCTTGGGCACCATCGCCGCCATGGCCCCGTTGCTGGGGTTGTTGGGGACGGTGCTGGGCATGATCGATATCTTCAGCGCGTTCATGGGCACAGGCATGGGCACCAACGCCGCGGTGCTCGCCGGCGGCATTTCCAAAGCCTTGATCACCACAGCTGCGGGCCTGATGGTTGGTATCCCGTCGGTGTTCTTCCATCGTTTCCTGCAACGCCGGATCGATGAACTGGTGGTGGGCATGGAGCAGGAAGCGATCAAACTGGTCGAGGTGGTGCAGGGTGACCGTGATGTGGACCTGACCGAGGGCCGAGCGTGAAATTCCGCCGCAAGCCGCGGGAAACGGTAGACATCAACCTCGCGTCGCTGATCGACGTGGTGTTCATCCTGCTGCTGTTTTTCGTTGTCACGACCACGTTTACCCGTGAAACCCAGTTGCGCGTCGACTTGCCGGAAGCGGTCAGTGGTTCGCCAGCTGAGGATCAGCAGGTCAAGCAACTGGACATCGGTATCAACGCCGAAGGCGTGTTCTCGGTGAACAATCGAGTCCTGCCCAAGAGCGACCTGGCAACGGTGATGGAAGCGCTGCAAAAAGAGTCCAACGGCGACACTAATCTGCCGCTGTCCATCAGCGCTGACGGCAAGACGCAGCATCAGTCTGTCATTACCGCCATGGACGCCGCCGGCAAGCTCGGTTTCAGCCACTTGCGCATGACCACTGTCGAGGCGGCGCCGCCCGCGCATTGATGGCCATGTCTGATCGCTTGCTCGCCGCGTGGTACGAAGGTCATCCGGCCCTGAAGCTGCTGCAGCCACTGGAGTGGCTGTATCGGCGGGTGGTCATGAACAAGCGCAAGCGTTTCCTCGCGGGTGAGGGCGAGATCTATCAACCGCCCGTGCCGCTGATCGTGGTCGGCAATATCACCGTGGGCGGTACCGGCAAGACGCCGCTGATCCTGTGGATGATCGAGCATTGCCAGCGCAGTGGCTTGCGGGTGGGCGTGGTCAGTCGTGGTTACGGCGCCAAGCCGCCGCAGCTACCCTGGCGGGTCAAAGCCGACCAACGTGCCGAAGTGGCGGGTGATGAACCGTTGTTGATCGTCCAGCGTACCGGCGTGCCGTTGATGATCGACCCGGACCGCAGCCGCGCGGTAGAAGCACTGCTGGCGAGCGAGCCGCTGGACCTGATCCTCTCCGATGACGGCATGCAGCATTACCGTCTGGCCCGCGACCTTGAACTGGTGCTGATCGACGCCGCCCGAGGCCTGGGCAACCAGCGTTGCCTGCCAGCCGGGCCGTTGCGTGAGCCAGTCGAACGCCTGCAAAGCGTCGACGCGGTGCTCTACAACGGCGCCGCGGAGGATCGCGACGGCGGGTTTGCCTTCCAGTTGCAACCGACCGCCCTGATCAACTTGCGCAGCGGTGAACGACGTCCCCTCGATCACTTCCCCGCAGGTCAGGCGGTGCACGCCGTAGCCGGGATCGGCAATCCGCAGCGTTTCTTCACCACCCTCGAAACGCTACACTGCAAACCTGTCCCGCATGCGTTTGCCGACCACGCCGAATACAGCGTGCAGGCCTTGAATTTCACACCGTCATTGCCGTTGGTGATGACTGAAAAGGACGCGGTGAAGTGCCGTGCCTTCGCCGCCGCCGATTGGTGGTACCTGGCGGTCGATGCTGCGCCATCGCCGGCCTTCGTGGCCTGGTTCGATACGCAGCTGATGCGCCTGTTGCCGGCTCGTCTTTTGCCTTAACTCCGTTTTTATCCAGGGAATGCTCATGGACACCAAATTGCTCGACATCCTCGCTTGCCCGGTCTGCAAAGGCCCACTCAAGCTCAGCGCCGACAAGACCGAGCTGATCAGCAAGGGCGCCGGCCTCGCGTACCCGATTCGCGATGGCATCCCGGTGATGCTCGAAACCGAAGCCCGCACCCTGACCACCGACGAGCGACTGGATAAATGACCACAGCCTTTACCGTTGTCATTCCATCGCGTTATGCCTCGACCCGTTTGCCGGGCAAACCGCTGCTGCTGATCGCCGGCAAGCCGATGATCCAGCATGTCTGGGAACAGGCGAGCAAAAGCAGCGCCCAGCGCGTGGTGGTTGCCACTGACGATGCGCGCATCGTCGAGGCGTGCAACGGCTTCGGCGCCGAAGTGGTGCTGACCCGCGAAGACCACAATTCCGGCACCGACCGTCTGGCCGAAGTCGCCGCGAAGCTGGGCCTGGCGCCTGACGCCATCGTGGTCAACGTCCAGGGTGACGAGCCGCTGATTCCGCCGAGCGTGATCGATCAGGTCGCGGCTAACCTCGCGGCCCACACCGAAGCGCGCATGGCCACCCTCGCGGAGCCGATCGAAGACGTAGACACCCTGTTCAACCCCAACGTGGTCAAGGTCGTCAGTGACCTAAATGGTCTGGCGCTGACCTTCAGTCGCTCGACCTTGCCGTGGGCGCGGGACGCGTTTGCCAAAAGCCGCGAGCAACTGCCGGAAGGCGTGCCGTATCGTCGCCACATTGGCATTTATGCCTACCGCGCCGGTTTCCTGCATGACTTCGTCAGCTGGGGCCCGTGCTGGCTGGAAAACACCGAATCCCTGGAACAGCTGCGTGCCCTGTGGCACGGCGTACGGATTCACGTCGCCGACGCGTCGATCGCACCACCCACCGGGGTCGACACCGTTGAAGACCTTGAGCGCGTTCGTCGCCTGCTGGAGGCCTGATGCGCGTTCTGTTCGTGTGCCTGGGCAACATCTGCCGTTCTCCAACGGCCGAAGGTGTGCTGCGGCACAAACTGCGCGAAGCGGGGCTGGCCGATCAGATTGAGGTCGCCTCCGCCGGCACCGGTGACTGGCACGTCGGCAAGGCGCCGGACAAACGCAGCCAGGCTGCGGCCAAACTGCGTGGCTACGACCTGTCCGCCCAGCGCGCCCAGCAAGTCACCCGCGCCGATTTCGCCACTTACGACCTGATCCTGGCGATGGACAACAGCAACCTGCGGCACCTCAAGGCCTTGCAGCCGGCCAAGGGCAAGGCCGAGCTGGACCTGTTCCTGCGCCGCTACCAGTCGGAGCTCGATGAAGTGCCGGATCCGTATTACGACGGCGACCAGGGCTTCGAGCAGGTGCTGGACCTGATCGAGCGCGCCAGTGACTTGCTGGTGATCGAATTGAAGGGACGGTTATGAGTTTGCAGGTTCAATCACAGGTTTCGCTCAAGCCGTTCAACAGCTTTGGTGTCGACGTTCAGGCTCGCCTGTTCGCCGAGGCCCATAGCGATTCTGACGTGCGTGAGGCCCTGGCCTACGCCGCACAGCATGACGTTCCGTTGTTGGTGATTGGCGGCGGCAGCAATCTGCTGCTGACCGCCGATATCCAGTCGCTGGTGCTGCGCATGGCCACGCGCGGAATTCGCATCCTCAGTGATGATGGCAGCAAAGTCGTGATCGAAGCCGAGGCTGGCGAGCCGTGGCATCCGTTCGTGCAACACACCCTGGCGCAGGGTTTGTCGGGCCTGGAAAACCTCAGCCTGATCCCCGGCACCGTCGGTGCGGCGCCGATGCAGAACATCGGTGCGTACGGGGTCGAGATCAAGGATGTGTTTGCCGGCCTGACCGCGCTGGATCGCCAGACTGGCGAGCTGCGAGACTTCACCTTGGCCGAGTGCAACTTTGCTTACCGCGACAGCCTGTTCAAGCAGGAGCCGGGACGCTGGCTGATCCTGCGCGTTCGTTTCACTCTCCACCGTGCGGCGCACTTGCATCTGGAATACGGCCCGGTGCGCCAGCGCCTGACCGAGCAAGGCATCGAGCACCCGACGGCCACGGATGTCAGCCAGGCGATTTGCAGCATCCGCAATGAAAAGCTGCCGGACCCGGCGGTGCTGGGCAATGCCGGCAGCTTCTTCAAAAACCCGTTGGTGCCAGCGGCGCTGGTCGCCCAACTCAGGGGCGAATACCCGGATCTGGTGGCGTATGCGCAGCCCGACGGGCAAATGAAACTGGCCGCAGGCTGGTTGATCGAGCGGGCGGGGTGGAAAGGTTTCCGCGACGAGGATGCCGGCGTGCATAAGTTACAGGCGCTGGTGCTGGTCAATTACGGCGGTGCCACGGGCCTGCAATTGCTCAACCTGGCGCAGCGAATCCGGAAAGACATTTCGGACCGTTTCCATGTCGATCTGGAAATGGAGCCCAACCAGTATTGAAGCTAAGCTTTCAGGACTGATCTCAAAGCCCTGCACACTTCCACTGTGCAGGGCTTTTTTGTTAATGCTGGGTTAACTTAGCCACCTAACGATGCAAGCATTTGCTCCATCAAAGGCCCGGTGCAGACGTTCCCGTCGCATAAGAGAGCCTCTTTAGCCTGAGTCGATCTGCGTATCACGAATCAAGATCCCACGGCAGATTGCTCGACCCCATAACCCTAGATCTATGCGGGCGTGCCCATGATTACCCTGAAACTCAACGGTCAAGACCATCCACTCGACGTCACTGAGGACATGCCGCTGCTTTGGGCGATCCGCGACGTGGCCGGTTACAACGGCACCAAATTCGGCTGCGGCATGGGCCTGTGCGGTGCCTGCACGATTCACATCGACGGATCACCGGCGCGCAGTTGCATTACGCCGATTGGTTCGGTGGTCGGGCAGAACGTCACCACCATCGACAACCTGCACGCCGATCCGGTCGGGCAAGTGGTCCAGCAAGCCTGGCTCGACACCGCCGTGGCCCAATGCGGTTTTTGCCAGGGCGGGCAGATCATGTCGGCGACGGCGCTGCTCAAGACCAACCCCAATCCTACGGATGCACAGATCGAAGAGGCGATGGTCGGCAACATTTGCCGCTGCGGGACCTATAACCGCATCAAGACGGCTATCCGCCAGGCTTCCACTCACTTGAAGGAGGCCAAGGCATGAGCCCGTTACCGAATGATTTTGCCCTGAGTAACTTCAGCCGCCGCGGTTTCCTCAAAGGGGTCGGTGCCACCAGTGCCTTGGTGCTCGCGGCCAGCTGGGGCTGGCAGGACGTTTTCGCTGAAGAGGCCTCGAAGAAGTTCGGCGCCGACGGCATGCCCCACGGCGCGATTGATGATCCCAAGGTTTACGTCAGCATCGCCGCCGATGGCACGGTGACCGTGATCTGCAACCGTTCGGAAATGGGCCAGGGCGTACGCACCAGCCTGACGATGGTGGTGGCCGATGAACTGGACGCTGACTGGGCGATGGTGAAGGTGCAACAGGCGCCAGGCGATGAAGTGCGTTTCGGCAACCAGGACACCGACGGTTCACGCAGCATGCGTCACTGGTACGAGCCAATGCGCCGCTGCGGTGCCGCCGCGCGCACCATGCTCGAACAGGCCGCTGCCGAGCAGTGGAAGGTGCCGGTCGCCGAGTGCCATGCGCAACTGCACAAAGTCATCCATAAACCGTCCGGTCGTGAATTGGGCTATGGCGCGTTGGCTGTGGCGGCCGGAGCGCTGGCGGTGCCCGCGCGTGACAGCGTACGGCTCAAGGATCCGTCGGAGTTTCGCTACATTGGCAAAGAGGGCACCAAGGCCATCGACGGTGCCGACATCGTCAACGGCCGTGCCATTTACGGGGCCGACGTGCATTTCGACGGCATGCTCTACGCCACCATTGCGCGTCCGGCGGTGTACGGCGGCAAGGTCAAATCCCTCGACTCCAGCGCCGCGCTGAAAGTCCCTGGCGTGATCAAGGTCCTGCAGATCGAAGGCAGCCCACTGCCGTCTGAATTTCAACCGTTGGGCGGCGTGGCCGTGGTGGCCAGCAACACCTGGGCGGCGATCAAGGGCCGCGAGGCGCTGAAGATCGAGTGGGATGACGGCCCGAACGCCAGTTATGACTCGATTGCCTATCGCAAGGAACTCGAAGCGGCGTCCCTCAAGCCCGGGAAAGTGGTGCGCAATACCGGCAGTATCGACGAAGCAATGAAGAGCGCCGACAGCACCCTCGAAGCGTCTTATTACCTGCCGCACCTGGCGCAGGCACCGATGGAGCCGATGGTTGCCATTGCCCGCTTCAAGGATGGCGTCTGCGAAGCCTGGGGGCCGAGTCAGGCGCCGCAGGTCACCCGTACACGGATTGGCGAACGCCTTGGCGTTCCGTTCGATAACGTTACGTTTAACGTCACCTTGCTCGGCGGCGGTTTTGGTCGAAAGTCCAAACCTGACTTCATCATTGAAGCGGCGATACTCGCCAAAGAGTTCCCCGGCAAGGCCGTGCGGGTGCAATGGACCCGTGAAGACGACATCCACTGTTCCTATTTCCACACCGTGTCGGCCGAGTACCTCAAAGCCAGCCTGAACAAGGACGGCCTGCCCTCCGGCTGGCTGCACCGTACCGTGGCCCCGAGTATCACCGCGCTGTTTGCACCGGGGATGAACCACGAGGCAGCGTTTGAACTGGGCATGGGGTTCACCAACATGGCCTACGCGATTCCCAACGTGCGCCTGGAAAACCCGGAAGCGACGGTGCATACCCGCGTCGGCTGGTATCGCTCGGTGTCGAACATCCCCCATGGCTTTGCGATTCAGAGCTTCGTCGATGAGCTGGCGCACAAGGCCGGTCAGGATCCGCTCAAATACCAGATCAAGCTGCTTGGCCCTGATCGTCAGATCGACCCGCGCACGTTGAGTGAAGAGTGGAACTACGGCGAATCCCCCGAGCGCTATCCGATCGATACCGGCCGCCTGCGCACGGTGCTGGAAACCGCCGCGAAAGCCGCGGGTTGGGGGCGTGAATTGCCCAAGGGCCGAGGCTTGGGGCTGGCGGTGCATTACAGCTTCGTCACCTATGTGGCGGCGGTGATCGAGGTCGAAGTCAAAGATGACGGCACGTTGATCGTGCACAAGGCTGACATCGCTGTGGATTGCGGGCCGCAGATCAACCCCGAGCGCATCCGCTCGCAGTTCGAGGGCGCCTGCGTCATGGGCCTGGGCAATGCGGTGCTGGGGGAAATCAGCTTCAAGGACGGCAAGGTCCAGCAGGACAACTTCCACATGTACGAAGTGGCGCGCATGTCCCTGGCGCCCAAGGAAGTCGCCGTGCATCTGGTCACCCCGCCAGGCGTTGTGCCCTTGGGCGGCGTCGGTGAGCCGGGCGTGCCGCCGATTGCGCCGGCGTTGTGCAACGCGATCTTCGCCGCCACCGGCAAGCGCATCCGTAACCTGCCGGTTCGCTTTCAGCTGCAAGGTTGGCAGAAGGCGCAAGCCTGATGGACAGCGTCGATCTGAATGTCCTGCGCAGCGTGCTCGAATGGCGCCTAGCGGGTCAGCGGGTGGTGCTGTACAGCGTGGTCCAGACCTGGGGCACCGCGCCCCGGGCACCTGGCGCCATGCTGGCCTTGCGTGAAGATGGTGTGGTGATCGGTTCGGTGTCGGGCGGTTGTGTCGAGGATGACCTGATTGCCCGGCTGCACGACGGGCGTATCCCGGTGGATGGGCCGCCGGTGCAGTTGATCACCTACGGCGTTACTCGCGAGGAAGCCGCACGGTTTGGTTTGCCGTGCGGCGGCACGTTGCGTCTGACTGAGGAGCGGGTCGGCGATCCGCAGTGGGTAGCCGAATTGCTGGCGCGCTGTGAGGCCCATGAAATCGTCGCTCGTTCGCTGGATATTGCGACCGGTGAAGTGGTTGTGCAGTCAGCGAGTAAATCCGATGTTTTGAGCTTTGACGGCACCACGTTGCGCGCGATTTATGGTCCGCGTTGGCGTTTATTGCTGATCGGCGCGGGGCAATTGTCCCGTTACGTCGCCGAGATGGCGCGGTTGCTGGATTTCGAAGTGTTGATCTGCGATCCGCGCACCGAGTTTGTTTATGGGTGGGAAGAGCAGCACGGTCGTTTTGTCTCGGGCATGCCGGATGAGGCAGTGCTGAATATCCAGACTGACGAACGCACGGCCATCGTTGCCCTGACTCACGATCCTCGCCTGGATGACATGGCGCTGCTCACGGCGCTGGATTCCAAGGCCTTTTATGTCGGCGCGCTGGGTTCGCGGGTCAACAGCGTGAAGCGCCGGGAAAACCTCGCCGAACTGGGCTTGTCGCCAGACGCTATCGAGCGTCTGCATGGCCCGGTCGGGTTGCACATTGGCAGCCACAGTCCGGCGGAAATCGCCTTGTCACTGATGGCCGAAATTGTGGCGATCAAGAACGGCGTCGAACTGAAGCAAAAGAAGCCGTTGCAGGAGGCTGTATGAGTGAATCCATCGGCGTCATCGTGCTGGCGGCGGGGCAGGGCAGTCGTTTTCGTCAGGTGGCCGGGGCTGAAAAAGACAAGTTGTTGGCCGACTGCACGGGGCGCGACGGGGCGGTTCGTTCGGTGATCGAGCAGGTGTTGGCGAGTCTGCCCGCGACGATAGAAAGGCGCGTGCTGGTGACGACAGCGGATCGTCCGCAGGTGATTCGCATGGCTCAAGCGTATGGCTGCGAGATTGTGTTGATCGACTCGACAGGCATGGGCGACAGCATTGCGGCGGGTGTGGCGGCGTGTCAGCAGCTGGATGGTTGGTTGGTTGTGCTGGGGGATATGCCGTTTATCCTGCCTTCGACGGTAGATAATGTGCTGGCGGGTGTGGCTGATGATGCGATCAGCGTGCCGGTGCTGGAGGGAGAGTTTGGGCATCCGGTGGGCTTTGGTCGCCGTTTTGGACCGGGGTTGATGAGGTTGTCGGGGGATCGAGGGGCCAAGCCGCTGTTTGCGCAGGGCAGGGTGGTTGAGTTGGTGGTGGATGATCCCGGAGTGCTGTGGGATGTCGATGTGCCTGAATCACTGACCTTCAGACCTGCATAAAATCCCTGTGGGAGCGATGTTCGGAGGCATAAAAAAGCCCCGCCTGGGTGACCAGACGGGGCTTTTTATGGCCTAGGCGTTAGACGAGAGGTTTAGGCTCGTGCTCTTTTTCCTGGGCTTGTTCGTGTTGTTTTACGGCTTCCTGAACGGAGCGCGGTGCTTCTTCGATGACCGACTCGGCAACAGGTGCCGCTTCGACCACTTCAGCAACAACCGGAGCCGGTTCGGCAGCGACAGGCGCTTCAACCGGTGCCGCAGCGGCAGCCAGTTCGGCTTCCTTCTGCAGACGCTCGGCTTCACGCTTGCGACGACGCACTTCACGCGGGTCGTTCGGCGCACGGCCGCTTGGCGTCAGGGCACTGACCGGGGCCGCTTCTACGGCTGGTTCAGCCACTTCGGCAACAACCGGAGCCGGTGCTTCAACGACTGGAGCAGGTTCGGCAGCCACAACCACTGGCTCGGAAACCTTCGCTTCAGCCACTACAGCTTCAGCCACCGGTGCAGGCGCTTCAACAGCAACCGTCTCGGCAACCCAGTTGAACGCGGTTTGTTCTTCACGAACTTCGCGGACAGCTTCGGTCACGGTTTCAGTGACAGTTTCGGCAGCAGGCTCGGCAGCCACCACTGGCTCGGCGACAACAGCCGCTTCAACCACCGGTTGGGCTTCTTCACGAACAAACGCTTCACGAACCGGAGCCACTTCGATTTCCGGCGCGGCGGTTGCTTCGACCGGAGTCGTTGCTTCAACCACTGGCGCTTCAACCGGAGCCGTTTCCTGAACAGACGCCGTTGCGCGTTCAGCTTGCTCGTGAGCCTGGGCTTCAGCCGGTGCGCTGATCACGGTGCTGGCAACGGCTGCGGTAACCGCCAGGCCAGCGGCCAGATCCGCAGTGCTTGGCGCATCGTTGCTTTCGCCAGCTTCGTTACCTTCGGATTCTTCCGAACCTTCGATCACGTTGCCGTTGGCGTCGCGTTGACGCTCGCGACGGTTGCTGCGACGACGCTGGCCACGGGAGCGGCGGCGTGGACGATCGCCTTCGGCGCCTTCCTGACCGTCTTCCTGCAGTTGCTCTTCGTTGCCGGTCAACTCTTCTTCAGCAACGGCGGCAGCCGCTTGTTCCGCACGTGGCTGACGTTCTTCACGCGGTGGGCGTGGCGCACGTTCTTCACGTGGCTGGCGAGCCGGACGCTCTTCAGCGGTAGCCGTTGCAGCAGCAGCGGCCGGAGCAGCATCCAGAGGCTCGCGCAGTTCACGAACCGGACGCTCTTCACGATCGCCACGTGGCTTGCGGTCTTCGCGCGGAGCACGCGGTGCACGTTCTTCACGAGGGGCGCGAGGTGCGCGCTCTTCACGTGGAGCACGTTCTTCGCGGGCTACGGCCGGAGTTTCTTCACGGGCTTCGCGTGGCTCGCGGGGTGCGCGCTCTTCACGCGGTGCACGTTCCTCACGAGGCTTGCGTTCTTCATCGCGGCGACCATTACGGTTGCGGCTCTGCTGACGACCGTTGCGACGCTCTTCGTTACGGGCCGGACGCTCGGTGGTCACTGGTTTTTCAACCACAACCGGAGCAGCAGGCTCTTCCTTGGTCGCGAACAGGCTGACCAGCGACTTCACCAGGCCTTTGAACAGGCTTGGTTCTGGCGCGGCAGCCGGTGCAGCCACTGGTGCGGCAGCGACGACTTCGGTCGGAACCGGAGCGTTGGCGCGGGCCGGAGCCGTCTTGACCGCAGCTTCCTGGCGAACCAGGGTGCGGGTCGCAGCGGCTGGCTGGACTTCTTCGACTTCGGCAGCGGCAGCAGCGATTTCGTAGCTGGACTGGCCGACAGCGGCTTCCGGGCTGTCATCGCGCAGACGCTGAACTTCGAAGTGCGGCGTTTCGAGGTGATCGTTCGGCAGAATGACGATGCGGGCACGGGTGCGCAGTTCGATCTTGGTGATCGAGTTGCGTTTTTCGTTGAGCAGGAACGCAGCCACCGGGATCGGCACTTGTGCGCGAACTTCGGCGGTGCGGTCTTTCAGGGCTTCTTCTTCGATCAGGCGCAGGATCGCCAGCGACAGCGATTCAACATCACGGATGATGCCGGTGCCGTTGCAACGCGGGCAAACGATGCCGCTGCTTTCGCCCAGGGATGGACGCAGGCGCTGACGGGACATTTCCAGCAGACCGAAGCGCGAAATGCGACCGACTTGCACGCGAGCGCGGTCGGCTTCCAGGCATTCGCGGACTTTCTCTTCCACGGCGCGCTGGTTCTTGGCAGGGGTCATGTCGATGAAGTCGATGACGATCAGGCCGCCGATGTCGCGCAAGCGCAACTGACGGGCGATTTCTTCGGCAGCTTCAAGGTTGGTCTGCAGGGCGGTTTCTTCGATGTCGCTGCCTTTTGTGGCGCGCGCCGAGTTGATGTCGATGGACACCAGGGCTTCGGTCGGATCGATAACGATGGAGCCGCCGGAAGGCAGTTCAACGACGCGCTGGAAAGCGGTCTCGATCTGGCTTTCGATCTGGAAGCGGTTGAACAGCGGAACGCTGTCTTCGTACAGCTTGATCTTGCTGGCGTACTGCGGCATTACCTGGCGGATGAAGGTCAGGGCTTCGTCCTGGGCTTCAACGCTGTCGATCAGCACTTCGCCGATGTCCTGGCGCAGGTAATCGCGGATGGCGCGGATGATCACGTTGCTTTCCTGGTAGATCAGGAATGGCGCGGAACGATCCAGCGAAGCTTCTTTGATGGCGGTCCAGAGTTGCAGCAGGTAATCGAGGTCCCACTGCATTTCTTCGCTGCTGCGGCCAAGGCCGGCAGTGCGCACGATCAGACCCATGTCGGCCGGGGCAACCAGACCGTTCAGGGCTTCACGCAGTTCGTTGCGCTCTTCACCTTCGATGCGACGGGAGATACCGCCGGCACGCGGGTTGTTAGGCATCAGAACGAGGTAACGACCGGCCAGGCTAATGAAGGTGGTCAGGGCGGCGCCCTTGTTGCCACGTTCTTCTTTTTCGACCTGAACGATGACTTCCTGGCCTTCGCTCAGGACGTCCTTGATGTTGACGCGGCCTTCGGGGGCTTTCTTGAAGTATTCGCGGGAGATTTCTTTGAGGGGCAGGAAGCCGTGGCGCTCGGAGCCGAAATCGACAAAGGCAGCCTCAAGGCTTGGTTCGATGCGAGTAATCCGGCCTTTATAGATGTTGGCCTTCTTCTGCTCGCGTGCACCGGATTCGATGTCCAGGTCGTAGAGGCGTTGGCCATCTACCAGTGCAACACGCAACTCTTCGGGTTGAGTTGCGTTAATCAGCATTCTTTTCATGTAGTACCGTCGGTTTCCGGGCTGCCGGAAACGGCGTTCGGCACACACGACTTCTCACGGTCGGTGTCAGGTGCGTCAGGAGTGGTTGGCCACTCCAGTGTCTAGCGAACCCCGACCAATTGGGCCGGTGTCGCGACGTACGCGTCCTGCTTGCTGTGGCTACTTAAGCACTCAGTCAGGAGGAGGAATCAACCAGCGGCTGTGGACGAGATGAAGCGTCTTGATAAAGCCTATTGCTACACAGTCCAGCGGTTGTGCATCTCCACCCTACACGTATCCCTGATAATTCGGGTGCTGCCGCGCGCAGAATCCGCAGCGGGTTGGCATTTACCGTGAGCTCCGAAGGGGGAGGTCACGCATCATGGCTAATTTAGGCGTTGTTTCCGAAGCGTTCGCTCAGGGTCGTTCGTGGCTGACTGCACTTTGTGAACTGGCCGTGAATATTTGCTCGCAAGGCGAGTTAAAACTCTGCTTTGCGGCATGATTCAGGCCTCATGTCACCTGCGCTCGTTACAGCTGCAAACTCCACCGTTACGTAGCGAAAGCCCCGTAGGACGGCCTCGCGTCCTGGTGAATTGCGTTGGTCAGGGCCGGTTTTTGACCGTTGGTCCGCTGTCCAGGCCGCTTTTGGCGGCGTTCGCGACTATAGCAGCAATGATTAAGTGCTTCAATTCCATAAAAAATTGTTATCATCCGCGCCATGACGACTACAACCCCTTCGACCCCAGCCGTACAACTGCTGGAGGTCTCGCCGGAATATGCCGGCCAACGTATTGATAACTTCCTTCTCGCTCGGCTCAAAGGCGTGCCCAAGACCTTGATTTACCGCATTTTGCGTAAAGGCGAAGTGCGTGTGAACAAAGGTCGGATCAAGCCCGAATACAAGCTGCAGGCGGGCGATATCGTGCGCGTGCCGCCGGTTCGCGTGCCTGAGCGCGACGAGCCGGTGCCGCTGGCCCAGGGCCTGCTGCAACGCCTCGAAGCCTCGATTGTCTTCGAAGACAAAGCGCTGATCGTGATCAACAAGCCTTGCGGCATTGCGGTTCATGGCGGCAGCGGCCTGACTTACGGGGTGATCGAAGCCTTTCGTCAGTTGCGTCCCGATTGCAAGGAGCTGGAACTGGTTCATCGTCTCGACCGTGATACCTCCGGCCTGCTGATGATCGCCAAGAAGCGCAGCATGTTGCGCCATTTGCACACGGCATTGCGCGGCGATGGCGTCGACAAGCGCTACATGGCGCTGGTCCGTGGTAACTGGGCGGCTTCGATCAAGCAAGTCCGGGCGTCGCTGGGCAAGAGCAATCTGCGCTCCGGCGAACGCATGGTCGAAGTCGACGAGGAGGAGGGCAAGGAGTCGGTGACCGTGTTCAAGGTCCTGCGCCGCTTCGGCGACTTTGCCACCCTGATCGAAGCCAAGCCGATCACCGGCCGGACTCACCAGATCCGCGTCCACACCCTGCACGCCGGGCATAGTATTGCTGGCGATACCAAGTATGGCGACGAAGGTTTCAGCAAGGAAATCCGCGATCTGGGCGGCAAGCGCCTGTTCCTGCACGCCTACATGCTGACCGTGCCGCTGCCGGATGGTAGCGAGCTGAAATTGCAGGCGCCTGTGGATGAAATGTGGTCCAAGACCGTGGAGCGACTGAGTGCGCCACTCTGATTACAAGCTGCTGATTTTCGATTGGGATGGCACGTTGGCCGACTCCATTGGTCGGATTGTGGAGGCGATGCATGTCGCCTCCGAGCGCTCCGGATTTCAGTTGCGTGATGATTTTGCCGTCAAGGGCATCATCGGCCTGGGTTTGCCTGAGGCGATTCGCACCTTGTATCCGGAGATTGGCGATACCGAGCTTTTAGCGTTCCGTCAGCACTATGCCGATCACTACATCGCCGCCGAGGCTGTGCCTTCGCCGTTGTTCGAAGGTGTCGCCGAGTCGATGGAGGCGTTTCGTGCCGAGGGTTATCATCTGGCTGTAGCGACCGGCAAGGCCCGTCGCGGACTGGATCGGGTGCTGAAATCCCACGGCTGGGAGGATTATTTCGATATCACTCGTGCCGCTGACGAAACCGCCAGCAAGCCGCATCCGCTGATGCTTGAGCAGATTCTCGCGCATTGCGAGGTCCGCCCCGAGCAGGCGCTGATGATCGGCGATTCGTCCTTCGACTTGCAGATGGCGCGCAACGCCGGCATGGACTCGGTGGCGGTCAGCTACGGCGCGCAATCGATCGAGGCGTTGAAGTTGTTCGAGCCGGCGCTGGCTATTGATCGTTTTTCAGAATTGCATGCCTGGCTGAATCAGCGGGCTTAACCGGTTTTTGCTGGGGTAGATGTCATGACCGACGAATGGAAAGCGCCCGCCAAGGCGAGCGTAGAGAGCGGTGACGAAAAAAGCTGGAAGCTGCTGGAAAAGACCTTGCTGGCCGGCGTGCAGGAACAGCGCCGCTCCCGTCGCTGGGGGATTTTCTTCAAGTTGCTGACGTTCGTGTACCTGTTTGTGGCGCTGATCCTGTTCACGCCGCTGATGGACATGGAAAAGAGTGCGACCCGCAGCTCCAACTACACCGCATTGATCGACGTGGTTGGCATGATTGCCGACAAAGAATCGGCCAGTGCTGACAACATCGTCGGCAGCCTGCGTGCGGCCTTCGAGGACGATAAGGTCAAGGGCATCATTCTGCGCATCAACAGCCCGGGCGGCAGTCCGGTGCAGTCGGGTTATGTGTATGACGAAATCGTTCGTCTGCGTGCCCTGCATCCGCAGATCAAGGTGTACGCGGTGATCTCGGATCTGGGCGCTTCCGGTGCCTACTACATCGCCAGTGCGGCGGATCAGATCTACGCCGACAAGGCGAGCCTGGTGGGGTCCATTGGTGTAACGGCGGCCGGCTATGGCTTTGTCGGCACCATGGAGAAGCTGGGTGTGGAGCGCCGGACGTATACGTCAGGCGAGCACAAGTCGTTCCTTGATCCGTTCCAGCCGCAGAAGCCCGAGGAAACCCAGTTCTGGCAGGGCGTGCTGGACACCACGCACCAGCAGTTCATCAACAGCGTGAAGAAGGGGCGTGGCGATCGCCTCAAGGACAAAGAGCATCCGGAGCTGTTCTCCGGGTTGATCTGGAACGGTGAACAGGCGCTGCCGCTCGGTCTGATCGATGGCCTGGGCAATGCCAGTTCGGTGGCCCGTGACGTGATTGGCGAGAAGGAGCTGGTGGACTTCACCGTTCAGGAATCGCCGTTCGATCGTTTCTCGAAAAAGCTTGGTGCCAGCGTTGCCGAGCAATTGGCGATGTGGATGGGCTTTCACGGTCCATCGATGCGCTGATTCTGAGGCTGCATAATAAACCGGCCTGTGTGGCCGGTTTTTTATGCCTGCGCGGTCCTTGTAGCAGTTAGGGGATTTGCACGCCTTCGGCCAGCAGCATGTCGATCAGGCGAATCAGCGGCAGGCCGATCAGGCTGGTGGCATCAGGGCCTTCGGTGCTTTGAAACAGGCTCACCCCCAAACCTTCGGCCTTGAAGCTGCCAGCGCAGTCGTAGGGCTGCTCGGTGCGCAGGTAGCGTTCGATGCGTGCCTGATCCAGCGTGCGCATGTGGACGGTGAACGGCACGCAATCGACCTGGCATTCACCGGTCTGGCTGTTGAGCAGCGCCAGGCCGGTGAGGAAGGTCACGCTGGCGCCGCTCGCGGCCAGCAGTTGTTCGCGGGCGTTTTCGAAAGTGTGAGGTTTGCCGATAATGCGGTCGCCGAGTACCGCGACCTGATCGGAGCCGATGATCAGATGAGCGGTATGGCTGCCCGAAAGCGCCTGGGCTTTTTCTTTGGCCAGGCGTTTGACCAACTCGATGGCCGGCTCGCCCGGTCGGTGGCTTTCGTCGATATCCGGCGAGCTGCAGGTGAATGGCAGCTGCAAGCGAGCCAGCAATTCCCGGCGATACATCGAGCTTGAAGCGAGTAATAAAGGCAGCATGCGCAACTCCAAAAGTCAGGCGCGAATTCTAGCGGAGGCTTGCAAGTGACGGACAGGGCTGAATTTCCTTTGACATGGCTGGGTGCATCCCTATAATGCTGCGCCTATGTTGAATGACCCGATTCCACCTCACGTTGACCCGCGCAAATTGGCTGACCGTGGCACCACCCTTCAAGGTGAACTGCTGCTGGCCGATTTGGAGAGACTCTGCGACCCGCTTTCCGACACTGTCGGTACGGTGCAGGCTAAATTCGTTTTTGAACGAGATGAACGTAAATCTGTGGTCATCCACAGCTTTATCGACACCGAGGTCAAAATGGTTTGCCAGCGTTGTCTTGAGCTGGTCACCCTGCCGATCCATAGCGAATGCAGTTATGCTGTGGTGAAGGAGGGTGCGAATACCCAGTCGTTGCCGAAAGGTTATGACGTGCTGGAACTGGGCGAAGATCCATTGGATCTGCAGTCACTGATCGAGGAGGAGCTTCTGCTCGCCTTGCCCATTGTGCCTGCTCATCATCCGGAAGAATGCCAGCAGCCGGCGGGTCTCGATGAGCCCGAACCGAGCGAGGACGAGGTAACGCGGTCCAACCCGTTCAGTGTATTGGCGCAGTTAAAGCGTGACCCAAACGTTTAGGAGTTAATCAATTATGGCTGTTCAGCAGAACAAAAAATCCCGCTCCGCCCGTGACATGCGCCGTTCGCACGACGCTCTCGAGGCGAGCACCCTGTCTGTAGAAAAAACCACCGGTGAAGTTCACCTGCGTCACCACGTATCGCCAGAAGGCGTATACCGTGGCCGTAAAGTGATCGACAAGGGCGCTGACGAGTAATCACTTGTCCGCTCAAGTCATCGCGATTGACGCAATGGGCGGGGACTTCGGTCCCCGCAGCATTGTTCAGGCCAGCCTTGCTTGCCTGTCTGCTACACCCTCGCTGCACCTGACCCTCGTCGGTCAACCTTCCCTACTTGAAGAATTGCTCTCTGGCCAATCGGCTGTGGATCGCTCGCGCCTGTCGATCGTGCCGGCGTCCGAAGTCATTACCATGGACGAAAAGCCTGCGCAGGCCCTGCGTGGCAAGCCCGATTCGTCGATGCGCGTGGCGCTGGAGTTGCTACGTGATGGCAAGGTCCAGGCTTGTGTCAGTGCCGGTAATACCGGTGCGCTGATGGCGTTGTCGCGGTTTGTGCTCAAGACCTTGCCGGGCATTGATCGTCCGGCGATGGTGGCGGCGATTCCGACACAAAAGGGCTATTGCCAGTTACTCGACCTGGGCGCCAACGTCGATTGCAGTGCCGAGCACTTGTTGCAGTTCGCCGTTATGGGCTCGGTGGCGGCGGAGACGCTCGGTATTGTCCGCCCGCGTGTCGCGCTGCTGAACATTGGCACCGAAGACATCAAGGGCAATCAGCAGGTCAAGCTGGCTGCCACGTTATTGCAGGCAGCCCGGGGCATCAATTACATCGGTTTTGTCGAAGGTGACGGTTTGTACCGTGGCGAGGCGGATGTGGTGGTGTGTGACGGTTTTGTCGGCAATATCCTGCTCAAATCCAGCGAAGGCCTGGCGACCATGATTGCCGGGCGCATCGAAGCCTTGTTCAGGAAAAACCTCGCCTCGAAAATGGTCGGTGCCCTGGCGCTGCCGTTGATGAAACGGCTGCAAGCCGATCTCGCGCCTGCGCGGCACAACGGTGCCAGCTTCCTCGGTTTGCAGGGGATTGTGGTGAAAAGCCATGGTTCGGCGGGTGTGCAGGGCTTTCAGAGCGCCATTTCCCGTGCGCTGATCGAGATTCAGGAAAACCTGCCGGAACGGATACACGGTCGTCTGGAGGATTTGTTGCTTTAGGCGTTTTCGTCGGACAATGCTTAAATGTGACCGCTCAGTTTAATTGGCCATCCAACTGTCAGTTTCTTGCGTCCCCAAGCGGGACGTCATTTCTCCGACGACAAGATCATTAGGGGCTCGTTACATGTCTGCTTCCCTCGCATTCGTCTTTCCAGGACAGGGTTCGCAGTCCCTCGGCATGCTGGCCGAGTTGGGCGCGCAACATCCGGTTGTCCTCGAAACATTCAAAGAAGCTTCCGATGCTCTGGGTTACGACCTGTGGGCACTGACCCAGCAAGGGCCGGAAGAGCAGCTCAATCAAACCGATAAAACCCAGCCGGCCATTCTGACCGCCTCGATCGCCTTGTGGCGTCTGTGGTTGGCCGAAGGTGGCGCGCGCCCGGCTTATGTTGCCGGTCACAGCCTGGGCGAATACAGCGCCCTGGTCGCTGCAGGCAGCCTGAGTCTGGGTGACGCCGTGAAGCTGGTTGAGCGTCGCGGTCAGTTGATGCAGGAAGCCGTACCGGCCGGGCAGGGCGGCATGGCCGCGATCCTCGGTCTGGATGACGCTGATGTACTGGCTGCCTGTGCCGAAGCGGCGCAAGGCGAAGTGGTCAGCGCGGTGAACTTCAACTCCCCGGGCCAAGTGGTCATCGCCGGCGCCAAGGCGGCGGTCGAGCGTGCCATCGAAGGCTGCAAGGCTCGTGGTGCCAAGCGCGCCATGCCATTGCCGGTCAGCGTGCCGTCGCACTGTGAGCTGATGCGCCCGGCAGCCGAGCGTTTTGCCGCGTCCATCGCTGCTATCGACTGGCAGGCGCCGCAGATCCCAGTGGTACAGAACGTCAGTGCCAATGTGCCGGCCGATCTGGAAACCCTCAAGCGTGATCTGCTTGAGCAGCTCTACAAGCCCGTGCGCTGGGTGGAATCGGTCCAGGCACTGGCTGCCAAGGGCGCGACCCAATTGGTCGAATGCGGTCCTGGCAAAGTGCTGGCCGGTCTGAACAAGCGTTGCGCCGAAGGCGTGTCGACATCCAACCTCAATACCCCAGACGCTTTCGCTGCCGCTCGTGCAGCGCTGGCCTGAATCAGGAGAAGCTTGCATGAGTCTGCAAGGTAAAGTTGCACTGGTCACCGGCGCGAGCCGTGGCATTGGCCAGGCCATCGCCCTGGAACTGGGTCGTCAGGGCGCCATCGTGATTGGCACCGCGACCTCCGCTTCCGGTGCCGAGCGAATTGCCGCGACCCTGAAAGAAAATGGTATTCAAGGCACGGGTCTTGAGCTGAACGTCACCAGCGATGAATCCGTTGCTGCGGTACTGGCGAGCATCACTGCACAGTTCGGTGCGCCGGCGATCCTGGTCAACAATGCCGGTATCACCCGCGATAACCTGATGATGCGCATGAAAGACGACGAGTGGCATGACGTTGTCGATACCAACCTGAACAGTCTGTTCCGCCTCTCCAAGGGCGTTTTGCGTGGCATGACCAAAGCCCGTTGGGGACGAATTATCAGTATTGGCTCTGTTGTGGGTGCCATGGGCAACGCAGGCCAAGTAAACTACGCAGCCGCCAAGGCCGGTCTGGAAGGTTTCAGCCGTGCACTGGCGCGTGAAGTCGGTTCGCGTTCGATTACGGTAAACTCGGTGGCCCCTGGGTTCATCGATACCGATATGACTCGCGAACTGCCCGAGGCACAGCGTGAAGCCTTGCAGACGCAGATTCCGCTGGGCCGTCTGGGACAAGCACAAGAGATCGCGTCTGTGGTCGCTTTTCTTGCGTCGGACGGTGCGGCTTACGTTACTGGGGCTACAATCCCGGTGAACGGCGGGATGTACATGAGTTAAATGTGACGGATCGCTTCAAAAAAATGTCATACGAGCTGTCTAAAATCCGTTATAAAGCTGCAATCTATTTATAGGCAGAGGGCTGTCGGGTTTGAGGAGTGAAGCTTTCAGTTGAAAAGCTGAAAAGTCTTTCTATACACTTACCCACTGGCCAGCTGCCTGAATTTGTCCATTAGGAGTGAAAACAAGGTATGAGCACCATCGAAGAGCGCGTCAAGAAAATCGTTGCTGAGCAACTGGGCGTTAAAGAAGAAGAAGTGGTCAACACTGCTTCCTTCGTTGAAGACCTGGGTGCCGACTCCCTTGACACCGTTGAGCTGGTGATGGCTCTGGAAGAGGAATTCGAGACCGAAATCCCTGACGAAGAAGCTGAGAAGATCACTACTGTACAAGCCGCAATCGATTACGTTACTAACCACCAGGCTTAATAGCTTGTAATCGTTGCTTGCTGTCATGGAAAAACCGCACTGCCATCACGGCGTGCGGTTTTTTCTTTAGGCCTGATGCAAAGTCGTCATTTGAAAAAAGGAGAGTGCTGTGTCGCGTAGACGCGTCGTAGTCACCGGTATGGGTATGTTGTCGCCACTGGGCACGGATGTGCCGAGCAGTTGGCAGGGCATTCTGGCTGGCCGCAGTGGCATTGGTCTGATCGAACACACCGACCTTTCTGCCTATTCCACCCGTTTTGGCGGCTCGGTAAAGGGCTTCAATGTCGAGGAATACCTGTCGGTCAAGGAAGCGCGCAAGCTCGACCTGTTCATTCAATACGGTCTGGCCGCAGGTTTTCAGGCGGTGCGTAACTCGGGGCTGGAAGTTACTGATGCCAACCGAGAGCGTATCGGCGTGGCCATGGGCTCGGGTATTGGCGGTCTGACCAATATCGAAGAAACCAGCCGCACCCTGCATGATTCCGGCCCACGGCGGATCTCTCCGTTTTTCGTGCCAGGCTCGATCATCAATATGATTTCCGGTTTCCTGTCCATCCACCTGGGTGCACAGGGACCTAACTACGCCATCGCCACGGCATGTACCACTGGTACGCACTGCATCGGCATGGCTGCCCGCAACATCATGTACGACGAAGCCGACGTGATGATTGCCGGCGGCGCCGAAATGGCCGCGTGCGGACTGGGCATGGGCGGCTTCGGTGCTTCCCGCGCGCTGTCGACCCGCAACGACGAACCGACCCGTGCCAGCCGTCCGTGGGACAAGGGCCGTGACGGCTTCGTCCTGTCCGACGGTGCCGGTGCCCTGGTGCTTGAAGAGCTGGAGCACGCCAAGGCGCGCGGCGCGACCATCTATGCCGAGCTGATCGGTTTCGGCACCAGTGGCGACGCTTACCACATGACGTCGCCACCGGCAGACGGTGCGGGTGCTGCACGTTGCATCACCAACGCCCTGCGTGATGCCAAGGTCAATGTTGATCAGGTTCAATACATCAACGCCCACGGCACCTCGACCTCGGCCGGTGACCTTGCCGAAGCCTGTGCGATCAAGTCGGTGTTCGGCGATCATGCCTACAAGCTGGCCGTCAGTTCGACAAAGTCCATGACCGGTCACCTGTTGGGGGCGGCGGGCGCCGTTGAAGCCATCTTCAGCGTACTGGCGATCAACAGCCAGGTCGCGCCGCCGACCATCAACCTTGATGAGCCGGACGAAGGCTGCGACCTCGACTTCGTACCGCACACGGCGCGCAACATGGACATCGATGTGGTGCTGTCGAACTCCTTCGGGTTTGGCGGGACCAACGGCTCGCTGGTTTTCCGCCGGTTCGCTGACTGATGGACAGCTGGGTCGACGGTCAGCCGGCTGACACTCTGTCGCTGAAGGATCGCGGCCTGGCCTACGGTGATGGTCTGTTTGAGACCATTGCCGTGCGCGGCGGGCAGCCGCTGTTGCTGGAGCGGCATCTGTCGCGTCTGGCGCAGGGCTGTTCGCGCCTGGCGATTTCGGCGGATCACGACCTGGTTCGCAACGAATTGCTGGCCTATGCCGCAGCGCTCGGTGAGGGCGTGCTCAAGCTCATCCTCACGCGCGGCGACAGTCTGCGCGGTTATGCGCCTGATCCTTCGGCGCAAGTCCGACGCATTCTGCAAGGCAATCCTCCGGCGGTATATCCCGCTGCGCATGCCGAGCAGGGCGTTCGATTGTTTCCCTGTGCCACACGACTTTCAAAACAACCCTTGCTTGCCGGGCTCAAACATTTGAACCGTCTTGAGCAAGTGATTGCCCGCTCCGAATGGCAAGACAGCGAACATGCCGAAGGCTTGATGCTGGATCAGGCCGGTCGCGTGATCGAGGGTGTGTTCAGTAATCTGTTCCTGGTGCGCGATGGCGTGCTAATCACCGCCGATTTGAAACGCTGCGGCGTGGCCGGTGTGATGCGTGACGAATTATTGTTTCAAGCCGAGTCATCGGGGATCCCCACGCAAGTGGGCGACATCACGCTCGAACAGCTGCAATGGGCCGATGAAGTCTTTGTCTGCAACAGCGTGTATGGCGTTTGGCCCGTGCGCGCCTATGCTGCGCTGAGCTGGCCGGTTGGGCCGCTCACCCGTAAACTCCAAACCATTGCCCGCGCGCTACTGGATGCTTGATACGTGAGACGTAAATTCTTGCTGCTGCTGGAAACCGGATTGGTACTGGCGGGGCTGTGTCTGGGCGCTTCTGCCTGGAAAATCCATTCGGCGCTGGAACAACCGCTGAACATCACCCAGGAAGAGCTGCTGGACGTGCCCAAAGGCACGACACCCACCCGCACCTTCTATCGACTCGAAGCCGACGGCGTCATCAAGGACGCGTTCTGGCTGCGCGTTTACTGGCGCTTCAATCTGCCCAAGCAACCGTTGCACAGTGGCGAATACCGCATGCTTCCGGGCATGACGGTTGAAGGGCTGATCGACCTGTGGAAACGCGGCGAAATGGTTCAGTACAGCGTGACGCTGGTCGAAGGCTGGAATTTCCGCCAGGTCCGCGCCGCCCTGGCCAAAGATGAAAAACTCGAGCAGACAATCGCAGGTTTGAGCGACAGCCAGGTCATGGAAAAACTCGGTCACCGCGGGATTTTCCCGGAAGGTCGTTTCTTCCCCGACACCTATCGCTTTGTACGTGGCATGAGCGACGTCGATCTGCTGAAAAAAGCCTATGACCGCCTCGACGAAGTCCTCGCCAAAGAGTGGGATCAACGTTCTGCGGATGCGCCGTACACCGAACCCTATCAGGCGCTGATCATGGCCTCGCTGGTGGAGAAGGAAACCGGCGTGCCGCAAGAGCGCGGGCAGATTGCCGGGGTCTTTGTTCGACGCATGGCGATCGGCATGTTGCTGCAGACCGACCCGACGGTGATCTACGGTCTGGGTGATCGCTACAGCGGCAAACTGACCCGCGCCCACCTCAAGGAAGCGACCCCGTACAACACCTATATGATCTCGGGGCTGCCACCGACGCCGATTGCCATGGTCGGCCGCGAAGCCATCCATGCCGCTTTGAACCCGGTGGCCGGCAACAGCCTGTACTTCGTTGCGCGTGGCGATGGCAGCCATGTGTTCTCCGATGATCTGGATGCCCATAACAACGCAGTGCGTGAGTTCCAGCTCAAGCGTCGTGCCGATTATCGTTCCAGCCCGGCACCGATCCCTGGGCCAGAGGCGGCGAATGGCGAAGCACCGGAGGCCGAGGCGCCGATTCCGGCGGCTTCACCTGATCCCGATCCCGAGGCGTTGCCCTCCGTCGTGCCGCAAGAACCGGCTCCGGCTCCGGCTCCGGTTCCGGTTCCGGTTCCGATGCCTGCACCGGCAGCTGAGCCCGCGCCGGAAGCTGTCGCTCCGCAAGGCGCGCAATAATTTCTGATAAGGACTGCCCGTGACTGGCTTGTTTATTACCCTGGAAGGCCCGGAAGGCGCCGGCAAAAGTACCAATCGCGAATACCTGGCCGAGCGCCTGCGCGCTGCCGGTATCGAAGTGGTGCTGACCCGCGAACCGGGTGGTACGCCGTTGGCCGAGCGGATTCGCGAAGTGCTGCTGGCCCCGGTTGATGAAGTCATGAACCCCGACACGGAGCTGCTGCTGGTGTTTGCCGCGCGCGCCCAGCATCTGGCCGAAGTGATTCGCCCGGCGCTGGCCCGTGGTGCGGTGGTGTTGTGTGATCGTTTCACGGATTCTACATACGCCTATCAAGGTGGCGGTCGCGGTCTGTCGCTGGAGCGCATCGCGACGCTCGAAACCTTCGTCCAGGGCGATCTGCGCCCGGACCTGACCTTGATCTTCGACCTGCCGGTGGAAGTGGGCCTGGCCCGCGCCAGTGCTCGCGGTCGTCTGGACCGCTTCGAACTCGAAGGCCGAACCTTTTTTGATGCCGTGCGCAGTGCGTTCCTCAAGCGCGCCGAGGCGGATCCGGCGCGCTATGTGCTGGTCGATGCCGCCCAGCCGCTGGTGCAGGTTCAGCATTCGCTGGACGCCTTGTTGCCGCGTCTGCTGGAGTTGACCCGTGGCTGAAGCCTATCCGTGGCAGGACAGCCTCTGGCAACAGTTGGCCGGTCGTAAGCAACACGCTCACGCCTATCTGCTGCATGGCCCGGCCGGGATCGGCAAGCGCGCGCTGGCGGAACGCTTGATGGCCAGCCTGCTGTGTCAGCGGCCAACCGCGCAGGACGCATGCGGTGAATGCAAATCCTGCCTGCTGCTCAAGGCTGGCAGTCATCCCGACAACTACATCCTCGAGCCGGAAGAAGCCGACAAGGCGATCAAGGTCGATCAGGTCCGCGATCTGGTCAGCTTCGTGGTGCAGACCTCGCAAATGGGCGGGCGCAAAGTGGTGTTGATCGAGCCGGTCGAGTCGATGAACGTCAACGCCGCCAACGCCTTGCTCAAAAGCCTGGAAGAGCCGTCGGGCGATACCGTTTTGCTGTTGGTCAGTCACCAGACCAGTCGCCTGTTGCCGACCATCAAGAGCCGTTGCGTACAGCAGGCCTGCCCACTGCCGAGCGAAGCGATGAGCCTTGCATGGTTGGCGAAGGCGTTGCCGGACAGCTCGGAAGACGAGCGCGTCGAACTGCTGACGCTGGCCGCCGGTTCTCCGCTGGGCGCGGTCAAGTTGCAGGCCCAGGGTGTGCGCGAACAGCGCGCGCTGGTGGTGGAGGGCGTGAAGAAGTTGCTCAAACAACAGCAATCGCCGACACAATTG
The DNA here is from genome assembly GCF_000514395.1 of Pseudomonas sp. URMO17WK12:I12. Classification (NCBI taxonomy): domain Bacteria; kingdom Pseudomonadati; phylum Pseudomonadota; class Gammaproteobacteria; order Pseudomonadales; family Pseudomonadaceae; genus Pseudomonas; species Pseudomonas sp. URMO17WK12:I12. Next base: position 218,677 of record NZ_AZVV01000010.1, read on the forward strand.
GCCGAAGAATGGAAAACCATTCCGCAGTTGCTGCTGTTCGACTGGTTCTGCGACTGGTCGAGCCTGATCCTGCGCTATCAGCTGACCCAGGATGAAGACGGTCTGGGATTGACGGACATGCGTAAGGTGATTCAGTACCTGGCGCAGAAAGCCGCTCAGGATAAAGTCCTGAATATCCAGGACTGGATCCTTGCCCAGCGTCAGAAGGTGATGAGCAAAGCCAACCTCAATCCGGCACTTTTGCTGGAAGCGCTGCTGGTGCAATGGGCCTCGCTGCCTACCCAGAAGTGATTGTCTGCGCCTAGACTCTGTGCATCAGCAGTGGAGGTCAGCATGAATGAACTCGTCAACCCGGGGCCGCGTAACGGCATTTTGTCCCTGACCATCAAGGACAAATCCGTGCTGTACGCGGCCTACATGCCCTTCATCAAGAACGGCGGGCTGTTTATCCCGACCAACAAAAGCTACAAGTTGGGCGATGAGGTCTTCATGTTGCTGAACCTGATGGATGAAGCCGAAAAGATTCCGGTCGCGGGCAAAGTCACCTGGGTCACGCCCAAAGGCGCTCAGGGTAACCGCGCCGCTGGCGTCGGCGTGCAGTTCAACGACGGTGACAACACGGCGCGCAGTCGAATCGAAAACTACCTGGCCGGAGCCCTCAAATCCGACCGTCCCACCCATACGATGTAAGTTGCAGCCCTTTTATGCTCGTAGATTCCCATTGTCACCTTGATCGTCTCGACCTCGCCGCCCACGACGGCTCTCTGGATGCGGCACTCGACGCGGCCCGTCAGCGCGGGGTAGGGCACTTCCTGTGCATCGGCGTCAGTGTCGACAACGCGGCCGACGTCAAAGCCCTGGCTGAACGTTATGACGACGTCGATTGTTCGGTCGGCGTGCATCCGCTGGATGTGCAGCCGGGCGCTGCGCCCGCACTGGACTGGTTGTTGCGCGAACTCAATCACCCGCGCGTCGTCGCGATTGGCGAAACCGGTCTGGATTATCACTACGAACCGGAAGCGGCCGAGTTGCAGCAGGAGTCATTCCGCCTACATTTGCAGGCAGCACAGCAGACCGGCAAGCCAGTGATCATCCACACCCGCGGCGCCCGTGCCGATACTTTAAGCTTGTTGCGTGAGGCGGCACTGCCACAGGCCGGCGTACTGCATTGCTTCACCGAAGACTGGGACATGGCCAAGGACGCGCTGGACATGGGTTATTACATTTCCCTGTCTGGTATTGTCACTTTCCGCAATGCCGACGCGCTACGCGATGTGGCCAGCAAAGTGCCTGCCGACCGCTTGCTGGTGGAAACCGACTCGCCATACCTCGCGCCGATCCCGTATCGCGGCAAGCCGAACCTGCCGCAGTATGTAAGGGAAGTCGCGGAATTTCTGGCCATGTTGCGGGGTGAGCCTTACGAGCGATTTGCCGAGCAGACCACCGAGAACTTCAAGCGGCTGTTCCCTTTGGCGCATGTGAAACCGGTTTAGGGCTAGCGCGAGCAGGCTCGCTGCGCAGGGTCAAATCGCAGGCAAAAAAAACCCGGGTTCTGGGGGGTGAATCCGGGTTAAGACCATTAGGAGTAAAACAATGGTACGCGGTCCGTTGGTACCAATATCGGCGCAACACTTGGGGGAGATGTCTCGCCGACAGTTCAAGTATTGATCACTATTGCGCCTAGTCCAGTTTACGGGCCCCGGTTTTTAAACAATTTTGGAATACGCCCGCTTCGGAAGAGTTCTCATCAATGAGCGAGCCTGCGGGAAATCATCAAGAAACACAGATATGGTCGGATGATCCGTGCATTTTTGCGTAAGTTAGGCATAATACGCGGCTTCGAATTTTGACCCCCAACAGACCTTTTCTTATGCATAAAGAACCTCGTAAGGTCCGTGAGTTTCGTCGCCGCGAGCAAGAAATTCTCGATACCGCGCTCAAGCTGTTCCTCGACCAAGGTGAAGACAGTGTCACCGTCGAGATGATTGCTGATGCCGTCGGTATCGGCAAAGGCACGATCTACAAGCACTTCAAATCCAAGGCGGAGATCTATCTGCGCCTGATGCTCGATTACGAGCGTGATTTGAACGAGCTGTTGCATTCGGCCGATGTCGACAAGGACAAGGAAGCGCTGTCCCGGGCTTACTTCGAATTCCGCATGCGCGATCCGCAACGCTATCGGTTGTTCGACCGCCTGGAAGAGAAGGTGGTCAAGGGCAATCAAGTGCCGGAGATGGTCGAGGAACTGCACAAGATCCGCGCCTCGAACTTCGAACGCCTGACCCTGCTGATCAAAGGCCGGATCAGCGAAGGCAAGCTCGAAGACGTGCCGCCGTACTTCCATTACTGCGCATCGTGGGCGCTGGTGCATGGCGCTGTGGCGCTGTATCACTCGCCGTTCTGGAGCAACGTGCTGGAAGATCAGGAAGGCTTCTTCCAGTTTCTGATGGACATCGGCGTGCGCATGGGCAACAAGCGCAAGCGCGATACCGACACTCCGAGCAGCTGAACCATTCAGCTGCCTGATTGCGCCATGATTTCTCTATATGGCGCAGTACCGCAGGAATATACTCAGGCTTGGGACTTGCCAAAACTTGAATTCTGAGTCAAGTTTTGTGCGTTCCACTTGTCCATCGCCGGAGTGATCCATGATCGTTGACCGTCAAGGCAGGCGTTTTCGCAATTTGCGGATCAGTCTGACCTCAGCCTGCAATTACGCGTGTACCTACTGTGTGCCCAACGGCAAGCGGCTGGTAGCTGCGCAGGATGAATTGTCGGCCGAGGCCATGGCGCGCGGCGTGGCATATTTGATCGAAGCGGCGGGCATCGAGCGTTTGCGTATCACTGGCGGCGAGCCGCTGGTCAGCCCCAAACTCGAAGCCTTCATGACCGCCGTTGGCCAGATGGGCCTGGAAGACATCAGCCTGACCACCAATGGTCAGCTGCTGGCGAAAAAGCTGCCGTTGCTGGTGGACGCCGGCATTCGTCGTATCAACGTTTCCCTCGACACCCTGGACGCCAGCGCCTTTCGCAGCATTGCCCGCGGCGGCGATCTGGCGACCGTGCTCGACGGCATGGATCAGGCCAGCGCGGCGGGCATAAAGATCAAGGTCAACATGGTGCCGCTGCGCGGACAGAACCTTGATCAGGTGATGCCGCTGCTCGATTACTGCCTGGAACGCGGCTATGAGTTGCGCTTCATCGAGCTGATGCGCATGGGCCACCTGGCCACCGACTCCAATGCGTTCCTGCAACAGTTCGTCAGCCTCCAGCAGTTGCTGAGCTTGATTGGCGAGCGTTATGAGTATCTGCAGGCCGATGCACCGGTCGATGCCACTGCGGTGCGCTACGAGATTCCGGGGCAGGGGCATTTTGGTGTAATCGCCAATGAAAGCGTTCCATTCTGCCGTACGTGCTCGCGCTTGCGTCTTTCGTCCACGGGTTGGCTGCATGGCTGCCTGTCGTCGAGCAACCGTCACTATGTCGGCGACTTGCTCGACAAACCTCGCCATCAAGCGCTGCCGGCGTTGCAGCGGCTGCTGGTGAAGGCCTTGGGTGACAAGCAGGAAGTGGCGTTCTCCGGCGGCGCGACAGTCATGAAGATTATTGGCGGCTGACACGCCCTGTGGCGAGGGAGCTTGCTCCCGTTGGGGCGCGAAGCGGCCCCCGAATTTCCAAAGACACTGCATTCCTCAGAATTTACGGCTGCTGCGCAACCGAGCGGGAGCAAGCTCCCTCGCCACAGATTTGCATTATCTATTTGCAAACATCCCTATGCTCAAGACTGGCGCGGAAGCTGCATCCCATGGCCATTCGCCGGTTTTCCGTCACCGGCCTCTGGAGGGTAGGATGCGTAGCCTGGTTTTGCTGCTGGCCGTTTTGGCGCTTGGTGGCTGCATGAATGTCAGCGACATGGCTGAAGGGACTCGCTACCAGATGAGCGACGCGGGGCTGCTGGATCACAGCGACAGCCGTCGGGTGAATAACCTGCGGATTCAGCCGGACTCGTTCATCTACATCGCCCAAGGTGCCTTTTCGCCACCAGGCAGTCCTTATCCGCGCCCAAACGTGGTGGCCGAAGAAGCCTTTAACGGCTTTGTCGAATACTTCCCGATGGTCCGCCGCGCCCGTGCACCCGAAGGCCTCGACCAGGCCATGGCTGAAGCCCGTGCCGCGGGTGCCCATTACCTGCTTTACACGCGGTTCGCCAAGGCTGACGACCGCATCGGCAACTCCGATGAGTGGCTCGATCAGGAATACGTGGACCGCCTCGGCATCGACAGCGGCGTGATTCAGATCATGTTGATCGAGACCAGCACCCAGTATTTGATTGATACTGCACGCATCAAGAGTCGTGGCGGTTTACTGACGTTCCACGACAACAAGCCAGAAGACCTGATCGGCCCACCCCTGCAGCAATACGCGCGCAGCCTGATCGGGATCAGCGACCAGTAATTTAAAGGAGAACGCCATGAGTGGCCCGCAAAAAGCCAACGACTTGTTGGGGCAAATCCCCAAGACCAAAGGCTTGCCGCCGGTCCACCTGTGGAACCCCGACTTCTGTGGCGACATCGACATGCGCATCGCCCGCGACGGCACCTGGTATTACCTGGGCACGCCAATCGGGCGCAAGCCGATGGTCAAATTGTTCTCGACCATCATTCGTCGCGATGGCGATGATTACTTCCTGATCACTCCGGTCGAGAAGGTCGGGATCAAGGTCGATGATGCGCCGTTCGTGGCGATTGCCGTCGATGTGGAAGGCGAGGGTGAGGCTCAGCTCCTGCGATTCACCACCAACGTGGATGAAACGGCCGAGGCAGGCGCGGAGCACCCGATTCGGGTGGTCATTGATCCGGTCACTCAAGAGCCCGCGCCCTACGTGCATGTGCGGACCAATCTTGAAGCCCTGATCCACCGCAATGTGTTCTATCAACTGGTTGAACTGGCCGTGACCCGTGAAATCGACGGGCAACGCTGGCTGGGTGTGTGGAGTGGCGGCGAGTTTTTCCCCATCGGTCTCGAGCCTTAATGCAAAACCCTGTGGGAGCGAGCTTGCTCGCGATGGCGGTGTGACAGTCAACATTGATGTTGAATGTTACGGCCTCATCGCGAGCAAGCTCGCTCCCACAGGGTTCTCTGTGTTCTTTCAATAATCCAATTGACACCCAATCGTATGATGATTAGCGTGTTGCTCCATCGCGCGCGGTCTTGAGGTTTCCATGTCCAGCAGTTTTCACGCCTCAACGGTCGATTGGCTGGGTTGCTGGATTGCCGCTGGCGAGGTCAAGCCCGGCGAAACCCTCAAGGTCGAAGCCGACCTGGGCGAGCAGCTGGGGGTCAGCCGCACGGTCATCCGTGAAGCGATCAAGACACTGGTCGCCAAAGGCATGCTTGAAGTCGGGCCGAAAGTCGGTACGCGGGTGCTGCCGGTGCGGCGCTGGAACCTCTTCGATCCGCAAGTCGTCGGCTGGCTGTCACGCAGTGGTTTGCCGGAAAACTTCGTCGACGACTTGCTCGACCTGCGCCGCACCATCGAGCCGATGGCCGTGCGCTGGGCCTGTGAACGGGCGACGGTCGAGCAAGTGCAGGCCATCCTCCTGGCCTACAACGCGCTGGAGCGGGCCGTGGACAGTGGCGTCGATTACAACCGCGCCGACCGGGTATTCCACGAGTGCATCCTCGCCGCCAGCCACAACCAATTCATCGAACAAATGGTCCCGGCGCTCGGCGCGCTGCTGGCGGTGTCATTCGAAGTCTCTGCCGCCGACCCCGACGAACTGCGGCGTACGCTGCCCATCCACAAAGACATGGCCGACGCCATCGCCGCCCGCGACGCCGCGCGCGGGGTGTGGGCGTGCATGACCCTGATCGATAACGCAGACCTGGCGATCAAACGCTTCTACCCCCAAGTCGTGGCCGACAAAAGAACTGGCTGACTACAAAGAACCCATGTGGGACCGAGCCTGCTCGCGAAAGCGTCGGCACACCCGACATAGATGTCACAGACACACCGCTATCGCGAGCAAGCTCGCTCACACCTAAAAACAAGAACAAGGCAGGAGGTTTCATGACGTTGAATGCGCTGACCCAGCACCGGGCGCGGCTTGGCGAAGGCCCGTTCTGGGATGCCCCGACACAGGCGCTGTACTGGGTCGACATCGCCGGCAAACAAGCCCTCCGGTTAATCGGCGCCAACGTCCAGATTTGGCAAATGCCGGAACACATCTCCGCCTTCATTCCGTGTGAAAGCGGCGATGCGCTGGTCGCGTTGAGCAGCGGCGTCTATCGTCTGGACCTCGACTCCCCGGGCCTTGAACCACGACTGACCTTGCTCTGCATGGCCGACCCGCAACCCGGCAACCGCCCCAACGAGGCCCGTTGCGATGCGCAGGGGCGGCTCTGGCTCGGCACCATGCAGAACAACATCGGCGAAAACGGCGAAGACTTGCCGGTCACCCGTCGCTCCGGTGGCCTGTTCCGTATCGACCGCGATGCCCGGGTTACGCCGTTGCTTCGCGGACTGGGAATTCCCAACACGCTGCTGTGGAGCGAAGACGCCACCACTCTGTTTTTCGCTGACAGCCTCGACGCCACGCTGTACCGCTACTTCATCCACGCCGACGGCAATCTGGACACCGCTTATGTCTGGTTCGGTCCCGACAAGCGTGGGGTCCCCGACGGCTCGGCCATGGATGCCGAAGGTTACATCTGGAACGCCCGCTGGGATGGCAGTTGCCTGATAAGACTGACCCCGGACGGACACGTCGATCGAATCATCGAACTGCCTGTCAGCCGTCCCACCAGTTGCGTATTCGGTGGCGAAGACCTGAAAACCCTGTACATCACCAGCGCGGCGAGCCCGCTCAACCATCCGCTGGACGGGGCGGTGTTGTCGCTTCGAGTAAATGTGGCCGGGAAACCTTGTACGCGCTTTGCTGGATAAATCCCAAAATATGGGATGTAAAATTATATATTGAGATTATTTGCCGGGCAGGTTTATAGTCGGCCATCAGTTACACGCACTCACACTTAAAAAAACAAAACAGGTGAAGTGATGCAGCGATTTTCCAGACAGTCTTTTGACCGGACATCGACAGATGCCCGGTTTTTGTCGTGCCCGCAAAAGGAGTCTTGATTCATGGCTGAACCTCTTTCCTTGCCAGCGGTGCCGGAGCCGCCCAAAGGCGAGCGCCTGAAGAACAAGGTGGTGTTGCTGACCGGCGCTGCCCAGGGCATCGGCGAGGCCATCGTCGCGACGTTCGCGGCCCAGCAGGCCAAGCTGATCATCAGCGATATCCAGGCTGAGAAAGTCGAGAAAGTCGCGGCGCATTGGCGTGAACAGGGTGCGGACGTGGTCGCGATCAAGGCTGACGTTTCGCACCAGCAAGACCTGCACGCCATGGCCAGGCTGGCGATTGATCTGCACGGCCGCATCGACGTCCTGGTCAACTGCGCCGGGGTCAATGTGTTCCGTGATCCGCTGGAAATGACCGAGGAAGATTGGCGTCGCTGCTTCGCCATCGACCTCGACGGCGCCTGGTATGGCTGCAAGGCTGTGCTGCCGCAAATGATCGAACAGGGCATCGGCAGCATCATCAACATTGCGTCGACCCACTCCAGCCACATCATTCCGGGCTGTTTCCCGTACCCGGTGGCCAAGCACGGTTTGCTCGGCCTGACCCGTGCACTGGGCATCGAATACGCGGCCAACGGCATTCGCGTCAACGCCATCGCGCCGGGCTACATCGAAACCCAATTGAACGTGGATTACTGGAACGGGTTTGCCGACCCGCATGCCGAGCGTCAACGCGCCCTGGACTTGCATCCGCCGCGTCGCATCGGTCAACCGATGGAAGTGGCCATGACCGCCGTGTTCCTGGCCAGCGATGAAGCGCCGTTCATCAATGCCTCGTGCATCACCATCGATGGTGGGCGCTCGGTGATGTACCACGACTGAATAGAACCGCTTTCAGGCGCGGAACTCCGTCTGAAAGCCAATCATCATACGATATGACTATTAGCTTCAAAGTGTTCACCGGCTTTCAAATAACGCTCAAAAAAAATAACAAGGAGTCAGCTTATGAATCGTCGTCGCGGGATCCGTTCCCTGTGCTGTGCCGCTCTGGCGGTCACCGCGGTTAGCCTGAGCAGTACGCTGCTGGCAGCCGAGGAAGTAAAGATTGGTTTTCTGGTCAAGCAAGCGGAGGAGCCTTGGTTCCAGACCGAGTGGGCCTTCGCTGAAAAGGCCGGTAAAGACAAAGGCTTCACCGTTATCAAGATCGCTGTGCCGGACGGCGAGAAAACCCTGTCTGCCATCGACAGTCTTGCGGCCAACGGCGCCAAGGGTTTTGTGATCTGCCCGCCGGACGTCGGCCTCGGCCCGGCCATCGTGGCCAAGGCCAAGGCCAATGGTTTGAAAGTGATGGCGGTCGATGACCGTTTTGTCGATGCCAGCGGCAAGTTCATGGAAGACGTGCCTTACCTCGGCATGGCCGCCTTTGAAGTCGGCCAGAAACAGGGCGCGGCGATGGCCACCGAAGCGAAGAAACGCGGTTGGGACTGGAAAGACACCTACGCGGTGATCAACACGTTCAACGAACTCGACACTGGCAAGAAGCGCACCGACGGTTCGGTCAAGGCGCTGGAAGACGCGGGCTTCCCGAAAGACCACATTCTCTTCACGGCGCAGAAAACCCTCGACGTCCCGGGCAGCATGGACGCCACCAACTCTGCATTGGTGAAACTGCCGAGTGGCGCGAAAAACCTGATCATCGGCGGCATGAACGACAACACGGTGCTGGGCGGCGTGCGCGCTACCGAAACCGCCGGTTTTGCAGCGGCCAACGTCATCGGCATCGGCATTAACGGTACGGATGCTATCGGCGAACTGAAAAAGCCCAATAGCGGCTTCTTTGGCTCGATGCTGCCAAGCCCGCACATCGAAGGCTACAACACCGCCAGCATGATGTTTGACTGGGTCACCACCGGCAAAGAACCACCGAAATTCACCGCCATGGACGACGTGACGCTGATCACGCGCGAGAACTTCAAGCAGGAACTGGAAAAGATCGGCCTCTGGAACTGAGGCGCGGTTGATTTCAACGGCGGCCCTGGCGACGGGGCCGTCTGATCTGTGAAGAGGTGGTTTATGCACGCGCAAGTACAGACACATGAGCACAGCGTCGGCGGCAGCCTGCGCTTCAACGGGATCGGCAAGACCTTTCCCGGCGTGAAGGCGCTGGATGGCATCAGCTTCGTCGCGCACCCGGGGCAGGTTCACGCCTTGATGGGCGAGAACGGTGCCGGCAAATCGACCCTGCTGAAAATCCTCGGTGGCGCCTACACGCCGAGCAGCGGCGACCTGCAGATCGGCGAACAGACGATGGCGTTCAAATCCACCGCCGACAGCATCGCCAGCCGCGTCGCGGTGATCCATCAGGAATTGCACCTGGTGCCGGAAATGACCGTGGCGGAGAACCTGTTCCTCGGGCACCTGCCGGCCAGTTTCGGCCTGATCAATCGTGGCGCCTTGCGCCAACAGGCGTTGGCTTGCCTCAAAGGCCTGGCCGATGAAATCGACCCGCAAGAAAAAGTCGGGCGCTTGTCCCTCGGGCAGCGGCAACTGGTGGAAATCGCCAAGGCGTTGTCCCGTGGCGCGCATGTGATTGCGTTCGACGAACCGACCAGCAGCCTGTCGGCACGCGAGATCGACCGCTTGATGGCGATCATCGGACGCCTGCGCGACGAAGGCAAAGTGGTGCTCTACGTCTCCCATCGCATGGAAGAAGTGTTCCGCATCTGCAACGCGGTGACGGTGTTCAAGGACGGCCGCTACGTGCGCACCTTCGAGGACATGAGCGAACTGACCCACGACCAACTAGTGACGTGCATGGTCGGTCGCGACATTCAGGACATCTACGATTACCGCGCTCGGCAACGTGGCGCGGTGGCGCTGAAGGTCGATGGCCTGCTCGGCCCCGGCTTGCGCGAGCCGGTGAGTTTCGAGGCACACAAAGGCGAGATTCTCGGGTTGTTCGGGCTGGTCGGTGCCGGGCGTACCGAGCTGTTCCGCCTGCTCAGCGGGCTGGAACGCAATACGGCCGGACGCCTGGAACTGCGCGGCCATGAACTGAAACTGCGCTCACCTCGCGATGCGATTGCGGCCGGGATTCTGCTGTGCCCCGAGGACCGCAAGAAGGAGGGCATCATCCCGCTCGCCAGTGTCGCCGAGAACATCAACATCAGTGCTCGCGGCGCGCATTCCACCTTTGGCTGCCTGTTGCGTGGCCTGTGGGAAAAGGGCAATGCCGACAAACATATCAAGGCGCTGAAGGTGAAGACGCCCAGCGCTGAACAGAAAATCATGTACCTGTCCGGCGGCAATCAGCAGAAGGCCATTCTCGGTCGCTGGCTGTCGATGCCGATGAAAGTCCTGTTGCTCGACGAACCGACACGCGGCATCGACATCGGCGCCAAGGCGGAGATCTACCAGATCATCCATAACCTCGCCGAAAGCGGCATCGCGGTGATCGTGGTGTCCAGCGACCTGATGGAAGTGATGGGTATTTCCGACCGCATTCTGGTGCTCTGCGAAGGCGCGATGCGCGGCGAGTTGTCTCGCGCCGAGGCCAATGAATCCAACCTGCTGCAACTGGCTTTGCCACGCCAACGCGCTGACGACGTGGCGAACTGAGAGGTGACTATGATGACAACCCAAAACAACGCGCTGCCTACCGAGCGCAAACCCTTGGACCTGCGACGCTTTCTCGATGACTGGGTGATGCTGCTGGCAGCCGTCGGGATCTTCGTGCTCTGCACGTTACTGATCGACAACTTCCTCTCGCCACTGAACATGCGCGGCCTGGGCCTGGCGATTTCCACCACCGGCATCGCCGCGTGCACCATGTTGTATTGCCTGGCATCCGGGCATTTTGACTTGTCCGTGGGCTCGGTGATTGCCTGTGCCGGTGTGGTTGCGGCGGTGGTCATGCGCGACACCGACAGCGTCTTTCTTGGGGTGACGGCAGCACTGTTCATGGGCCTGATTGTCGGGCTGATCAACGGGATCGTGATTGCCAAGCTGCGGGTCAACGCGTTGATCACCACGCTGGCGACCATGCAGATTGTTCGCGGTCTGGCTTACATCTTTGCCAATGGCAAAGCGGTCGGCGTCTCGCAAGAACAGTTCTTCGTCTTCGGCAATGGCCAGTTGTTTGGCGTGCCGGTGCCGATCCTGATCACCATCGTCTGCTTCCTGTTTTTCGGCTGGCTGCTGAACTACACCACCTACGGGCGCAACACCATGGCCATCGGGGGCAACCAGGAAGCGGCGTTGCTGGCCGGGGTCAACGTTGACCGGACCAAGATCCTCATCTTCGCCGTGCATGGCGTGATTGGCGCGTTGGCCGGGGTGATCCTGGCGTCGCGCATGACCTCCGGGCAGCCGATGATTGGCCAGGGTTTTGAGCTGACGGTGATCTCGGCTTGCGTGCTGGGCGGGGTGTCGTTGAGCGGCGGGATCGGCATGATCCGGCATGTAATTGCCGGGGTGTTGATTCTGGCGATTATTGAAAATGCGATGAACCTGAAGAACATCGATACGTTTTACCAGTATGTGATTCGTGGATCGATCCTGTTGTTGGCGGTCGTCATCGACCGACTCAAACAACGCTGAGACTCGTGCTGTCTTAGCTGACGCCATCGCGGGCAAGCCACGCTCCCACAGGTCATGTGTCGTGCACGGATTATGCGACTGACACATAACCGGTGGGAGCGTGGCTTGCCCGCGATGGCGGTGTATCTGAATCACCCCTCTATCGCGTACAACCGCGTCCTCCCGTCACTTTCCTGAAATATCCCTTGCCCGCACGGACCCGTTTCGGCTATTTCTTTGTACATGATTAGACAGGTACGATTTGACAAGAAACAACGGGTGGTCGACGAACTCATCCGGCGCATTGAAAGCGGCCTCATGGAGGACGGCTTTCTGCTGCCGGGCGAGCATCAGTTGGCTCAAGAATTCAAAGTCAGCCGAGGGACGCTGCGTGAAGCACTCGCCGAGTTGAAACGGCGCAACTACATTGCGACGCAAAGTGGTGTCGGTTCCATCGTCACCTTCGACGGTGTGGTGCTCGATCAGCGCAGCGGCTGGGCCCAGGCGCTGGCCGACAGCGGAGCGTTGATCAATACCGAAGTGCTGCGGCTGGAAGCGGTGACGCGTCCGGACCTGTTGCCGCGTTTCGGCACCGACCAATTCATCACCCTCGACCGGCGCCGCCGCTCCAACAACGGCACGCTGGTCTCCCTCGAACGCTCATTGATGCCCGCGACCGGTGGCCTGGAAAGCCTGCCGCGCGTTGGCCTGATCGACAATTCACTGACCATCACCCTGGCCGCCTACGGCTACATCGGCGAACGCGGCGATCAATGGATCGGCGCCGAACCCCTGAATGCCGAAGACGCCGAATTGCTGGGGCGTCCGGTGGGCACCGTATTCCTCAAGGCGCTGCGGACCACCTACGACCGGCAAAACCGCTTCATGGAGCAAGTCGAAAGTCTGCTCGATCCCGTACATTTTCGCCTGCACCTGCAATTTGGAACCCCGAAATGACTGCGCTCAATCGTGCCCTGGGCGCGTTCTACGGACTGGCCCTGGGCGATGCGCTGGGCATGCCGACCCAGTCCCTGAGCCGCGCCGAAATCAAGGCGCGCTTCGGCGAAATCACCGATCTGGAAGACGCCGGCCCCGATCAACCGATCGCCGCCAACATGCCCAAGGGCTCGATCACCGACGACACCGAACAGGCGATTCTGGTCGGTCAGTTGCTGATTGAGGGTGAGGGACGGATCGAGCCGACGGTGCTCGCGCAGCGGCTGATCGAATGGGAAGCCGAGATGCAGGCCAAGGGCTCGCAGGACTTGCTCGGGCCTTCGACCAAGCGGGCGATCGAGATGATCCTCGCCGGTCATTCGCCGGAAGAAGCGGGGCGTTACGGCACCACCAATGGCGCAGCGATGCGCATCACGCCGGTCGGCATTGCGGCGGATGTCGCCGACCCGGAGCGTTTCATCAAAGCGGTGGTGCAGGCGTGTCAGGTCACCCACAACACCACGCTGGGCATCTCCAGCGCGGCGGCGGTGGCGGCGGTGATTTCTGCCGGGATCAATGGCATGGATTTGGGCGAAGCGCTGAACCTCGGCCAGCAGATCGCGCAGCAAGCCGAAGGTCGTGGTCACTGGGTGGCGGGCGGACGGATTGCCTCGCGCATCAGTTGGGCACGCAGCATTAGTGTCGACAGCGACAAGGCGCTGCTGGCGGACGTGATGTACGACGTGATTGGCACCTCGGTGGCCTCGCAGGAATCGGTGGTGGTCTCGTTTGCCCTGGCGCAGCAAGTGGCCATTGGCGAGATGAGTGCCTTTGAAGCGGTGTGCATGGCTGCGGGACTGGGCGGTGACACCGATACCATGGCGGCGATTCTCGGCGCGATGCTGGGGGCTTGCCTGGGCCTTGAGAGTTGGCCGGTGGCGATGATCGACAAGGTCAAAGCGGTTAATGGCCTTGAATTGGAACCGTTGGTGCAAGGGCTTTTGGCTTTGCGTTGACTGGGCTGACGCCATCGCGGGCAAGCCCGCTCCGACAGGTAAAGTGCAAACCTTGAGGTACACACTGTCCCTGTGGGAGCGGGCTTGCCCGCGATAGGCGCGCCCCTTGTTTGAATTTTTCACCGCAATGGATCGCACTGACTTGGCCAGGACAGCCGGGCTGTAGTTGTCGTCTTCCGTCATTGCCCATAATCACAACAAGGCAACAGGAGTATTTTCATGAGTTCATCAACCGCCGGGCAAAGTGCCGGGCAACTGGAAACGCGCGGCATCGAACCGGTGCCGGAAGCGGAGTGCAACGGGCATCCGCTGCAACTGTTCTGGGTCTGGTTCGCCGCCAACATTTCCATCCTCGGCCTGCCGTTGGGCGCCACGCTGGTGGCGTTTCGTGGCCTGGCGATCTGGCAGGCAATCATCGTTGCGATCCTCGGCGCTGCCGGTTCGTTCGCGGTGGTCGGGATTATCTCCATCGCCGGTCGGCGTGGCCGCGCACCGAGCCTGACCCTGTCGCGAGCCATCTTCGGCGTACGGGGCAATATCGGCCCGACCCTGGTTTCGCTGATGTCGCGCCTGGGCTGGGAAACCGTCAACACCACCACTGCCGCGTTCGTGTTGCTGTCGCTGTGCTCGATCCTGTTCGGATCGCCCGTAGAAGCCAAAAGCGCGCCGGTTCTGACGTTGCTGTTTATCGCGATTTTCGTGTTGCTGACGTTGTCGGTGTCCGGCCTCGGTCACGCCACGCTGCTGGTGATTCAGAAGTGGGCGACCTACGTGTTCGGCGCGCTGAACATTGTGGTCGGCGGTTTCCTCTGCGCCACCATCGACTGGAGCGCCGTGTTCAACGCCACACCTGCACCGTTGAGCGCCATGATCATCGGCGTCGGCACGATGGCCGCCGGCACCGGGATCGGTTGGGCCAACGCCGGTGCCGACATGTCGCGCTACCAGCATCGCAGTGTCAAAGCGGTGCGCCTGGTGGCGTCGGCAGCGTTCGGTGCGGGGATTCCACTGGTGTTGCTGATCACTCTTGGCGGTCTGTTGTCGGTGGGTAACAATGACCTGGCTTCCGCCACTGACCCGATCATCGCGATCCGCGACATGCTGCCGACCTGGATGGCCGTGCCGTACCTGATCACCGCGTTCGGCGGCTTGCTGCTGTCGAATAACCTGTCGGTGTATTCGGCTGGCCTGACCACGTTGACCCTCGGTTTGAAGGTCAAGCGTGTGTACGCGGTGGTAGTGGATATCGTCGCGATCTTCGCCGGTTCGATCTACTTCATGCTGATCGCCGACAGCTTCTACGGTCCGTTCATTACCTTCATTTCCTTGCTGGCAGTGCCGATCACCGCGTGGGTCGGGATTTTCGTCGTCGACCTGATTCACCGTCATTACTACAGCCCCAAAGACCTGCTGGACGTCAGCCCGAGCAGCGCTTACTGGTACAGCGGTGGTATCGAATGGCGCGCCTTCGGTGCATGGGCCGTGGCGATCGTGTTGGGCTTCAGCTTTACCACCATCGGCACCACCGAACAGACGGTGTGGTTCCGTGGTTTCCTGTCCAACTCGTGGCTGGGCCATAACGGCCTGGGCTGGATCGTCACGTTCCTGGTGGCCGGCGGGATTTATTTTGTACTCGGTGGCGCCAAGGATCGCCGCGCCGCCATGACTGAGAATGCTCATGCCTAATTTGTTGCACACCGGCCAGGTCATCATCGACCTGGCCATGGCCGTGGATAAATTGCCTCAAACCGGCGGCGACGTGCTGGCGAAGTCCGCCAGTTTCGAAGCCGGCGGCGGCTTCAATGTGATGGCTGCGGCCCAGCGTAATGGCTTGCCCGTGGTCTACCTCGGGCGCCATGGCACCGGGCGTTTCGGCGATCTGGCGCGTGAGGCGATGCAGGCGGAAGGCATTCGGATCGGCATCGCCCAACCCGCAGACCGGGACACGGGTTTGTGCGTGGCGGTGACGGATGCCTCGGCCGAACGCAGTTTCATTTCCTACATCGGCGCCGAAGGCGAACTGACCGCCGAGGACCTGGCCAGCGTGCCGGCCGAGGCGGGCGACTATGTCTACGTCAGTGGCTACAGCCTGCTGCAAGTAGGCAAGGCGAAGGCGCTGGTGGATTGGGTGCTGGATTTGCCGAAAGGCATCAACGTGGTGTTCGATCCGGGGCCGTTGGTGGATTCACCGGATGAGCCGTTGATGAAAGCCTTGCTGGCGCGCATCGATATCTGGACCAGCAACAGCGTTGAGGTGCTGCGATTTACCGGTGCATCGGATATTGCCCAGGCGTTGGATCTTTTGGGCGATCACCTGCCCGCCGAGGTGTTGATGGTGGTGCGCGATGGGCCGCAAGGGTGTTGGATCAGCCAGCGTGGCGAGCGTCAGCATGTGCCGGGTTTCAGGGTGACGGCGGTGGACAGCAACGGGGCGGGCGATGCGCATGCCGGGGTGTTTGTGGCCGGGTTGGCGCATGGATTGTCGGCGGTTGAGGCGGCGCGCCGGGCGAATGCCGCGGCGGCGTTGGCGGTCACTCGGTGGGGGCCGGCGACTTCGCCGGGGAGTGCTGAGGTGGATGCTTTAATCAATCCGTAAGATTGATGGCGTTGAACGATAGCCTTCGCGAGCAGGCTCGCTCCTACCGTTGATCTGCGTCGTGCACTGATCCTATGTGGGAGCGAGCCTGCTCGCGAAGGGGCCAGTCAATTCACCGCAGATTCTGAATTTACCCAGCCTTGCGCAACGCCTCAATCAACGCCTGCTTGCGCATCCCGGACCGCCCGGGAATCTGCTTCGCTCGAGCCTCTTTCATCAGGCTATCAACCGTCTGCGTATCCCGCGAAGCCTTGCTGTTACGCGAATGGCCTTCACGGGTCGCCACCGCCCGCCGCGATGATTCCTTGCGATCCTCGGACTTGGCACTGGCCGGTTTCTTGCGCCCGGAACCCCCGGCGCGTTCACCGCCACCCGACTGCTTGTTCACCGTGGCCCAGGCGCGGGCCTCGGCTTCATCCTTGGACACACCTTTGTGTTCATAGCTTTCTTCGATGTGCTCGGCCTTGCGCTTTTGCTCGGCGGTGTATTTGTCTTTGCTTCCACGACGCATGGGATCTCTCCTGGCTTCAGAGTGTTCAGATTTCCAGTTTGCGTGCCGCTTCAACCCCGGCGCAACTGAGCTTGATCGGCAGGTTCAGCGAGTGCTCACCCGCTTCGTTGCACGTCACGTGGCCGTGTTGAATCAGCCCTCGGTCCTGCAGGGCGGCGAGGGTGCTGGCCACGACTTTCTCCCCGCGATAATTGTCCAGGACCTCCTTGCCCAAGCCACTTGGGTGGGCGTGCAGCAGGCGGATCAGGACTTCTTTTTCCAGGTTGTTATCGTCGTTCATGCTTACCTCTGGATGGTGGTGGAGAGGTTGCTCGCGGCGGCGAGCTATTGATTGGCGGCCCCTTCGGAACCCGAGCCGCCGGTGGTGGTTTTCGAGCCGATGCCACTGCCGGCGTTATCGGGTGTGCGCGTGTCGGGCAAATTCAGCCCGCCTTGACGGCCGGCGTCGTTGCCCTGAGTCCGTGGGTCAGTGCCCGTGGAGGGCGGCAGGCTGTTGTCGATGCCGGAGCCGTTGGTGTTCATGCCGGGTGCGCTTTGGATGGCGGGCGCTTTCGGGCCCTCGACCGGGTTGGTCGGGCCGGTTCCTTCAGCGAGTGTCGCGGCGAATGCGGCAGAGGACAGCAGCGTGGTGAGGGCGAGGGCGGTCAACCTGGACATGAACATGGCATCGTCTCCGTTTAATAGAGTCCTTACCTGATGTTGGTCCGCCCGGGATTTGCATTGGTGCCTGAGGAACGACGAACGGTCTAGGCTGGCTGCACGGCTTTAGCCGGCGCAAACCGACGCCAGATCAACCGGCCCACGGTGATCAGCCAGTTCAGGACAGCCACGGCCAACACGGTCAGCAGCAGCGTCGGCATCCCGTGTTCAACGATGATTGTCCCCGCCAGCAAAGGAAATCCAAACACACCGATGAAGTAGGCGAGGCTGAACAACAGCAAGGCTTGTGAGGTCGTGCCGTGCGGCGCTTCGTTGGCCGCCAGGCCATTGATCACCGAATAGGTCAGCCCGTATCCGACACCGAGCATCACCGCCGCCAGTACATAGCTGAACCCGCTGTCGACCACGAAACCAAACACCACAATCGAGCCCATCATCAGGCCCGACAACAGGCAGGAGGCGCGGAACGGGTCACGCTTGACCACGATGCCTGCGATCAACATGCGGCTGCTGATCGCCGCGCCCATGAAGCCGAAAAAGAACAGTGAGTAGTCCAGCGAACGGGATGCGGCGTAACTGGTCTGGAAGCTCGACAGACCGCCGAACACGCAACCGCCGAGACCGACCATGATGATCGGGAACACAGCTTTGGACGACAGCACTTGAGCCGTTGCGCGCCAGGAAATCCGTGCGACCGAAGTGGCAGGCGCGGGCGCTTTCTTGAGCTGTGCATCCAGTCGCCAGAACAGTAAAACGCCGATCAGGCTGGCCAGTGCGGCGAGGTAAAACGCGGCGGTCACCGGATAACCGAGGGCGCTGGCGGCACGCCCCAGCAACGGGCCGCTGCCAATCCCGGTCATCATGCTGCCCGACAGCAACGCAAAGTATTTGGCGCGTTGGGCCGGCGTCACCAGGCTGGCCACGATGATCGGCCCGAGGGTGTAGAACACGCCCCAACCCAGCCCCAGCAACAGTCCGAAAAACAGCAGCAGGTTGCCGAAGCCCGGGGTCAAGGCGAAGCCGAGACTGGCCGCCACCAGCAACACGCCAAACAAGGCAATCGACCGCGCAGCACCGAGCCAGTCAGACAAATGCCCGGAGACGATCACCGCCGCAAAGGTGCTGAGCATGGCCGCCGAAATCACGCTGCCGGCATCGTGTTCATTGCCGCCGCGTGAGCCGATCAGCAACGACAGTAAAAACGTTGCGCCATAGGACAGCGACAGCAAATAGCTGGCGAGGCAAAACAGACCGAACAACCGGCTGGAGACTGGGGGTGTTGCGCTGGACATGACGCGGTTCCTTGACCCGATAGACGTGAGCGTTATCTATCTATCACGGAGGGCGCCGATGTTAGGTCTGTGGTTACCGATTTCAGGGTTAGTGCTCGCCGGAGTATCGCCTTCAGCAGGCGCCGATCTCTTCCTTGAATTGCTCCATGAAACCCTTCAGGCGCTTATGCCTGATCTGCGCCAGGTCTCGACCGGTTGCGGTCTGGAAGCCGTCCGCCAGGTGCAGCAGCTTGGTCTGGAAATGGTCGAGGCAAAAGCGTTTATCGTCGTAGTCGCGATGCTGTGCGTCCGGGTCCAGCGGGTCGTACAACGCGCTGCCCATGCGCCCGGCAACGTAGAACGTGCGCGCGACACCGAGCAGGCCGAGGGAATCAAGGCGGTCAGCGTCCTGCATGATTTGCGCTTCGAGCGATGCCGCGGGAATGTTGGCGGAGAAGCTGTGAGCTTCGATGGCGTGGGCCACTGCGCTGATGTTGGCGCGTGACCAATTCAGGTCGGCCAATACGACAGATGCTTTTTCGGCGGCCAGTCGTGATGCTCGCGAACGCAGCGGAGAGTTCTTCTCCACCGCCACACAATCATGCAACAGCACCGCCGCGAGCAACACCTCAAGATCGCCGCCTTCCTGCGCGTGAATTGTGCGCGCGTTGTGCCAGACCCTCTGCAAATGCGACAGGTCATGGGCGCCGTCCTCTGAAGGCTCCAGCGCATGGGGCAGCAAGTCAGCGGCGAGGGTTTGCAGCGGCGCGAAAGCATCAGTGTTCATAAACATCCTGTTAAGTGAAAAAGTTTTCAGCCACAACACAACCCTGTGTAGCAGCTGGGCCATGATTCAGGATCAATTTCCCATGTGACGGACGCAGCGTGGCAACTTAGTATGGCGTTTTCAACCTTTGACGAAGGCACGTCCCCATGACGATCGAGATCCGCCCGGCGACCCCCAGCGATGCACCGCAAATCCTCGGGTTCATCACTGAACTGGCCGACTACGAACGTGCCCGCCACGAAGTCATCGCCAGCGTCGCCGACATCGAGCGCAGCCTGTTCAGCGAAGGCGCCACCGCCCACGGCCTGATCTGCCTGCGCGACGGCCTGCCGATCGGCTTCGCCGTATTCTTCTTCAGCTACTCCACCTGGCTCGGCAGCAACTGCCTGTACCTCGAAGACCTTTACATCACCCCTGAACAACGCGGCGGCGGGGCGGGTAAAACCTTGCTGCGCCACCTGGCGAAAATCGCCTGCGCCAATGATTGCGGACGGTTTGAGTGGAGCGTGCTGGACTGGAACAAACCGGCGATCGAGTTTTATAAATCGCTGGGCGCGCAGCCGCAGGAAGAGTGGGTGCGGTATCGGATGGATGGAAAGGTGTTGCGCGAGTTTGCCGAGGGTAATTGATCGTCAGCCTTGTCGTTTAAAAGATCGCAGCCATGAGCTGCGATTTTTTTGCGCTTATCCCAATATATGGGAGTGATATTTATATATTGAGATTATCCTGCTTCCGGGTTTATAGTCCGGCTCACTCACTGCCAATAAACAAAACAGGTGAAGCGATGCTGGCGCAATTGATCGCGCTCGATTGGGGGACAACCTCATTACGTGCTTACAAACTCGCCGCAGGTGGCCAGGTGCTCGAACAGCGTTCGCTGTCGTCGGGGATCATGCAGCTGCCGCGCACGCCGCGAATCATTAACGGTCAGGAGTGCGCCGACGGTTTCGAACTGGCCTTCGATGAGGCGTGCGGTGACTGGCTCGATGCACAGCCGGATTTGCCGGTGATTGCCTGCGGCATGGTCGGCAGCGCCCAGGGTTGGCGTGAAGCGGCTTACCGCGATACACCGGCGAACGTCGCCAATCTCGGCACTTCCCTGCAAACGGTTCGCAGTTTTCGCGGTGTCGATGTGCACATCGTGCCGGGTGTGATTCAGCGGTCGCGTTTGCCAAATGTCATGCGCGGCGAGGAAACCCAGGTCCTTGGTGTTCTGCAAACCCTGTCGAGCGAGGCGGGCAGCGACCTGTTGATCGGCCTGCCGGGCAGTCATTCGAAATGGGTGGAAGTGGCCGACGGCTGCATCGTGCATTTCGATACCTTCATGACCGGCGAAATCTTCGCCGTGCTCAGCGAACACAGCATTTTGGGGCGCACCCAGCAGCAGGGCGCGTCCTTCGATGGCCAGGCTTTTGATCGTGGTGTGCAAGTGGCGTTGTCGCCAGACGGCGAAATCGGTCCGCTGTCGACGGTGTTCAGTGCCCGCAGCCTGGGGCTGACCGGTGATCTGAGCGCCACGGCCCAGGCGGATTATCTGTCGGGCTTGTTGATCGGTCATGAGCTGTCGGCGCTGGCGACGGCCCAGCGGCGTCGGCGCAATAGCGTGCACCTGCCTTCGATCATCCTCATCGGTAATGCCCACCTCTGTGCCCGCTACAGCCGGGCCCTCGACGCCTGCGGGTTTGCCCGGGTGACGCTGGCCGAACAAGCCACTGAACGCGGGTTGTGGCAGTTGGCGCTTGCCGCCGGACTGATCACTTCCAACCCATCCCGTTAAACCTGACTGGAGGTCTGACATGCTCAAACACGCCTTGGCGCAAAACGGCCTGATCGCGATCCTGCGTGGCCTGCGCCCGGAAGAAGCGGCGGCCATCGGCGAAGTCCTGTACGCCGCCGGATTTCGCGTCATCGAAGTGCCGCTCAATTCCCCTGAACCGTACGAAAGTATCCGCATCCTGCGCAGCACCTTGCCCGCCGATTGCCTGATCGGCGCCGGCACGGTGCTGACACCGGAGCAGGTCGAGCAGGTGAAAGCCGCTGGCGGCCAAGTGATCGTCATGCCGCACAGCGACCCGAAAGTGCTGCGCGCAGCGAAAGCGGCGGGGTTGTTCCTGTCGCCGGGTGTGGCGACACCGACCGAAGCGTTTGCCGCATTGGCCGAAGGTGCCGACGTGCTGAAGATGTTTCCTGCCGAGCAGATGGGGCCGGCAGTCGTCAAAGCCTGGCTCGCGGTATTGCCCGCCGGGACCATTCTGGCGCCGGTCGGCGGGATCACGCCCGACAACATGCAGGTGTTTATCGACGCGGGCGTCAAAGGTTTCGGTCTCGGTTCCGGCTTGTTCAAACCGGGAATGACACCAGAGGACGTGGCCGTCAATGCCAAGGCCTACGTGGCTGCCTGGAAAGCCCTTCGCTAAGACTTTTTGGCGCGGTGAGCGCTGCCTCTAATAAGAGAGACAAGACAATGAAAATTACCAAACTGACCACCTTCATCGTTCCGCCGCGCTGGTGCTTCCTCAAGGTCGAAACCGACGAGGGCGTGACCGGTTGGGGCGAGCCTGTGGTTGAAGGTCGCGCCCACACCGTGGCGGCGGCCGTTGAAGAGTTGTCCGACTACCTGATCGGCAAAGACCCACGCAACATCGAAGACATCTGGACCGTGCTCTATCGCGGCGGCTTCTACCGGGGCGGTGCGATCCACATGAGCGCGCTGGCCGGTATCGATCAGGCGCTGTGGGACATCAAGGGCAAGGCCCTGGGCGTGTCGGTCAGCGATCTGCTCGGTGGTCAGGTGCGCGACAAGATTCGTGTGTATTCGTGGATCGGCGGCGACCGGCCGGCAGACACCGCTCGTGCGGCGAAAGAAGCGGTTTCCCGTGGTTTCACGGCGGTGAAAATGAACGGTACCGAAGAGCTGCAATTCCTCGATTCCTTCGAGAAGGTCGACCTCGCCCTGGCCAACGTCGCTGCCGTGCGTGACGCGGTCGGGCCGAACGTCGGCATCGGCGTCGACTTCCATGGCCGGGTGCACAAGCCAATGGCCAAGGTGCTGATGAAGGAGCTCGATCCGTACAAACTGATGTTCATCGAAGAGCCGGTGCTCAGCGAAAACTACGAGGCGCTGAAAGAACTGGCGCCGCTGACCAGCACCCCGATTGCCCTCGGTGAGCGCCTGTTCTCGCGCTGGGATTTCAAACGTGTGCTGAGTGAAGGTTACGTCGACATCATCCAGCCGGATGCGTCGCATGCCGGCGGCATCACCGAGACCCGCAAGATCGCCAACATGGCCGAAGCCTATGACGTGGCGCTGGCGCTGCATTGCCCGCTGGGGCCGATTGCGCTGGCGGCGTGCCTGCAACTGGACGCGGTTTGCTACAACGCGTTCATCCAGGAACAGAGCCTGGGCATCCACTACAACGAGAGCAATGACCTGCTCGATTACGTGAAAGATCCGCGGGTGTTCGATTACGACAAAGGCTTCGTGAAGATTCCGAATGGCCCGGGGCTGGGGATCGAGATCAACGAGGAATACGTGATCGAACGCGCGGCGGTCGGCCACCGCTGGCGCAACCCGATCTGGCGCCATGCCGATGGTAGTTTTGCTGAGTGGTGAGTGCTTTCTGACTCACCACTATCCCCTGTAGGAGTGAGCCTGCTCGCGATGGTGTGTCAGTGACATCAATGCTGAATGACACACCTCTGTCGCGAGCAGGCTCACTCCTGCAAGAGGCCTGCGCCAGTCTTTCGAACGACCTCAATAAACATAAGAAGAGGCACTCCTCATGCAACCGCAAACCCTCGCCGGGCAAGCGTCGTTGGTGACGCCCAGTCGCAAGCGATTTTTCATCATGGTCCTGCTGTTCATCACCGTGGTGATCAACTACCTGGACCGCAGCAACCTCTCCATCGCCGCCCCGGCGCTGACCAGCGAACTGGGCATCGATCCGATCCACGTCGGGCTGATCTTTTCGGCTTTCGGCTGGACCTACGCCGCCATGCAGATCCCCGGTGGCTGGCTGGTGGACCGTGTGCCGCCGCGCATCCTCTACAGCGTCGCCTTGCTGCTGTGGTCGATTGCCACCGTGATGCTCGGTTTCGCCGCCAGCTTCATCGCGCTGTTCGTCCTGCGCATGGCGGTCGGGGCCCTGGAAGCGCCGGCGTACCCGATCAACAGCCGCGTGGTCACCACCTGGTTCCCCGAGCGCGAGCGCGCCACGGCCATCGGTTTCTACACCTCCGGGCAGTTTGTCGGCCTGGCCTTCCTGACGCCGGTTCTCGCTTGGCTTCAGCACGAATTCGGCTGGCACATGGTGTTCGTCAGCACCGGTGCGGTGGGCATTCTGTGGGCGGTGATCTGGTACGCGGTGTACCGCGAGCCCCGTGATTTCAAAGGCGCCAACGACGCCGAAATCGACCTGATCCGCGAGGGCGGCGGGTTGGTGGATATCCAGGCCGAGCAAGCCAAAGTCAAAGCGAAATTCAGCTGGACCGACCTAGGGGTTGTCCTGACCAAACGCAAACTGTGGGGCATCTACCTCGGCCAGTTCTGCCTCAACTCGACGTTGTGGTTTTTCCTGACGTGGTTCCCGACCTACCTGGTGAAGTATCGCGGCATGGACTTCATCAAGTCCGGTCTGCTGGCGTCGTTGCCGTTTCTCGCGGCCTTCGTCGGCGTGTTGTGCTCAGGGTTCTTCTCCGACTTCCTGATTCGTCGCGGTTACACGGTGGGTTTCGCTCGCAAGCTGCCGATCATTGGCGGCCTGCTGATTTCCACCTCGATCATCGGCGCCAACTTCGTCGAGTCGACGCCGCTGGTGATTGCGTTCCTGGCACTGGCGTTCTTCGGCAACGGGCTGGCGTCGATCACCTGGTCACTGGTGTCAACGCTGGCACCGGCGCGTTTGCTGGGACTGACCGGCGGGGTGTTCAACTTCATCGGCAACCTGTCGGCGATTACCACGCCGATTGTCATCGGTTTCCTGGCGACCGGGGATTCGTTTGCCCCGGCGATTACCTACATCTCGGTGCTGGCATTGATTGGCGCGCTTTCCTACATCTTGCTGGTGGGCAAAGTCGAGCGTATCAAGTTGTAGTGGCAGGCATCGGGCGACCATAATGCCGCCCGTTCACTCGCTCAACGGTAAAGGCTGGATATGCAGGAAGACGCCCCAAAAATCGCCAAGGACGCCGCCCCGACCGGCACCCAGACACTGCTTCGTGGCCTGGGTGTGGTTCAGGCCGTGGCCAGCGGCGCCCGCGATCTCAAGGAAATCGCCCGGCTGATCGGCACGACGCGCAGCACCACCCATCGTCTGGCCAGTTGCCTGGTGGACGAGCGTTACCTGCGTGTGGTGCCGCAAGTCGGTTATCTGTTGGGGCCGAAGCTGATCGAACTGGGTTTCCAGGCGCGCGAAGAGTTGCCGCTGGTGACCTTGGCCGGGCCGTATCTGGATGAGTTGTCGGCGTTGACCGGTGACACCATTCACCTGGCGATCCGCGAAGGTGACGAGGTGCTGTACCTGCACAAGAATCCGGGGCGCAATGGCCCGGAAATGCGTTCGCGGGTCGGCCATCGCATGCCGTTGGCCCGCACCGGGATCGGCAAGGCCTTGATGCTTGATGACTCGCAGGAAGAATGGCAACGGCTGTACGAAGTCAGCTTGCCAGCGGGTGGGAAAAATCTGTTTTGGCCGCAGCACCCGGAGCAATCCTGGGAGCAGTTTCAGCAGCGCATGGTCGAGTATGTGGCGGGTGGCTACGCCTTCGATCTGGAAGACAACGAGCCGTCGATCCGCTGTGTGGCGGCGCCGATCCGTGATGCCAGCAAGCGCATCGTCGCCGGCATCAGCATCGCCAGCACCGTGCCTTATATGCCGCTGGAAAAAATGGCCGAGCTGATCCCCCTGATAAAAGGGGTCACAGCCCGGCTCTCGGCAGAACTCGGCGCGAAGGTTTAGACCTTCAAGGTCGCCATGTCGATCACGAAGCGGTACTTCACATCACCGGCGATCATGCGGGCGTAAGCCTCGTTGATCTGGCGGATGTCGAGCATTTCGATGTCGCAGGTGATGTTGTGTTCGGCGCAGAAATCCAGCACTTCCTGGGTTTCTGCGATGCCGCCGATCAGCGAACCGGCGAGCACACGACGGCCCAACACCAGTTTGGCGGCATGGACCGGCGGATCGATCGGTTCGATCAGACCCACCAGAATGTGCACGCCATCGAAACGCAGGGTGTCGAGGTACGGGTTGAGATCGTGCTGCACCGGAATGGTGTCGAGCAGGAAGTCGAAGTAGCCGGCAGCGGCTTTCATCTGGTCGGCATCGGTGGACACGATCACGTGGTCCGCACCCTGGCGACGACCTTCTTCGGCCTTGCTCGCCGAGCGGGTGAACAGCGTCACTTCGGCGCCCATCGCCTTGGCGAACTTGATGCCCATGTGGCCGAGGCCGCCCATGCCGAGGATCCCGACCTTGTCGCCGGCCTTGACCCCGTAATGCTTGAGCGGCGAATAGGTGGTGATGCCGGCACACAGGATCGGTGCGGCGCTGGCCAGTGCGAGTTTTTCCGGGATGCGCACGACAAAGTGCTCGCTGACCACGATGCTGTCCGAGTAGCCGCCCATGGTGTTGCTGCCATCGACCCGGTCCGGGGTGGCGTAGGTCATGGTCGGACCTTCGAGGCAATATTGCTCAAGGTTGGACTGGCAGGCTTCGCAGCTGCGGCAGGAATCGACCATGCAACCGACACCAACCAGATCGCCGATTTTATGCTTGGTAACGTTCGCACCGATGGCGGTGACTTTGCCGACGATTTCGTGGCCGGGCATCAGCGGGTACACGGCAATGCCCCACTCGTTGCGGGCCTGGTGGATGTCGGAGTGGCAGACGCCGCAGTAGAGAATTTCGATCGCCACGTCGTCGGCCCGAGGGCTGCGGCGTTCGAATTTCACGGGGGCGAGGGGAGTGGTGGCCGACTGGGCGGCGTATCCGATGGCGGTGTACATGAGGAACCTCGCTAAAGCAGTGACAAGTGAGGCGGTGCATTCTGGGCGCCGCACCTGGCATCGACCATGGCGATTCCTCCGGGTGTCATGCCTATTCCTCCGGCATCCACGCTGGATTGATCAAATGCGCGGTCAGACCTGCGAAGATGCTTTCATCCCTTTTTCCGCGACATTTTTGTGAAGAGCTCCCATGTTGTTGACCCGACATCTCGATGCCAATGCCACGCTGGTTTCGCTGATCCAGCCGCTGACCACTCGCGACGGCTTCGCGCCCACCGCGTTGCCGGGCGTGCAGGTATTGCGCGCCAGTTGCGATGTGGCCCGTGGTCCGCAGATCTATGAGCCGAGTCTGGTCATCATCGTCCAGGGCAGCAAATTGGCATACCTGGGCCCGCGCACGCTGGAGTACGGCGCCGGCCATTATCTGATTCAGGCCTTGCCGGTGCCGTTCGAGTGCGAAACCTTTGCCGCGCCGGAGGGGCCGATGCTGGGGATTTCCATCGCGATCGACCGCACGTTGCTCGGCGAATTGGTGTTGGCCATGGGGCTGGTGGCGGGGCGCAGTATTGCGGCACAGACGCTGGAGTCGATGACCTCGACGGTACTCGACGACGCGATGCGCGGGTGTGTCGAACGGTTGCTGCGTTGCCTGCACGATCCGCTGGAATGCCAGGTGATGGGGCAGGCGCGTTTGCGTGAGTTGCTGTTCGTCGCGTTGCGCGGGCCGCAAGCCGATGTGTTGCGTGCACTGGTGGAGCAACAAGGGCAATTCGCCCGGGTCGCGGCTTCGCTCAGTCATCTGCATGCACATTACACCGAGCCGCTGAATGTCGAGACGCTGGCCAGTTGCGCGAACATGAGTGCGTCGACGTTTCACGAGCATTTCAAACGCAGCACGTTGTTGTCGCCGGTGCAGTATCTGAAGCGCTTGCGTTTGCTCAAGGCGCAGCAATTGTTGCTGTCTGAAGGCTTGGGCGTGGCGCAGGTGGCGCATCGGGTGGGGTATCAGAGTACGTCGCAGTTCAGTCGGGAGTACAAGCGCTACTTTGAGCGTAATCCGGGGGATGAGCGCGCTGCCTGAGTTGGCAGGCTCACTCCTACAGGGGGATTTGTGGTGTCGGTGAAATCGCGGGCAACAAAAAGGCCCCCATTTCGGGAGCCTTGATGTTCAGAGGTTCGGCTTACATGTTCGGGTAAGTCGGGCCGCCAGCACCTTCCGGTGTCACCCAGGTGATGTTCTGTGCAGGGTCCTTGATGTCGCAGGTCTTGCAGTGAACGCAGTTCTGGGCGTTGATCTGGAAGCGCTTCTCGCCGTCTTCCTTGGTGATCACTTCGTATACGCCGGCCGGGCAGTAACGCTGGGCAGGTTCATCGTACAGCGGCAGGTTTTTGCTGATCGGGATGCTTGGGTCGGTCAGCTTCAAGTGGCAAGGCTGTTCTTCTTCGTGGTTGGTACCGGAGATGAACACCGAGCTGAGTTTGTCGAAGCTGATTTTGCCGTCCGGTTTCGGGTAGTCGATCTTCTTGCAGTCGGCCGCCAGCTTGAGGCAAGCGTAATCCGGCTTGGTGTCGTGCAAGGTGAACGGCAGTTTGCCGCCGAAGATGTTCTGGTCCAGCCAGTTGAAACCGCCGCCGACGATGGCGCCAAACTTGTGGATCGCCGGGCCGAAGTTGCGGCTGGCGAACAGCTCGTCGTAGAGCCAGCTCTTTTTGAAGGCGTCGACGTAAGCGGTCAGCTCTTCGGTGCCGTCTTTTTCAGCGAACAGCGCCTCGGCCACGGATTCAGCGGCGAGCATGCCGGACTTCATCGCGGTGTGGCTGCCTTTGATCTTGGCGAAGTTCAGGGTGCCGAGGTCGCAACCGATCAGCGCGCCGCCCTTGAAGACCATTTTCGGCAGCGAGTTCAGGCCACCTTTACAGATGGCACGCGCGCCGTAGCTGACGCGCTTGCCGCCTTCCAGGTACTGCTTGAGCACCGGGTGATGCTTGAGGCGCTGGAACTCGTCGAACGGCGACAGGTACGTGTTGCTGTAGGACAGATCGACGATCAGGCCGACGACCACCTGGTTGTTTTCCAGGTGGTAGAGGAACGAACCACCGGTGTTCTCGGTGCCCATGATGTCCAGCGGCCAGCCGGCGGTGTGAACCACCAGGCCTGGCTGGTGCTTGGCCGGGTCGATTTCCCAGATTTCCTTCAGGCCGATGCCGTAGTGCTGGGCGTCGGCTTCACTGTCGAGGTTGAAACGCTGGATCAGTTGCTTGCCGATGTGGCCACGGCAGCCCTCGGCGAACAGCGTGTATTTGCCACGCAGTTCCATGCCCGGGGTGTACAGGCCTTCTTTCGGATGGCCTTCGCGGTCAACGCCCAGGTCACCGGTGATGATCCCGCGAACCACGCCATTCTCGTCGATCAGCGCTTCCTGGGCAGCGAAGCCCGGGTAGATTTCCACGCCCAGGTTCTCGGCCTGCTGAGCCAGCCAGCGGCACAGGTTGCCCAGGGAGATGATGTAGTTGCCTTCGTTGTGCATGGTCTTGGGCACAAAGAGGTCAGGAATCTTTTGCGCGCTTTCAGCATTCTTGAGAACGAAGATGTCATCGCGGGTGACCGGCGTGTTCAGCGGGGCGCCGAGTGCTTTCCAGTCCGGGAACAGTTCGTTCAGGGCGCGTGGTTCGAACACGGCACCGGACAGAATGTGAGCACCGACTTCGGAGCCTTTTTCGACCACGCAGACGCTGATTTCCTTACCGGCTTCAGCAGCCTTCTGCTTCAAGCGGCAGGCAGCGGAAAGACCAGCGGGGCCGGCACCGACGATGACGACGTCGAATTCCATGTATTCGCGTTCCACAGGTTATCTCCTACTCAAGGCTCAACAGTTTTTTTTCTAATTGGAGGTTTGGTGTCGCATCCATGAATCCCTGCACTGATGCTGGGAGGGGACAATCGATTAGTCACCTTTCTCTCTGGGTGGCGCATTATATCTACACCACTCCTAGCGTCCAATACAAACGTTTGTTTGAATTGGCTCAAAGCCAGAGAAATCAAAGTCACGCGGCTTACGAACGGCCATTTTGCCGTATTGACCGGAATAGGCGTTCCGGTCAAGATACGGTCGGTTTTGCGCTCGCCGTAGGCTGACTGTTGGTTTCAAGAGCACCTCTAAAGACAGGGCGATGGCAGTGGCAAGTGATGCGCAGCTCAGGTTTGGCTCGCAGTTTACACGTCGCGATATTGAATGACTCGTTGGTCACCACTGACGAACGGTCATGCACTTCATGAGCAATGGTCACTTGACACGTTTGCCGGCGTTTTTAGAGGTGCCCTTGCGCCCGATGAGCATCAACCGCCAGGTTCGCCTAGGCGACTTTCTTTTCACCGGAGAGTAACGAGGAATCCATGAAGGTTCTTGTAGCTGTCAAACGCGTTGTGGATTACAACGTCAAGGTCCGCGTCAAGGCGGACAATTCCGGCGTCGATCTTGCCAACGTCAAGATGTCGATGAACCCGTTCTGCGAGATCGCCGTGGAAGAAGCCGTACGCCTGAAAGAGAAAGGCGTTGCGACTGAAATCGTCGTCGTCTCCGTCGGCCCGTCCACCGCTCAAGAGCAACTGCGCACCGCGCTGGCTCTGGGTGCCGACCGCGCCATCCTCGTCGAATCCGCCGAAGACCTGACTTCTCTGGCCGTTGCCAAACTGCTGAAGGCCGTTGTCGACAAGGAACAGCCGCAGCTGGTGATCCTTGGCAAACAAGCCATCGACAGCGACAACAACCAGACTGGCCAGATGCTCGCTGCATTGAGCGGCTACGGTCAGGGCACGTTCGCTTCGAAAGTCGAAATCAGCGGCGACAGCGTTGCCGTGACTCGCGAAGTCGACGGCGGCGCGCAGACAGTTTCCCTGAAACTGCCGGCCATCGTCACCACCGACCTGCGTTTGAACGAGCCGCGCTACGCGTCCCTGCCAAACATCATGAAAGCCAAGAAGAAGCCTCTCGAAGTGCTGACTCCGGACGCTTTGGGCGTTTCCACCGCCTCCACCAACAAGACCGTGAAAGTCGAAGCGCCTGCTGCACGCAGCGCGGGTATCAAGGTCAAGTCGGTGGCTGAACTGGTCGAGAAACTGAAAAACGAAGCGAAGGTAATCTAAATGACTATCTTGGTTATTGCTGAACACGACAACAAAGTAGTGGCCCCGGCCACACTGAACACCGTGGCTGCCGCTGCTAAAATCGGTGGTGACATCCACGTTCTGGTTGCAGGCCAGGGCGTTGGCGCCGTGGCTGAAGCTGCTGCGAAAATCGCTGGCGTGAGCAAAGTATTGGTAGCTGACAACGCTGCCTATGCTCACCAACTGCCGGAAAACGTAGCGCCTCTGGTTGCAGAGTTGGGCAAGGGCTACAGCCACATCCTGGCTGCCGCGACTTCCAACGGCAAAAACATCCTGCCGCGCGTTGCCGCTGCGCTGGACGTTGACCAGATCTCCGAGATCATCTCGGTCGAAAGCGCTGACACCTTCAAGCGCCCGATCTACGCCGGTAACGCCATCGCGACCGTTCAGTCCAACGCTTCGGTGAAAGTCATCACCGTGCGTGCCACCGGTTTCGACCCGGTTGCTGCTGAAGGCGGTTCGGCTGCGGTTGAGTCCGTTGCTGCTGCTCACGATGCTGCGATCTCCAGCTTCGTTGGCGAAGAGCTGGCCAAGTCCGATCGTCCGGAACTGACCGCTGCCAAAATCGTCGTTTCCGGCGGTCGTGGCATGCAGAACGGCGACAACTTCAAACACCTGTACGCCCTGGCTGACAAGCTGGGCGCTGCTGTCGGTGCTTCCCGCGCCGCGGTCGACGCAGGTTTCGTACCCAACGACATGCAGGTCGGTCAGACCGGCAAGATCGTTGCTCCACAGCTGTACATCGCGGTCGGTATCTCCGGCGCGATCCAGCATCTGGCCGGCATGAAAGACTCCAAAGTGATCGTTGCGATCAACAAGGACGAAGAAGCGCCGATCTTCCAGGTGGCCGATTATGGCCTGGTGGCAGACCTGTTCGAAGCAATCCCCGAGTTCGAGAAGCTGGTCTAATCCAGCGGCCTGACTTATAAAGAGCCCGACCTTTTGGTCGGGCTTTTTTTTTGTTCCGGAGTTGAGTGGGAGAGTGTTGCCATGGATCTGCGTCGCGTGTG
Organism: Pseudomonas sp. URMO17WK12:I12; assembly: GCF_000514395.1. Classification (NCBI taxonomy): domain Bacteria; kingdom Pseudomonadati; phylum Pseudomonadota; class Gammaproteobacteria; order Pseudomonadales; family Pseudomonadaceae; genus Pseudomonas; species Pseudomonas sp. URMO17WK12:I12. Next base: position 250,291 of record NZ_AZVV01000010.1, read on the forward strand.
TGGCTGGTCGTTATTGCTGGGCCTGACGATGTTGCCGACCTTGTCCAATGCGGCGGGCAAGTGCGATCGACTGATTGTGACCGGCAGCCCGGACGCACCACCGTATTTGTGGCAAGACCCGCAAAACCCTAAAAAGCTGATCGGTGCCAGTGCTGACCTGTTGCAGCAAGTGGCGGGGGAGTTGGGCATCAAGGTCGAGTTGCTGTATGCCGGCAAACGCGCCCAGGCGCTGGACGAAGTACGCAGCGGGCGCATGGACATGTTGGCCGATGCAACGTTGACCGTGAGCGAACTGGAAACCCTGGATTACATTCATCCGCCGTTGCTGGAAAACGATTACCTCGTCTGGACTCGCAAAGACTCGGCATTGATCTACAACCAGGCCCAGGACCTCCACGGCCATCCCGGCGCATTGTCGGAAAAGTCTCGAATGACCCCGGATTTCGGCACTTTTGCCGATCAGCAATTGACCCTCACCCGTACGCCCAACCTGACCCAGGCCTTTCAGAAATTACTCTTGGGCGAGGTGGAATTTGTACTCGCCGGACGCTACTCCGGCATGGCGGCCGCGCAGGCGCTGAGCATGGCCAATGACCTGGTCCCCCGTGCCGAGCCAATCGACAAACCCGGTCTGTACCTCGCGGTTTCCCATAACTCCGCCTGCAACGATCCGTGGTTGCGCGGACAGCTGGCCAAAAAGATGACAGAATTGCCCGCCTCAGGACTGACGGACACCGCGTTGCAACGCAATATCGAGCGTTGGAAAGCGCAGCAACAGCAGCAGCAACAACCTGTCAGTACCCCAAAACAGTAGGGATTCTTAGTGAGTATTCGACCTCTTTTCGCTGCCCTGGCCGTTCTGGCTCTGGCGGGTTGTGCAGCCGATCCGGCGCCGAATGAACAGATTCGCCTGACCGAACAGGCACTCGTCCAGGCAAAAGCCGTGGGCGCCACCGCCGACGACATGCCGGAAATGAAACTGGCCGAAGAAAAATTCGCCCGTGCCCAAAGCAATATGACCGAGCAGTCCTACAAACATGCGCGCATGCGGGCCGAGCAGGCCGAACTGGACGCGCGCCTGGCCGAAGCCAAGGTGTTGACCCTCAAGAGCGAGGAGCAATTGAACGTGCTCAATACCCGTATCACCCGTCTGCGCAAGCAACTGGGAGATGCCCAATGAGCCTGAAGTCGAAAGTGCTCGCCAGCTTGATCCTCGTCGGCTGCACCAGCCTGTATGGCTGCGCTGGCCAGCACAGTGACGCCGCTTTGCAAGAAGCGGGCGCCGACTTCCAGAAGGTCAAGGAAGACTCCAATGTGCTGCGCATCGCGCCCAAGGACGTGATCCGCGCCGGTGAGTCGCTGGCCCGCGCCGATCGTCTGTCCAGCTATTGGGGCAGCGGTTCGGACGTGGTGCATTACGCCTACCTGAGCCAGCGCTACAGCGAAATTGCCCGGGAGCACACCAATCTGGTGCTCAACGAAGAGCGCGCGGCGAAGCTCGAACTGGAGCGTCAGCGTCTGCAACTGGCACTGCGCGAATCCAAATTGCTCAGCGTTCAGCAACAGGGCAAGTGGCTCGAAGAGCAGATTGTCGCGCTGGCGACCACCCAGACGGATCGTGGCCTGGTGATGACCTTGGGCGATGTGCTGTTCGATACCGGTGAAGCCGAGCTGAAAAATTCGGCCAACCGTGTGGTGCTGAAGATTGTTCAGTTCCTGCAGCTCAATCCGAAACGCGTGGTGCGGATCGAAGGCTATACCGACAGCACCGGCGGCAAGCAGGACAACCTCAAGCTGTCCCGTGACCGTGCGCAATCGGTGGCTGACGTCCTGATGGATTTGGGCATCGACGACAAACGCATTCAAGTTGAAGGCTACGGCGATGAATACCCGGTGGACGTAAACGCTTCCGAGCGTGGCCGTGCGCAGAACCGTCGGGTGGAAATTGTGTTCTCCGACGAAAAAGGCCAGCTCGGCGCCGCCCGCTAAGCATCTTTGGAAAGGTAGGTTCGCGAAAGCGAATTACCCCCGAAATCTTGTAGCAAACCCGGCCTGCCAGACAGAGCCGGGTTTTTTTTCGTCTGCTTTTTGCAGGGTTGATCGCAAAAAGCAGTACAGATTTTGCTGACACTGCACTGTACGGTCGACTATTGTGGCAACTGTCCCAGTACACTTCTAAACTGTTCCGGTATTGTTTCACACAAGAATAAAATGCCCGTGAAATCGAGTGCTGCGTCATGACCAATCTCTTGCTCTACCAACGTATTGCTCAACAACTGGCCGAAGACATCCGCCGTGGTGTCTATCAACCGGGGGAGCGCGTGCCTTCGGTGCGCAAGATGAGCTCGCAGCTCAACGTCAGCCATGCGACGGTGTTGCAGGCGTATGCCAATCTTGAAGATCAAGGGCTGATCCGCGCCCGGCCGCAGTCGGGCTACTACGTTCACCAGACGCCGGCCCTGACTGCGCCGACGCCGGACATCGCCCGGGTCGAGCGTCCTGGCCTGGTCACGCGCAGCAGCATCATTCAACAAGTGTTGGTCGAATCCCGCCGCGAGGGTGTTTTTCCGTTGGGTGCCGCAGTGCCCAGTGTCGATTACCTGCCGGTGCGGGCGCTGCATCAGCAATTGGCCAAAGTCACTCGTTTCCATAGCCCGCGAGCCTTCAGCTACATGTTCAGCCCCGGTTTTGAACCGTTGCGCCGACAAGTGGCGATCCGCATGCGCGATGCCGGCGTGGTAGTCGATCCTTCCGAAGTGGTCATCACCCACGGCTGCGTCGACGCGTTGCAGATGTCACTGCGCGTATTGACCCGGCCGGGCGACCTGATCGCCGCCGAATCGCCGACGTATTACGGTCTGCTGCAACTGGCCGACTTGCTCGGCCTCAAAGTGATCGAAATCCCGAGTGATCCTGCCACCGGTATGAGTCTGGAAGCACTGCAACTGGCGGCCAACCAATGGTCGATCAAGGCGCTGGTGCTGACCACGCGACTGAGCAATCCCTTGGGTGGGACCATGCCCGAGGAGCGGCAGAAACAATTGCTGCGCCTGGCGTCTGATTTCGACATCCAGATTGTCGAAGACGATATTTACGGCGAACTGATGTTCGAGCAGGGGCGTACCAAATCACTCAAGGCCTATGATCGGCTGGATCGGGTCATCTATTGTTCAAGCTTCTCCAAAACCCTGTCGCCGGGCGTGCGGATCGGCTGGATGATTGCCGGCAAATACCAGCAGGAAATCCAGCGCCTGCAGACGTTCAGTACCCATTCGGCGTGCAGTGTTACGCAAATGGGCATTGCGGCGTATCTGGAAAACGGCGGCTACGACCGACATTTGCGCTACATCCGCCAGGAATACCGCAAGAACCTCAGCGCCTTCCAGCTCGCCGTTCAGCAATACTTCCCTGAAGGCACGCAGATGACCCGGCCGACCGGCGGCTTCATCTTGTGGGTCAGTTTGCCGGGACGGGTCAACACCCAGGAATTGCACGTACGGGCGTTGCAGCAGGGCATCAGTATTGCGCCGGGACTTATCTTCAGTAACACCGAGCAGTTCAATCACTGCATCCGGCTGAACTGCGGCATACCCTGGAACCGTGAAGCCGAACGGGCCTTGATGACGTTGGGGATGCTGGCGACGCAACTTTGCCAGGAGACGGCCGGCGGCTTCTGAGCAGTCGGGAGGGAGGTTCTCGGCGGAGCTTGTCATGTGGCGCGCAACAGGCGAGCATATGGCCCTCTGCCGTTACTGCTGTTGGGTTCATGAAACCGATTTTTCCTGCCGTCTGCCTGTTTCTTTGCCTGTTGATGACCGTTCACGCTGAAGGCGTCATGGCAGCGGCTGCCCAGGAAAAACCTGCCGCCAGCGCAACCGCAAAAAAACCGCTGCCTGCGAAAAAGGCCACGACGGTGAAAAAGCCAACGGCGGTGGTGAAAAAGCGTCCACCCATTGCCGCCAAGTCGAAGGCGCCCAGTGAAGTGGTGAAAACCCAACTGCCTCCCGTCAAACTTGACTTGAGACTGCCACCGCAAATGGCCCAGGAACTGAAACCGATCGGCACCGTGCCGCTGCCCAGTCACGATGCGCTGCTGCCACAAATGTTTGGTGAAAAGTCCGGCAGTAGCCCGTTTCAGCTCAACGGTCGGCTGCTCAGTAACGAAATGCAATTGCAGCTGCGCAATGAAGAGCGTCGGGACGTCGAAGGCGCGGCCTTGGATTTCGAGTTCAAGCAGTAAATCGTTCCCATCCGTGAGCCGCTGGCCAGACGCTTTGTCGGAGACTGGTCAGTCACACGGATTTGAATGAAAAAACCCCGGTCCGGGTAATTTTAAACAACTGTTTTAGCGGTTACTCTGTGCCCTGTCCTTTTACACATCACACCTCGTGAGGAGCTCGTCGTCATGAAATGCCGTGAAGGCTGTGGCGCCTGTTGCATTGCCCCTTCCATCAGTTCACCGATTCCCGGTATGCCCCATGGCAAAGCCGCTGGCGAACGTTGCGTGCAACTTTCGGTCGATAACTTGTGCAGCATCTTCGGCAAACCCGAACGCCCCGCAGTCTGTTCGGCTTTTGAAGCCGATATTGAAGTCTGCGGCAGTAGCAGTGACGAGGCGATCAAATTGCTGGGATGGTGGGAGCAAATGACGGCGGCGTGATGTGTTCAACCAACGGAACTTCAACAATAAGGAATAAAACCATGGGTTCACTGCATCGTATCGCTGTGTTGTGTGGATTGACTGCGGTTCTGGCTGCTACGGCTGCCCAGGCCGAAGACTGGAAGGTCGCCAAGAACGAAGACGGCATCAAGATTTCTCTGGCCGAAGTACCGGGTTCGGACTACAAGGCCTATCAGGGCGTCACTTTGATGAAGACCACCGTCGCCAAACTGCGCGCTCTGCAAGAAGACGCGTCCGGTGCCTGTGCCTGGATTCACGACTGCAAAATGCAGAAGTCGCTCAAGCACGAAGGCGACCAGAGCTGGACCTATACCCAATTCAATACCCCGTGGCCCGTCACGGCACGTGATTCGGTGCTGCACATCACCACCGTTGAAGGCGCCGATGGAAGCATGACCCGCAAGCTCGAAGGTGTACCGAAATACATTCCGGAAGAAAAAGGTTTCGTGCGCGTCGCCAAAGTCGACGGGTTCTGGAAGTTCGTGCCCAAGGGTGACCAGGTCGAAGTGACCTATCAGGTGCACACCGAGCCAGGCGGCAGCGTGCCATCGATGATTGCCAACAAGTTCGTGGTCGATGCACCATTCAATACCCTGAAAGCCCTGAAAGAACGCGCCGAGAAGTAATTACAGCGTCGTTCAGCAAAACGCCCCGACTGGTTCGGGGCGTTTGCGTTTTCAGCCGTGCGCGGCTTTATTGTGTTTCCGGATATGCGTTGCACAAAATTTTCACAAAGCCTCCAAGACAATCCGCCCGCATCTGTCAGCCAAACAGTAATCAATGGCAATGAGGCGGGTGATGGTGCAACATTTGCGCATCGCGCAAGCCCCGGGGCCAAGCAATGGTCAATAGAGGGCAGGGCGCCGCTGTATTTTTTGAAACTTCAACTTCCAATGGGTCCTTAAACGACATGGCAAACCCGGACGCCCTGAATCAGCAGCGAGCTTCTAGTCGCCTGCTGCAACCGACCGTCAAATCGCATCTGGCCTACACGCTGCTATGTGCCTTGATCATGATGGTCATGTTCAGCCTGCTGCGTGTTGCGCTGCTGGTCTACAACCGCTCGATGATCCTCGACACCCCGGCTTCGACTTTCCTTGAAGCGTTCGCCAACGGCCTGCGTTTCGACCTGCGCCTGGTGGTTTACCTCAGCGTTCCGCTATTGCTGGCGTTGTTCAGCGCGCGGGCCATGGCTGCTCGCGGGTTCTTCCGGTTCTGGCTGACCATTGCGTCGAGCATTGCGCTGTTCCTCGGCCTGATGGAGATGGACTTCTACCGCGAGTTCCACCAGCGCCTCAATGGCCTGGTCTTCCAGTACGTGAAGGAAGACCCGAAAACCGTGATGAGCATGCTCTGGTACGGTTTCCCGGTGGTTCGCTATCTGCTGGCGTGGGCCTTTGGCACATTGATCCTGACCCTGGCGTTCAAGGGCGCCGACCGTGCGACCCGGCCTCGTGGCCCATTCAGTGGCGGCAGCATCGGCACGCGTCAGATCGCCCCCTGGTATGCGCGAGGCGTCGTGTTCGTGGTCTGTCTGCTGGTCTGCGTGGTCGCCGCTCGGGGCACCCTGCGCCAGGGACCGCCGCTGCGTTGGGGTGACGTCTACACCACCGACTCGAACTTCGCCAACCAGTTGGGCCTCAACGGCACGCTGTCGCTGATCGCGGCGGCCAAGAGCCGGATCTCCGAAGATCGCGACAACATCTGGAAAGCCACACTGCCGCAGCCTCTGGCTCAGCAGACCGTGCGTGACATGTTGGTGATGAAAGACGAAAAACTGGTGGATGCTGAAACAGCCGCCGTGCGTCGTGACTACACACCACCGGCCGACAAGACCCTGCCGATCAAGAACGTGGTCGTGATCCTGATGGAAAGCATGGCCGGTCACTCGGTCGGCGCGTTGGGCGGCCCGGGCAACATCACGCCGTACCTCGACAAACTGTCGAAGGAAGGCCTGCTGTTCGACCGCTTCTTCTCCAACGGCACCCATACCCACCAGGGCATGTTCGCCACCATGGCGTGCTTCCCGAACCTGCCGGGTTTCGAATACCTGATGCAGACCCCTGAAGGCAGCCACAAACTGTCCGGCCTGCCACAGTTGCTCAGCGCCCGAAAATACGACGACGTGTACGTCTACAACGGTGATTTCGCCTGGGATAACCAGTCGGGCTTCTTCAGCAACCAGGGCATGACCAACTTCATCGGTCGTAACGACTTCGTCAACCCGGTGTTCTCCGATCCGACCTGGGGCGTGTCCGACCAGGACATGTTCGACCGTGGCCTGGTAGAGCTCAAGGCCCGGGAAGATGGCAAGCCGTTCTATGCCCTGCTGCAGACGCTGTCCAACCACACGCCGTACGCCTTGCCGACGCCATTGCCGGTCGAGCGCGTGACCGATCGCGGCAGCCTCAACGAACACCTGACCGCCATGCGTTACTCCGACTGGGCGTTGGGTCAGTTCTTCGAGAAAGCGCGTAAAGAGCCGTACTTCAAGGAGACCCTGTTTGTGATCGTGGGTGACCACGGTTTCGGTAACGAGCAGCAAATCACCGAAATGGACCTGGGCCGTTTCAACGTGCCGATGCTGATGATTGCACCGGGTATCCAGGAAAAGTTCGGCCAGCGTGACCACACCGTGGGCACTCAGATCGACATCGTGCCGACCATCATGGGGCGTATCGGTGGCGAAGTGCGCCATCAGTGCTGGGGGCGCGACCTGCTCAACCTGCCGGAAGGCGACACCGGTTTTGGTGTGATCAAGCCGTCAGGCAGCGAACAGACCACGGCCATTCTCACGGCTGACCAGATTCTGGTGTTGCCGAAAGAGAAGGAAATGGAGCCAAAGATGTACCGCTATGAACTGGGCGCCAAGCCGCATGCCGAGATCGTGCCGAACGATCCACGCACTGCCGAGTTGAAGCTCAAGCTTGAGTCGTTCCTGCAAACCGCGACCAAGAGCCTGCTCGACAACACCGCGGGTGTTGTGGACGGCAAGCCGGACTAAGTTTTCGGCGCAATAAAAAGAGGCCCTTTTTCAAGGGCCTCTTTTTTTGTCCGTTAATTCGTTATATCCGTTAGATCCTGCCAAGCAAGAGCAGAATCAACAGCACTACCAGGACGACGCCGATGATACCCGACGGGCCATAACCCCAACTTCTGGAGTGTGGGAAAACCGGCAGACCACCGATCAGCAAGAGGATCAGAATAACGATCAGAATTGTGCCCATGTCTATTATTTCCTTGTTGGAAGTGTTCTGGATTGACCTGTCTTTTAACGGTCAGCTGGAAGGTTATTAATTCAAGCTGCTTACAACGTCCGACTGGTGCGTGAGTCGGAAAATTCCATGTTTTTTTAATGTTTTTCGAAGGCCTGTTTATTTCGTTTTTTCCAGGATTAGTTGAACCACACGCGCCCACGGTTTGTTCGGGCCATTCAGCAATCTGATGGAGCGTGGGTCGGGCAAGGACCTTCGCTACACTCAGCGCATCTTTCCCGGAACCACAAGGCTGTTTGCTATGCAAAATCGCATGATGATCACTGGCGCGGGCTCGGGCCTGGGTCGCGAAATCGCGCTGCGCTGGGCGCGTGAAGGCTGGCAACTGGCCTTGTCGGATGTCAGCGAACCCGGCCTGCAAGAAACCTTGAAGCTGGTTCGCGACGCCGGTGGCGATGGCTTTATCCAGCGTTGCGATGTACGCGATTACAGCCAGCTGACCGCATTCGCCCAGGCCTGCGAAGAGAAGCTCGGCGGCATCGATGTCATCGTTAACAACGCCGGTGTCGCGTCCGGCGGCTTCTTCAGTGAACTGTCGCTGGAAGACTGGGACTGGCAGATCGCGATAAACCTGATGGGGGTGGTCAAGGGCTGCAAGGCGTTCCTGCCGCTGCTGGAGAAAAGCAAAGGCAAGATCATCAACATCGCGTCGATGGCTGCCCTGATGCAAGGCCCGGCCATGAGTAACTACAACGTGGCCAAGGCCGGCGTGGTGGCGTTGTCCGAGAGCCTGTTGATCGAACTGGCGCAACAGGAAGTGGGCGTGCATGTGGTTTGCCCGTCGTTCTTCCAGACTAACCTGCTCGACTCTTTCCGTGGCCCGACTCCGGCGATGAAAGCCCAGGTCGGCAAACTGCTGGAAAGTTCGCCGATTACCGCCACCGACATTGCCGACTACATATACAACCAGGTGGCTGCCGGCGAGTTCATGATCCTGCCGCACGAGCAGGGCCGCATGGCCTGGGCGATCAAGCAGAAAAACCCGCAACTGCTCTACAACGAAATGACCCTCATGGCCGACAAAATGCGCGCCAAGGCCAAACAAAGCGCAGGCTGATCTTGCCCGTAGGCAACCGCGTCGTTAGGGTGGCCGCCATCGGTCACTCTAACGAGACACCTGCATGCTCAATTACCTGTGGTTTTTCCTCGCGGCGCTCTTCGAAATCGCCGGCTGCTTCGCGTTCTGGATGTGGCTGCGCCAAGGCAAAAGCGTCTTGTGGGTGCTGCCTGCGTTGCTCAGCCTGACCTTGTTCGCGCTGCTACTGACCCGAGTCGAAGCCACCTACGCCGGGCGCGCCTATGCGTCCTACGGTGGGATCTACATCATTGCCTCGATTGGTTGGCTGGCCGTGGTCGAGCGGATTCGACCGCTGGGCTCGGACTGGATCGGCGTAGCGCTGTGCGTGATCGGCGCGAGCGTCATTCTGTTTGGCCCGCGCTTTTCCGCATCCTGAAGGATCGGTCCTGCATTAAAGCAATTTGTCGGACGCTTCCGTCAGGAGTGTTCTTCCAGAGCTGTAGGGCTGGACTGATTTGCCGCCATCGCATTGAAGACCCGCTAAACGCCGGGCATCTTCAAGGGCCGGCAATCTTCAAGGACCAATACCATGCTTGTACTCAGTCGCGTTGTGGGCGAGATGATTTCCATCGGTGATGACATTTCAGTGCGTATCCTCAACGTCAGCGGCAACAGTGTGCGTTTTGGCGTCGAGGCGCCGCAGAACGTCAATGTGCATCGCGCCGAGGTCTATGAGCGCATCCAGGTCAAACTGGCCAAGACCAAGGGGCGCTGAGCCGTTTAGTCGAACAGGTGCTTGGGTACATCGTGCTTGAGCATCAACTGGCACTGCTCGCTTTCCGGATCGAACACGATCAGTGCCTGACCTTTGGTCAATGCCTGGCGAACCCGCAATACACGGGTCTCCAGCGGTGTGTCATCGCCATTATCCGTACCGTCACGGGTCACGAAATCCTCGATCAGGCGGGTGAGGGTGTCGACTTCAAGTTGGTCGTAGGGAATCAGCATAGGCACCTCGGCTAAAACAATGTCGGGATGCTACGGCGAATGATCGGTCGCGGCTAGCCTCGGGCTGATGTGTTGCCAGGCCTGTCCCCTCGCGAGCAGGCAATACAAATGTCGGGATCAGTTATCGGAGCGCTGCCCGACAAGGCTGTCCACCGAAGGCACCCGCGTATCACTTTCCATCTGCGTCTCATGTTCGATCTGATGACTGAACCGGTCCAGCGACCCCTTCGCTGGTTGCGCGTCACTGGCAAACACCGGCGGGCTCAGAATGTAGGCACCGAGCAAGCGACTCAACGCCGCCAGGCTGTCGATGTGCGTACGCTCATAACCGTGCGTGGCGTCGCAACCAAAGGCGAGCAGGGCGGTGCGGATGTCGTGTCCAGCCGTCACCGCCGAATGCGCATCGCTGAAGTAATAACGGAACAGGTCGCGGCGCACGGGCAAGTCGTTGTCACTGGCCAGGCGCAGTAGATGCCGCGACAAGTGATAGTCATAAGGCCCGCCGGAATCCTGCATCGCCACGCTCACCGCGTGTTCGCTGGAATGCTGGCCGGGCGCGACCGGCGCAATGTCGATACCGACGAATTCACTGACATCCCACGGTAGCGCGGCCGCTGCGCCACTGCCGGTTTCTTCGGTGATGGTGAACAGCGGATGGCAGTCGATCATCAACTCCTCGCCACTGTCGACGATGGCTTTCAGCGCCGCGAGCAACGCCGCAACGCCGGCCTTGTCGTCCAGGTGACGGGCGCTGATGTGACCGCTTTCAGTGAACTCCGGCAAGGGGTCGAAGGCCACGAAGTCACCGACGCTGATCCCCAGCGAGTCGCAGTCGGCGCGGGTGGCGCAATAGGCATCGAGGCGCAGTTCGACGTGATCCCAACTGATCGGCATTTCGTCCACGGCGGTGTTGAAGGCGTGCCCGGAAGCCATCAGCGGCAACACGCTGCCGCGAATCACACCGTTGTCGGTAAACAGGCTGACCCGGCTGCCTTCGGCAAAACGACTGGACCAGCAACCGACCGGTGCCAGAGTCAGGCGTCCATTGTCTTTCACGGCGCGAACCGCCGCGCCGATGGTGTCCAGGTGCGCGGACACCGCACGGTCGGGGCTGTTTTTCTTGCCTTTGAGGGTGGCGCGGATAGTCCCGCGACGGGTCATTTCGAAGGGGATGCCCAATTCTTCAAGGCGCTCGGCGACATAGCGCACGATGGTGTCGGTGAACCCGGTGGGGCTGGGAATGGCGAGCATTTCCAGCAGGACTTTTTGCAGGTAGTTGAGATCCGGTTCAGGGATTTTAGTGGTCATGGAAACTCCTGATGAGTGAAGAGCTGATCGTTCCCACGCTCTGCGTGGGAATGCAGCGAGGGACGCTCTGCGTCCCAAGGGCGGACGCGAAGCGTCCGATGAGGCATCCCCACGCAGAGCGTGGGAACGATCAAGAAGGAGCTAGACCGCCGGCTGACTATGCGGAAACAACAAATCCACAAACCGCTCAGCCGTGGGCTGCGGTTCATGGTTGGCCAGACCGGCGCGCTCATTGGCTTCGATAAACACATACTCTGGCTGATCGGCCGCCGGCACCATCAAGTCGAGCCCGACCATCGGGATATCCAGCGCCCGCGCCGCCCGCACCGCTGCATCGACCAAGGTCGGATGCAGAATCGCCGTGACGTCCTCCAGCACCCCGCCCGTATGAAGATTCGCTGTACGCCGTACGAACAAATGCTCACCCGCCGGCAGAATGCTGTTGTAGTCGTAACCCGCGGCGTGCAACGTGCGCTGGGTCTCATGATCGAGCGGGATTTTGCTCTCGCCACAGGTGGCTGCCTGTCGCCGTCGACTCTGGGCTTCGATCAATGCGCCGATGGAATGCTGACCGTCGCCAACCACCTCCGCCGGTCGCCGAATCGCCGCCGCCACCACCTCAAACCCGATCACCAGAATCCGCAGGTCCAGGCCTTCGTGAAAGCTTTCCAGCAGCACTCGACTGTCGAACGTGCGGGCGGCTTCGATGGCTTGCTGCACGTCTTCAATGGTTCGCAGGTCCACGGCAACGCCCTGGCCTTGTTCGCCATTCAGCGGTTTGACCACCACCCGCGCGTGCTCATCGAGAAATGCCAGGTTGTCATCGGCGTTGCCGGCCAGTTGTTGCGAAGGCAGGTTCAAACCTGCGGCCTTGAGCGCTTTGTGGGTCAGGCTCTTGTCCTGGCACAAGGTCATGCTGATGGCGCTGGTCAGATCGCTCAACGATTCGCGGCAACGCACCCGGCGCCCGCCATGGCTGAGGGTGAACAGGCCGGCATCGGCGTCATCGACCTGCACATCAATGCCGCGGCGAAGGGCTTCCTCGACAATGATCCGCGCATACGGATTGAAGTCCGCCTCCGGACCAGGCCCAAGGAACAGCGGCTGATTGATGCCGTTCTTGCGCTTGATCGCAAAGGTCGAGAGGTTGCGAAAACCGAGCTTGGCGTAAAGGCTTTTTGCTTGTCGGTTGTCATGTAGAACCGATAAGTCCAGGTAACTCAGCCCACGGCTCATGAAGTGTTCGATCAAATGCCGCACCAACACCTCACCGACGCCCGGCCGCGAACAATGCGGATCGACCGCCAGGCACCACAAGCTGCTGCCGTTTTCCGGATCGTTGAATGCCTTGTGGTGATTGAGGCCCATGACACTTCCGATGATCGCGCCGCTGTCTTCGTCCTCGGCCAGCCAATACACCGGTCCGCCCAAGTGTCGCGGGGTCAGCAGGTTTGCATCGATCGGCAACATGCCGCGCGCCTGATACAACTGATTGATCGCCTGCCAATCCGCATCGCTTTGTGCCCGGCGAATGCGGAAGCCGCGAAACACACGAGTGGCTTGACGGTAATCGCTGAACCACAAACGCAAGGTGTCGGACGGGTCGAGAAAAAGTTGCGCCGGCTCCAGCCCCAGAATCTGCTGCGGCGCGGCAACGTATAAAGCAATGTCGCGCTCGCCCGGTTGCTCATTGAGCAACTCCTGGGCGAGGCTGGCAGGATCGGGGAAAGTGTGCCCGATCAGCAACCGGCCCCAGCCGCAATGCACGGCAATCGGTTCCGCACTCAGTTCGCTGCCGTCTTCGGCGAGACGCGCCTGCAAGCGTTCATAAGACGGTGTCTGGCCGCGCAACAAGCGTTGGCTATAAGCCGTGGCGTGGGGTTTCATCGATCAGATTCCTTGCTCGCTGAGCCACAGGTTCAGGGCCGCCAGTTGCCACAGCTTGGAGCCGCGCAGCGGAGTCAATTGACCCTGCGGGTCAGTCAGCAAACGGTCGAGCATCGCCGGGTTGAACAGACCGCGATCCTGACTCGGATCGAGCAGCAGTTCGCGCACCCAGTTCAGCGTATCGCCCTGCAAATGCTTGAGGCCGGGCACCGGGAAGTAACCCTTCTTGCGGTCGATGACTTCACCCGGAATCACCAGGCGCGCCGCTTCCTTGAGCACTTGCTTGCCGCCGTCCGGCAGTTTGAATTTGCCCGGCACACGGGCCGACAACTCCACCAGTCGATAGTCGAGAAACGGCGTGCGTGCTTCCAGGCCCCAGGCCATGGTCATGTTGTCGACGCGTTTGACCGGGTCGTCCACCAGCATCACCGTGCTGTCCAGACGCAGGGCTTTGTCCACCGCCGCATCGGCGCCGGGCTGTGCGAAATGTTCCTTCACGAAGTCACCGGCGGCGTCATTCGCTGTCAGCCATTTCGGCTGCACCGTGGCGGCGTAATCGTCATAGCTGCGGTCGAAAAATGCCTCGCGATAGGCGGCGTACGGATCGGCGGCGCCGTCGACTTGCGGATACCAGTGATACCCGGCGAACAACTCGTCCGCGCCCTGGCCGCTCTGGACCACTTTGCAATGTTTGGCCACTTCGCGGGACAGCAGATAAAAAGCGATGCAGTCATGACTGACCATCGGCTCGCTCATGGCGCGGAACGCAGCAGGCAGTTGCTCGATGATCTCTTTTTCGTCGATGCGCAATTGATGGTGCTGAGTGCCGTAGTGCTTGGCGATCAGGTCCGAATACTGGAACTCGTCGCCGCGTTCGCCGCCGGCATCCTGAAAACCGATGGAGAAGGTCGACAGGTTTTCCACGCCGACTTCACGCAACAGCCCGACCAGCAAACTCGAGTCGACGCCGCCCGATAGCAGTACGCCGACATCGACCGCCGCCCGTTGACGAATCGCCACCGCATCTCGGGTGCTGTCGAGCACCCGGTCGCACCAGTCTTCCAGGGTCAGGTTCATTTCGTCGGCGCGAGGGCCGTAGGGCAGGGTCCACCAGGTTTTCTGCTCGGTGCGGCCATCGGCTTCGATGCGCATCCAGGTGGCTGGCGGCAGTTTTTCAATGCCGGCCAGCAAGGTGCGCGGTGCCGGGACCACGGCGTGGAAGTTCAGGTAATGATTGAGCGCCACCGGGTCGAGTATCGGGCTGATGTCGCCACCCTTGAGCAACGCCGGCAGTGCCGAGGCAAAGCGCAGGCGCTGGCCGGTGCGCGACAGGTACAGCGGCTTGACGCCGAGACGGTCGCGGGCGATGAACAGGCGCTGGGCATCGCGCTCCCAGATAGCGAAGGCAAACATGCCGTTGAGCTTGGGGAGCAAGGCTTCGCCCCAAGCGTGATAGCCCTTGAGCAGTACTTCGGTGTCACCGCCGGAATAGAAGGCATAACCAAGGCTTTCGAGCTCGGTGCGCAATTCCGGAAAGTTGTAGATCGCGCCGTTGAAGGCCAGGGACAAGCCCAATTGATTGTCGACCATCGGCTGCGCCGAACCGTCCGACAGGTCCATGATTTTCAGCCGACGATGACCAAGCGCAATCGGCCCTTGGGCATGGAAACCCCACGCATCGGGGCCGCGAGGGGCCAGGTGATGGGTGATTCGTTCAACGGCCGCGAGGTCCGCAGGTTGATGATCAAAGCGTAACTCGCCAGCTAATCCGCACATAAAATCCTTACCGGTTTTTCCGTTGGGGAGGGTCAATCGATACCCGGCCAAAACGGCGGGTACTCAGAAACTGACCCGGTGGGACCGTGGGAGTTTTAGATCGATAAGTAATAAGCCGCCGCAGTGAACCGGACGGCCTTACCCGAAAAGAGCTGGAGGTGTGCGGTACATATTGATGCGACGCATTGAAAATGCTGCTGCTTAAGCAACTGAATACACGAGGTTTTCTGATTATTCATTGACGATTGAAGGGGCTACTTTAGGGACTCTCCCGCTTGCAATAAGGAACATTGCGAATGTCAGACAAGGACCCCGTCAACCCGGCTGTCAAGCCATTCACGGATTCAGATCAGCTATCGGCTTTGATCGACATGACTGGCGATCTGGACAGTGCCGAAACGCTTCAAAAGACCTTGCCCAAGTGGCTGACCGACGCCACACCCGAGCAGATCGCCGCGCTTGCCAGCGCCATGCGTGAGCTGCAGGTCTGTCAACTCAAGGTTCAGCCGACACTTGATGCGCTCAAGCCGCTGTACGAGTTCTGTCGCACTGAATTGACGGAAGCGCTGACGACGCAATTCGCTGTGGCGTTCGACGTTGAAAAAGACGCCGTCGAGCTACCGGGATTCGATTGCGGTTGCCCCGGTTCCACCGCGACCGATGATGTAGCCAAACAGCAAGTGATCGCCCAACGCAGCTTGTTACAGGCTGCAATGCATAACTTCACCGAGGACGAAACGGCTGAGAATGGCTTCCCTCCAGGCGCGATTGTACGTCTGGTTTCAACGCCAGAGGGTTTGCGCCGGTTGACGCCCATGGCATTTGCCAAAGTGTGTCGCGATCTGGATTTGGGGAAGCGCTACCAGACTCATTTCGAGACCACCTTCAAACCTGCCGCGGTAGGGCTGGACATCCGCCGGCTGAAATTGAGTGCGCTCAAGGTGGACGCTCATACGGCGCTATTGAAAGGCGACATTGGTGACTCGGCGTTTCAGATGTTGCAAAGCCTGGAGTTGAACAGCGGCGCAGGCGACGCTGCGGGCGTGAAGGCCATTCTCTACGAGGATTTACCGGTTCATACGCAAGGGCTGGAGTTGTTCGGAACCTGTGTCTGGGGAGTGGTCATCTTCTCAAAACGAGCGCTAACGGATCATCCGATCGACGGGTGTGTCGTGTACATGCCGAACGAGCCAACCCGGCCGTTATACGAATACAGCACCTTCGCCCTGTTCGAGTATTATTTGTACCGACAGCTGAAGGATCGTGCCTACGCGGATTTTTTCGCCAGCTACATCGATGAAAGCAACAAAACCAATTTCTACACCTCTGTCACACAAAAGAAGGCAATGAACCTGCAGGCGTCTCCCATTCTGGTGACGCTGTTCAATTTCCTTTACCAGAGCCATGTCACGAAGATGCAGAGTGATGCATTGATCCTGGCTGTGCCGACGGCGGATGTTGACGCCGTTTCGCGTCAGAAACGTCTGGAAGCATACGAAGAAGCAGGCCTGCTGATCGCCAACATCGCCGGGTTATTTGTTCCGGTGCTGGGGCAATTGATGATGGGGCTTGCGGTTGGACAACTGTTGGGCGAGGTCTACGACGGTATTGAAGATTGGCGCCATGGCGACAAGGCCGGGGCAATGGCCCACCTGCTCAACGTTGCAGAAAACATTGCCATGATGGCGGCATTTGCGGCGGGCACCAAAGCCATCGGTTCACTGGTCAGGAGGACTGTCGAGCAGCATCCGGAATTTTTCAGTCGGTTCACCGCCGTAAAGAATTCGGCAGGCAAACCCCGGCTCTGGTTGTCGGACGGGGCGCCCTACCGACGAACGCCGCCAGTGGGGGGCACCGCTGATGCCGAGGGCATCTATCACGTCGGTCCCCAGCGTTTCATCAGGATCGACGATGCGAATTATGAGATTACCTTCGATCAGGTTCTGGACGCATGGCGAGTCAGCCATCCTGCCCGCCGCGGCGCTTTTTCACCGGTTGTCGAGCAAATCGGTGAGGGCGGTTGGCGCTTTGCTCATGAACAACCCGAAGCATGGAGCAGCGGTGTCTATGCCTTGAAACGCATCGATCCGCGGTTGGCCGAACTCGATGAGTGGCGGCTGGAAGATATACGGAAAATCACCGACACCCCGTTCGCTCGACTGCATCATCTGGCTGACAAAAACAGAGGGTTGCCTGCGCGGTTCAAGGATAGCGTCGCGCGTTTTCGTCTCGAGCAGCGGCTGACCGATTTCATTGCAGACCTGGAGAAAGGTGATACACGACGTGCCGAGTATGCCCCGGAGCAACTGCATACCTTGCCATCCCTGCCGGGTTGGCCAGCAGACCGTTATATTGAAGTGCTCGATAACGAGCGCAAGATCACCGCGATGTACCCGCCAACGACGTTGGTCCCGGACGAAGAGTTGAGTATCGTAGTGACCGAGGCGCAGTTGGCCAGGGGCGATTTGCTGGATACGGTGGTGGCCGGGCTGTATCAGAGTGAGGTCGATGCATTGCTGGGCAAGCCCGTCGTCAAAGGTACAGAGAGCGGATTGCTTGCGAGGAAAATCGGAGCGGCGGTGAAGGCTGATCGCAGATCCGTCTTCAAGCACCTGTATCAACGGCATGACCAGAGCATCGTCAGCGATGTGCAAAAAGTACGCAGCGTCTTTTCCGAACTTCCCGCCGGTCTGGCGCAGGAGTTGATCGCCGCCTCTACCAGTGCCGAACGCCTTGGCTTGCGAGCAACAGGGCGGATTCCCATGGGGTTGGCGCAAAACGTCCGGCAAGTGTTGGCCGATATCCGTCTGGACCGGGCGCTGGCCGGGTTTTCGTTACCCGAAATTGCGGAGGCCGACACGCGGAAGCTGGCCATACCGTTGCTTTCCCGCCTGGGTGGCTGGAGCAAAGATGTGCGGATTGAACTCCGAGAGGGTTCTACCACCGGTACCTTGTCGGCCAGCGTGGGCAACGAGAACGCTGCGCTCAAACGCGTCATCATCAGCACTGCCAGCGGACACGAAGCGTTCGGCAGCGATGGGAAATCGCTTGGCGCCGCTTTGGGGGCCAACAGCCTCTACAGCGCGATCTTGCGCGCGCTTCCCCTGGAGCAACGCACGGCCATGGGCGTCGCCGGAATCGGGGACAACGATGCGCGGCAATTGCGTGTCGATCTGCTGGGCAAGGGCGTTGAGAGTAGAGCCATCGCCGAGCGAGTGTTATCAGGTGCCTCAATTGAAGATCCGCCTTCGTCCGGCGAGTGCCTGCAAGCCGATGAACCGGTGCCCGGAACGACTCACCCTCGAGCGCTGGTTCGCAAGGTCAGAAAGCTTTACCCGCTGCTGACCGACGCTCAGGCCCGGGCATTGCTTGAGGGACTGGGTAGCGACCACTTGGTGCGAGCGAAGGAGGTCAGAAGTCGACAGCAGGCGTTGAAAAAGCTGCGAAGTACGCTCCGCGCCTGGCGCGCAGAGGAGATCGATCCGAGGTCACCGACCGAGAACCCCAGCGAGTGGCGCCAGAGTCGCTTGCAAGTGTCCGACATCATGGAAAACAGCTGGCGTCGTCTGTTTTTCATGCGCAATGAAAAAGCGACTTCGGTACCGGGTTTGAGTCTGGACAAGATGCGCGTTGGCAAGCTCCCGATCTTGCCACCCGAGGTCACCTTTGATCACGTGCAATACCTGTCGCTCAAGGACATGGAGCTGGATAACGATGTGGCGTACTTCCTCAAGGCGTTCAGAAACCTTGAATCCCTGGTGCTGGATGCCAACAAACTGACATTGCTGCCGGAAATTCTTTCGCAGATGCCGACGCTCAAACACCTCAGCCTGGCGAACAACGATTTGCAATTGACCGAGCAGACCTTGAAGAAGTTGAACGGTATGCGAACGCTTGAAACCCTCAACCTGACTGGAAACCGCCGACTCGGCGCAACGCTGGATGTTGGCCGGCTGTTTGATTTGCGTTACCTGTCACTGCGCGACACCCGGGCTACTGAATTACCGAAAAACCTCGCGCGCTTACCCAATCTGGAGCGAGTTGATCTGCGCGACAATGAGATCAAGGACCTGCCGGACTGGTTGTTCAGCAGCACCCGGCGGTTGAGCGAAACACTCAACTTGCGGCATAACCCTCTATCGGACGATAGCCAGTCCCGCCTTGGGCAATTTCGTGAACGGGTCGGCGTCGGCATGGGGTATCTCGAAGACGACATTGCCCGATTGAACGAGCAACAGGCGCGAGAACTCTGGTTGCCAGAGGAGTGGGTGTCGCCCGCGCGGGCTGCAACATGGACGGCATTCAAGGACGTCCCGGCATCTGATGGTCTGTTTCGATTACTGGCCGAACTGGGAGACACCGCGGATGCCGAATATGTGCGCGAGGACATGACCCGACGAGTCTGGAGCGTGCTGGACGCCGCCCAGGCCAATACGTTGCTGCGCGAGCAGGTGTTCGAACTGGCTGCCAATCCAATCAACTGCACGGATTCGGCGGCAATGAACTTCAGTCATCTGGAAGTGGCCACGGAAGTGGACAAGGCGATCAATCCCGTCGGGAGCTTGCGTTCTACGGCAGCAGGTTTGTTGAAGCTTGGGCGAGGTCTGTTTCGGCTTGAGGAACTGGAGAAGCTCGCTCAAAGCCACATCAGGCAGGACCTCAAGGCTGATCCGCTGGAAGTCAGCCTCGCCTATCGAACCGGGTTGGCCAACACTCTGGACTTGCCGGGACAACCCACACACATGCGCTATGCCTCTTTGAGCGGTGTGAAGCAGACCGATCTCGACATTGCGGAACGCAAAATTAAAAGCGCAGAGCTGTCACCGCAGTTGAAACGGTTTTTGATCCGTCAGCCGTTTTGGACGGATTACCTGAGTCGCCATTACTCTGGACGATTCGCATCGGTCAGCGGGACGTATCCGGCAAAGTTGCAAGCGGTATTCGATAAGGCCGAGAGCCTGACGACGGCCGATTATCTCAGTCAGGTGTCGGTGATCAAGACCGAAAAAGAAACGGCGGAGAATGCCGTTTTCGAGCGCTTGACCGAGGACGTCATGAAAATGGTGGAGCTGGGCACTTGCTCTCTGGCGGACGGTTGAGCGGTTTCACTGACCCCGGATCAAACGCCGCAAGGCAAAGCGGTTTGGATGACAGGCTTCAGCCACGGCTCTGGGTAATGGCAGCGGCTCGTCATCCAGCCACGCTGCCAGCAACTCGCCCGACAACGGCGCAGTAATCAGCCCCCGTGAACCGTGACCGCTGTTGACGTACAAACCGTCCAGCCATGGGCAAGGGGTGTCCGGAGTTTGCCGGGCATCCTTGCTCAGGGCGATGTAGGCGTCGGCAAATGCCTGGCTGTCGGCCAAGGGGCCGACAATCGGCAAGTAATCCGGGCTGGTGCAGCGAAACGCTGCGCGCCCTTCAAGTGCTTCTGGTTGCAAGGTGTCTGCACCGAGTCGCGCGACCAGGTCCATCGAGATTTCTTCGAGCATGTGCAGATTGCCGGCATGCTCGGCAGCTGTGGGGGTCAGGTCATCGTTATTGAAATCGAAACTCGCGCCGAGGGTGTGCTCACCCAAACGTGCCGGAGCGACATACCCTTCGGCGCACACGACGGTGCTCAGGCTTTGGCTTTCAGGTGTCTGGCGCAGGCGGGTGATCTGCCCGCGAATTCGTTTGAGCGGCAGCTCGCTGCTGTAGGGAAAGCGCTTGATCTCGGCGGCGCCGGCAAGCACCACCACGGGAGCATCGGCCAGCAATGATGTGCCATCCCATGCTTGCCATTGCCCGTCGACACGGCGTAGCTCCAGCACATCACGATGGGTCAGAATCCGGATGTTCGGATGCCCGGCTTGCCAGTGGCACAGGGCGGGTGGATGCACCCAACCGCCTTCGGGGTAAAACAGGCCGCCCGATTGCAGCGCGACACCGGCGCGACGCTCGGCTGTTTCGCGATCAAGCAGGTGCAGCAGGTCTTCAGGAAACGCTGCCGCCAACTGCGCCTGACGTTCCGCTTCCTTGGTACTGAAGGCCAATTGCAGTACACCGCAATCGCCCCAGTCGACACCGCGCTGCAAATGCTCCAGCAACCGACGGGTGTGGCCAAAACCGCTGACAATCAATTGTGACAAAGCCGTGCCATGGGCCGACAGCTTAAGGTACAAAACGCCTTGTGGATTGCCTGAGGCTTCTTGCGCGAGCGCGTCGTGACGCTCCAGCAAGCTGACCTGCCAACCCCGTGCAGCGAGACTCGCGGCCGTGGCGCAGCCGGCCAGTCCGGCACCGATCACCAGCGCATGACGTTCGCCGTCCAGCGGCGTCGGGCGAGCAAACCAGGGTTTTGCCGTAACGGGTGCGGCGCTGTCTTCAGGCCAACCGAGAAACACGCCCCGCAGGATTTCCCATTTGTGGCCGATGCCAGGCGTGCGCTTCATCTTGAAGCCCGCCGCATTCAGCAAACGGCGCACCCAACCGGTGCTGGTGAATGTGCTGATGGTCGAGCCTGGCGCTGCGAGCCGTGCCAGTTCGGCAAACAGTTCGGCGGTCCACATGTCGGGATTTTTCGCCGGGGCGAAACCGTCGAGAAACCAGGCGTCAATCTGCGCGTCCAGTTGCGGCAACTGCTCCAGTGCATCGCCGATCAGCAGCGTCAGGGTGATCCGGCCGTTGTCCAGGACCAGACGCTGGAAGCCTTGATGGATTGCCACGTATTGCGCGAGCAGTTGATCGGCGAACGGTTTGAGTTCCGGCCATAACGCCAGGGCTCGTTGCAAATCGGGTGCGTTCAACGGGTACTTTTCGACGCTGACAAAGTGCAGTCGCGCACCCGCCACCGCGTGTTGCTCAAACAATTGCCAGGCACACAAAAAATTCAACCCGGTGCCGAAGCCGGTCTCGCCAATGACCAAGCGGCCACCGTCCGCTAACGCCGCAAATCGCTCACGCAAATTGTTCTGTTCGAGGAACACGTAACGGGTTTCTTCAAGACCGGATTTGTCCGAAAAATACACGTCATCGAACACTCGCGAATACGGGCGACCCTGGTCGTCCCAGTCGAGTTGGGCGTGAGGCAATACAGGTTTCATGGCAGGCTCGGCAACGGCAAGGCCGCCATTCTAGCCGATCGCCGGGGGGATGCTTGATCTATGGCACGGGAGACTTGTAGCCGCTGCCGAAGGCTGCGTTCGGCCGCGCAGCGGTCGCAAAATCGAGCCATGGGTTTTTTCAGGTAAATAAAGAGTTCAGGTTTCACGACCGCTACGCAGTCGAACGCAGCCTTCGGCAGCTGCTACACGAAACTGTTCCGGCAGTGAGGTGAGGGATTTCTCCCCCGCAAGGGAGGTCAATCCGCTAGTCTTGCTCAATCAGGAAAGGGAGCCGTCCATGTTTGAATCCGCCGAAATCGGTCACGCCATCGACAAAGAAACCTATGACGCCGAGGTGCCGGCGCTGCGCGAAGCCTTGCTGGAAGCGCAATTCGATCTTCAGCAGCAGCAACGTTTCCCGGTGATCATCCTGATCAATGGCATCGAAGGCGCCGGCAAGGGCGAGACGGTCAAGCTGCTCAACGAATGGATGGACCCGCGCCTGATTGAAGTCCGCACCTTCGACCAGCAGACCGACGAAGAGCTGGCGCGGCCACCGGCCTGGCGTTACTGGCGGATGTTGCCGGCCAAGGGCCGCATGGGGGTTTTCTTTGGCAACTGGTACAGCCAGATGCTGCAAGGCCGGGTCCATGGCCTGTTCAAGGATGCCGTGCTCGATCAGTCGATCAACCAGTCCGAGCGCTTTGAAAAAATGCTCTGCGACGAAGGTGCGCTGATCGTCAAGTTCTGGTTCCACCTCTCCAAAAAGCAAATGAAGGCACGCCTCAAGGCCCTGGCCGACGATCCGCTGCACAGCTGGCGCATCAGTCCGCTGGACTGGCAGCAATCCCGGACCTACGACAAATTCGTGAAGTACGGCGAGCGTGTATTGCGTCGCACCAGTCGCGACTACGCGCCGTGGCATGTGATTGAAGGGGCGGACCCCCACTATCGCAGCCTGGCGGTGGGCAAGATCCTGCTCGAAGGCCTGCAAAATGCGCTCAAGCGACCCAAGGTCCATCCCGACAAGGTCAACGCCGCGCCGCTGCCGATCCATATCGATCAGATCAACCTGCTCGACAGCCTCGACTTGACCCAGCAGCTGGACAAGGAAGATTACGAAGAACAGCTGATTACCGAGCAGGCGCGGTTCTCCGGTCTGATGCGCGATAAACGCATGCGTCAGCACGCGTTGGTGGCGGTGTTCGAAGGCAATGATGCGGCGGGCAAGGGCGGGGCGATCCGGCGAGTCGCGGCGGCGCTCGATCCGCGTCAGTACAGCATCGTGCCAATTGGCGCACCCACTGAAGAGGAGCGGGCACAGCCCTATCTGTGGCGGTTCTGGCGCCACCTGCCGGCCAAGGGCAAGTTCACGGTATTTGATCGGTCCTGGTATGGGCGGGTGCTGGTGGAGCGCATCGAAGAGCTCTGTCCGCCAGCAGACTGGCTGCGGGCCTACAGTGAGATTAACGACTTCGAAGAGCAGATTTCCGATTCGGGCATCATCGTCGTCAAGTTCTGGTTGGCCATCGACAAGCAGACCCAACTGGAGCGTTTTCAGGCGCGGGAAGAAATTCCCTTCAAGCGTTTCAAGATCACCGAAGACGATTGGCGCAATCGCGAAAAATGGGACGCTTACCGCGCCGCCGTCGGCGACATGGTCGATCGCACCAGCACCGAAATCTCGCTCTGGACCCTGGTGGAAGCCAATGACAAGCGCTGGGCGCGGGTCAAAGTCCTGCGCACGATCAATCGGGCATTGGAGGACGCGTTCGAAAAGTCCGACAAGAAGGCCAGGCAGCACAAGAACTGAGGCGATGGTTACGCATACGCGGGGTGAATGATTGTCGCGGTCGGTTATGAGGTGGACTTATGCTCGGTCCACTCTCAACCGACAACAACAATGAGGTATGCCATGCGTGAAGTGGTGATCGTCGACAGCGTGCGGACCGGCCTGGCCAAATCCTTTCGCGGCAAGTTCAACCAGACCCGTCCGGACGACATGGCGGCCCATTGTGTCGATGCCTTGTTGGCGCGTACCGGCATCGATCCGGCCAGCGTCGAGGATTGCATTGTCGGTGCGGGCTCCAACGAAGGCGCGCAGGGCTACAACATCGGGCGCAACGTGGCCGTGTTGTCGCGTCTGGGCACCGGCACCGCCGGCATGACCCTCAACCGCTTTTGCTCCTCGGGCTTGCAGGCGATTGCCATCGCCGCCAACCAGATTGCGTCGGGTTGCAGCGACATCATCGTTGCCGGTGGCGTCGAGTCCATCAGCCTGACCATGAAAAGCGTCAACACCGACAACCTGATCAACCCGCTGCTGAAAGAGCAGGTGCCTGGCATCTATTTCCCGATGGGCCAGACCGCCGAAATCGTCGCGCGTCGCTACAACGTCAGCCGCGAAGCGCAGGATCTGTATGCGTTGCAAAGTCAGCAGCGCACGGCAAAGGCTCAGGCCGCCGGTCTGTTCGATGATGAAATCGTGCCAATGACGGTGAAGTACCGGGTCGAAGACAAGGCCACCGGGCAAATTCAAATCCTCGATGGCATCGTCGATCGCGACGACTGCAACCGCCCGGACACCACGCTGGAAAGCCTGGCCGGTTTGAAACCGGTGTTTGCCGAAGACGGCTCGGTCACGGCAGGCAACTCGTCGCAACTGTCCGACGGCGCGTCGATGACGCTGGTGATGAGCCTGGAAAAAGCCCTGGAACTGGGCTTGAAGCCCAAGGCGTTCTTCCGTGGTTTCACGGTTGCCGGGTGTGAACCGGATGAAATGGGCATTGGTCCGGTGTTCTCGGTGCCGAAGTTGCTCAAGGCCAAGGGCTTGGAGTTGGCCGACATTGACCTGTGGGAACTCAACGAAGCGTTTGCTTCGCAGTGCCTGTACAGCCGTAATCGGCTGGAGATCGATCACGAGAAGTACAACGTCAATGGCGGCTCGATTTCCATCGGGCATCCGTTCGGCATGACCGGTTCGCGTCAGGTCGGGCATCTTGTGCGGGAGTTGCAGCGACGCAATTTGCGTTATGGCGTCGTCACCATGTGCGTGGGTGGCGGGATGGGCGCGACGGGGTTGTTTGAGGCGGTGCGTTAAATTCGCAAAACGGTGTCGCCTGATCAATCGCTATCGCGAGCAGGCTCACTCCTACAGTTGATCGCATTTCAATTGCAGGAGTGAGTCTGCTCGCGAAGGCAGCGCCTCGGTCTAACGGCGGGCCCTTAAAATCTGCATCCGCTCGATATACGCCTGAATCTCCCGCGCCGCCGCCTCGGCATTATCAAACGGCCCTTCGAGCGTATTTTCCCGAGTACTGAAATACAGTTCCCCATTCACACGACACAACCGGTCACTGCGAAAGTGCATCGCGGGGGCGTTGTCCTTGGCGCGCATGCCGTACATGGCGATCTCCTGGGGGGAATACCGTGAGCTTATGCACGAACCTCCGACTGTGCCCGGCCAACTGATCGACGGCCGCTGCGACCTGCACAGTTTCATTCGCGTCCACTCGCCAACTGTCCCTGTGTGCCAGACGCCGCTGCGCCTAGAATGGTGTTTCTCGCCATCAGGCTGTTGGGGTTCGCATGCACATTTCATCCGGTCGCTGGGTTTACGGTCTGTTTCTGGCCCTGTTGACTGCGCTGTTGTGGGGAATCCTGCCGATCAAGCTCAAGCAAGTGCTGTTGGTGATGGACCCGGTGACTGTCACCTGGTTTCGCCTGATTGTGTCCGGTGGTTGCCTGTTTGTGTATCTGGCCGCGACCAAACGTTTGCCAACGCGCAAAGTCCTCGGCCCGCGAGGTGGCTGGCTGGTGTTGATGGCGGTGCTCGGTCTGGTCGGCAACTACGTGCTGTACCTGATGGGCTTGAACCTGCTCAGCCCCGGCACCGCGCAACTGGTGGTGCAGATGGGCCCGATCATGTTGCTGATCGCCAGTCTGTTTGTGTTCAAGGAGCGTTTCAGCGTGGGGCAGGGGATTGGCCTGTTGGTGCTGCTGATCGGTTTCGCCCTGTTCTTCAATCAGCGCCTGGCCGAGTTGCTCACTTCGTTGACCGAATACACCACGGGCGTGCTGCTGGTGTTGTTGGCGTCCACGGTCTGGACTTTCTATGCCTTGGGGCAGAAGCAATTACTGACGGTGTGGAATTCGTTGCAGGTGATGATGGTGATCTACCTGTTCTGCGCGTTGTTGCTGACACCGTGGGTGCATCCGCTTGAAGCGCTTCAATTGAGCCCGCTGCAAGGCTGGCTGCTGCTGGCGTGCTGCATGAATACGCTGATTGCCTATGGCGCGTTTGCCGAAGCGCTGGCCCATTGGGAAGCTTCACGAGTGAGTGCGACGCTGGCGATCACGCCGTTGGTGACGTTTGTCGCGGTGGCCGTGGCCGCGTGGTTGTGGCCCGATTATGTGCATGCCGAGACGATCAACGGTCTGGGGTATGGCGGGGCGGTGCTGGTGGTGTTGGGGTCGGCGTTAGTGGCGTTGGGGCCTTCGTTGATGGCGGGGCTCAAGGCTCGTAAGGTCCGGATGGCAGCAGGTTAATCGCGTCATCGTTCATCGCGGGCAAGCCACGCTCCCACAGGAAATGGCGATCCCCCTGCAGGAGTGAGCCTGCTCGCGATAGCAATCTAACTGACACTGTAAAACTTAACCTTTGGCCCCAGCCTCCAGCATATTCTCCGGCCTTACCCAGGCCTCAAACTGCTCATCCGTCAGATACCCCAGCTGCAATGCCGCTTCCCGCAAGGTCAGCCCTTCGGCATACGCCTTCTTGGCAATCTCCGCCGATTTGTCGTAACCGATGTGCGGATTCAGTGCTGTCACCAGCATTAACCCACGCTCCAGGTGTTCAGCCATTTTCTCTGCGTCCGGCTCAAGCCCGGCGATGCAGTGCTGCTGGAAGTTGCTGCAGCCATCCCCCAGCAGGCGGATCGATTGCAGCAGGTTGTGGATGATCACCGGTTTGAACACGTTCAATTGCAGATGGCCCTGACTCGCCGCGAAGCCGATGGCGACGTCATTGCCCAACACCTGACAGGCCAGCATCGACAGCGCTTCGCACTGCGTCGGATTGACCTTTCCCGGCATGATCGAGCTGCCCGGTTCATTGGCCGGCAATTTAACCTCGGCGAGACCGGCGCGGGGGCCGGAGCCCAGCAGTCGCAAGTCGTTGGCGATTTTCATCAGGGTCACCGCCAGGGTCTTCAACGCCCCCGAAAGAGTCGTCAGCGGTTCGTGACCGGCCAGCGCCGCGAATTTGTTCGGTGCGGTGATGAAGGGCAGGCCGGAAAGGGCCGCCAGCTCGGAAGCAATCGCTTCGCCAAAACCGTGGGGCGAGTTCAGCCCGGTGCCAACGGCGGTGCCGCCCTGGGCCAGTTCACACACGGCTGGCAGTGCGCTGCGGATCGCCCGTTCGGCGTAATCCAGTTGCGCGATAAACGCCGAGATTTCCTGGCCGAAAGTGATCGGCGTGGCGTCCATCATGTGCGTTCGGCCGGTCTTGACCAGTTTCATGTGACGCGCCGCCAACTCGGCCAACCCGCCCGACAGTTCACTGATGGCCGGTAGCAAATGCTGTTGCACGGCTTGGGCCGCCGCGATGTGCATGGCGGTGGGGAAGCAGTCATTGGAGCTTTGCGAGCGGTTGACGTGATCGTTGGGATGCACCGGCGACTTGCCACCGCGCGGGTTGCCGGCCAGTTCGTTGGCGCGGCCGGCGATCACTTCGTTGACGTTCATGTTGCTTTGAGTGCCGCTGCCGGTCTGCCAGACCACCAGCGGGAACTGGTCGTCATGGCTGCCATCGAGCACTTCGTCGGCGGCCTGTTCGATCAGCCGGGCGATGTCGGCGGGCACATCACCGTTACGGTCGTTGACCCGCGCCGCCGCTTTCTTGATCAATGCCAAAGCGTGCAGCACCGCCAGCGGCATCTTTTCGTTGCCTATGGCGAAGTTAATCAGCGAGCGTTGCGTCTGAGCGCCCCAGTAAGCTTCATCCGGGACTTCCACCTGGCCAAGGCTGTCGGTTTCGATACGGCTCATCAATGCACACTCCTGTAGGGCTGATAGCGCAGTTTAGGCCGTGATCGCCGGCCGTGGTTCCATCTGAAGGTTTTTTGCCTCTTCAGCCCCTCTAATTCAGGCCTGACAAGGCTTGGGGTTGAGCGACACACTTTTTTAGGCGCAGAATGGACGCCCTTGGGGTTTTACCTCGCCTGCTAGAAAAGGAAACTCGATGACTCGTCTTCGTGCCATCTGTACCGCGGTTGCACTGGTTTGCGCCAGCGGCCCAGTTTTTGCCGATACC
The DNA here is from genome assembly GCF_000514395.1 of Pseudomonas sp. URMO17WK12:I12. Taxonomy (NCBI): domain Bacteria; kingdom Pseudomonadati; phylum Pseudomonadota; class Gammaproteobacteria; order Pseudomonadales; family Pseudomonadaceae; genus Pseudomonas; species Pseudomonas sp. URMO17WK12:I12. Next base: position 278,642 of record NZ_AZVV01000010.1, read on the forward strand.
GCCAGCCACAACGCCAGTGCCGAAGCTTTCCTGACTCTGGCGCACGCTGACAAATTGGGCACTCCGGTGTACATGCAAGTACAGCAAATGTTCGCTCAGCGCTTTGAACAGACCAAAGCCCCTGAATCGAAAAAAGCCTTGCTGGAAACGTATCAAGCCAAAGCCAACGCCGCGCTGGACCAAGCCATTGGCTGGAACAAGCTGAAGCCGGACATGGTCAAGCTCTACACCACCAACTTCACCGAGTCCGAGCTCAAAGACCTGGTAGCGTTCTACCAGTCGCCGCTGGGCAAGAAAGTCCTGGAAAAAATGCCGCAGCTGACTCAGCAATCGGCCCAGATGACTCAAGCCAAGCTGGAAAGCGCGGTACCTGTGGTCAACAAACTGTTGGCTGACATGACTGCCGAGCTGGACCCGAAAGGCGCCGCGGCTCCAGCAGCCAAGAAAAAGCCTTAAGCGGAGTTCGGTATGACCATGCAACAACGCATCGAATCAACGCTGGGCCTGTTACAGCCGCAGCATCTGCAAGTGCTGGATGAAAGCCACATGCACAGTCGTGGGTTGCAGACTCACTTCAAGGCCGTGGTGGTCAGCCAGCAGTTCGAAGGGCTGAACCGGGTCAAGCGTCATCAAAAAGTCTACGGCACGCTCGGCGAGCTGATGGGCGAGTTTCATGCGTTGGCGCTGCATACCTACACGCCTGAGGAATGGGCACAGATCGGCGCGGCTCCGGCCTCGCCGACCTGTGCTGGAGGAAAGCAGTAAAAAGCAGCTTCAAGCTGCAAGCTGCAAGATCACGGCGACCTGCTTCAACTTGCCGCTTGAAGCTTACCGCTCGAAGCTGCTTTCTTGCTAAAATCTGCAACGCGCCGCTCACCCGGCGCGTTTTTTTTTATCCGGTTCACCCTTTGCGAGGGTAGCCACCTGGAGAAATACCCATGACACAACAGATTGTCGTGGCGGCACTGTATAAGTTCGTCACCCTGGAAGATTACGTCGCCTTGCGCGAGCCACTGCTGCAAGCGATGGTCGACAACGGCATCAAAGGCACGCTGCTGATTGCCGAAGAAGGCATCAACGGCACCGTGTCCGGCAGCCGCGAAGGCATTGACGGGCTGATGGCCTGGCTCAAGAACGACCCACGCATGGACGACATTGATCACAAAGAGTCGTACTGCGACGATCAGCCGTTCTACCGCACCAAGGTCAAGCTCAAGAAAGAAATCGTCACCCTCGGCGTTGAAGGCGTAGACCCGAACAAAAAGGTCGGCACCTACGTGGATCCACAGGACTGGAATGCGCTGATCAGCGATCCGGAAGTGTTGTTGATCGACACCCGTAACGATTACGAAGTCTCGATCGGTACCTTCGAAGGCGCCATCGACCCCAAAACCACCAGTTTTCGCGAATTTCCTGACTACATCAAAGCCAACTTCGACCCGGCCGTGCACAAGAAGGTGGCGATGTTCTGCACCGGTGGCATTCGCTGCGAGAAGGCGTCGAGCTATATGCTCAGCGAAGGCTTTGATGAGGTCTATCACCTCAAGGGCGGCATCCTGAAGTACCTCGAAGAGGTGCCGCAGGAAGAAACCAAATGGCAGGGCGACTGCTTCGTGTTCGACAACCGCGTGACCGTGCGGCATGACCTCAGCGAAGGCGACTACGATCAATGTCATGCCTGCCGTACGCCGATCAGCGTTGAAGACCGCGCCTCCGAGCATTACGTCGCCGGCATCAGCTGCCCGCATTGCTGGGATACGCTGAGCGAGAAGACCCGGCGCAGTGCCATTGATCGGCAGAAGCAGATCGAACTGGCCAAGGCGCGCAACTTGCCTCACCCGATCGGCTACAACTACAAGCAAACCCCTTCCGAGGCTTGAATCATGTCTGCGCGCCGCCGTCTGCTCTATGTGATGGATCCGATGTGTTCCTGGTGCTGGGGTTTTGCGCCAGTGGCCACTGCCTTGGTCGAACAGGCGCGTGCGGCGGGCGTAGAGGTGCATCTGATTGTCGGTGGTTTGCGCACCGGCAGTGGTGCGGCGCTGGAGCCGACTACCCGACGTTACATTCTTGAACATTGGCAGGCGGTCACCGAAGCCACCGGCCAACCGTTCAAGACAGAAGGCGCGTTGCCGGACGGCTTTGTGTATGACACCGAGCCTGCCTGCCGGGCGTTGGTGACCGCACGTGCCCTGGCGCCGGATTGCGCATGGAAACTGTTAGGCCTGATCCAGCACGCGTTCTACGTCGAAGGGCGCGACGTCACCCACGCCAGTGTGCTGGTGGAATTGGCCGAGCAGGCCGGTCTGCCGCGCATCGAATTCGCCGCCTTGTTTGACAGTGCCGATATGCACGCCGCCACGGCGGCCGATTTCACCTGGGTCCAGGACCTGGGCATCGCCGGTTTCCCTACCTTGCTGGCTGAGCGCAAAGGTCAATTGGCGTTGCTGACCAATGGCTATCAGCCCCTGAGTGAATTGTCCCCGTTGCTCGGCCGCTGGCTGGAGCACTCTGTCTGTGCATGATGGTCCTGATGGCGTCCCGGCTCCCGCGTGTGTCGATCGGCTGAGCTGGGCCGAAATCCGCCGACTGGCCTTGCACCATAAAAAATCCCTTTGGATCGCCAATGGCGTCGCCGTGTTGGCGACCTTGTGCAGCGTGCCGATTCCGTTACTGCTGCCGTTGCTGGTGGACGAAGTGTTGCTGGGCCACGGTGACGCCGCGTTGAAGGTGATGAACCACGCCTTGCCCGAAGGCTGGCAGAAAGCGGCAGGCTACATCGGCCTGATGTTGTTCGTGACCTTGTTGCTGCGCTGCGGCGCCTTGTTGTTCAACGTGATCCAGGCGAAATTGTTTGCGGCGCTGGCCAAGGACATTGTGTATCGCATTCGTACCCGCCTGATCGAGCGGCTCAAGCGCATTTCACTGGGCGAATACGAAAGCCTGGGCAGCGGCACGGTGACCACGCACCTGGTCACCGACCTGGACACGCTGGACAAATTCGTCGGCGAAACCCTCAGCCGGTTTCTGGTGGCGATGCTGACGCTGGTCGGCACCGCGAGCATTCTGATCTGGATGCACTGGAAGCTGGCGCTGCTGATCATGCTGTTCAATCCGTTGGTGATTTACGCCACGGTGCAGCTGGGCAAGCGGGTCAAACACCTGAAAAAACTCGAAAACGACAGCACCTCGCGCTTCACCCAGGCACTGACCGAAACCCTCGACTCGATTCAGGAAGTGCGTGCTGGCAACCGCCAGGGGTTCTTCCTCGGTCGCCTTGGCCTGCGGGCCCGGGAAGTGCGCGATTACGCGATCAGCTCGCAATGGAAAACCGATGCCTCGAACCGTGCGAGCGGCCTGCTTTTCCAGTTCGGTATCGATATTTTTCGCGCGGCGGCGATGCTCACCGTGCTGTTCTCCGACCTGTCCATCGGCCAGATGTTGGCGGTATTCAGCTACCTGTGGTTCATGATCGGCCCGGTGGAGCAATTGCTGAATTTGCAGTACGCCTATTACGCCGCCGGCGGTGCGCTGTCGCGGATCAACGAGCTGTTGGCCAGGGCAGATGAGCCGCATTATCCCGGTGGGGTCGACCCGTTCCAGGGCCGCGACACGGTGGGTATTGAAGTGCAGGGGCTGAGCTTCGGTTATGGTGATGAGTGGGTGTTGAACAAGATGGACCTGTCCATCGCCCCCGGTGAAAAAGTCGCGATTGTCGGCGCCAGTGGCGGTGGCAAAAGTACGCTGGTGCAACTGTTGCTGGGGTTGTACACGCCGTTGGCCGGGACCATCCGCTTCGGTGGTTCGACCCAGCAGGAGATCGGCCTGGACACCGTGCGCGAAAACGTCGCCGTGGTCCTGCAACATCCGGCGCTGTTCAACGACACCATCCGCGCCAACCTGACGATGGGCCGTGTACGCAGCGACGATGCCTGCTGGCAGGCACTGGAAATTGCCCAACTGCACCACACGGTTCGAGAGCTACCCAATGGCCTGGACAGCGTCGTCGGGCGCTCCGGCGTGCGTTTGTCCGGCGGCCAGCGCCAACGCCTGGCGATTGCGCGGATGATACTGGCCGAACCCAAAGTGGTGATTCTCGACGAGGCCACCTCGGCGCTGGACGCTGCCACCGAATACAACCTGCATCAGGCCTTGTCGCGGTTTCTGAGCCACCGCACCACGCTGATCATTGCGCACCGGTTGTCCGCGGTGAAACAGGCTGATCGGGTGCTGGTGTTCGATGGCGGACAGATTGCCGAGGATGGTGACCATCAACAATTGATAGCTGATGGTGGTTTGTACGCGAAGCTTTATGGTCATTTGCAGCAACTTTAGCGTCGACGTACAGTCCCTTTTCTATTGCGCTTCATGCGTCGCCGGGAACATCCCGGCGAATAATCAAGGACTTGCCCGTCCTGGCAGGCTTCTCGCTTGCCGGGATCGAGAACGCACCCTAGTCTAGCTATAGCGATCACGTTGGGATGATGATCTGGCAGTGCTAAAACAAGGGACCTCATGAATCAAACCCGGACTCTCGGAACGCCACGGTTGTTGGGCATCGTCTGGCCATTTATTGCCGTCGTGCTGTTTCAGGCCCTGTTGGGTGGCGTCAGCCTGTACGTTCTGTCGGCGGTTCGCGGCTACGTTGCCGGTGAAAGCCTTTGGTCAAAGGGCCAAAAGGACGCCATCTATTACCTCAACCTCTACGCGGACAATCGCGACGAGGCGATTTTCCGCAAATACCAGAACGCCATTGCCGTTCCTCAGGGTGGCCACGAATTGCGTGTGGCGCTGGATCTCCAGCCGCCCGATATCGAAGCTGCGCGAGTGGCTATCCTCAAGGGGGGTAACCACCCCGACGACGTTTCAAGCCTGATCTGGCTCTACCTCAATTTCCGCCATTTCACCTACCTTGAAAAAGCCATTGACCGCTGGACGGTGGGCGACGCGTACCTGCTGCAACTCAATGACGTGGCGCAAGAGATGCACCAGCGCATTACCGAAGGTCAGGCCACCACCGCCGATATCTGGCGCTGGAAGGATCGGATATTCGCCATCAACGATGCAGTGACGCCCGCTGCCAAAGCGTTCAGCGATGCGTTGGGCGAAGGCTCGCGCCTGATTCTCCGGTTGCTGCTGGTGACCAATCTCGCCACGGCGGTGGGCCTGATCGCGCTGGCGTTGCTGCGTACCCACAAGTTGCTCAGGCAGCGCCATGAGTTCGCCGAGGCGCTGCAACTGGAGAAAGACCGGGCGCAGATCACCCTGCAATCCATTGGCGACGGGGTCATTACCACGGATGTCGAAGGCGCTATTGCCTACATGAACCCTGCCGCCGAGGCGCTGACCCACTGGAAAGCCGAACAGGCGACGGGTCTGCCTTTGGCGGCACTGTTCAACTTGCTGGATGAAAACGCCCAGGCTGATGGTTTCACGTTGATCGAACATATTCTGAGCGGTCAGCTCAGCGGGGGCAGCGAACATTCAAAGCTGATTCAGCGCCTGGATGGCAGCACGGTGTCGGTGACGCTGGTTGGCTCGCCGATTCGCAACGCGGGCAAGGTCAGCGGCACCGTGCTGGTGTTGCATGACATGACGCAGGAGCGCCAATACATTGCCAATCTGTCCTGGCAGGCGACTCATGACGCCTTGACCGGGCTCGCCAACCGCCGAGAGTTCGAGTTTCGGCTGGAGCAGGCACTGCACAACCTGACGCGGCATTCCGGGCGTCATGCCCTGATGTTTCTCGATCTGGATCAATTCAAACTGGTCAACGACACCTGTGGCCATGCGGCGGGCGACGAGTTGCTGCGGCATATCTGCGCGCTGTTGCAGTCGGGCTTGCGCGAAGGCGACACCCTGGCCCGCCTCGGTGGCGACGAATTCGGCATCTTGTTGGAAAATTGCGCGCCGGAAGCGGCCGACAAGATTGCCGAGAACCTGCGCCAGACCGTCCAGAACCTGCACTTTGTCTGGAAAGGCCGGCCCTTCGTGACGACGGTGAGCATCGGGCTGGTTCATCTGGCGCAAACGCCAACTTCCCTTGAAGCCTCGCTGCGTGCTGCGGACATGGCGTGTTACATGGCCAAGGAAAAGGGGCGCAATCGAGTTCAGGTCTATCACGCCGATGACTCGGAGCTGTCGCTGCGCTTTGGCGAGATGGCCTGGGTCCAGCGTCTGCATATGGCGCTGGAAGAGGATCGCTTTTGCCTGTACTCCCAGGAAATCGCACCGCTAGGGCATACCGAGCGCGGGGGCGGGCATATCGAAATTCTGTTGCGCCTGCATGACGAAGCCGGCCGCATGATCCTGCCGGACAGTTTTATTCCGGCGGCGGAGCGTTATGGCTTGATGACTGCACTCGATCGCTGGGTCGTGGAGAACGTCTTCAAGGTCATTGCCCAATGTATATCGGAGGCGCGTAAAGGTCCGTTAGCCATGTGTGCGATTAATCTGTCAGGTACTACTATCGGAGATGAGGCGTTTCTGGACTTCCTGCGTGAACAGTTTGTTAACTATTCCATTCCGCCTGAAATGATTTGTTTTGAAATCACTGAAACCAGTGCTATTTCCAATTTGGGCAGTGCAATCAGATTTATCAATGAGCTCAAGGGTTTAGGTTGTCACTTCTCGTTAGATGACTTTTGCGCCGGAATGTCCTCGTTCGCTTACTTGAAACATTTGCCTGTAGACTTCTTGAAGATCGACGGGAGTTTCGTAAAGGACATGCTGGACGACCCGATTAACCGCGCCATGGTCGAAGTGATCAACCACATCGGCCATGTCATGGGTAAGCGCACGATTGCCGAGTTTGTAGAGTCACCCCAGATCGAGCAGGCATTGCTGGAAATCGGGGTCGATTTCGCTCAAGGGTATGTGATTGAACGCCCGCATCTGTTTACCTGCGATAGTTTGCAAAGTCGTCCTGCCCGGCCTCAGCCTTTGTTGTTCAAGGCCCCGGGCACGTTCCGTTGAAATCTCTTGCTGATCCGAACAATCACAATCAAAAGGAGCCCGACAGTGATCGACACATTCAACCGAACCGGACCACTCATGGAAGCTGCAAGTTATCCTGCCTGGGCGCAACAGCTCATCAAGGATTGCAGCGAGAGTAAGCGCCGGGTTGTCGAACACGAACTGTATCAGCGCATGCGAGATAACAAACTCAGCGCAAAAACCATGCGTCAGTACCTCATCGGTGGCTGGCCGGTCGTTGAACAGTTCGCGTTATACATGGCACAAAACCTGACCAAGACCCGCTTTGCCCGCCATCCTGGCGAAGACATGGCGCGTCGCTGGCTGATGCGCAATATTCGCGTGGAGTTGAACCATGCCGATTACTGGGTGCACTGGAGTCGGGCGCACGGCGTCAGCCTTGAAGATTTGCAGGCGCAGCAGGTGCCCCCTGAACTTCATGCCTTGAGCCATTGGTGCTGGCACACCAGTTCGGCGGATTCGCTGATCGTCGCCATCGCCGCGACCAACTACGCCATTGAAGGCGCAACCGGTGAGTGGTCGGCGCTGGTTTGCTCCAGTGGTGTCTATGCGGCGGCGTTTCCGGAAGAGGATCGCAAACGGGCGATGAAGTGGTTGAAGATGCACGCCCAGTACGACGATGCCCATCCGTGGGAGGCACTGGAAATCATCTGCACCCTGGCGGGCATGAACCCGAGCAAGTCATTGCAAGTGGAACTGCGTCAGGCCATCTGCAAGAGCTATGACTACATGCACCTGTTTCTGGAGCGCTGCATGCAGCTGGAGCATTCGGAAAAAGCACCGGTGGCGCGTGAGCGCATGGCGCTGGCAGAAAGCTAAACGGGTTTAAAGACACTACAAACCAAATGTGGGAGCGAACTTGCTCGCGATGGCTGCTAAACATTCAATAAAGATGCTGAATGTTAGAAAGCTATCGCGAGCAAGCTCGCTCCCACATTGGTTTGTAGTGTTGTTTAGAGCTCAACCCGCCATCGTCAACCGGTTGCGCCCCTCGCGCTTGGCGACATACAACGCACTGTCAGCCCGTCGCAACAAGCTCTCGGCAGACTCACCCGGCAGCAGGGTCGAACATCCGAGGCTGACGGTCAGTTCTACTGCATTGCCATCCGCCCGATAGTCCTGAGCCTGAGCTGCTGCCCGCAGCCGTTCGCCGACCATGGCGGCAGCTTCTCGAGTGGTGTTGGACAGCAGGATCAGAAACTCTTCGCCGCCAAACCGGAATACCATGTCGACATTGCGCAACTGGTTTTTGATCGCCGTGGCGACGGCCTTGAGTACGTCATCGCCGGCGTTGTGGCCATAACTGTCGTTAACGTTTTTGAAGTGGTCGATGTCCAGCATCAGCAGGGACAGAGGCATCAAGTGGCGTCGCGACATCTCGATTTCGCGTTCCAGGGTCTGATCCATGGCGATGCGGTTGCCAGTATCGGTCAATGGGTCACGCAATGCGCTTTGCGTCGCCGCCCGGTAAAGCAGGGCATTGCGCATCGGGAACAGCAGTGCCGACAGCAACGACTCCAGATTGCCTTGATCAAGCTCGCTGAATCGCTGATTGCGGCGGAAGACCAGTTCACCCAGCTGCTCGCCTTCATGGCTGAGGTTGTAACTGACCGAGTGATGGCCGCGCTGACCGAACTCCAGGCGCAAGTCACTGGCCTGATGCCGATAGTTCAAGGCATCCAGTGGTACCAGGCGCTGAACTTCGCGGAAGAAAAGTCCGAGAATGCGTTGTGGCTCGAGGCTGGTTTGCAACTGCTGACCCAGTTGCTGGCGCAATAGCGCAAGGCTGACGGGGCGTTCCAGAAGAGGAGGTTGCTGACCAAATCCCAGGCGTTGCAATTTGGCGCTATCGAAGTCAATTGCGTTGGTCTGGGAAGGTGATTTCATATGGCTGAGCCCCTAAGCGGTAAAGCTGTCTTACAGGCTGGGTGAGAGCGGCTTCAGGCTGCGCGTCATACTGGTCCATCAGTCCCGTGGGACAGTTGGCGCAAGTTTAGTCTGCTTTGCCGAAGATTAGTAACCTATCGACTTGGGAGCCCGCCTGTCTGCTTTCACACTGCGTGTCTGAGCAAATTTAGAGCGAAAGTCGTGCCATTCGGTTCATTCGAATATAAAGCTATAAAAAACATAGAGTTGAGTTTGATTTTGAGTTTTTTTAACGAAAAGGGGCGGCGGTTGTTTGACTGGGAGGGGGGTAGTTACGACTCACTTTGAGTGCCGCGCCGGAAAATCGGCACGGCACAAAAGCGACGCACGGTGTTACTGGGCGTTGAACGCCTGGCCGTTGATGCCAGTGCTGTCCGGTCCCATCAGGTAGAGGTAGACCGGCATGATCTCCTCCGGGGTCGGGTTGTTGAGCGGGTTTTCCCCAGGGTAAGCCTGGGCCCGCATGCTGGTGCGCGTGGCGCCCGGGTTGATGCTGTTGGAGCGGACCGGGGCCACGGTGTCCACTTCGTCGGCCAGGGTTTGCATCAGGCCTTCGGTGGCAAATTTGGACACGCCATAAGCGCCCCAGTACGCGCGGCCCTTGCGGCCGACACTGCTGGAGGTAAATACCACCGAGGCGTCTTGCGACAATTTGAGCAGTGGCAGCAGGGTGCTGGTGAGCATGAACATGGCGTTGACGTTGACTTGCATGACGCGCATGAAGTTTTCGCCGGACAGTTGTTCGATCGGCGTGCGGGGGCCGATGATCGATGCGTTGTGCAGCAAGCCGTCGAGATGGCCGAATTCGGTCTCGATCATCGCCGCCAGTTCATCGTACTGGTGGGGCAGGGCGGTCTCCAGGTTGAACGGGATCACCGCCGGCTGTGGATGCCCGGCTGCTTCGATTTCGTCATACACCTGAGTCAGGTTGGCTTCGGTCTTGCCCAGCAGCAGGACAGTGGCGCCATGGGCTGCGTAGGTTTTCGCAGCCGCCGCGCCGATGCCGCGGCCGGCACCGGTGACCAGAATGACCCGGTCCTTGAGCAATTCGGGGCGAGCGGAATAATCAAACATAAGAAAACCTCAACACAATTCAACAATAAGGCGAACACCGAACCTGTGGCGAGGGAGCTTGCTCCCGCTCGGCTGCGCAGCAGTCGTGAAACCTGCAGATGCGGTGTGCCTGACAGAGTGCGGTGATAGCTAGAGGGGTCGCTTCGCGCCCCAGCGGGAGCAAGCTCCCTCGCCACAAAAAGCCGCTCTACTTAGCAACTGCATAAAGCGCTATCGAGTACCTTGCGCAACTCCAGCGGGTGATCAACCACCACGTCCGCACCCCAGTGGCGCGGGTTGTCGTCGGGGTGAATGTAGCCGTAGGTCACCGCAGCGGTCTTGGTGCCGGCATCGCGGCCCGATTCGATATCGCGCAGGTCATCGCCGACAAACAACACGCTGGCCGGGTCCAGGTCGAGCATCTTGCATGCCAGAATCAGCGGCTCCGGGTCTGGCTTGCTGTTCTTCACGTGGTCCGGGCAGATCAACAGCGCGGAACGCTCGGCCAGCCCCAGTTGCTGCATGATCGGCTCGGCGAAACGCAGCGGCTTGTTGGTCACCACGCCCCAGATCAGGCTGGACTGCTCAATGTCGGCCAGCAATTCGCCCATGCCGTCGAAGAGCTTGCTATGCACCGCGCATCCGGCGAGATAGCGCTCGAGGAATTCGAGTCGCAGCTCTTCAAAGCCTGGCGACTCCGGGTCCATCGAGAAGGTCACGGCGACCATCGCCTTGGCGCCGCCGGAAATCTCGTCACGGATGTGCTTGTCATTCATTGACGGCAAGCCGCGATCGGCGCGCATTGCCTGGCAGATGGCAATAAAGTCCGGCGCGGTGTCGAGCAGCGTGCCGTCCATGTCAAAAAGGACTGCTCTGATACGCATCGGCTTACTCCTCGCGCAGGGTCTGGATCATGTAGTTGACGTCCACGTCGGCCGCCAGTTTGTAGTGCTTGGTCAGCGGGTTGTACGTCAGGCCGATGATGTCCTTGACGGTCAGGCCAGCCATGCGGCTCCAGGCGCCGAGCTCGGAAGGGCGGATGAACTTCTTGAAATCGTGCGTGCCGCGCGGCAGCAGCTTCATGATGTATTCAGCGCCGACGATGGCGAACAGGTACGCTTTCGGGTTGCGGTTGATGGTGGAGAAGAACACCTGGCCGCCCGGCTTGACCATGCGGAAGCAGGCGCGAATGACCGACGACGGATCCGGCACGTGCTCGAGCATTTCCAGGCAGGTAACAACGTCGAACTGCTCGGGCATTTCCTCGGCGAGGCCTTCGGCGGTGATCTGCCGGTACTCGACGTTCACGCCCGACTCCAGCTGATGCAACTGCGCGACCGCGAGCGGTGCTTCGCCCATGTCGATGCCCATGACGGTGGCGCCGCGCTGGGCCATGGCCTCGCTCAGGATCCCGCCGCCGCAACCGACGTCCAGCACCTTCTTGCCGGCCAGGTTGACGCGTTCGTCAATCCAGTTGACCCGCAGCGGGTTGATGTCGTGAAGCGGCTTGAACTCGCTTTCACGGTCCCACCAGCGATGGGCCAGGGCTTCGAATTTGGCGATTTCGGCGTAGTCGACGTTGCTCATGGTTCAGTCCTCTAAAACTTGAAAAATCCTGTTGCCCCGGTTTTCTGGTCCGGGGATCTTACGATTCGGTGCGGCCACTGATGCGCTGGCCCCAAGCCTTGGCGGTGGCGCATAACTGTTCTTCATCGAGGCGGGTCAGGCGTCGGTCATCAAGCAGCTGCTTGCCCGCGACCCACAGGTGTTTCACGCAGTCCCGGCCGGTGGCGTAGATCAGTTGCGAAACCGGGTCGTAGACCGGTTGCTGCGCCAGGCCGGAGAGGTCAAACGCGACGATGTCTGCCGCTTTGCCGATTTCCAGCGAGCCGGTTTCAGCCTCGATCCCCAGCGCACGGGCGCCATTGAGCGTGGCCATGCGCAAGGCGCGATGAGCATCCAGCGCGGTGGCCGAGCCGGCGACGGCCTTGGCCAGCAACGCAGCGGTGCGGGTTTCGCCCAACAGGTCCAGGTCATTGTTACTGGCGGCGCCGTCGGTGCCGACGGCCACATTGACGCCGGCCTGCCACAAGCGCTCGACCGGGCAAAATCCGCTGGCCAGCTTGAGGTTGGATTCCGGGCAATGAATCACGTTGGTGTTGCTTTCTACCAGCATCACCAGGTCTTCATCGCTGATCTGGGTCATGTGAACGGCCTGGAAGCGCGGCCCGAGCAAGCCCAGGCGGCCAAGGCGAGCCAGCGGGCGTTCACCGCGCTGCTCGACCGATTGCTGCACTTCGAAGGCGGTTTCATGGACGTGCATGTGGATCGAGGCGTCCAGCTCTTCGGCAATCACCCGGATTTTCTCCAGGTTTTCATCGCTCACGGTGTAAGGCGCATGGGGGCCGAAGGTGATTTTGATGCGCTCGTGATGCTTGAGATCGCCAAACAATTCCACGCCCTGACGAATGGCTTCGTCCGCCGTGCTGGCGCCCGGGATCGGGAAATCGAGGATCGGAATGGCGATTTGCGCGCGTATACCGCTGTTGTGCACGCGCTCGCTGGCAACCTTCGGGAAGAAATACATGTCAGAGAAGCAGGTGATGCCACCTTTGATCTGCTCGGCGATGGCCAGGTCCGTGCCATCCCGTACGAAGGCTTCATCGGCCCATTTGGCTTCGGCGGGCCAGATGTGGTTTTCCAGCCAGGTCATCAGCGGCAGGTCATCGGCCAGGCCACGAAACAGCGTCATGGCGGCGTGACCGTGGGCATTGATCAGGCCGGGGCTGAGCAGCATGTCCGGCAACTCGCGCACTTCAGTTGCGTTAAGCTTCAACGCAGTCGAGCGTGGGCCGATAAATACGATGCGTCCGTCACGGATGCCCAGGCCATGCTCTTTGAGGACAACACCAGCGGGTTCGACGGGTACCAGCCAGGTCGGCAGCAATAACAGGTCGAGCGCAGCGGCAGTGTTCGGCATCGAGGGTCGGTTCCAGTGCTTTTGTAAAGGATGGCGAAGTATACCCGAGCGTCTTCGCGGGGGGATCGCTATAATCGGCGGCTTTTGTGCTTGAGTGCGGGGTGTGGGATGCGCGATCGACTGTTGGCTGCGGAGAAAGTGAAGGCCATCGATTGGCGTGATGGCGCCCTGTACCTGCTGGATCAGCGTGTTTTGCCCTTCGAAGAAACCTGGATTGCCTACACCAGTGCGGCCGGTGTGGCCGAGGCCATTCGTTCGATGGTGGTGCGCGGTGCGCCGGCGATTGGCATCAGTGCGGCGTATGCCATGGTGCTGTCGGCCCGCGCCCGGATTGCCGAGGGCGGTGACTGGCAGGCTGCGTGGGAAGAGGATTACGCGGTACTGGCCGATTCCCGTCCAACCGCGGTGAATCTGTTCTGGGCCCTGAGTCGCATGCGCGACCGCCTGGATCGTCTCAAGGAAGACGCAGACCCACTGGCGGCCCTGGAGGCCGAGGCTCTCGCCATTCATGAAAGTGATCGCGAAGCCAATCTGACCATGGCCCAGCTGGGTGTGGACTTGATTCGCAAGCACCAGGGTAATGCTCAGGCAATCCTGACCCACTGCAACACTGGCGCACTGGCCACCGGCGGCTTCGGCACGGCGCTGGGCGTGATTCGCGGGGCCTTTATCGAGGGTATGGTCGAGCGGGTTTACGCCGATGAAACCCGGCCGTGGCTGCAAGGTTCGCGTCTGACCGCATGGGAGCTGGCCAATGAAGGCATTCCCGTGACCCTGAATGCCGACTCCGCCGCCGCGCACATCATGAAAACCAAAGGCGTGACCTGGGTAATCGTCGGCGCCGACCGCATCACTGCCAATGGCGATGTGGCGAACAAGATTGGCACTTATCAGCTGGCGGTCAACGCCATGCACCATGGCGTGCGCTTCATGGTGGTGGCGCCGAGTTCGACCATCGACATGAACCTGGCCAGTGGCGATGAAATTCCTATCGAAGAACGCGATGGTCGTGAGTTGCTGGAGGTCGGGGGCAAGCGGATCGGGGCGGATGTCGATGCGTTCAACCCGGTGTTCGACGTGACCCCGGCGGACTTGATCGACGTGATCGTTACCGAAAAGGGCATTGTCGAGCGCCCGGATACGGCGAAGATGGCGCTGTTGATGTGCCGTAAGCGCTTGCATTAATAATGTCTAGCGCCTGAAACATCGCTTTCGCGGGCAAGTCTGCTCCCGCAGGGATCTGCATCGTTCGGGAGATCTCGGGCATGCAGAGATCCCTGTGGGAGCGGGCTTGCCCGCGAAGAGGTCATCAAAGTCAATGAATCAGCATGAATCAGGCACGATTTTTTGATTCGGTGCAGCTCTAAGCCCCTCTCGTCTCCCTCAAGCCTGTCACCGGTCAACTTACTATGCTCCATGCGCGTCTGGGGGATAGGTGCGTGGCGGCTCTTGTGATAACATCCGGCGTTTTCCGAGGCAGTCCCACGGGGTTGTCTTTACTGCGCAAATCCATGGTTAATCTTGTTGATTTGTCGTAAGTCGGTGTATGGCACTCAGCCTGCAGCGGCGAGCTTCGTTCGTCCCATATGGATGTGACGAAGTTTCACCAGAAAAAGGAATCGAGCTTCTCATGGGCGAACTGGCCAAAGAAATCCTCCCGGTCAATATCGAAGACGAGCTGAAGCAGTCCTACCTCGACTACGCAATGAGCGTAATTGTCGGGCGGGCCCTGCCGGATGCGCGCGATGGCTTGAAGCCCGTGCACCGGCGTGTGCTGTTCGCGATGAGCGAGCTGGGCAACGACTTCAACAAGCCGTACAAGAAATCTGCCCGTGTTGTCGGTGACGTCATCGGTAAGTATCACCCGCACGGTGATACCGCGGTGTATGACACCATCGTCCGCATGGCACAGCCGTTCTCGCTGCGCTACCTGCTGGTAGACGGTCAAGGCAACTTCGGTTCGGTGGATGGCGACAACGCCGCGGCCATGCGATACACCGAAGTGCGCATGACCAAGCTGGCGCACGAGCTGCTGGCTGACCTGCATAAAGAAACCGTGGACTGGGTGCCGAACTACGACGGCACCGAAATGATCCCGGCGGTCATGCCGACCCGTATTCCCAACCTGCTGGTCAACGGCTCCAGCGGTATCGCCGTGGGCATGGCGACCAACATTCCGCCGCACAACCTCGGTGAAGTCATCGACGGTTGCCTGGCCCTCATCGACAACCCTGAGTTGACCATCGATGAGCTGATGCAATACATCCCCGGTCCGGACTTCCCGACCGCCGCGATCATCAACGGTCGCGCCGGCATCATCGAAGCCTACCGCACCGGTCGCGGCCGCATTTACATGCGTGCCCGCTCGACGATCGAAGACATCGACAAGGTCGGTGGCCGTCAGCAGATCGTCATTACCGAACTCCCTTACCAGCTCAACAAAGCCCGTCTGATCGAAAAGATCGCCGAGCTGGTGAAAGAGAAGAAGCTTGAAGGCATCACCGAGCTGCGCGACGAGTCCGACAAGGACGGTATGCGCGTTGTGATCGAATTGCGTCGCGGCGAAGTGCCAGAGGTGATCCTCAACAACCTCTACGCCCAGACCCAGTTGCAAGCGGTGTTCGGTATCAACATCGTCGCGCTGATCGACGGCCGCCCACGGATCCTGAACCTCAAGGACCTGCTGGAAGCCTTCGTTCGTCACCGTCGCGAAGTCGTTACCCGTCGTACTGTGTTCGAACTGCGTAAAGCCCGCGAACGCGGTCACATCCTGGAAGGTCAAGCGGTTGCCCTGTCGAACATCGACCCGGTCATCGCCCTGATCAAGGCCTCGCCAACGCCGTCGGAAGCCAAGGAAGCGCTGATCAGCACAGCCTGGGAATCCTCCGCCGTAGTGGCCATGGTTGAACGCGCTGGTGCCGATTCTTGCCGCCCTGAGACCCTGGACCCGCAATACGGTCTGCGCGACGGCAAGTACTTCCTGTCGCCAGAACAGGCGCAAGCCATTCTGGAGCTGCGTCTGCACCGTCTGACCGGTCTGGAACACGAAAAACTGCTGGCCGAGTATCAAGAGATCCTCAACCAGATCGGCGAGCTGATCCGCATCCTCAGCAGCGCCACGCGCCTGATGGAAGTGATCCGCGAAGAACTGGAAGTGATCCGCGCCGAGTACGGTGATGTGCGTCGCACCGAGATCCTCGATGCCCGTCTCGACCTGACCCTGGGTGACATGATCCCGGAAGAAGAGCGCGTCGTGACCATCTCCCACGGTGGCTACGCCAAGACCCAGCCATTGGCTGCGTACCAGGCTCAGCGTCGTGGCGGTAAAGGCAAATCGGCGACCGGCGTCAAGGATGAGGACTACATCGCTCACCTGCTGGTCGCCAACAGCCACACCACGCTGCTGCTGTTCTCCAGCAAGGGCAAAGTGTACTGGCTGAAAACCTACGAAATTCCAGAAGCGTCCCGCGCTGCTCGTGGTCGTCCGCTGGTCAACCTGCTGCCGCTGGACAGTGATGAATACATCACCACCATGCTGCCGGTCGAGGAATACACCGAAGGTCACTTCATCTTCATGGCGACCGCCAAAGGCACCGTGAAGAAGACCCCGCTGGAATCCTTCAGCCGTCAACGCAGCGTGGGTCTGATCGCGCTGGAGCTGGACGAAGGTGACGTACTGATTTCTGCGGCCATCACCGATGGCGAGCGCGAAGTCATGCTGTTCTCCGACGGCGGCAAGGTCACTCGCTTCAAGGAAACCGACGTTCGCGCCATGGGCCGTACCGCTCGCGGTGTTCGTGGCATGCGTCTGCCGGAAGGCCAGAAGCTGATTTCCATGCTGATCCCGGAAGAAGGCAGCCAGATCCTGACCGCTTCGGCGCGTGGTTTCGGCAAGCGTACGGCGATCACTGAGTTCCCTGAATACAAACGTGGCGGTCAGGGCGTTATCGCCATGGTCAGCAACGACCGTAACGGCCGACTGGTCGGCGCGGTCCAGGTGCTCGATGGTGAGGAAATCATGCTGATTTCCGACCAGGGCACCCTGGTTCGTACCCGTGTCGACGAAGTGTCCAGCCTCGGTCGTAACACCCAGGGCGTGACCCTGATCAAGCTGGCCAGCGATGAAACGCTGGTCGGTCTGGAGCGGGTTCAGGAGCCATCGGAAGTCGAAGGTGAAGAGCTGGAAGGTGAAGAGGGTGCAGAGTTCATCGGCGAAGTCGTGATCGACGACGTTGTTGATGATCAGCAACTCGATGCCGCCGCTGACGAAGAGCCACAAGAGTAAGCGAACAAACAGGGGGCGGATGAGAATTCGCCCCCTTGTTGTTTGTCCCGTATGAAAATATCGACACCTATGGAGTCCCTTGTAGGAGTGAGCCAGCTCCGGGCGGCGTTCCGACGATACAGGCGCCGCGGTATGTCTGACACATCGCGGTGATGCATTCGCGAGCAGGCTCACGCCTACAAAAGCTGTGCTTCAGCAGGGACTCTGTGTCGATTGATGTTGTGATTTATTGCGTGATTACCACCAAATCAGAGCGAGATTGGATGTGAGCAAGAGAGCCTATAACTTCTGTGCCGGTCCTGCGGCACTTCCCGAAGCTGTCCTGCAGCGCGCTCAGGGTGAACTCCTTGACTGGCACGGCAAGGGCCTGTCGGTCATGGAAATGAGCCATCGCAGTGATGAGTTCGTGTCCATTGCCACCAAGGCCGAGCAGGATCTGCGTGATCTGCTGAATATCCCTTCGAACTATAAAGTGCTGTTTCTGCAAGGCGGCGCCAGCCAGCAATTTGCTCAGATTCCTCTGAACCTGTTGCCGGAAAACGGTACTGCCGACTATATCGACACCGGTATCTGGTCGCAGAAAGCCATCGAAGAAGCTTCGCGCTACGGCAATGTGAATGTCGCCGCGACTGCCAAGCCTTACGACTATTTTGCTATTCCCGGTCAGAACGAATGGAACCTGTCGAAAGACGCGGCCTACGTTCACTACGCGCCGAACGAAACCATCGGCGGCCTGGAATTCCAGTGGATTCCGCAAACTGGTGATGTTCCGCTGGTGGCCGACATGTCCTCGGACATCCTGTCGCGTCCAGTCGATGTTTCGCGCTTCGGCATGATCTACGCCGGCGCCCAGAAAAACATCGGCCCGAGCGGCATCGTGGTCAACATCGTTCGTGAAGACCTGCTGGGTCACGCCCGTTCCCTGTGCCCGACCATGCTCAACTACAAGGTCGCGGCCGATAACGGCTCGATGTACAACACCCCGCCAACCCTGGCCTGGTACTTGTCCGGCCTGGTGTTCGAGTGGCTGAAAGAGCAGGGTGGTGTTGAGGCCATCGGCAAGCTCAATGAAGTGAAGCAGCGCACGCTGTATGACTTCATCGACGCCAGCGGCTTGTACAGCAACCCGATCAACAAGCCGGATCGCTCGTGGATGAACGTACCGTTCCGTCTGGCTGACGACCGTCTGGACAAGCCGTTCCTGGCCGGTGCCGACGAGCGTGGCCTGTTGAACCTCAAGGGCCACCGTTCCGTGGGTGGCATGCGCGCCTCCATCTATAACGCCGTCGACATCGTTGCGGTCAACGCATTGGTTTCGTACATGGCAGAGTTCGAGAAGGAACACGGCTAATGTCTGAGCAAGAACTCAAGGCACTGCGCCTGCGCATTGATGCCCTGGACGAAAAAGTCCTGGAGCTGATCAGTGAGCGCGCACGCTGCGCCCAGGAAGTTGCGCGAGTAAAGATGGCCTCGCTGGCCGAAGGCGAAGTGCCGGTGTTCTATCGTCCTGAGCGTGAAGCCCAGGTGCTCAAACGCGTGATGGAGCGTAACCAGGGGCCGCTGGGCAATGAAGAGATGGCGCGGTTGTTCCGCGAAATCATGTCTTCGTGCCTGGCGCTCGAGCAGCCGCTGAAAGTGGCTTACCTCGGCCCTGAAGGCACCTTCACCCAAGCCGCAGCCATGAAGCACTTCGGCCACGCGGTGATCAGCAAGCCGATGGCGGCGATCGACGAAGTGTTCCGTGAAGTGGCGGCCGGTGCGGTGAACTTTGGCGTGGTCCCGGTGGAGAACTCCACCGAGGGCGCGGTCAACCACACGCTGGACAGCTTCCTCGAACACGACATGGTGATCTGTGGCGAAGTCGAGCTGCGTATTCACCACCACCTGTTGGTCGGTGAAAACACCAAGACCGACAGCATCAGTCGCATCTATTCCCATGCCCAATCGCTGGCCCAGTGCCGCAAGTGGCTGGACGCACACTACCCGAATGTCGAGCGCGTGGCGGTGTCCAGCAACGCCGAAGCGGCCAAGCGGGTTAAAGGTGAGTGGAACTCGGCGGCGATTGCCGGCGACATGGCCGCTGGTCTGTACGGGTTGACCCGTCTGGCCGAGAAAATCGAGGATCGCCCGGATAACTCCACGCGATTCCTGATGATCGGCAGCCAGGAAGTGCCGCCGACCGGCGACGACAAGACCTCGATCATCGTCTCCATGAGCAACAAACCGGGCGCGCTTCACGAGTTGCTGGTGCCGTTCCACGACAACGGTATCGACCTGACGCGCATCGAGACGCGTCCGTCGCGCAGCGGTAAATGGACCTACGTGTTCTTCATCGACTTCGTCGGCCACCATCGCGATCCATTGGTCAAAGGTGTGCTGGAAAAGATCAGTCAGGAAGCAGTGGCACTCAAAGTGCTGGGTTCCTACCCGAAAGCAGTTCTCTAAGGGGTAGCAAATGAGTGATGACTTCCTCGCCCTGGCACAGCCGGGCGTGCAACAACTTTCGCCGTACGTCCCGGGCAAGCCTGTGGACGAACTGGCGCGCGAGCTGGACCTTGATCCGGCGAGCATCGTCAAACTGGCCAGTAATGAAAACCCGTTGGGCGCGAGTCCCAAGGCGCTGACGGCGATTCAGAATGCGCTGGCCGAGCTGACCCGTTATCCAGACGGCAATGGTTTTGCGCTCAAGACCCTGTTGGCCGAGCAGTGCCGCGTCGAACTGAATCAAGTGACGCTGGGCAATGGCTCCAACGACATTCTGGAGCTGGTCGCGCGTGCCTATCTGGCGCCGGGCCTCAATGCCGTGTTCAGTGAGCATGCGTTTGCGGTCTATCCGATCGTGACCCAGGCCGTCGGTGCCCAGGCCAAAGTGATTCCGGCCAAAGACTGGGGGCATGACCTGTCGGGCATGCTGGCGGCGATCGATGCCGACACTCGCGTGGTCTTCATTGCCAACCCGAACAACCCGACCGGAACCTGGTTCGATGCCGAGGCACTGGACGAATTCCTGCAGGATGTTCCGGCGCATGTGCTGGTCGTGCTGGACGAGGCCTACATCGAATACGCCGAGGGCAGCGACTTGCCGGATGGCCTGGATTATCTGGCGGCTTATCCGAACCTGCTGGTTTCTCGTACGTTCTCCAAGGCCTATGGCCTGGCGGCATTGCGGGTCGGCTATGGCTTGTCCACCGCCGTGGTCGCGGACGTCCTGAACCGTGTGCGTCAGCCGTTCAACGTTAACAGTCTGGCCTTGGCCGCTGCATGCGCTGCGCTGCAAGACGTCGACTACCTGGCGCAAAGCCGTCGCCTGAACGAGTCCGGCATGCTGCAACTGGAAGCCGGTTTTCGTGAGTTGGGGCTGAGTTGGATCCCGTCCAAGGGCAACTTCATCTGCGTCGATCTCGGTCGCGTGGCTGCACCGGTGTTCCAGGGGCTGTTGCGCGAAGGCGTGATCGTGCGTCCGGTGGCCAACTACGGCATGCCGAACCACCTGCGTGTCACGATCGGTTTGCCGGCGGAAAACAGCCGCTTCCTAGAGGCGCTGACCAAGGTTCTGGCTCGTGGTTGATGTCACTGCACTGCAATCTGCTGCACCTATGATCGGTCGCCTGGTGGTGGTCGGTCTGGGATTGATCGGTGGTTCGTTCGCCAAGGGCATGCGTGAAAGCGGCCTGTGCCGCGAAGTGGTCGGGGTTGACCTGGATCCGCAGTCGCGCAAGCTGGCGGTCGAGTTGGGCGTGGTGGATCGCTGTGAAGAAGACCTGGCCGCTGCTTGCCAGGGCGCTGACGTGATTCAACTGGCCATTCCGATCCTGGCCATGGAAAAGATGCTGGCACGCTTGGCGGCAATGGATCTCGGATCGGCGATTCTGACCGACGTCGGTAGCGCCAAAGGCAATGTCGTCCGTGCGGCAACTGAAGCGTTTGGCGGCCTGCCGTCGCGTTTTGTGCCAGGGCATCCGATTGCCGGTTCCGAGCAGAGCGGGGTGGAAGCCTCCAACGCCGAGCTGTTCCGTCGTCATAAAGTGATTCTGACGCCGCTGGATCAAACCGATCCGGCCGCGCTGGCAGTGGTCGACCGTTTGTGGCGCGAATTGGGCGCCGATGTCGAGCACATGCAGGTCGAGCGCCACGATGAAGTGTTGGCGGCGACCAGCCATTTGCCGCACCTGTTGGCGTTCGGTTTGGTCGATTCGTTGGCCAAGCGCAATGAAAACCTTGAGATCTTCCGTTACGCTGCCGGCGGTTTCCGCGATTTCACAAGAATCGCGGGGAGCGACCCGGTCATGTGGCACGACATCTTCCTCGCCAACCGCGAAGCTGTCCTGCGCACACTCGATACATTTCGCAGCGACCTCGACGCCTTGCGCGACGCGGTCGATGCAGGGGATGGGCACCAATTGTTGGGCGTGTTCACTCGCGCCCGGGTTGCCCGCGAGCATTTCAGTAAAATCCTGGCCCGCCGGGCCTATGTGGACGCTATGAACTCCAACGACCTGATTTTCCTGGCACAACCTGGTGGCCGCCTGACTGGGCGGATTCGTGTACCGGGCGATAAATCGATTTCCCACCGTTCGATCATGCTTGGCTCCCTGGCCGAAGGCGTCACCGAAGTCGAAGGCTTCCTCGAGGGCGAAGACGCTCTGGCGACCCTGCAAGCCTTCCGTGACATGGGTGTTGTGATCGAAGGTCCGCATCATGGTCGTGTGACCATCCACGGTGTCGGCCTGCATGGCTTGAAGCCGGCACCCGGCCCGATCTATCTGGGTAACTCCGGTACTTCGATGCGTCTGCTGTCTGGCCTGTTGGCTGCGCAGAACTTCGACAGCACCCTGACCGGTGACGCTTCGCTGTCCAAACGCCCGATGAATCGCGTGGCCAATCCGCTGCGTGAAATGGGCGCCGTGATCGAGACCGCTGCTGAAGGTCGTCCACCGATGATCATTCGTGGCGGCCACACGCTCAAGGGCTTGACCTACACCATGCCAATGGCCAGTGCCCAGGTTAAATCCTGCCTGCTGCTGGCGGGTCTGTACGCTGAAGGCAAGACCACCGTTACCGAGCCTGCCCCGACGCGCGACCACACCGAGCGCATGTTGCAAGGTTTTGGTTATCCGGTCAGTGTCAGCGGTGCGACTGCATCGGTCGAGTCCGGGCACAAGCTGACCGCGACCCACATCGAAGTGCCGGGCGACATCTCGTCCTCCGCGTTCTTCCTGGTGGCCGCATCGATCGCTGAAGGTTCTGAGCTGGTGCTCGAACACGTCGGCATCAATCCGACCCGTACCGGCGTGATCGACATCCTGCGCCTGATGGGCGGCGATATCACCCTGGAAAACCAGCGTGAAGTCGGCGGCGAACCGGTCGCGGACTTGCGCGTACGTGCAGCTAAACTTAAAGGTATCGAGATTCCCGAGGCCCTGGTTCCACTGGCCATCGATGAATTCCCGGTGCTGTTCGTGGCCGCGGCCTGTGCCGAAGGGCGCACGGTGTTGCGTGGTGCCGAAGAGTTGCGGGTCAAAGAGTCGGACCGGATTCAGGTCATGGCCGATGGCTTGCTGGCGCTGGGCGTCAAATGCGAGCCGACCCCGGATGGCATCATCATTGACGGCGGCCAGATCGGCGGTGGCGAAGTGCATGGTCATGGCGACCACCGGATTGCCATGGCGTTCAGCGTTGCATCGCTGCGCGCGACTGCACCGATTCGCATCCACGATTGCGCCAACGTCGCGACGTCGTTCCCGAACTTCCTTGCGCTGTGCGCGCAGGTCGGTATCCGGGTTGCTGAAGAGGCTCAGTCGTGATCAACAAGTCGCCAGTCATTACCATCGATGGCCCGAGCGGTTCCGGTAAAGGCACGATCGCCGGGATTCTGGCGAAACGTCTGGGCTGGAATCTGCTGGATTCCGGTGCGCTGTACCGTTTGCTGGCGTTCGCTGCGCACAATCATGGTGTTGATCTGACCAATGAAGAATTGCTGAAGGCGCTCGCGGCACATCTGGACGTGCAGTTCATCGCTGCGACGGACGGTCAACTGCAGCGAATCATTCTGGAAGGCGACGAAGTCAGTGATGTGATTCGTACTGAAAGTGTCGGCGCCGGCGCATCCCAGGTTGCGGCATTGCCCGCCGTACGCGAGGCGCTGCTGCAGCGCCAGCGTGCTTTCCAGGAAATGCCGGGGCTGGTAGCCGATGGCCGGGATATGGGCACGGTGGTTTTTCCGGACGCGCCCTTGAAGATATTCCTCACTGCCAGTGCCGAGGAGCGTGCGCGCCGTCGATACTTGCAGTTGAAGGGCAAAGTCGATGGTGTTAGTCTGTCGAGTCTGCTAGATGAGATACGTGTCCGCGATGAGCGTGACACCCAGCGAGCGGTAGCCCCGCTCAAACCGGCGGCTGACGCCATACAGCTGGATTCCACGGAATTGTCCATTGATCAGGTGCTGGAACGCATCATGAGCGAGATCGCCATTCGCGATATCGCCGGGTGACCAAGAAGGCCGCGGGGGACCAGTCATAGTCCTGCGGTGGCTTCTTTTAAATGAAACTAACCCATACCGTCTGGGGTGTGGAGATGGGCGTAGTCTTCGCCCTCATCAACAGGAATTAAAATGAGCGAAAGCTTTGCGGAACTCTTTGAAGAAAGCCTAAAAACCCTGAACCTTCAGGCAGGCTCCATCATCACCGGTGTTATCGTTGATATCGATTACCAAGCTCGCTGGGTAACCGTTCACGCTGGCCTGAAGTCTGAAGCACTCATCCCGCTTGAGCAGTTCTACAACGACGCTGGCGAACTGAACATCAACGTCGGTGACGAAGTTCACGTTGCTCTGGACTCGGTTGAAGACGGCTTTGGTGAAACCAAGCTGTCCCGTGAAAAAGCCAAGCGCGCTGAATGCTGGATTGTTCTGGAAGCAGCCTTCGCAGCCGAAGAAGTGGTCAAGGGCGTTATCAACGGTAAGGTTAAAGGCGGCTTCACTGTCGACGTTAACGGCATCCGTGCGTTCCTGCCAGGTTCTCTGGTTGACGTCCGTCCTGTGCGCGATACTACGCACCTGGAAGGCAAAGAGCTGGAATTCAAGGTCATCAAACTCGACCAGAAACGCAACAACGTTGTCGTTTCCCGTCGCAGCGTCCTCGAAGCCGAGAACTCCGCCGAGCGTGAAGCTCTGCTGGAATCCCTGCAGGAAGGTCAGCAAGTCAAAGGTATCGTCAAAAACCTCACCGATTACGGCGCATTCGTCGATCTGGGTGGCGTCGATGGCCTGCTGCACATTACCGACATGGCTTGGAAGCGTATCAAGCATCCTTCCGAAATCGTCAACGTTGGCGACGAGATCGATGTCAAGGTTCTGAAGTACGATCGCGAACGCAATCGTGTTTCCCTGGGCCTGAAGCAACTGGGCGAAGATCCATGGGTTGCTATCAAAGCCCGTTACCCAGAAAGCACTCGCGTTACCGCTCGTGTAACCAACCTGACCGACTACGGCTGCTTCGCTGAGCTGGAAGAAGGCGTTGAAGGCCTGGTACACGTTTCCGAAATGGACTGGACCAACAAGAACATCCACCCTTCGAAAGTCGTACAAGTCGGCGACGAAGTGGAAGTTATGGTTCTGGACATCGACGAAGAGCGTCGTCGTATCTCCCTCGGCATCAAGCAGTGCAAATCTAACCCATGGGAAGATTTCTCTGGCCAGTTCAACAAGGGCGATAAAATCTCCGGCACCATCAAGTCGATCACCGATTTCGGTATCTTCATTGGTCTGGACGGTGGCATCGACGGTCTGGTTCACCTGTCCGACATCTCCTGGAACGAAGTGGGCGAAGAAGCCGTTCGCCGCTTCAAGAAGGGCGACGAGCTGGACACCGTTATCCTGTCGGTTGACCCAGAGCGCGAGCGTATCTCCCTGGGTATCAAGCAACTGGAAAGCGATCCGTTCTCCGAGTACGTTCAAGAGAACGACAAAGGCGCAATCGTTAAAGGCATCGTGAAAGAAGTTGACGCTAAAGGCGCCATCATCACTCTGGCCGACGATATCGAAGCGACTCTGAAAGCCTCCGAAATCAGCCGTGACCGCGTTGAAGACGCGCGCAACGTTCTGAAAGAAGGCCAGGAAGTAGAAGCCAAGATCATCAGCGTTGACCGCAAGAGCCGTGTAATCCAGCTCTCCATCAAGTCGAAAGACGATGCTGAAGAGAAAGAAGCAATCCAGAGCTTGAAAGACAAGCCTGCTGCTGACGTCGCTGCTGGTCCTACCACTCTGGGCGACCTGTTGCGTGCACAAATGGAAAAACAGAACTAAGTTCTGTCAGACCATAGAAAAAGGGCGACTTCGGTCGCCCTTTTTTGTGCCTGCGATTTGGTGGTCTCGCCGATGCTTTTTGGCTGCAAGGATTGTGAAACCAATATCCCCGAGAAGCTGTCTCTTTCTTTAATCGGATCAATCGTTTGTTTGCAGCTAACCTTTAGCCTGAAGTGAACGACAGTCGGGCAAGCCGCCCGGCATAAGGAAGTGAATGAACAAGCTCATTGTCGTAATAGCAGTACTGACATTGGCGGGTTGCACCACTAATGCCAAGACTCACGTCGTGCGCGGGGTCAGTGGTATAGAGATCGACTGTTCCGGGCTGGGGTCCGGGTGGGAAAAGTGCCGCAAGCGTGCGGATAGGGAGTGTAAGGCGGCAGGGTATAAGGTCGTCGCAAGGTCTGATGACGCCAAGGACGAGGATGAATTCCCTTTTGGTTTCAATCCGGCGGGCTACCTGACGCGGACCATGTTGGTTATCTGTCGCTGAGTGAGGGCTATATCGGGGAGCCGGGGTTTATATGGCATCCCCGGGGCTTGAAAATATATGTGAAAACTCGGGCTGTTCAAATTCTTTCGAGCATGCTAAAACCTTTGAAGCGCTTTTCCTAGCTGCTTGAAAAAGAAGGGAAAAATATGACGAAGTCGGAGTTGATCGAACGAATTGTCACCCATCAAGGGCTGCTCTCATCCAAGGATGTGGAGCTGGCCATCAAGACCATGCTTGAGCAAATGTCCCAATGCCTCGCCACAGGGGATCGTATCGAGATCCGTGGGTTTGGCAGCTTCTCCTTGCACTACCGTGCACCACGCGTAGGTCGCAATCCAAAAACCGGCCAGTCCGTCAGCCTCGACGGTAAGTTCGTTCCGCATTTTAAGCCGGGCAAAGAACTGCGCGATCGCGTGAATGAGGACGAGGAGGAGGGGGTATGATTTTTAGTTTCGCAAGGGAGGTGTGACGTGCAAAGGCTCAAGCGTATTGCGCTGGCGGTACTGGTTATGCTGTTGGTTTTTTTGGTGATCATATTCATTCTGGAAAATCGCCAGCTGACTTCGCTGTTTTTTCTAGGTTGGTCTTCTGCGCAAATGCCAATTGCGGGCGTCATTATTTCGGCGCTGCTCTTAGGGATGGTGGCGGGGCCGTTGTTGGCGTGGCTGATCGGCCTCAGGATTGGTCGGCGCCCGTAACCTCCTGGGATTCCCCAGAAGAAGTTGTTTCTCATCGGGAAACCAGTTTGTGTCCGTGTTATTATTTTCGCCCGTCCAAGGGCTCTGATAGCTTTATTTTCTTTTTTCATCCTCCTGTGGGTGGTTAGTCAAGGAATTGGACCCTGCGCACGGGTCTAATAGGCTATCAGGTGGGTGGGTAAATTTTTTACCAAACTTGCAGAATAGAATCAATTGAAGGGCTAAAATATCCTATGCAAAACAGCAATAACACAATTAACTCTTCAGTTGAAATAGATCTTTTTGAAGTCACCGCTGCGGTGTGGAAACGAAAATGGCTTGTCGTCGGTATGACATTAGCGGTTGGTTTTGCCGCTGCCGCGTACGCATTCTTTTCAACTCCTATATACGAGTCGAAGTATTACATATCACCACCAACGGTTAATGATATTGCCAATCTCAACTTTGGTCGTGCAAGTAAGTCCGATTTGATACCTATTTCAGTTGACCAGGTTTACAAGGTATTTCTGCGTAACCTTCAATCCGAATCGCAGCGACGAGCGTTTTTTGAAACTACTTATTTGCCATCTCTGGGGGAGCGAGTTCCACAATCTCCAAATGGAGCTTTGTACACGACGTTTTCGAAAAACCTCACGGTTGCGCCAGTCGGAAAGGAAGAAGATGGGCGCTGGTCGGTTTCCCTGCAAGATTCAAGTCCTGAGCGTGCCGTGCAATGGGTTGATTCGTACGTAAGTCAGGTCGGAGCAAGCACGGCGCGCGAATTGACTCAGAATGCGAAAAAAGAGGCTGCGGTATTAAAACGTGGTCTGCAGCTAGAGATAGATACTCTTAGAGAGTCCAGCCATAACGTGCGCCAAGACACCATTAGCAAAATTCGTGAGGCGTTGGTTATTGCCAAATCCAGTGGTCTGGAGAATACGGTTGTATTTTCGGGCAGCGGTTCCGATAAGTTGGCTGGAAGCATGTTAGAGGGCAATAGTTACCTGCGTGGCAGTAAGGCGTTGGAGGCGGAGCTGAAAAACCTCGAAAATCGCGGCTCCGACGACCCGTTCACTCCTGGTTTACGCAAACTTCAGAAGCGAGCTGACTTCTACAAGCAGGTGGAAGCAGAAAAATTTGATATCGCGGTGTACCGCCACGATGGTGTCCTAGACCTGCCTGTTTCCCCGGTTAAGCCGAAGAAAGTTCTGATTGTGTTTCTGGGGCTTGTCATTGGTGGGCTGTTGGGCTCCGCGATTGCACTGCTACAGCATTTTATCACCAAGCGTAGGAGAGCCGAATCATCGGAAACGCTTGGGGTCAATGGTCGCTTTTAAGATCTGAAGGTTCCAGGATTTGTGGGAGCGATGCTTTGTATCGCTTCCGACGAGGCGTTGGCACGGTCGATCGGGTTGCTTGTCGGAAATGCACATCAGGGATGGCTCCGAGCCGCCTCAGGTGTGCATCGAGTGTAAAATGCAGTCCTGTTAAAATGGCTCAAGCAGTTGGACCACCGATCTCTAGGTCAGGTGCATGCTCGAGCGGCGAGTCTGGAACTACACTGACCTTGCATGACGAAATCAAAACGACACCGTCTGACAAGCGAAAACCGTATCACGGTAAGCATCAATGACGGATAGCGTAAGTGATGCGCTATTGAGTTTAGGGAGATAAAGTTGAAAATATTAGTGACCGGTGGCGCTGGATTCATTGGCTCGGCAGTTGTCCGGCATATCATCGCAAACACCAAGGATTCGGTGGTCAATCTAGATAAGTTGACCTATGCCGGTAATCTGGAATCGCTGGGTGAAAGCGCTAAAAGTGACCGATATGCCTTTGAGCGTGTCGACATTTGCGACGCTGCTCAGTTGCAGCGTGTGTTTGATGAGCATCGACCTGATGCGGTTATGCACCTTGCCGCAGAGTCCCATGTTGACCGCTCGATCAGTGGTCCTTCGGATTTTATTCAGACTAATATCGTTGGCACCTATACCCTGCTGGAAGCGGTACGGCAGTATTGGAAAAGCCTGGACGTATCAGCGCAAGAAAACTTTCGTTTCCATCACATTTCCACCGACGAAGTTTACGGTGATCTTGATGGTCCTGAAGACCTTTTTACCGAACAGACTCCTTACCAGCCGAGCTCTCCTTATTCCGCGAGCAAGGCAAGCTCGGACCACCTGGTCAGAGCCTGGAGCAGAACTTACGGTCTCCCGACGATCGTGACCAATTGCTCAAACAACTACGGTCCATGCCATTTCCCTGAAAAGCTGATCCCGTTGGTTATCTTGAATGCGCTGGAAGGCAAGCCTTTGCCTATCTATGGCAAGGGTGATCAGGTTCGTGACTGGTTGTACGTAGAAGACCATGCCCGTGCACTTTATAAAGTAGTGACCGAAGGCGAAGTCAGCGAGACCTACAACATCGGTGGCCATAACGAGAAGAAAAACCTCGAAGTGGTCCATACCGTTTGCGCGCTGCTGGATGAGTTATGTCCAGAATCCCCACATCGCCCGCACGCCAAGCTAATCACCTACGTCCAGGATCGCCCAGGGCACGATCTGCGTTACGCCATTGATGCCGGGAAGATTCAGCGCGAACTGGGCTGGACTCCAGAAGAAACTTTTGAGTCGGGTATTCGCAAGACCGTCGAGTGGTACCTGAACAATCAGCCTTGGGTCGAGCACGTGAAGAGCGGCAGTTATCAGCAATGGATCGATCAAAACTATGCTGAGCGGCAAGCCTGACATGAAAGTTTTGCTTCTGGGTAAAAATGGACAGGTTGGCTGGGAGCTTCAACGTTCCCTCGCAACGTTAGGCAATGTCGTGGCTCTTGATCGCCACCTCGACAATGGCCTGTGCGGTGATCTTGCTGACCTTCAGGGTTTGCGGACAACCATTCAGCGCGTAGCTCCCGACATCATCGTCAATGCGGCAGCCTATACTGCCGTGGATAAGGCTGAGTCCGATAAAGACTTGACCTTGCAGATCAATACAACAGCAGTGCAGGTCATCGCCGAAGAAGCAAAAAAACTGGGCTGCTGGTTTGTGCACTTTTCCACGGATTACGTGTTCGATGGAACTGGCTCGGCGGCTTGGCAGGAAGATGATGCGGTATCTCCGGTCAACTACTATGGTATGACCAAGTTGATGGGGGAGCGAGCCATTGTCCAATCAGGCTGCAATTATCTTATATTTCGTACCTGCTGGGTGTACGGAGCGCGGGGCAGCAACTTCGCTAAAACGATGCTGCGACTCGCCACGGATCGAACTGAGCTCAACGTCATCGCAGATCAGGTCGGAGCGCCGACTGGCGCTGATTTGATAGCAGACGTTACCGCGGTGACACTTAGAAAGGCGCTGGCTGAGCCTACGGTTGCAGGTATTTATCACCTGGCGGCCGATGGGTTTACTTCATGGCATGAGTACGCAAGCTTGGTCATCGACTACGGCAAGGCGAGTGGCATGCCTTTACAAGCGCAGGCTGTTAATCCGATTCCAACGGCGCAATTTCCGACCCCCGCACGTCGGCCATTGAATTCCCGGCTTAATACCGAGAAACTGCGCAAGACTTTTTCCATCCACTTGCCAGATTGGCGCAGTGGTGTGACCCGGATGTTAAAGGAAGTGTTAGAGAAATGACGGTCATCAAACGCAAAGGCATCATTCTGGCAGGCGGTTCTGGTACGCGCCTGCACCCCTTGACGTTGGGCGTGTCGAAACAGATGCTTCCAATTTTCGACAAGCCAATGATTTTCTACCCGCTTTCCGTGCTGATGCTTGCCGGTATGCGGGAAATTCTGATTATTTCTACCCCGGAAGATTTGCCTTGCTTCAAAAAGCTGCTGGGCGATGGGAGTCAATACGGCATCGAATTGACTTACGCCGAACAGCCAAGCCCTGATGGCCTGGCACAGGCGTTTATTATTGGCGAAGAGTTCATAGGTGAAGACCCGTGCTGCCTGATTCTGGGCGACAATATTTTTTACGGTCAGCATTTCTCCGACAATCTGCGTTCTGCAATGTCTCAAACTTCCGGCGCCACCGTGTTCGGATATCACGTCTCTGATCCTGAGCGATTTGGAGTCGTCGAGTTTGACAGCACTGGCCGGGCACTCAGTATCGAGGAAAAGCCGGTGCGTCCTAAGTCGAACTACGCTGTGACCGGTTTGTATTTCTATGACAACCGTGTCGTTGAAATCGCAAAAAATATAAAACCCTCGCCGCGTGGCGAGCTAGAAATCACCGATGTAAACAAAGCTTATCTGGACGACAAGTCGTTGACCGTAGAAATGCTTGGTCGAGGCTTTGCCTGGCTGGACACCGGCACTCACGAGTCACTACTGGAGGCGAGTCACTTCGTACATACCATTGAGCACCGTCAAGGGCTCAAAGTGGCCTGTCTGGAAGAAATCGCATTTACCAGCGGTTGGATCAGCCCAGAGCAGCTTGGTGAGCAAGCTGAAAAACTGAAAAAAACTGGTTATGGGCAGTACCTGCGGAAGATTCTTACCGAGGCTTCTGGCGTATGAAACTGATTCAAACCTCAATCCCGGACGTGGTAATCATCGAACCTGCTATATATGGCGATGAACGCGGTTGGTTCATGGAAAGTTTTAATGAAGAAAAGTTTCATACTTCGCTGAAGGCTCTAGGTTTGGCCGTACCGCGTGCTTTCGTTCAGGATAATCACTCCTGTTCGGCAAAAGGCGTGCTTCGGGGTCTGCACTTCCAGCGGGCTCCTCATGCACAAGGTAAATTAGTCCGAGTCGTACGAGGTTCAGCGTTCGATGTCGCTGTAGATATTCGTCCGGATTCTGCAACCTATTTGCAATGGGTCGGCGTTGAGCTGAATGACACCAACAATCATATACTGTGGGTTCCAGAAGGCTTTGCTCACGGGTTTGTTGCGCTCGAAGATAATACACACTTCCTATACAAAACTACTGACTATTACAACAAAGCGTCTGAAGGCGCGCTGCACTGGAACGATCCTCAACTCAGTATCAAATGGCCCGGTTCTGACGACTACATCATTAGTGAAAAAGATGATCAAGCGCCTAAGGTCGATAGTTTGATGAGGTCGCAATAATGAGCTTGATAAATTTCCTGGATATTACGACGCTAGGTGACGAACGTGGCCATCTAATTGCGCTTGAAAATAACAGGGGCGTTCCGTTTACCATAAAGCGAGTTTACTATCTGACAGATACTCAGGCAGGCGTACCTCGCGGTTTTCATGCTCACAAAGAACTTGTCCAAGTCGCGGTCTGTGTTTCCGGGCGTTGTCTAATGAAAATGGATGACGGCTTGACTAAAGCAGAAGTATGGTTGGACGCTCCTGATAAAGCTATTGTTATTGATAAAATGGTTTGGCACGAAATGCATGAGTTTAGTGCTGATTGCGTGTTGCTGGTTCTAGCCAGCGATTTTTACGATGAACAGGATTACATCAGAAACTATGGCGCCTTTTTGGAGCTGACAAAGCATGCCTAAAATCCATGCACTCGCCGATGTCAAAAGCACGAGCATCGGAAAAAACACTCGAGTGTGGCAATTTGCAGTGGTTTTTGACGGTGCTGTTATTGGTGAAAATTGCAATATCTGTGCACATACATTGATCGAAAACAGCGTTACGGTCGGCAACAACGTTACGATCAAGTCGGGAGTCTTCCTTTGGGAAGGAACTGTCGTCGCCGATAACGTTTTTATTGGCCCAAACGCTACATTCACCAATGACGCTATGCCACGCTCCAAGGTTTACCCGGAAACGTTTTCCGGTATCACTATCAAGCAGGGAGCAAGCATTGGTGCGAATGCGACGATATTGCCAGGGGTGACCATTGGCGAAGAGGCAATGGTGGGTGCCGGGGCGGTCGTTGTTTCCGATGTTCCGGACCGGGCGGTTGTTGTGGGTAACCCAGCTAAAGTTATTAGGTATCTGAGCAAATGATAAGTTTCCTTGATTTGAAATCCATCAACCAAGCTTGCCGCGAAGAGCTGATTGAGGCGTGCACGCGCGTTATTGATTCTGGTTGGTATATCGGGGGAAGCGAACTTCAGCAGTTCGAGAGCAGTTATGCAGAGTATTGCGGAACCAAGCACTGCATTGGCGTTGCTAACGGACTGGACGCATTGGTGTTGGTAATTCGGGCCTGGAAGGAGCTCGGCTACCTGAGCGAAGGAGACGAAATCCTGGTTCCATCCAACACTTATATCGCCAGTATTCTTGCAATATCGGAGAATGGTCTGACGCCAGTTTTGGTAGAGCCCGATCTCGCTACCTTGAACATTTGTCCAATAAACGCTGAAAAGGCGATTACATCCAAAACGAAGGCTATCCTGCCTGTCCACCTCTATGGCCGCCTGGCGGACATGCCTGCGCTCATGGCACTCGCCGAGCGTCACGGCTTGCTGGTGCTCGAAGATTCCGCGCAGTCACATGGTGCCAGCATTGATGGAAAGAAGGCGGGTAATTGGGGGCATGCGTCAGGCTTTAGTTTTTACCCGGGCAAAAACTTGGGCGCACTTGGCGATGCGGGTGCTGTCACGACCAACGATGATCTATTAGCGGCAACTTTGCGCGCCTTGCGAAATTATGGTTCTCATGAAAAATACAAAAATCTTTATCTTGGTGTAAATAGCCGTTTAGATGAAATTCAAGCAGCTTGCTTGTCGGTTAAGCTCAAGTATCTAGATGAACAAACTTCTCATCGTAGACTGATAGCAAATCTTTACACCAACACAATAACTAACACGGTAATAAAGCTACCGGTAAATGCGTGTTTTTCTCCTTTACAGAATACCAGTCACGTTTGGCACGTGTATACTGTTCTCTGTGATGATAGAGAAGCGTTGCAACAGCACCTGCTCGAAAACGGTATTCAGACCCTGATTCACTATCCTATTCCGCCTCACTTTCAACCGGCTTATATTGATCTCGCTCATTATTCTTACCCTATTTCAGAGAAGATCCATAAGCAGATCTTGAGCCTGCCTATGGGACCCTCGCTCTCGTTAACTGATGCTGAGGCGGTCGCGCACGCCTGTAACACTTTTGTCGTTAGACAGATTCAATGACGCTTATTAAAACTAGCTTGCTAAATGGCATCGCTGTTGTGATAAAAATGCTAACGTTGCTGGGCATAAACAAGGTGCTAGCGGTTTACGTTGGACCTGTGGGTTATGCAGCGATAGGCCAGCTGCAGAATGCAATGCAACTTATTACAACGCTTGCTAGTGGCGCGGTAACCACCGGAGTAACAAAGTATACTGCTGAATATTATGATGACGAAAATAACCAGCGTGGTGTGTGGCAAGCAGCAACAATGATTATGTTGTGGTCTACTTTAGTCGTAAGTGTTGTGATGTTTTTTTTCAGTTCTTTAATATCGCAATTGTTGCTAAAAGATCTTCAGTACTCTGCGGTTGTAAAAACGTTTAGCGTCGCGCTGATTTTCTTTGTGGCCAATGGATTCCTATTAGCTGTGTTGAACGGAAAAAAAGAAGTTAAACTTTATGTTATAGCGAACATTTCTGGTAGTTTCATCTCATTGCTTTTCGTGACTTTTTTGACAATGGCGAATGGTTTGTTTGGAGCGCTCATTTCACTAGCGCTATATCAATCAGTTTCATTTATAGCGACGTTGAAAGTTTGTTGCAGCTCCGGCTGGTTTAAGTTTTCCAATTTTTTTGGGATTGTTGAAAAGAAGCATGTGTCGAACTTGTTGAAGTACGCTCTAATGGCGATAACTTCAGCAGTTTGTACGCCATTGAGTCATATATTAGTACGGGGTTACTTAACCGATAACTTCAGCGCGGAGGCTGCTGGGTACTGGGAAGCACTTTGGCGCATGAGTAGTTCTTATCTGTTACTGGTGACTACTACCTTAAGTCTCTATTATTTGCCTAAGCTTTCCGAGTTGAAACGATATGCTGATATTAAAGCGGAAATTATTAGTGGCTATAAAATCATTCTGCCGGTTGCAGCCCTGTGTGGGTTGGTTGTGTATTTGATGCGCGATATAGTCGTAGTTGTTTTATTTAGTCCTCAATTTTTACCTGCTCGTGAACTCTTCGGCTGGCAGCTGGTTGGTGATACTTTGAAAATCGGTAGCTGGCTTTTAGCTTACGTTATGGTAGGTAAGGCTATGTTTAAAACGTTCATTCTTACTGAAATAATTGCAGCTACAAGCTTTGTATTATTTACGGTTGTCTTCACTGGAAAATAC
The DNA here is from genome assembly GCF_000514395.1 of Pseudomonas sp. URMO17WK12:I12. Taxonomy (NCBI): domain Bacteria; kingdom Pseudomonadati; phylum Pseudomonadota; class Gammaproteobacteria; order Pseudomonadales; family Pseudomonadaceae; genus Pseudomonas; species Pseudomonas sp. URMO17WK12:I12. Next base: position 313,585 of record NZ_AZVV01000010.1, read on the forward strand.
GGGATCGAAGGCGTAGCGATCGCCCATGCTGTTACTTATCTCGTTTATTGGTTCATTGTATCCGTAGGGATATACTTTTATTTTAAAAATGGGCAAACGGGTTAGTATCATGTCGAAGTATCATCGTGTTGCGAAATTTTCATGAAAATCTTATTTCCCGTGTTGGCATTTTCCAGCGCTGGCGGCATGCGCGTTTTGTCGAAAATTGCTGATGAAATGATTGCGCAGGGACACGAAGTGGCATTTTTGGCACCTGTAGGATCTCAGGCGCCATACTTTCCTACTACTGCACCTATACTAAAATACCAAGCCTACTTTCAACGGTTGCCAATACTTCGTACCATTAGCAAGATTTTGGGTATGTATCTGGCCTTGATGAAGAATAGGAAAAGTTTTGACGTGATTGTGGCTAACTATAACGTTACCGCAATTCCGGTGGCGCTGGCAACGCTAGGCTCTAAAAAAGGTTATTACTACATACAAGCCTACGAGCCCGAATTTTATGATGAGTTAGAAACTATAGCTGCTCGTTTAAGTACTGTTATAGCCAAATTTTCTTATCGTTTGCCGCTGGTTCAAATTGTCAACGCTCCAATGTATCGAAACTATCATGAGATATCTACACAATATGTAGTCGAACCCGGTATCGATCTTGCGGTATTTAAATCCCGAGAGCAGCATCGGGAGGGTCAAGAGCTAATAATAGGATGCATCGGCCGAAAATCGAAGTGGAAAGGCACCATGGAAATTATCCATGCGGTTCAGGCTGTTAGAACTATCACGGGGCGAGACCTCAAATTGCGCGTAGCGTTTGAGCTGCCTGATGAGATTAATGTGTCAGATTGCGGTTTTGTTGAGTTTTGTGCTCCTCACGGAGACCAACTATTAGCTGAGTTTTATAGGGCATGCGATGTGTTTGTGGCGACAGGCTTAATCCAGGATGGTGCATTTCATTATCCTTGTATCGAATCCATGGCCAGTGGATGCTTGGTCATTTCAAATTACTCACCTGCAACCGCGGAGAACGCAATCTATCTCGCAGATGTTAATTCCGAGAAAATTACTGCTGCTTTAATTGAAGTGCTGAAAATGTCGTCCATTCAGCGTTATGATCTTGTTGAAAAGTCCAAGGCCGACGTTGAAAAACTTCGGTGGAGTGTAATTGCTTCTAAGATGATAGATATTTTCAAGGTGAACGGCTATGGTCGCTCTTAATACTGTACTGCGTTCGGGGCGGATCCTTGATAAGTAAATATAACTTCATGTGGATTTTAGTTTTGCTGGTGCTGGCTGTGTTAATAGCTTTTCGCCCCAGCGACTTGGCATCGGATTATACGGTGTACGAAGCAAATTTCCTTACGATAATCTCTGGCGGAGAAGTAAGTGTTGAACTTGGATATCGAGTCTTCTCCCTGCTAAGTGAGACACTAGGTTTTGGATTTGTCGGGCTGCTTTTCATATATGCTTTTATTACCTTGTATTACAAATTTCGCTTTCTTATTTCGTTGGATGAACTGACGGCGGCGAATACTTGTTTCTTCGTCATATTATACGGTATTGCATTTTTCCCTCTGTGGGAGTTGACACAAATAAGAAACGCTGCGGCTGTTGCAGTTTCTTGCGTAGCCATTGTCAATCATAAGGCACAGAAAAGTATCGTTCTTTTCTTATTTGCTGCCTTGTTGCACAATGTCGCAATTATCATATTTATTATGTGGGCGGTTTTCAGATATTTCTATACCCTTCGCTTTGTAGTGGTTTGCGCTGCAGCTGTTGTTTTGTATTTTATCATTGAATTCATGCCTTATTTTTCTACATATTCTTTGGATGTTTACCTTCAAGCATATAATCCTTTTTCCTTTAAAGTTCTTTTTATATTGGTAACATTTATTTTTGTCTATTTTCATAAGCAGCAGGTTGCTAAAAAAATAGGATTTTACGCGTTCGCATTTCTTGCTTTGTATTTAAGTATGGGGCAAATGCCTGCCGCCGCGGTGAGAATCGTTGACATTGCATTGTTTTTCTCTGTTGTTTCCTTAGCGTTAACTCAAGGGCAATTTACAGCGATTTACAAACTGCTGACAGTAGTGTCTTTGGGTTACGTGTACCTAAATCTCGCATTTTTTGCTGAGCCGCCATTATTAAACATTCAGTCGCTACTCAACTAACGAGTAGACAACTTTTATTTTAGAGGCTTTCATGAATAAAGTTGCCGCAATTGTTGTAGGGTTCAGGCCCGAAATGGAGATAATTGATCGCCTGTTATCATCCCTGGTTGATCAGGTTGATATTCTTATCCTTGTAGATAATGGAGGTAGTGAAACGTACCTCAATAAGGATTTTACAAAGAGAGAGAAGATAAAGTATATAGACCTTGGCAGCAATTTGGGGTTGGGCCGGGCGCTCAATGTTGGATTCGAATATGCTGTTAAAAATGGCGCTGACTATGTTGTTACGTTTGACCAGGACAGCAATGCGGCGCCAAACCTTATTGAAAGTTTAAGTCAAGCGATGAAACGCGCCGATGAGACTATTCCTAACTGCGCAGCAGTAAGCCCTGTATTTTTCGATCGTCGAGATGATGTTAAGCAGTATTTCCCTTTTTACACTTCGGAGAAGGGATACATTGAAGCGGTCTTTCCATCCGAAGAAAGGTCTGAGTTCGTAAAGGCAGACGTACTCATAACCTCGGGGATGCTGGTAAAAGCATCTGTATGGAAGGAGTCAGTAAAATACGATGAATCGTTCTTTGTTGACTACACCGATACGGAGTGGTGTTTCCGTGCCCGTAGTCTGGGTTATCAGATAGTAGGATGTTTAAGTGTCGAGATGGGGCACGCTCCTTCTGATGCGCCACCCGCTCGGGTTTTTGGATTAAGTTTTTTCAGATATTCTCCACTTCGTCGGTACTATTTCTTCAGAAATACGACCCGATTAATTAAACAGAACTATGTTGAGAGTTATTGGAAGCGCCGCCTGATCATCGGCCTTTTGCTACGTTACGTAGTTAATGTGTTTATAGATAACAAAAAATTGAAATCATTACGAATGATGAGTCTTGGTGTTTATCATGGTCTTGCCAATAAAGTTGGGCCCTACGTATCGGAGGTGAAGTAATGCGTGTTCTTATTACCGGAGGGATGGGTTTTATCGGTCTTAATTTGGCCAAAGAGCTATTAAGTAAAGCCACTAAGATAATTCTGATGGATAATCTTAGTGCACAAATTCATGGCGTGATCCCCAATCTCGACGATCCTATATTAAAAGATGATAAAGTTTCTTTGGTACGAGGGGATGTCACTAGCGTCGCAGACCTTGCTGCTGTAATAGGCGAGGTGGATGCAATTGTCCATCTGGCGGCTGAAACTGGTACCGGTCAATCAATGTATCAGATTGCCCACTACAATTATGTGAACTCTCAAGGTACTGCGCTTCTCTTGGACGCGCTCCAGAAGATACCCAACAGTGTAAAGAAATTTGTGCTTGCTTCGAGCCGTTCCGTTTATGGTGAGGGTGCCTTTAGCTGTGGAGCATGCAGCCCCGACGTCATTAGGTATCCGAATCCAAGGTCTCGAGAGTCACTGGCCGCGCATAAATGGGATTTCGAATGCCCTGATTGTAGCGGTGAAATGTTGGCCGTCGCGACGCCAGAAAGTGGAACCGTCAATCCAGCATCGATTTATGCCGCTACTAAGTTCGCTCAAGAAGAGTTAATTCGGATCGGTGCGCAGGCATTGGAAATTTCAAGTGTCATTTTGAGATTCCAGAATGTTTACGGCGAAGGGCAATCCCTCAATAACCCGTATACCGGGATTCTGTCTATCTTTTCGACGCGTATCAGGCAGGGTAAGTCTCTACCAATATTTGAGGATGGACTTGAAAGTCGGGATTTTGTGCATGTAAGCGATATCGCAGCGGCAATCTCGCTTTCGCTTTTTACCGAAACAGGGCCACATGATGTGTTCAATGTCGGCTTGGGTGCTCCGGTTTCAGTGATGGATATCGCCAGCAAACTAGTGTCGCTTCTCAACGGAACTGTAGCACCCCATGTTACTGCGGAATATCGTGTCGGTGATATACGTCACTGTTATGCCGACATGAGACATATACAGGCAGTGCTCGGATTTCAGCCAAAAGTCGGCATCGACGAGGGAATGAAGCGATTTGTGGACTGGGTGCTCACTCAAGATGTTCCTGTTGACAGACTTGATGAAGCGAGTGCGGAACTGCGCCGTATGAAGTTGATGTCCTGACATGATTACTTTATTGAAGAGTGATCTAGAGCGTTATTACAGTTTGGTTGGGAAGAGTGCGAATGTCTCAAAGTTTGGCGCGCTTAAGGCATTCTTCAATATTCGACTTATGCCGGTGGCGTTCATTCGACTAGCTTACTGGTGCGCCCATCACCACATGGGACCGATCTCCAAGATTGTTTGTTTGTTAAATCTTGTTGTTTTTGGATTGGAATACTCAGCAAAAGTGAAAATCGGCCCTGGCCTTTTTTTACCTCATACAGTAGGTACGGTTATTGGTGCCGCTTCAATTGGTGCAAATGCTACTATATTTCAGGGAGTAACTATTGGCGCCAAGGAGGCTGATATGAATTATTGCCCCGAGAGACGACCTACTATTCTGGACGATGTAATCATTGGCGCCGGCGCGAAAATTCTTGGCGGTATCACCATTGGGGAAGGATCCAAGATAGGTGCCAATGCAGTGGTTTTGAATGATGTGCCTGCGGGGCGCGTCGCCGTCGGCATTCCCGCAAGAATTATTTGATTTTTACGAGTAGGTAATTGAGTTGGAAAAGGGCTTGGCTGGAAAAAAAATACTTTACGTGGCACCTCGGTTTTTTGGCTATGAGTCCGAAATCGAGAGTGAGCTGACTCGTCAAGGTGCGGACGTATGCTTTCTTCTAGATAGGCCCTTTGACAGTCCGTTTCTCAAAGCGCTGACTAAAGTGTGGAGAGGTTCGGTAATTGGTACCGCTGATAAATATTACAGAGAAGGTGTCAGCAAGTTTTCAGGTGTTAAATTTGATTATGTATTTGTAGTAAATGGGCAAACTTTGTCCAAAGACACCCTCACGTCATGGAAAAAACTCTATCCTGCAGCTAAGTTTGTATTGTACATGTGGGATTCGTTTGGCAATAGAAAATGGGCTGTAGATAATCTTGCCTTTTTTGACTATGCTTTTACATTTGATGCGATAGATGCTAAAAAATACAACATCAACTTTAGGCCGTTGTTCTTTTCAAGCGGGTTTGAAAAGGAGCAACAAAAGGTTTTTTCTTACGATATAAGTTTTATTGGGACAGCACATACCGATAGGTATAGCGTTATTTCAAAAATAAATCAAAAATTACCTGTAGGCGCTAAAAAATTCTTGTATTTGTACCTGCAGGCAAAATGGGTATATTGGTTTTGCCGTCTTACGAATAGTGCTTTTCGTCATTCAAGTATTTCAGATTTCAAATTTGACCCAATTTCGAAGCCGGAAGTCCAACGGGTATTTGACCAATCTAAAGCTATACTCGATATCGAACATCCTAATCAAACTGGGCTGACGATGCGAACTCTTGAAACATTGGGGGCGAGGAAAAAGCTGATAACGACCAATTCTAATGTTAGAAATTATGATTTCTATAAAGAAAGCAATATTTGTATTGTAGATCGGCACAATCCTGTTGTTAATGATGGTTTTCTTGATTTGCCTTACGACGATGTACCGGAAACGATATTTCATCGCTACCGATTGGCCGGGTGGATGGAAGAAATAGTTAGAGTGGTAACCTCCAAATGAAAATATTGGTTACAGGGGCGGGTGGATTTATTGGGTCAGCTCTTTGCAAGGAGTTGTCCAGTCAGGGAATGCAGGTAACGGCGCTGTTAAGGAAGTGGCGTGATTTAGGGGTGGGGATCCAGGTTGTGTGCGGCGACTTGGCAGATTCTGCCTTGGTAGAAGAAGCTTTAAAGGGAATTGATGTAGTCGTTCATCTGGCAGGGCGAGCTCATCAGATGAAAGAAGTAGTTTCTGACCCTTTATTAGCTTTTCGAGAAGTAAACAGGGATTTAACAATCGCTTTGGCTGAACTATCCATGAAAGCCGGTGTTAAGCGGTTTGTTTTTATGAGTTCAATAGGTGTCAATGGTGCTGATACCACGGCCGAACCAATTACCGAAATGTCTGAAGCTAATCCTGTCAGGCAATATGCGGTGTCTAAATTTGAAGCTGAGCAAGCACTTTCTTCATTGCTGAAGGGCAAGATGGAATTTGTAATAATCAGACCTCCATTGGTTTATGCAGCTAATGCTCCTGGTAATTTTAAAAGGTTACTGCGGCTCGTAAAGCTTGGTGTGCCGCTACCTTTTGGTAAAGTAGCTGCTAGAAGAAGTATGATTTCTTTGGCTAATTTAGTCAGCTTTATCAAAGTGGCTATGGTCCACCCCAACGCTGCTGATCAGTTATTTTTAGTATCCGACGGTGTAGATGTATCTCTTCCGGAAGTTCTGGAAAGCCTCGCGCTAGGAATGCAACGTAAGTTGGTGCTAGTCCCGATCCCACTGGGTTTTTTGCGGTTCGGTTCGATTCTGCTTCGCAAAAAAATGCTTTATACGCAGCTATGTGGTTATTTTTTAATCGATTCCTCCAAGGCGCAGACGCTTCTAGGATGGAAAGCACCATTTGACGTGCGAAGCGAGCTTTCGTTGGCCGCAAAAGAGTTTATGATTGCCGGTGAGTCGGGCAACGTTTTATATTGATCGGCGGGTCATGATTCTGGTCGGGAGTTGGTGATGTTTTGGATGTTGATTTTGGTCTTTTTCTCGGCGCTTTTTGCCACATGGTTGCTGCGTAAGTATGCACTGGCTGCCAATCTTATAGACAAACCTAACTCGCGGAGTTCTCATACAATTCCGACTCCTAGAGGAGGCGGAGTCGCGATAGTTGTAACCTTTCTAATTGCGCTTCCGTTCTTTGGTTTTTTTGGACTGCTGTCTTGGGGGTGGGTGTGGTCGTTGCTCTTGCCCGGTTCGGGGATTGCGATATTGGGGTTTTTGGACGATCACGGTCATATCGCCGCTCGTTGGCGCTTGCTGGGGCACTTTGCAAGTGCAGTTGTCACGTTGTTTTTTTTACAGGGGCTGGCGCCGTTAAATATTTTTGGCAGAGTTATAGACTTTGGTGTTTTGGGAAATATCTTTGCCGTATTTTATCTTGTATGGTTGTTGAATCTTTATAATTTCATGGACGGTATCGATGGTCTTGCGAGTATTGAAGCCATTTCTGCCTGTTTGGGTATGTGTCTTATATATTGGGTTCTGGGATTGCCCGATTTAATATGGCCTGCAGCGATTCTTGCTATGTGCGTCTCTGGTTTTCTTTTTTGGAACTTTCCGCCGGCCAAAATATTCATGGGAGATGCCGGTAGTGGCTTTCTCGGTATCACGCTCGGTATATTATCTTTGCATTCCGCCTGGGTTGCACCTCAGCTATTTTGTGCCTGGGTAATAGTCCTAGGCGTATTCATCAATGACGCTACTTTTACGTTAATACGCCGATTGCTAAGAGGTGACAAAATTTATGAAGCACATCGCAGTCACGGTTATCAATATGCTTCTCGCCGGTACGGTAATCACCTCCCCGTGACAATGGCGGTTTTTGGAATTAATGTTCTCTGGTTACTACCGCTTGCATTTATGGTTGCCACGCTTCGGATAAGCGGGTTCGCTGGTGTGCTTATTGCCTACATACCGTTGCTTTTACTCGCCATTAAATTTAAATCTGGCGCCCTTGAGCATTCCGATTAAACTACGCTAGATGCGTTGGTCAGCCCCTAGGGGTTGCCGTGATTATGTATGATTGATGGCCTCACTCGGTAGGTGTGGGCATAAGAGAACGGTGAGCAGTGTATGGATAGCATCAGGGTTCGTCTCTTGGGATTGCCACGTCGACAAAAGCGATTGATTCAGGTCAGTACTGACGTGGTCTTGGTGTGGGTTGCGCTTTGGATGTCTTTCGTCGTGCGATTGGGAATCGACGAAATGATCAATCCCATTGAAAGGCATTTTTGGCTTTTTATGGCAGCTCCGCTCGTGTCGATTCCGCTGTTTATCCGATTTGGGATGTACCGCGCTGTGATGCGTTACTTCGGTAATGATGCGTTGATTGCTATCATCAAAGCTGTGAGCTTGTCGGCCCTTATTCTGGGCTTTGTCGTATATTGGTACAGTAACCATCAAACAGTCATACCGCGATCGATTGTGTTTAATTACTGGTGGCTGAGCCTGATCATGATCGGTGGCTTGCGTCTAGCCATGCGCCAATATTTTTTGGGCGATTGGTTCGCTGCGGCGCAGCATGTGCCGTTTACAAGCAGGGATAATGGATTGACGAAGGTCGCCATCTATGGCGCTGGTGCCGCCGGTAATCAGCTTGTCGCTGCACTTCGTATGGGGCGCGTAATGCGGCCGGTCGCATTTATTGACGATGACAGCAGTATTGCCGACAGAGTCATTTCCGGCTTGCACGTTTATAAGCCTAAACATATTCAGCAGATGATCGATGTCTCGGGTGCGCAGGAAATTCTCTTGGCCATTCCGTCATCAAATCGTGGTCGGCGAAGAGAAATTTTAAGTTTCCTTGAGGGATTCCCTTTACACGTTCGTAGTGTCCCAGGCTTTATGGATTTGGCAAGTGGGCGTGTCAAGGTCGATGATATTCAGGAAGTAGACATCGCTGACTTACTGGGCCGTGACGCGGTTCCAGCCCAAAGCGATTTGCTCGAGCGCTGTGTGAAAGGCAGGGCTGTAATGGTAACGGGAGCCGGAGGGTCCATCGGTTCCGAACTTTGCCGACAGATTCTCGCATTGCGTCCCACAACGCTTTTGTTGTTTGAACACAGTGAGTTCAACCTGTATTCGATATCGTCGGAATTGGAACAGCGTATCGCTCGTGAATCCCTGTCGGTGCGGCTTCTACCCATTCTGGGGTCAGTACGCAATCAGAGTAAGTTGCTGGATGTGATGAAGGCGTGGCGGGTTGACACCGTTTATCACGCCGCTGCTTATAAGCATGTTCCGATGGTTGAACACAATATCGCTGAAGGTGTTCTTAATAATGTCATTGGAACGCTTAATACTGCGCAAGCGGCGCTGACTGCCGGCGTTGCTAACTTTGTCCTGATTTCTACAGATAAAGCAGTGCGCCCTACCAACGTCATGGGTAGTACAAAGCGTCTTGCCGAAATGACGCTTCAGGCGCTCAGTCATGAATTAGCGCCTGTCCTTTTTGGCGACAATTCGAAAATTTCACGCGTCAATAAAACCCGTTTCACGATGGTCCGTTTTGGCAACGTTCTGGGCTCTTCGGGTTCTGTAATTCCGCTGTTTTATAAGCAAATAAAGTCCGGTGGGCCGTTGACCGTTACCCATCCCAAGATCACTCGTTACTTCATGACTATTCCTGAAGCAGCGCAATTGGTAATCCAAGCGGGTTCTATGGGGCAGGGCGGAGACGTGTTTGTTCTGGATATGGGCGAGCCGGTAAAAATTGCTGAGCTCGCCGAAAAAATGATTCACCTATCTGGTTTGAGTGTGCGTTCGGAACAAAACTTGCACGGTGACATTGCCATTGAGTTCACGGGACTTCGGCCAGGTGAAAAGCTTTACGAGGAATTACTGATCGGCGACAACGTAGCGGCCACACAGCATCCGATGATAATGACCGCCAATGAGGATCTTCTTCCCTGGGATGAGCTTAAGGGGAAGCTGGCAGAGTTGGTGAATGCGGTTGAAAACGATGACTACTCACGCATTCGCCAACTCCTACGCGAAACCGTCAGCGGCTACACCCCTGACGGCGATATCGTTGACTGGATCTACCTGCAACGCCGTCTCGAGCCCTGATTGTTTGTAAGCGCTCGATGAACCCCACATTCAAAGCACTTAGCTGATCCAGGATGCGGTGCTTCCGACTCCCTCAAGAGCCAGCCCGCCATGATGCGCCCGATGCAAACGTCGAAAAAGTCTATCTTTACACCAAACCCGTGGACTTTCGAAAATTCATTGATGGCCTGGCCGCGCCGGTCGAACTGGATATCAAAGTCGCGGTATTCGACTCTGTGCTTTTCGTCTTCCTCAACACGCCACGCAACTGCGTGAAGATTTTATATTGGGAACGCAATGGCTTCTGCCTTTGGCTCAAGCGCCTCGAATCCGAACGATTTAAAACATCGCCCGATGGCAACGATGAAGCGATCATCCTGACCGTTCAGGAATTGAACTGGCTACTTGATGGTTGCAACCGTCCTCATCAGGTTTTGACGTCTTGATACGTGGCCTGATTCGGCATAATCCAAGGCATGATTCATGCCCGAAAACCTCCCCGTGATCCTGA